>JAPHSS010000008.1 GCA_026195255.1 Gammaproteobacteria bacterium | reverse complement strand
TTAAAAGCGCTTAAACAAAGAGGCTCACCATTGTTAGCATATGCAGTTAATGGTTAATACTGGACTTGCTGTCCACCTCAGGGCGTGTTGTTAGGTGTTAATTATTTCTTCAGCTGAATTATGTTCATTAATAAATTAAATTGTTATGTTATTAGCTTTTATGTTTTTTATTGTATAGGTATAACCATGTGCTAAATATGATAGACAATAGTAATGTAACTAATAAATATATATTGTCTATCTCTTGCCCAAGTGATTTCCCTCTAAATAGAGCTATAAACCCAAATAAGTTCAAACCTAATAATATTATTAAGATGATTTTCAATTCTAACCGTCCATGCTTTCTATTTTATTTACACCTAACGCCGAGTTAAGCGGCCAAGCGTGCTGTTCGCTTGGTCCGAGTGTGCGCATGCTTTTTGCGCACACGACTTGAACGATTTGTTAGCTTATTAATGATGATGTAGTGATGATTCAACTGTAATAGTACCATTGCTTTCAATAAAACGATAAACACCAAGCCCTGGTTCAGGCCTTTTCTCGAATAAAACTTCCCATATTATTACAATATTATTCGGGTTTTTGTGTATTTTAACAAGCTTACCTAGTGAGCTTTTACCTAGCTCTTTAATTGATTCTGTTCTTTGCTTAGTAAAGTTATTTATATCTATTGATTCTTTTTTATCGATTGCAACATGCCGAATAAATTTTTGATAGTCGTTTTCATTCCAGCCAGCTTCTAGTTGCTCTGCTATTGGTTTTACAGCTTCGAGTATTTCCTTATCTTCTGATTCTTGTAAGCTCATTTTATTTCCTTGTTAAGCTAACAGTTAATTAGACAGAAAGTGGGTATATTGAATATTTGACATTCTGTCTATTTATTTTGTATTTTAGGGTAAGTTACGCAGTATTTGATTGGATTTCAACTTTAATTATATAAGGATGTAGTTATGGATAATGTGGATGATGACCTTAAAATTTCTCGTTTCTGGGAAAAATATATCACTAAATCAATGAGATATGGTATATCTGAAAAAGTTGTTCGTTGGTATGTGCGTCATGCTGAGTTGTATATAAAATCTCATTCTTCTCGTTTAAAAGACCATACAGCTATGACTGTGGATAAATATTTACAGGAGAAAGGCAGAAAGATTCATTTAAAAGATTATCAGTATATTCAGATGGTTGATGCTTTGAAGATATTGTTTGTTGAGGTTATTTCTATCGAATGGGCATTGAGTTACCCCTGGGAAGGGATGAAAGAGCGAGCTCAAACGCTTGAATTGACACACCCTTCTATTGCTAAACAGCCTTTAAATAATCAATTCTCTGTTGATAAAGAAAGCACAGCTTCAATTTCAATTAGTGAAGAACTTAAAATTTCTTTTGCTGATGTTTTTGACTCAATGGTGTGTGAAATTCGGATACGAAATTACTCAATTCGGACGGAACAGAGTTATCTTGGTTGGATTGTTCGGTTTATTTTATTTCATAACAGGCAGCATCCTAAAGATTTAGGTAAAAGTGAAATTGCTGCTTATCTTACTCATTTAGCTGTAAATCGTTTAGTTTCGGCAAGTACTCAACGTCAGGCGCTAAATGCCCTTATGTTTTTGTATAAAAAAGTATACAAACAAGAAATGGATGATATTGGGTCGTTTTCGATTGCTAAAAATCCTGTTCGTTTACCTGTTGTACTATCACGCAAAGAGGTTGAAGATTTAATAAATGGCTTTGACGATTCCGTATATAAACTTATGGTTAGCTTGCTCTACGGCTGTGGTATGCGTTTGATGGAGTGTATCCGGCTTAGGGTTTTTGATATTGATTTTGACTATAACCAAATAATGATACGTAATGCAAAAGGGGGTAAGGATCGAGTCTCTCCACTGCCGGTTAAATTAACTGATAAAATAAAAACTCAATTAGAATATGTAAGGGCTACGCATGCTTTAGATTTAGAAGATGGTTTCGGCGAGGTTTATATGCCCCATGCATTAGGTCGTAAATACCCTAATGCTGCAAAAGAAATAGGCTGGCAATATGTTTTTCCGGCTTCTAAAGTCTCAGTTGATCCACGTTCAAATAAAGTTCGTCGACATCATATTCATGAAAATAGTTTACAGAAAAAAGTCAAATCATCTGCCGTTTCTGCGGGCATAAGTAAGAAAGTAAATTGTCATTCTTTACGTCATTCATTTGCTACGCATTTATTAGAGTCGGGTTCAGATATAAGAACGGTTCAGGAATTGTTAGGTCATGCAGATGTTTCAACAACAATGATATATACACATGTATTAAATAAACCAGGACTTCTGGTTAATAGCCCGTTTGATACATTGTTTAATTAATATATCTGGTTATTACATAAATTAAATACATCAGCATTTGTATGATAGATGCAGATGTATTTAAATTGTGAATTACTTAGTGGCCTGAATGTTCGCTGAGACAACATAATCTTCAATATTGCTACCCGGCGCCCAGTCTTTTATAAAATCACGGCTGTCATCTTTTGGTTCAATTTTGATGTTTTTAAAACCAGCTTCTTGCATCATTTCCTGTAAATTATTTATGCTTGAAGCGCCACTTACGCATGCAGAGTAAAGTTGGTTGTCGTTTTTAATTTCATCGGGTAGTTCGGTGCTGCTAACGACATCTGAAATAGCTAAACGGCCACCACTTTTTAAAATCCGATAAGCATCATTAAATACCTGCTGTTTATCTGGTGACAGATTGATTACGCAATTGGAGATAATAGTGTCTACTGAGTTATCTGCTACAGGCAGGTGTTCGATCTCACCTAAACGAAATTCAACATTTTCGTAATTGGCTTTAAGTGCATTGTTACGGGCTTTTGTAATCATCTCGGGTGTCATATCAACACCAATAACCTTGCCGGTTTTTCCTACTTCATTGGCGGCTAGAAAGGCATCAAAGCCTCCGCCGCTGCCCAGGTCGACTACGATCTCACCCTCCTGAAGTGCGGCTAGAGCTTTTGGGTTGCCACAGCCAAGCCCCATATCAGCGCCTTCAGGCACGCTAGTTAAATCTGACTCGCTATAACCAAGGCGGGTAGAGATTAGCTGGTTAATTTTTTCGTCATCAGATACACCGCAGCAACTAGTTGCTACGCCGCAACAATCACCATCATTGTTTGCTTCTGCTACTTTGCTGTATGAGTCTCTTACCTGATTTCTAACGTCATCGGCCTGTTTAATATCCATTATGTTTCCTGTGCTGTACTGGTTGCTTGTGTTGTCGGTTGTTGTATCAGGTTTTGATACTTTATATAGTCTTCCGGGGTATCTACATCCCAGAGTGTATCTAGTAAGTGTGTTTTATAGGCTGCTTTTTTGGCATTGTGTAAACTCTGTTTTAAAACGGTGTCTGTGCCCCAGTTAATACTATCGAATAGCTGTGTTTCAATTTTCGTGGCACCAACTAAAACATAACCCCCGTCATCTGCCGGGCCTAAAACCATATCATATTGGTCTAGTGCTTTAAATGCATGGTCAATATAGTTTTGATCTAACTGCGGGCAGTCAGTTCCAATTAATACGCTTTTATCATATGTTTTTAGTGATTCATTGAGTGCATTAAACATGCGTTCACCCAGATTAGCTCCAGTCTGTAAATGACATGTGGTGGTGTATTGCTTGTTTAAGCTTTTTATAAAAGGGTGATTAATGTCCGGGTAAGTGTAAATACTGATATCTGTGTTTTTAATGACTTTAATTTTATTGAAACAATTTTTAACCAGTGTTTTATAAAAGATGCTGGCTTCTTCAGGGCTTAAATAAGGTGTTAAACGTGTTTTACAAAACCCCGGTAATGGGGCTTTTATAAATACAATCAGTTGTTGTTTATTTGGCTGTTTAATATGTTTATGGGGTTTATAAGTTTTAGCTAGTGCAGCGGGTGATGCGCCAAAAAAATACCGCAGACGTAACTGCCACATTAAAAATACAGTTGAAATTATGCCGTGTTTTTCCCAGCGCCGACTCGATGTGATTAGGGCTGGTTTTTTTATACAAACAGGGCGGCTTATTTTTCTAAGGCGTTTGCTTATTTCAATATCCTCCATTAATGGGATATTTGAAAAACCATTGAGTTTTTTGAAATTGTGTTTGTCTATAAATATTGCCTGATCGCCGGTGGCTACGTGAGTTAAGCAGGAACGTTTGTTTATTAACCATTCTATTATTCTAAATGACCAGTTTTGTCCGCTGAGTTTTATATTAAAAAATCCCCAATGGATAGACTGGTTATTTTTTCCTGTTAAGCTGTCTGATATTAATTCATCAATATTCTCAGGTATTTTTGTATCTGCGTGTAAGAAGCAGAAGATATCGCCACTGGCAATTCTAGCGCCTGCGTTCATTTGTACTGCACGCCCCGCTGCGCTGTTAATTTGATTATCTATCTGGTCTTTTGATAATAACAGCGTGTTGTCATGACTTCCGCCATCACTGAGAATAACTTCGTGGCCGCGTTGGCGTAAAGGCTGTAACTGATCTAATGTTAATGAGATATGTTCGGCTTCATTAAGTGTCGGAATAATGAAAGATATTTTAGTCTGTTTCATTTTCGGCCGTATTTATATTTTGACGAAGTTATGTAATAAGTATGCTGTAAAAAACCAGTACATAGTTGATAAGTTAAGCGATTAATTCAATGCACCGCCACAGCTTGAGCCGCTGCCCGCTGTGCAACCATAACAATGTTCACCAATTTGAATAGGGCTGTTTAATAAATTTTCTTTGTTTAAATCAGATATATGAGTTTTCTGTTTATTTGAAAACAGGGTAGGCAGTTCTAACATCTGATTAAAGTCGCAGTCATAAATATAGCCCTGCCAGTCTATGCTAATCAGGTTTTTGCACATTACAGTTTGTAAATTATTGTCGGAGTGTGATGATTTTAATAAATTAATATAGTTATCAAATTCGCCCTTGCTTATTAAGGTGCTACCAAAACGCATAATCGGCATATTGGTTAATGTATAGAGGTTGCTAAACTCTATTTCAAAATCATCGAAAAGTTTTTGTTTATATTCTTTTTCCAGCGTGTCTTGTGCGGGTGGTAAAAAAGCACCGATTGGGTTATACATTAAATTCAAAATAAGTCCGCTGTCTTTTTTTGCGTAACCTAAAGCATTTAACTGTTTTAAGCCGATAATGCTCTGCTCAAAAACGCCTTTACCTCTTTGAGCGTCTACATTTATTTTGTTATAACAGGGCAGAGATGCTACGACCTCTACCTGATGGTCAGCTAAAAATTCTGCAAGTCCCTGCTGGTCTTGCTCATTTAGTATGCTTAAATTACATCGATCTATCACATTAACATTTAGAGCTCTGGCTTCTGATACCAGGTAACGAAAGTGTTTGTTTAATTCAGGGGCGCCGCCGGTTAGATCAAGATTTTTTATACTGTTATTTTTTATAAAACTCAAAATATCATTGATATGTTCTAATGCCATTGTTTCTGTGCGATTTGGGCCCGCATTTACATGGCAGTGTTTGCAGCTCTGGTTGCAGGTGTAACCGAGGTTAACCTGTAGTGTGTCAAGATCACTGCGTTTTAATTTCGGAAAATCTGTTTTTAGTAAACGCTGTTTAGTGTCATGCATAGTGTTTAATCTGCCAGGGGGTAATTGTGTTTATTCCAGTCGGTCATTCCCATGCGGGCTACCTGTACATTTTCAAAACCGCAGTTAGATAATATTTTTGCCGCTTCGCTTGAGCGTTTATCGGTTCTGCAAATAGTAATAATCTGTTTATTTTTATAATTTTCTAACTCGGTAATTCTCTGTGACAGTTCTTCTAAAGGTAATAAGGTGGCTTGTTTTATATGTCCCTGTTCACCATTGAAGTCGGCCAGTTTTCTCACGTCGAGTAAAAGTAACTCTTCTTCGGCATCAAGTTGTGATTTAAGTTCCGCGATATCCAGCATATCAACATGGCGTAATTTATTCACTAAACGAGGAATAAAAATGACAACAGCCAGCAGGGCAATGCCTAACATGGCTTTTTTGATAAGGTCTTCACCACCGGTTGCCGCCTCTTTGCCGATGTATCCTATATAGGTATAAGCCAGTGCACCGGGTATCATAAATATAAATGTGGCAATACTGTATTGCTTGAAACTTATTTTTGTTAGACCTAAAGCGTAATTAAGCAGATTAAAGGGAAAGATCGGTACCAGTCGGGTAAATGCAACAAACCGCCAACCTTCACTTTCTACGCCTTTTATGAGCTGCTGCATTTTGCCCGCTGTCTTTTTTTCTACCCAGCTAGATGTTATATAACGAGATATTAAAAAAGCAATCATTGCACCGATGGTGGCTCCTGCGAGGTTATAGAGCGTTCCCCATAAAGGACCAAATAAAGCGCCGCCCAGTAATGTTAATAACGAGCCGGGTAAAAATAATACGGTACTCATTATGTAAACGCTTATAAATAGTAGTGGGGCAGCATTGCCGGCACTCTCTATCCACTGCTGAATACCTTCAGGGTTTAACTGATCTCGAAAAATGAAACCGGCTATTATGCCTAGCAGGATAATACCGAAGAGTAGTGAACGTTTTAGTTTTGTGCTCATAGGGCTCTCATAAGGGGGGTGTTATATAAACTGAAGTCTTATTCCTTGTCTTCAGCATTCCATTCACGGCGATTGATAGTGTACCCGCTTATTTTACCAATAAACGGCATTATTAATAATCCATGCAGCCAGGTGCTCTGTTGTGGTTTAGTAAAACCTCTAATGCCTATATTCATTGCGACATGACCTTTACGAGGCTGTTCCCGGTAGGTACCAAATAATCTATCCCAGCAGCTTAGATTAAAGCCAAAATTACTGTTGGTCTCATCATCTTCTACTGAATGATGAACCCGGTGCATATCTGGTGTGACAATAAAAAAGCGTAAAAATTTATCAAGTTTTGGCGGCAGGCCGACATTTCCGTGGTTAAACATGGCCATGCCATTTAATAATACTTCAAAAATAATCACAGCTACTACAGCGGGCCCCAGTACTGTTATGGTTGCCAGTTTTATTAACATGGAGATCAAAATCTCAATCGGGTGAAAGCGTGAACCCGTGGTGACGTCATAATCAAGATCAGCATGGTGCACCCGGTGTAAGCGCCACAGGGCGGGAACCGCATGCACCAGCACATGCTGCAGGTAAATTATTAGATCCAGCACAATAATCGCGATAATAATTTCCAGCAGCGGGTTTAAATCGACATAATTAAACAGACCCCAGCCCTGCTGGTTTGCGAACAGGGCCATGCCCGTGGCAGCCATTGGAAAAATAAAGCGCAGTATAAAGCTGTTTAAAAAGACCAGCCCCAGATTATTGACCCAGCGCAGTAATTTAGAAATTTTAGGCGCCCTGCGTGGCGCCATTAACTCCCAGAGGCCCATTATGGCTAACATGCAGGCAAACACGCTTATTCTTATGGTATTTTCATTCTGTATTATGAATTCTTCTAAAGCCATGCGGTTTCCAGAGTGTCTATTAGGTTCTTGCTATGTCTTATAAAACATGGCTATAATCAACTTGTGCTATCTATTCAATTAATCTATTGAATAGTAGATTAATGATATTTCACGGCGAGTCAAGATGAATATGTTTAAGTTAGTTGTGCGCCAGCGCTGCTGAAACAAGATTAAGGAGTGATTAAATGAGTTTTAAGCATGATTTGTTTTCACAATTTGCCCGTGTTGGTAAGGCCTTGAGTAATGGCAACCGACTTGAAATACTGGAATATCTGGCGCAAACAGAGCGCAGTGTTGATGATTTAGCTAAAGTATCGGGGTTGAGTGTCGCCAATACTTCTCAGCATTTACAACAATTACGTCAGGTAGGCCTGGTAACCAGCTCAAAAATAGGTTTAAAAGTTTATTATCGAATTGCCGGTGATGATGTCGTTAATTTACTAAAATTGCTACGAGAAGTGTCTGAAAGGCATTTAGCAGATGTAAATCAATTAGTTGACACCTATTTAACGGTAAAAGATGAGCTGGAGCCTGTGGCTAGAGAAGTTTTGCTTGAACGGGTCAAACAGGGTTTGGTGACGGTAATTGATGTTCGGCCCACAGAGGAATACATGGCGGGTCATTTGCCAGGCGCAATAAATATACCCCCAGATGAGCTGGAGCAGCGTTTAAAGGATATAGATAGTCAACAGGAAGTGGTAGCATATTGTCGTGGCCCGCATTGCGTTTTCTCTTTTAATGCGGTGCAACAGCTGCGTAATGCGGGGATTCAGGCAAGCCGTCTGGAAGATGGTTTTCCTGAATGGAAAAGCGCCGGTTTGCCGGTTGAACTATCGGATTAAAAACCGTTCAATTTACTGAAATAATAATAAAAATTAACTATTATTACATTTGAAGTTAAATAACCTTACAGCAGGGGTGGAAGGCTATGAATTTAGTATTTGTCTATAACGCAGATAGCGGTATTTTTAATACATTGACGGATATAGCTCATAAAATATTTTCACCTGATACCTATGAGTGTAATCTTTGTAATTTGACTCATGGGTACTTTCAGGCACGTGAGGAATGGATGACGTTTCTTGATGATCTTGATGCAGATATTGAGTTTTTGCATCGTGATGAATATGTTCGCTTGTTTGCATCAAATAAAGAAAACGCTGATGTTGATCTTCCGGCAATTTTTGTCAAAGACCAGGATGAATTAAAACTCTGGATTGATAAAGATGTTATTAATAAAATGTCATCAACTGATGACTTAATGGAAACGATTCGCGCAGCTGTTTTAAGAAAACAGTCAGGTGTTAGTGATGCAGATGAGTTTTTAAGCTTACCTGTTTAAATAATTAAACTATCAGTGCAAATATCGATTTAGATTGTTTAAGTCGTTATTTGCATTTGTCTTATTAACTAGTAAAAATATATATGACTAATATCAGACCCTTCAAGAGTATTACCCCGACAATTGGCGAAAAAACTTACATAGATGAAGCGGCATGCGTGATTGGTGACGTGGTGATAGGCAAAGACTGCTCAATCTGGCCCATGGTAGCTATTCGGGGTGATGTTAATTTTATTCGAATCGGCGATAGAACAAACATTCAGGACGGAAGTGTTTTACACGTTACCCATAAAGGCCCCTTGAGCCCAGAAGGAAATGCATTAATTATTGGCTCAGACGTAACGGTGGGGCATGGTGCAGTGATTCATGCATGTACAATAGAAAATGAGTGTTTAATAGGCATGGGCTCGGTGATCCTCGACGGGGCGGTGATTAAAGAAGGTGCCATGATTGGTGCGGGGAGCGTGGTGTCACCAGGAAAAGTGTTAGAGGGTGGCTATCTGTATGTAGGTACACCAGCCAGGCAGGCGCGTGAGCTCAAGCAGAAAGAAAAAGATTTTCTGGCTTACTCGGCCGGGCATTATGTGAAATTAAAAAACGAGTACCTGTCAATCACTTAATTGAATAAAGTAATAAAGGGTTTTTATGAAAAAAATAACAACGTTGATATTGGTTTGTTTTTTATTTTTATCATTCTCAGTTTATTCAGCCGGTATAGATCGTAGTATATTCACTACCGCAATTATTGATAAAGAGCCGGTTTCAAATTTAAAAGATATTTCATCAGATATAACCAGGGTTTATTACTTTACTGAAATTACCGGCTTAAACGGGCATACTATAAGTCACAGGTGGGAGTATGATGGCCAGGTACTGGCTGAGGTTAGTTTTAAAGTTAACGGTGATCGCTGGCGAACCTGGTCTAGTAAAAACATGTTATCCAGCTGGTTAGGTAAATGGCGAGTATCGGTGTTAGATGAAGGTGGTAATATTATTGAACAAAGCGAATTTGATTATTTTCAGCCTTCGCTAGAAAATGACTTGCTTGAAACAAAAAATGTAGTAATAAAAAATTCAGAAATAAAAATCAAAGAAAACGTAAAGTCGCAATAAATATTAAAGAGAGATTTATAATGAGTGAAGAGAAAACCCTGATGGATTTTGTGAACGAAGCAAAATCGCAAATTACGGAAATAGAAGTATCTGAGGTTGTTTCATTATTAGATGACGGTTACCAGGTATTAGATGTTCGTGAACCAGCAGAATATATATCAGGCACAATAGATGGCGCAATGAATGTGCCCCGTGGTGTAATTGAAGCGGCAGCTGACCGTCAATATCCGGGCAAAAATGCAAATATGCAGGACCGTGATAAAAAATGGGTTTTATTGTGCGCGACATCGGGCCGTTCAGCAATGGCTGCAGCTGCATTACAGCAAATGGGTTTTAAAAATATCAAGAATATTAATGGTGGCATGGCAGCGTGGAAAGAGGCTGAAATGCAGGTAGTTATTCCAAAGCATCATTAAATAAACATAGTCGGAAGTTAAAATTTTAATTTTTAATTACACTGTTTAGGCACATATCCATCGGGGAAAGGTCTCGCCTTTTGAGCCCTGTCCCCTTATTGAAACCACCAACAGTTGTACAAAGTCGTTCATCGCTCTGCCAAACAGATAAGAGTCACCACACAACTCACAACTGCATTTTTAACATATCAATAACCGTCCTGGTCTCTGGCCTGACACCACGCCAAATATAAAAAGATTCAGCTGCCTGTTCAACTAACATGCCCAAACCATCAAGAATGATTTCTGCACCCTGTTGTTTTGCCCATTGCATAAAAACAGTGGCTTGTTTTGCATACATCATGTCATAAGCGCATGCATGTTCTGAAAATAAATTATCGGGAAGAGGTGGCAGGTCGCCACTCAAACTGGCAGATGTGCCGTTAATTATAATATCAAACTTTCTGTTATCAAGTTCATTAAAACCACAGGCAGAAATATTGCCAAAACTTGAAAAATCATCAGTTAGTTGTTGTGCTTTAGATACAGTCCGGTTTGCAATAACCAGGCTTGCGGGGTTTTCCAGCAATAAAGGTTCTAATACACCTCTTACCGCTCCCCCTGCACCCAAAATTAAAACATGTTTGTTTTTTATGATTTGTTGATGATTTTTTATTAGATCATTTAATAAACCTGTGCCGTCGGTTGTATCACCAAAAATTTTATTATCTTTTAGTGTAAGTGTGTTTACTGCGCCTGCGCGTTTTGCACGGTCAGTTAAATCGCTAGCTAATTCGTATGCATCAAGTTTAAACGGCACGGTTATATTTAAACCCTTGCCATTGTCGTTGGCAAAAGCAGTAATGAAGTTTTTAACCTGACCGGGTTCGACTAGCTCGGCTGTGTAACTTAATGTCTGCCTGGTAAGTTTAGCAAATTCAGCATGAATTAAAGGAGACTTACTGTGAGAAATTGGGTTACCAATTACCGCATAACGGTCGATGTTTTTTTGTGTCATGATTTCATTGAACTATATTTATTATGACTATTTTTAAATTGGCTATCGAAATACCAGCGGTGTAAATTTTAATTGCAGGTATTTTCGATAGATGAATCTATTGCATGATTTTGTTAAAATAAAATTATGAAACTATAAAATATTTAACTTTCACCAAGCCACTTTGCAGCATCTTTTGCAAAGTAAGTTAATATGCCGTCAGCTCCTGCGCGTTTAAAACACATTAAAGATTCAAGCACACAGGCTTTTTCGTCAAGCCAGCCATTTTCTGCGGCGGCTTTTAACATCGCGTATTCACCGCTGACCTGATAGGCATAAGTGGGAACCGCTAGTTCATCTTTTACTCGACGAAGAATGTCGAGATAAGGCATGCCGGGTTTGACCATTACCATATCTGCGCCTTCCTGCAAGTCGAGCGCGACTTCACGAATGGCTTCATCAGTATTTGCGGGATCCATCTGGTAGGTATATTTATTACCGCCTTTTAAATTTCCAGCTGAGCCCACTGCATCTCTAAAGGGGCCATAAAAACTTGAAGCGTATTTCGCTGAGTAAGCGAGTATACGTGTATGTATATAACCGTTAGATTCAAGTGCTTCGCGAATGTCACCTATACGCCCGTCCATCATGTCAGATGGGCCAACGATATCTGCACCCGCTTCTGCATGAGAGATAGCCTGCTTGCATAATACCTCGGTGGTTTCATCGTTTAAAACATAACCCGTATCATCAATCAAACCGTCCTGTCCATGAGTTGTAAACGGGTCGAGTGCTACATCTGTCATAATGCCCAGCTCGGGATATGCAGCCTTTAACGCACGCACCGCGCGTTGCGCTAAACCCTCCGGGTTAAATGCTTCAACTGCGTCTTCAGTCTTTTTTTCTGCACCTACAACGGGAAATAAAGCCATCACTGGAATACCCAGTTCAACACATTCTTTGGCTTCTTTTAGTAACAAGTCAATGCTTAACCGGTTGACGCCGGGCATGGAAGGTACAGCTTCACACTGCTTTTCACCTTCGAGAACAAAAACCGGGTATATAAAATCATCGGCGCTAAGCTGGTTCTCGCGCATTAAGCGACGGCTGAAATCATCACGGCGCATACGGCGCATGCGTAACCAGGGAAAATTACTAGTATTACTCACTTTGAATTCCTGTTTTTTCAATTTAGTGTATTCTACCTATCTCTATGGGAGAAATCATATGATTAAAAAATTCAAAACTGCTTTATTGATCTTTATCGGACTTTTTATAACTTTTACTGCACAGTCAGCAGACCCAACGTTATATAAAAATACCGTTAATCAGCCGATGGATGAGGTGTATCCCGCTGTGTACGAAGCGCTTGAAGAAGCGCGATTTTATGTGGTTTTTGAACCCTTTATAAGCCAGAATATTGAGCGGTTTGCAGAAAAATGGGGTGAAAGTTATAACCAGAATAAACTGAGCAGTATTCGCAGCATGGTTTTTTGTAATGGCTGGTATGCCAATCAGGTGAGTAACGTTGATCCGGATATGTTGGCATTATGCCCGCTACGTTTAAGTTTGTATGAAAAGTCGGGGAAAACCTCGGTGGTGTTTGCAAGGCCTACGGTTATTGGTGCTGAGAGTGCGGCTAAAAGTCTATTAAAAGAAATTGAAGATAACGTGATAAATGCCATTGAGCTGGGCATTAAAAACATAAATGAGAAAGATTAATATTACATGATCACTTCTTATAAGCCCGCCACAGGTATACTGCGTAAAGTTGTATGAAGCTGCTTTAGTCCGATTTACCTGGCCAAAATTGTCGGCCAGGCGTCTGTAATAATGATGAAGTAGAAGCTGTTTTAAAGTGAAAACTATAATTTTAATCTTTGCGTTTATTTCTGTTATTGATTTTAAATTCAACTCTGCGATTTGATCCTGCCTTTTATATACAATCGGTAAAATAAAATGATCACATGCCAATTAAGGCTATAAACCTGTATGAAAAACATCTTTGCATTTATTTCTAACCAGTTGGCTGTGCTGACATTCAGCGGTGCTGTTCTGGCCTACCTGCATCCTCCTATATTTTTGATATTCAAAGATTATTTTTTGTGGTTCTTTGCAGCCACCATGTTTTCATTAGGCCTGGTGATTGATGCCGGTGATTTAAAAGCCGAGATAGTGCAACCTAAGCGAGTGTTTTTAGGTGTGCTGAGTCAGTTTAGTGTGATGCCATTACTGGTCTGGATGGTTGCCCAGTATCCTGGGTTTAGTCCCGCTATTGCTATTGGTTTTATTATAGTAGGGTGCGCGCCTGGTGCTATGGCGAGTAATGTGATTGTCTATCTGGCAGGTGGAGCGGTGGCTTTCTCGGTAACGCTCACTACAGTCGCAACGTTAATGTCACCTGTGATAACCCCATTGCTGGTTAAGTACCTGGGGGGTGCCATTATGCCCGTTGAGTTCTGGCCATTGACGATAACCATTGTGAAAATCGTTTTATTACCTCTGCTGCTGGGTTTAGTGATTCAAAAGAAACTAGGCAGACATTTGCAGACTGCGAGGGATATAGCACCGGGAATCGCAGCTCTGGCAATAATTATTATCTGTAGTTACGCGGTGGCTGCAAACCAGTTGCGTATAGCCGAGATGGCAATACCGGTTATGGTGGGCGTGGTGCTGGTTAATTTGCTTGGTTATCTTATTGGCTGGTGGTTAGCGAAGTTTTATGGATTCACGCATTTATACCGGATCACACTGATGATTGAGTTAGGCATGCAAAATGCGGGAATGGGCGTGGCGTTAGCGCTTAAACACTTTCCTGCCGAATCTGCATTGCCGGGAGCCCTGTTTGCGGTGTGGTGTATTTTAACAGCGGCAATAGCGAGCGGCTGGTTGCGCAAGCGAGTCGAACAAAAGAGACAATTATCTGGTGAATCTACCTAACTCATACTATCCTTAAGTTAGCTAAAGATAACAGATTGTATATATAATCATTTAATAAATAGTTATCTAACTCATTAGATATTTGTCTCATTTCACCCCCTGAATGAGTGATTTTTTTATAAAGGTTTTTCAATAATGGTAGTTGAGAGTGCAAAGCAGCGGATTCTTCTGGTCGAGGAATCAGCCACGTTAAGGTATATCCTTGTTAAAGCGTTACAGAAACAAGGTTATGAGCTTATGGCGCTAGAAACCTTCGAAGCTGCTAATGAAACACTCAGTAATACGGGAAATAGCTTTCAGGCTTTGATTATTGGCTGGCCAAATTATGACCAGCATAAAGAAGTTGATCAGCTCATGGCATTAATGGAGAGTGAAGATCTCTTTGAAATGCCAGTTCTGGTGCTTTCGCATGATGCTAATATAGAAGTGCTTAACTGGATGAGTCGTCGACGTTATACCGCTTTGGTACCATGGGAAAATTATCAGGAGTCCGTTGCTACATTACAGAAATTACTCGGGCCTGAAACACCTCATATACATAATCTCCCAGTTAGCTCATTCGAAAATCCAATTAGAATATTATTTGTAGATGATTCAGTCAGTATTCGCCATTACTACCAGCGCTTGTTAAATAGAAATGGTTACATTACAGAAACAGCTAGTTCCGTAGACGCAGCTTTTGAAGTTGCATTAAAACAGCCCTTTGATTTGGCGATTATTGATTATTTTATGCCTAATCAGAATGGTTATGTTTTGTGTCAAAAGCTACGAGACGATGAGAGAACCGCACAAATCCGTACCGCTGTTATTACCGGCACCTATCTGGATGAAGTAATAAAAGATTGTCTGCAAGCGGGCGCGGTCGAATGCATGTTTAAAAATGAAGCCGAAGAACTATTTCTGGCACGTATCGCATCAATGAGTCGTTTTATCGAGGTTCAAAAACATATTGATGCAGAACGCGAACGTTTGGCAGGTATTTTAGAATCTGTAGGTGAAGGCGTTTACGGTGTTGATAACGATGGTCAGGTTACATTTGTTAATCCAGCTGCATTAAATATAGTCGGCAAAGATGAAAATTGTAGTTTGATTGGTAAAAGAGCAAAAGATGCGTTTCATTATCATCTTAAAGATGATGTTTTGACTCACGACAGATTATATAGAGCATATGGAAATAGCATTGAGTTACGTTGCTGGGAAACAGTATTTAAACATGAGTCTGGTAAACCGGTGCCTGTAGAATGCACGGTATACCCTTTGAATATAGATGGACGACAAGAAGGTTCGGTTATCGCGTTTCGTGATATTTCTGAACGAAAAATGCTCGAAGAAAAACTCCACTGGCAAGCAACACATGATCACTTAACAAAGCTGTGTAACAGGCGATATTTTGAAGATCAGCTAGATTCAGAAGTTAGTCGTGTGAAAAGCGGTGATGAGATGAGCGCGCTAATTTATCTCGATCTTGATCGATTTAAATATATTAATGATACTGCTGGTCATGATGCAGGTGATAAATTATTAATAGAAATTTCCAAATTGCTTACTGAAAATTTACGCACTAAAGATATTTTGGCTCGACTAGGGGGTGATGAATTTGCCATTATCCTTAAAGATGTTGATGAAGAGTCGGCAGTTATTGTCACAGAAACATTTCGTTCAGTGCTTGAACAATGTAATTTTGCCTATAATGGTGAAAATTACAATGTGAATGCAAGTTTTGGTGTGGCCTTAATGGACATCCCGGGCATGACGTCAGGTGACTTGTTAGCAAATGCAGATATTGCCTGTCATATATCTAAACGTAGCGGGCGCAATCAATCTCATTTGTATGAGAAGAGTAATGATGAAAAAAATGTAATGGGTAGTGAGTTAGGCTGGTCAACTCGTTTGCGTGATGCAATGGAAAAAAATAAATTCGTTTTGCATTACCAGCCTATTCTTGATTTAAGTTTAGTGGATTTAAATCATTTACCTGCAGAAGATGGTGCGGTGTGGTCACATTATAGTGATAACTCGAATAATCACTTGCACTATGAGTTGCTGCTAAGAATGGAAGGTGATAATGGTGATTTGTATTATCCCGATGCGTTTATTCCCACGGCAGAAAGATTTAATTTAATGTGTGATGTGGATATGTGGGTGATGAACAAGGCGCTGGCTACACTTGCAGAAGTTCGCAAGGAAAGAGATAACGTTTCATTTTCAATAAACCTGTCAGGTCACACATTAAATGCTGCAGATAGCCTGCAAAAAATAAAAGGCCTGTTAGAAGAGCATGATGTAGATCCGCAAGCATTAATTTTTGAAGTAACAGAAACTTGCGCTATCGCAAACTTTGAATCTGCAAGTCAGTTTATAGATGAAATGAAATGGATTGGTTGTCGTTTTTCTTTAGATGATTTTGGATCAGGGTTCTGTTCTTTTTCTCAGTTAAAATGCCTGCCTGCAGATTTTGTGAAAATAGACGGGCAGTTTGTCAAGGGTATGGCAAGAGGGTCTATAGATAGAGCAATAGTAACAGCTATGAATGACGTGGCACATTCATTAGGCCGTTATACGGTGGCCGAGTATGTTGAGAGCCCCGAGATATTGAGATTGCTGAAGATTTGTGGTGTTGACCATGTGCAGGGAAATTATGTTTCTGTGCCGCGTCCCGTATTAGGTATTGCAGGCGTTTAACAGCTTATAGCTAGATTTTTCTTGTTTAAATATTAGAATATAAAAACTCAATAAAGAGTCATAGAAAGAATTTAGTGATAATAAGCTAACTCTCTATGACTCTGAAAAAATTAATTATTTAAAATTAACTGTTTATAGTTATTCATTAATGATTTCTACTTTTTCAATAACTATGTCACTCACCGGAACATCACCAGGGAACATGCCGCGAGCACCTGTTTTTGTGTTTTCAATGTTATCCACAATATCCATGCCTTTGGTGACTTCACCAAAAACAGTGTAACCCCAGCCGCGCATTGATTTACCAGTATGATCTAGAGATTTATTGTTGGCCGTATTGATAAAGAACTGAGCAGTAGCAGAGTGCGGCATATTGGTTCTTGCCATAGCTATGGTGCCACGACTATTTTTAAGTCCATTATCGGCTTCGTTCTGAATTGGCATATTGGTTTTTTTACGTTCCAGGTCCTTAGTGAAACCACCGCCCTGAATCATAAAACCTTTAATGATTCTGTGAAAAATAGTGCCGTTATAATAATCACTTTTTGCATACGCTAAGAAATTATTAACAGATTTGGGTGCCTTATCTTTATTGAGTGTGATTTCAATATTACCTTTATTTGTCACCATTCTGACGCTTGGGTTGTTGCCGGCAGAAACAGATAAAGATAGTGTCAAAAGAGATAATGATAAAATTATATTTTTAAACATTTTTTAATACCTTTTAGCATGAATAATTTTTATGATAAAAATTGTATGATGTTGAAATAACTAAACTCTCGCGGGCTCAATAACCTTCATAAACAGATTAATGACCTCATCAACCAGGGTGGCAACGGGTGTGTCATGAAAACGATCTGTTTGTTGTAAACACTTTTGAAGCAGAACTTCACGAATGATTCCCTGATATATTAACGCGGCAGCTTGTGCATTAATAGGTTTTATCTTTTTCAGGGATTGTAGTTCTGTTAAATTAAACTCTATGTAATCAGTAAAACTCTTCCATCGATTAAGAAAAAATTCCTGACTGGCTTCAGAGCCTTCTAGTTGTGAATGCATTTCCATTTTAAGCATATCAGGGTGGTTCGTAATGCTGGAAATAAAAACAGTAGTCATACCCCTGAGAACCTGTTCAAAACTAATGTCGTCGGCAACTACAGCTTCGATATATGATTCGCGAGTAGCTGAAAATTCATGAAGTACAGCTTCGTAAAGCTCATCTTTTGATTCGAAATGTCGATAAAGAATGGCCGGGCTTACACCCACTTCTTTTACAATTTCGTCTATGGAAACGCCATGAAAACCGGATTGTGCAAACAGGCGTTTAGCGACCTT
The DNA here is from genome assembly GCA_026195255.1 of Gammaproteobacteria bacterium. Lineage (GTDB taxonomy): Bacteria > Pseudomonadota > Gammaproteobacteria > SZUA-229 > SZUA-229 > SZUA-229. The sequence continues at coordinate 118,280 of JAPHSS010000008.1, read as the reverse complement.
TATAATAGAGGCTCGACGCTCTTCCGCTGACAGTCGTTTAGTCATGTTTAGAGTCTTGAGAGGTGCCAATAAAAAGGCACCAGAAATTCTGGTGCCTTTTTATATTAAAGAGTCGATTAAGACTTTTTAATCATGAATTCGAAAGCACCACCAGCTTCAGCGCTTGATAGTAGCTCGTTACCAGTTTGGTTGCAGAATGCTTCGAAATCTTTAACTGAGCCTGGGTCAGTAGCAATAATTTTTAGTACCTGACCAGAAGATAATGCAGAAATTGCTTTCTTTGCACGTAAAATTGGTAGAGGGCAGTTAAGGCCTTTAGCATCTAATTCAGCGTCGAAACTCATAGGGTTTCTCCTTATATATTGTTATTCAGTTGATGTCGTATCGATCAAGTTAGTGATCGTTCACTTACAATACGATTTGAAAGAACGATTGTCAATATTAAATATCAGAAAACCCTTAATTAACCTATAATGTAGACAAATTGATTAAGTTGATTAAAATCAACCTGTTATGAAAAATAGACAGCTTCAGAATAATGAAACCTGCCCCTGTGGTAGTAAAATTAAAGCACTAGACTGTTGTTTAGTCTTTATTAATGGGCAGCGTTTGGCAGATAATGCTGAACTACTGATGCGATCACGTTATACGGCATATGTGCTGGATAATGAAGAGTATATTTTAAAAACCTGGCATAGCAGTCAGCGCCCATCAGCGCTTGTGCAGGATGCAAGGCTAGAGTGGCAGGGGCTCAGGGTGCTAAAGTCGAGCCCAGGCAATACTAATGAGGCGTTTGTTGAGTTTATTGCGGGGTTTAGTGAAGAGGGTGAAAAAGGCCAGATGCATGAAAGAAGTCGATTTATTCGAGAAAAAGGTGCCTGGTTTTATGTGGATGGTGAGCAAGTGGAATCAAATACACAGCGAAATCTTAAAATGCCAGGTAGGAACGAAGCCTGTTATTGTGGCAGTGGTAAAAAATTTAAGAAGTGCTGTGCTGTAAAATAATTTATGAAAGTCAGTGGTAACTGATGAGTTACAGCTTATGTTGTGAGTGACGCTTTTTTCATTATGCTAGTAATAAGACATTGCCATCTTTATCAACTTCAATATTGGCTGCAGTAAGTCCGTTACCATCGCAGGGCCCGCCGAGGCAGTCACCTGTTTCAATTTTAAATAATGCACCGTGTACCGAGCACACAATATGATCTTTATCAGGGTCTAGAAAGTCATCTTCCTGCCACTCAAGATTTATACCCGCATGGGGGCATTTGTTTTCATAGGCGTACACCGCGCCATCTTTTTTGATAATGAACAAGAGTCGCTCTTTACGGCCCTTTTTTAAACTGAAGCCTTTGGCTCCAGGGTCATCAACATCATCAATGTGGCATAATTTTTCTGACATTTTGTTTCCTGCTGAGTGAATTAATAGGCGGGGATTATAATATTATCGAAGCCAGATTGCAGGCATTTATTGGCCGCAAGTCGACAGGCAAACTGAAGGGCTAACGGTGGGCTTAAATTGTTGATGAGTGAGCTTATAAAACCGGCATTGAATGTATCTCCTGCGCCTAGTGTTTCTACGCATTTATCAAGTTCAAAGGCTAACTGATGTTGTATTTCATTATCTGCATAGACCCATGCACCCTGACTGCCCCAGGTGCAGGTAATAATTTTGTCTTTATATAAGCTGGAGAAATGTTTGATACACGTTAAAGCATTATCAAAACCACATGATTTAGCAAATGGCCTTGATAGTAGTAATACATCGGCGAACGGTATTATGAGTTCATTAAATTCACGGTTTTTTTCAAGTTCAATAGATATGGGCTTATTAAAGGTTTTAGCGAATTGCAACATTATTTCAAGTTGCTGACAGTTACGGGCTTCGAAGTGTAACCAGTCATAGGCTGATAGATTAGTTTTTGTAAAGTGATCAGCACTTAATTCATCTAAATTTCTATAATGAATAATACTCCGAGAGCCATTTTGTGTATTGGATGTTATATATGATGTGGGTGTTGAACTGTTTTTCTGTATAGGGCATAAAGTGGTATTTATACTATGCTGAGCCAGTTCAGTAAATATTTGATCGGCATTGCTGTCATCAGCTCTATTGGTGAGCAGGTGAGGTGTGATACCGAGTTGTTGTAATATAATGGCGCTATTACAGGCATTACCACCACAACGAATAATTTGATTTATTGCTCTTACTTCACTGTCTTCAGCCGGGTAGTGATCAAGCTGGTTAATGATATCGAGCGTGGCAATCCCGGTGAGAAGAATATTCGACATTGTGGTATGTTAGCAGATTATAAAGGTTTAAATCATACAGTGTTGACTTATAAAAGTTAAAGTCTTTATATTTGACTATTGAAATGATTATATGCCGGGCAGTCGGGGGGCTTCTAAAAAGACATGTTACGTTGGTAAAGGTGACGACATAGGAGATAATAATCAACTGGGTCTATATTTTTAAAAATAGATGTATTAATAAAGTGTCTTCTGGATTATCAGGTATAGAGATAAGTATTATATGCAATTAAATTTAATATTTTCAGCATTGGGTTTTGTTTTAATTTTGGCGATACTGCTATGGTGGTTAGCGAGTCAGTTAAGCAAGGTTAGAACACAATTGCAGGCGTTAATTGTAGAAAAAACAATGGCGGCACAAAAAGAGCAGTATATACAAATTACAGAAATGCAAAATAAGATTTTAGAACGATCCAGTGAAATGCAGAGTAAACAGGAAAGACGAATTGGTGAATTAAGTCACGATTTATCTGAGAAATTTAATTATAACATAGAGACTTTACAATCAGGCTTAAATAAACACCGTGAGTCGTTTGATAAAAGGCAGTTAGAAGCTTTAAAAATACAGCAGGATAATTTAACTCAGGGTATGAGTGAGGTAAGAAAACAGGTGACTGATGCATTACTGCAAAATGGTAATGAATTGGGTAAAAAAGTAGATGTTCTGACGCGGTCAACTGATGATCGTTTAAAAGAAATATCAGGACAGGTTGATAAACGCCTGAATGAGGGCTTTGAAAAAACCACAGCAACCTTTGCCGATGTTGTAAAACGACTCGCATTAATAGATGAAGCACAGAAAAAAATAACGGAACTATCAGTTAATGTTGTCAGTCTACAGGAGGTTCTGGCAGACAAAAGATCAAGAGGAGCATTTGGTGAAGTACAGTTAAACTCGCTGGTTCGGAATGTGATGCCGGAAAATAGTTTTACTTTTCAGCATACTCTAAGTAATAGTAGTCGAGTAGATTGCATGTTGTTTTTGCCAAATCCTAGTGGCAGTATTGGTATAGATTCTAAGTTTCCGTTAGAGTCTTTTAGAAAGATAGCTGATGTTGAGTCTTCTGAAATCGACAGACAGCTTGCAGAAAAACAATTTAAGAAAGATATTAAAAAACACATTAATGATATAGCAAAAAAATATATTATTAGTGGTGAAACTTCTGATGGCGCCGTTATGTTTATACCCGCAGAAGCTGTTTTTGCAGAGATTCATGCGCATCATTATGATTTGGTGGAAGAAGCTCAGCGTGCCAGGGTGTGGCTGGTCTCACCGACAACGCTAATGGCGGTGTTAACAACGGCCCGAGCTGTTTTAAAAGACAGTGCAACGCGTAAACAGGTGCATTTGATACAGGAGCATCTCCAGGTGTTGTCTAAAGATTTTTCTCGTTTTCAAAATAGAATGGATAATTTATCGAAACACATAGAGCAAGCAAGTAAAGATGTGGATGAAGTAAATACATCGGCTAGAAAAATCAGTTCAAGGTTTGAAAAAATTGAAAAAGTAGAATTAATAGAAGAAGACGACGAAGGTAATTTAATGTCAAATAAAATAGAAACTGACTTGTAGATGTTATCTATAATATCGACAGCAATAAGCGATAAATAATGAATGATAATAAACAAGCACAGGAACCTGCATTAAATACACGTGATAACCCAAAAAAGCAATGGCCGATTGTTCTTGTTATTTTTATAGTTGCTATTGGAATGTCATTCGCGCTTTATGTTTTTAAACCTGAAGCGGAAAAAAAAATAAGCAAAGAGGAACATCCATTAGCAGAGTATGTTGTAGCAAACATAGAACCTGTTGCGGTACCGGTTTTTTCACAGGGTAGTGTCACGGCAAAAACATATATAAAGCTGGTGGCACAGGTTAGTGGTCGTATCACGCATATGGAAAAGTTAAAAATTAATGGTGGTTTTTTTAAAAAAGGTGATTTGTTATTAAGTATTGATGATACAGATTATCGTTTGGCTATGAGCAGGGCTAAAGCCATAGTTGCTGCTGCACAGCAACAGTTAGTACGAGTTGAAACAGAAGCCGGGCAGGCCAGATATGATTTACAACAAATTGGACGTGATCCGTCTAAATCTACAGCTTATGCACTTCGTGAACCCCAGTTAGCCGAGGCAAAAGCAAACTTGCAGGCTGCAAAGGCGGACCTTGAAATTGCCAGGTTACAAATGCAGCGCACCAATGTAACAGCACCTTTTGATGGGCGAGTTGTTAATAAACAGGTCGATATTGGCCAGTTCGTCAGTTCTGGCACATTGCTGGCTGATATTTATTCTACCGAGTCCGTTATTGTGCGCCTGCCTCTTAGTTTACAAAAGACGAAACTATTAGGTATTAAATTGCGTAACAACGAACATCTTGTCAATGACATTAAAATTAATTTAATTGCTGAATCCGCAACCAGGAAATATCAATGGAAAGCCAGCTTAAGTCATACTGAAGGTGAGCTGGATGCACGTAACCGTCTGCTTTATCTAGTGGCCGAAGTCGAGTCCCCATATGAGGAAGATGATTTATTAACAGATCGACCGCCGTTAACACCGGGAATGTTTGTTAAAGCTGAACTGACAGGTATAGATAAAGATATTATTAAATTACCTCGTAAGGCATTGCGTTATGGGGAGCAAATCTGGTTACTGGATGAGTTAAATCAGTTACAAAAGAGACAAGTTGAGATTCTCAGTAAGGATAGAAAGTATGTGTATATAAAATCAGGCATACAGCAGGGTGAAAAAATTATAATAAATGCAATCGATTACCCGTTGCAAGGCATGAAATTGTCACCACAGTTAATCTCTTCAGTAAATCAATCAGAAGATATAAGTTCTCATGAATAAGTTGATAGCCTGGTTTGCCGAGAATCAGGTTGCAGCCAATCTAACGATGTTACTTATAGTTGTTGCAGGTCTATTCTCATTACAGGCGACGCGCAAAGAGCTCATTCCAAATATCTCATTAGATCAGGTCAATATTAGTGTGGCCTTTCCTGGGGCGTCTCCTCAGGAGGTTGAAAAAACAGTTTGTATTCGCATAGAAGAATCAATATTTGATATTGAAGGTATTCGAAAATTAACAAGCCGTGCAGCTGAAGGGGTATGTAATGTAACAGCTAGTATTGAAGCTGAATATAATGCGCGTGAACGTATGGATGAAATTAAATCACGTATTGATACTATTTCAACATTTCCTGAGCAGGCTGAACGGGCTCAGATTCGTGAAATTAGTATTAAAAGCAGTGTTGCAAGTGTTGTTGTGTCGGGGGCTGTTGATGAATTTACATTAAAAAATATTGCTGAATCTGTACGTGATGAATTAACAGAAATAAAAGGCATCACCCAGGTCGAATTGATTAATGCAAGAAACTATGAAGTGTCTATTGAATTGTCTGAAACCAGTTTACATGAATTTGATTTAAATTTTGACGAGGTGGCAGAAGCGGTAAGAACATCGTCACTGGATTTGCCTGCAGGGCATTTAAAAACACCTGGTGGTGATGTCTTGTTGCGCACACAGGCACAGGCATATACTGGTGATGATTATGAGCAGTTAACATTACGTGCAAATCAGGATGGCAGTTCGATTAAACTGGCGGATGTTGCTGCAATCATAGATGGTTTTGAAGACGTAGAATTTAAAGGTGAGTTTAACGGTAATCCCGGTTTGTTAATTACAGTTTACCGTGTCGGCGAACAGAATATTTTAGAAATTTCTGATAGCATAAAAGATTACATAAAGAATAAATCACCACAGTTGCCTGAAGGTGTTTCATTAAATATATGGCAGGATAAATCCAGTTATTTTAAAAGTCGTATGTATTTGCTCATAAAAAATGCATTAACGGGTTTGTTATTGGTCTTCTTAATTCTGGTTTTATTCTTAAGGTTACGTTTAGCGTTTTGGGTTAGCCTGGGCATACCTATCTCTTTTATGGGAGCCTTCTGGTTATTGCCTCATGTTGATGGCTCTATCAATATGATTTCTATGTTTGGGTTTATATTGGTGTTAGGCATAGTGGTTGATGATGCTATTGTGGTTGGTGAAAACATTCATAAGAACCATCTAAAGGGTAATCTTGGTTTAAAAGGCGCGATTGAAGGTGCACAGGAAGTTTCTAAACCCGTTATATTTGCGGTATTAACCAGTGTCGTCGCCTTTATGCCGATATTATTTTTACCCGGCGCTGAAGGGCGTTTATGGATGGTGATTCCTCAGGTTGTAATATTAACGTTATTATTTTCACTGGCAGAGTGTCTGTTTGTTTTACCCGCACATTTAGCAACAATTAAAACCCATGAGAGACAGGAAAGTCGCTTTTCTCGTTTTCAAGGTCGTTTTTCAGATTGGTTAGAAAATGTAATAGAAAATAATTATCGGCCTGTATTATTGAAAGTTTTACACTTTCGTTATGTCACATTGTCGGCATTTGTCGGCGCATTTATAGTTTTTGTCGCCATATTATATGCGGGCTGGATACACCTGTTGTTTTTTCCAAAAGTTGAAGGGGATATAGCAATAGCCAGTATCAGTTTTTCGCAGGGCACACCGGTTGATAAAACAGAACTTGCAGTTGAAAGAATTGAATCTGCCGCACTGCAATTGAAAAAGCAGTTGAAATTACGTACAGGCGAAGATCAAATTGAAAATATAATTTCAACCGTTGGTTTGCAGGCAATGAACCACAGCGGTAAAAAAGGCGACCATGTAGGTGAGGTGTCTATATCGTTACGCGCCTCAGAAGACAGGCAGGTAGAAAGTGCAGAGATTCTACGTTTATGGCGGCAGGCGGTAGGAAAAATTCCCGCTGCTACGCAGCTTACATTTCAATCTAACTTAAGGGATTCAGGGCCGGAGATTAGCATTGATTTAACCGGCCGAGATGAGAATGAATTATCTATTGCTGCAAAAGCACTTAAAAAGAAGTTACATCAGTATAGTGGTGTTTATGATATTCAGGATAGTTATGAAGCCGGTAAAAAAGAGATACGTTTACATCTTAAACCCGAAGCAGAATTTTTAGGGATTAATGCAAAGTTACTCGCACGCCAGGTAAGACAGGCATTTTATGGCGAAGAAGTGCAGCGTATTCAAAGGGGCAGAGATGATGTAAGGGTTTTTGTACGTTACCCTAAAGGTCAGCGCCAGTCTGTGTATTTTCTTGAGACTATGTTTATACATCTAAATAATGGAGTGGATGTACCTTTAAGTGAGGTGGCTGATATTGAATACACTTCAAGTCCGTCTGAAATTTTACGTATTGATAGAAAACGTGTCATTAGTGTAAGCGCGCGTGTAGATCAAAGTTTAGCGGTACCTGCGCAAATTAACGAAAGCATCAATAAAGACTTTCTGACTAATTTAGAAAAACAGTTTGCTGGTGTGAAGTGGAGCAAATCCGGTAGTCAGAAAGACCAGCAAGAAATGGTAAGTGCGATGATACGAGGTTTTATTCTCGCATTAATTGGTATTTATGCATTAATGGCAATTCCGTTTAAGTCATATTCACAGCCCTTGATGGTGATGAGTGCAATTCCATTTGGCTTAATTGGTGCTTTGCTGGGGCATATGTTATTAGGCCTGGATATTAGTCTTTTATCTCTGAGCGGTATGATTGCAGTTGCCGGTGTAGTCGTGAACGATAATCTTGTGCTGGTTGATTATATTAACCGTAAACGTGAAGCGGGAGTTGAATTAACGCGAGCTATTCGTGATGCGGGAGCGGCCAGATTCAGACCTACTGTTCTAACTTCGTTAACTACGTTTGCAGGTTTAACGCCTCTTATGATGGAGCGAAGTGTGCAAGCGCAATTCCTTATCCCTATGGCAGTTTCATTGGCATTTGGTGTGATGTTTGCAACAGTTGTCAGTTTATTACTGGTTCCCGCCAGTTATTATATTCTTGAAGATATTAAACGTCATTTAGGCTTTAAATCCAGATCTGCGGTATAAACAATATTTGAATATGCTGATAAGACTATTTTTGTGGGTAATATAATGTGTATATTTCCAGCAGAATCGCTTTTCAGCTTCTATAATTATCTGTTCAAGCCTGTATAAACAGGTCATTTTACTTTTTTAACAGAGCACCCGTTTATAGCGCTCAGGGAATAATATGAGGTCATTGCGTGGATAATATAAATAAAGTTCAGGAACGTCGAGATTCAATACGTTATGAGTTAAATGAAGCGCTCGATATGAAAATTGTTTTCTCATCTGAGAATCCGGGATTATTGGGCAAAACATTATGTGGTTCTACTATTGATGTATCTGCTTCTGGTTTGAGAATTGAGCTTAATCAACAGATCAAACTCGATAGTGTTCTTGATGTGTGGGTGACATTAAAAGATAGTAAAAAGAAATATTTTCTTACTGGAAATGTTCGTTGGTGCAAAGCAACGGACGTGAGTGATTACTTTCAGATTGGAGTAGTGTTGCGTGAGCGTTCAGATACAATAACTGATCTGGAAAGCTGGCAAGCAGTATTTAAAAAATAGTTATAGTTAATGGCTAAGATAAAATGTGTCGATTCTGTAAAACGGTTTCCAGCCCGCAATTTTTAATTGTGGCGCTCGCCCTGTTTATTATCTATTTCAGTATTTGGGGGTAATTAGTAAGAAATAACCAAGAATGTTGTATTGTCATCACCGGGCATTATAAAATGCTGTAATAGTGGAGGCTAAAAATGTCAGAGCAACATCCGATTATTGCTGTTACTGGTGCCAGCGGTGCTGGAACAACTGTAGTGCAGCAGGCTTTTAAAGAGATATTCTTCAGACAAAAAATCAATGCGGCTTTTGTGCAAGGTGATGGCTTTCTACGTTATAACGAATCTGAAAGTAAGCGTTATATCGCTAAAATGTTAACAGATGGAAAACACCTCAGTAGTTATGGGCCAGACTTAAACGACTTCTCTAAACTTCAGGACTGTTTTAGTAGTTACTCAAAAAATGGAAATTGCGATATTCGTTTTAAAGTAACGACTGAAAACCAGCATTTATATGACGTACCTCCAGGTGAGTTCACAGAGTGGCAAAGAGGCCCGAGTGAGTCAGATTGCCTGTTTTATGAGGGCATGCATGGAGGTGTGGTTGCGGAAACATGGACCAGACGAAAATCAGACAATACAGAAGCAGTAACAAAAGACAGGCGTAGCGCTAAAACAAATGGTGTTAACGCCGCTCAACATGTTGATCTATTGATAGGTGTTGTTCCGGCTATTAATCTTGAATGGATACAACGAATTAATCATGATCGTATCAATTATAAACAATCAGCAAAACAGGTAACAGCGAATATTCTGGATCAGCTTCAGGATTACATTCATTTTATAGTACCGCAGTTTTCGGTTACAGATATAAACTTTCAACGTATGCCAGTTGTTGATACATCTAACCCATTTGATCTGCAAGCTGTTCCAACTGAAAAAGAAAGTATTATAGTTATTAGTTTTAAGGACCCGTCTAAACATAATATAGATGAGTATTTGCAGCGTATTAATGGTTCGTTTGCATCAGGAGGCAGGAGTCTCGTTATTCCGGGTGGGCAACTACAACATGCGCTGGATATCATTTGCGCGCCACTAATAGAGAATTTAATTCAAAGTCGTATTAAGTAAGTTTACCTGTCACTCGCTACTTCCACCGATACGAACTTCATCGTAACGCCCGGAGGTGCCCATCAATGATATGTCATCATCATCTTCAGCGGAATTTTTACGTTTATTATCATCGTCTGAAAAAAACTGATCGATGACAGATTTCTCGCGATTGGGTTTTACCATTTCCCGTTTTTCATAAGTGCTCATGCTGTCTACCGAAGAGCGGTTGAAAACATAAATTATACCTAATGCAGTTATGAGGCCGAAAATGGTTACTTTTATAAGTATTGAGGCGGATTTGTTCATGTGTACTGAATGACCTGTTTTAAGCAGTTATGTTGATGTGTCTACCGACATTATCGCTCAAATCAGCGTTATCTGCAGCGGATTGTCGTATAGATAGGTGATTTCTACGGTGGTTTCCCTGCAGGCGTCGATCAAAACGAACACTCACCTGTTTTTTTCGGCGATTTTGATTCTTGCGGCGTTCTAAGCGCCGTTGCACCTTTGGTGCTGCTTCGCCAGGTTGCTCACTTGAAGTAACCTTATTGGCCCGTCTAAGCCGCGGCGAAGCCGCTATCCGATTCTGCTGTATTAATGGAATATTCGACATAATGATGACAGATACTGTTCTCCCTACATTATATTATCGACAGATGTTCCCGCTTCTTGAGCTTGCCCCTTCCCTGGAAAGCAATTCAAAGTTATAAGTTTAAGCGTTATAGGCAACTTGTGTGATAGCAGGTTTTTCCAGTTTGTGGTTTAAAAAGCGATAAGTGCCACCAGAGTTGAACTTAATGACACTGAATCCATATGCACTAACCTGATCAACAGTTACTTCCTGTCCAGTGCTTTTAATGCGAACACGATCACCGATACTTAATTTTTTTTCATTATTCATTTTATTTCTCCAAAAATCACGAATGAGAATGAGGTTTAGTCTGTGTGAAATAGCTAGTGCGACCTATCTATTAAACAATATCAGACACCTACAATCTAAAGTTAGACTAAATTATTAACTTATGCAAGTAACTTCATGTTATTTATGAAAAAAAGTTATGAGTGGTGCTGTCTGGAGAGATCTGCCCTGGTATTTTATGAAAGAATATTACGATGGCATGTACAAAACTTAGACTAAAGCATTAAGTAATGCAAGTATCTTTATGTTTTATATAGAAAAAACGTAACTTAAGAGGGGTCGTTTGAGTTTTTGATATGAGCCTGGTCTGCTGGTGTTGGTAAAACGGCAGGTGTCACCGCCTCTGTAATGGCGACCGCAGGCAGTTGAGGATTTCTCGCGGGTATTGGCGGCATGCGATGGCTTAACCGTGTAATTTGCTTATCCATTCGGTGTTCATAAATGGCCATATAGGCTAAAACATTACTAACATACTCACGAGTTTCGCTAAAGGGAATGGTCTCAATCCAGCGAATAGCATCCATTTTGTGGTGTTCGGGTAGCCATTTTTCCACTCGATGTGGCCCAGCGTTATAAGCAGCTGTTGCTAATACCTGTTGTTGATCTAGCTTATTTAACATACGTTCAAGATAACCAGTTCCCAGGCTAATATTTGTATTGCTGGTTAACAGGCTATGGCGGCCACGGTAACGAATCTTTAATTGCCTTGCTATCTGTCGGGCAGTATTGGGCATTAATTGCATTAGCCCCATAGCACCTACCGATGAGCGTGCATCAGACATAAAGGCACTTTCTCGACGAATGATGGCATATGTCCAGGCAGGTTCAATTTTACGTTGCTTAGACCAGCTAAAGACTTTTTTATCGAGATGAAGTGGGAAGCGTAATTCAATATCGTCGCGATAACGCGTTTTACCCATGGTAACAATAGCCCGGTCATGCCAGTTCCAAGCCTGTGCAATTTTTGATGCAGCTAATTTTTGTTCGGTATCGAGATTTGAGATAAGTTTATGCCATTCACGTCTGGCAGGGATGATTTCTCCCATGATATAGAACTCGCGGGCACGCAGTGTTTCAGGTTGCTGAGACACAATGTTAATAACATCAACTGTGGGTTCTACTGGTTTGTCTTCAAAAGCATACGGCTGATTTAAGTGATCGGCGGCTAGAAAACCATAGTAACTGCGTTTATTAGCGAGATACTGGTAAATGCCTGATGCATCGTCAGTATTACCCAGTTGTTCATTCGCGTATGCCCACCAGTATTGCCAGCGATAGTCTGCCTGTTTATCGGTGTCTAGCTGAGTGATGCTGTTTAACACCAGATCCCAGTCGCCCTGACGAATTGCTGTGCGGATTCGCCACTCTTTAACCGTTTTATCTACGTGGCTATCAGGGATTCGGGCAAGCCAGATTGCCGCGTCAGGCATGTGTTGGCGTGCCAGACGCAGACCAAAATGGCGTACTAATTCGGCATTTTGCTGTTCATTGAATGTGTCCTGCTTGAGCTCATGAAACAGTGTGATGGCCTGCGTTATGTCTCTGTAACTTAAACGTTTTAAGCCATGTTGCAATATGGCGCTTTTATCCGGATGTTGAATATTTAGCATTTCAGCACTATTCACAAGCTGCGGTTTTTTATGAATTTTTAACCATTTTCTGGCTATAGTCGCATCTTTTGCTGGTAGTGACTTAATCAGGTATGACGCGAGGCTTTTATTGTTAACCGACATTGCCAGGGTAAAACGTTGCCAGATCACCTGGGGTGTTTTATGGCCTTCTTTTGCCCATTGATTAAATACCGTGTCGCAACTTTTTGGCAACGAGCGCGCAGAAAGCCAGAGGTTTTCAATTTTAGGGTAAGCGATGCCTTTCTGGTTGGTTTTTATTAGTGCATTTAAATACTGGCACTGGGCCGACGTGCCGTAATTGGGTCGGTAAATATCAATTAATCTTTGCCAGTTTTGTGAGCGTGCAGCGTGTTTGATTAGAGCGCTGCGAAATCGGTTGCCAATGACGGTATCTTCGTTTTCCTGTAAAAAATTATGTATTTGATTACTGCTAAGCGCTTCTGGTTTATACATTAGTGCTTTATATTCTAGATAAGGCTGCAGTGGATAATCTTCTAACTTGGCAGAAAGTTTTCTGAAACGATGGTAAAGGCGCTTTTTGTAAGCCTTTTGAGCTTCTTGAAAGAGTTTACGTTGTTGAGCTAGTTTTATATTTTGTTGACTGTTCTGGCTGCTTGATAGATTGAGCAGATCAAGATTTGCAGAAGCGTAAGTTGTAGAAAACAGGCCCGGCAGCACCAGTAAAGGTAACCACAGACTATTACGAATTACAGACAGTAAAGCACGTGCTTGTTGTGTTTGTTCTTGCATCAAATCCGTTTCATAAACGAGAAGATAATTTAAGTACTATCAACAGTTTAGTTAATCTAGTTAAAATTAGCGTGAATAATTTCACAAATAAGACCTAAACCGATGAAAGGTAGGGCAGAGTCTGTTAAAGGCTAATATTTAGGCCGTTTAAAGTATTTGCGTTTATATTCAGTTGCTAAACTAACAGCTGACTTTTTATCTTCAGCGGTGAGTTTTTTATACAGGGTGTTTTTTGTTTTGCGGGCATCTTTAACATTGCCTGCTGCTGCAACATAAAACCAGGCGTAAGCAATAGCAGAGTCAGGTGCAACACCCCTTCCCGTGTAGTATGCAACGCCGAGATCCATTTGAGCCTTACCATGGCCTTTTTCTGCGGCCTTATGAAAATGCTGTACACCTTTTTTATAGTCTTTTTTGAGGCTATAACCCTGTACATAGGCTCTACCCATATTGTAATGACCTGAAGGGTAGTCCTGTTTTGCTGATTTTTGATACCATTTGACGGCATTTTTAATATCTTTACTGGTGCCTATGCCATTTTCAAGCATTTCTCCTGTCTGGTTTTGAGCTTCTGCATTGCCTTGTAGAGCGGCCTTTTTGTACCAGTTAAACGCCTTGTTTTTATCTTTTTTTACAACATCACTATCAAGATAGAGTTTGGCAAGATTTATTTGTGCGTGTGTATTACCGCTTAAGGCCGCTTTTTCAAACCATTTTTTGGCCTGATTCGGTTTTTTCTTAATACCATCACCGGTTAAATACATTAGAGCGAGTTTATTTTGGGCTTCAGTATGATCTTGCTTTGCGGCTGTTTTGTACCAGTATGCGGCCTTACTGGGCGATTTTGCGACGCCATCACCATAATAATAAAGCTTGCCCAGGATATATTGAGCATCCTTGTCTTTTTGACGTGCAGCTTTTAAAAACCAGTTGGCTGCAGTATTAAAATTACGCTTAACACCAACACCTTTAATGTACATTTGACCTATTAGTGTCTGTGCACCGACATGATTCTGCCTGGCGGCTTTTAGAATCCATTCTGCTGCTTCACTGGGGTCTTTTCGTTGACCTTTCTGTTCAAGATACATTTTGCCAACACTAAATTGTGCATCAGCATTGCCTTTTTCCGCTAATGGAAACCACAACATTAAAGCCGTAGCAAAATCATCCTTTTCATAAGCGGTATTCGCTTTTTCGAAATCAGTGGCTGGTTTGGGTTTATTTGGTTGATTCGCTCTTCTGTCTGCATTGGGGGTGGCTGAAAAGCTGGTATTTGTTACTGCTGATGCAGTTGCAAAGTTAAGTATAAAAGTAAAGAAAATCAGTCGAGTAATAACAGTTATCATAAATTGGTGTTTTTTTGGTTTTTGAAATGCCTTCAGGTAAGTATAGAAAACAATCATAGACTTTTCAGTTAAATTGAATAAGGCAGTTGAACCGCTGTAATAAGGTGCAGGGCAGATGGGAAGTGACAGGCATTAATGACAGCAATGTTCATCAATAAATTCGCGTATAAAACTTAGGGGTTTAGCACCGCTAAAACGGCCCGCTTCTTCACCATTTATAAATAAAATTAAGGTAGGAAAGCCTCGTACCTTGTAGTGGCCGGCTAATTTCATATTATCACCTTCGTCAACTTCTACTTTAGCGATAGATAATGTGTCGTGAAATTCAGCCGCAATTTTTTCCAGTATCGGTGATATAACGCGACATGGTGAACACCACTCGGCCCATAAATCTACCAGAACGGCTTTCTGGTGTGAGGCTTGTATAACCTGTTGTTCAAATGTATCGAGGTCAACATTAAAAATATTATCAAGTTTGTGCATTAAAATCTGTGTAAATAACTAAGTTGGGCAATTATACCATTATAGTCGGCGTCAGTGCTGCCACTGGTTGAGTAATAAAATACAGAAGCATCAATAGACTGATGGCTGCTTAAAGCGAAGTTGTCGCCAATCTGAAGAGTGATAGCGGTAGTGTCTAATTGATAAACAAAGCCATTTAGAAACGCATCATCAGCACGTAACGGTGCTCCGGATGGCTCATTCGGTAAATGATGGGCCTGAAGCTGCGGGTTTGAGCGGCTCTTGCTAGCAACAGTGGCTGTTTTTGCACTAGCAGTGCTTGTGTCGGTGGTAGAGGTGGCAACATTGCCGTCATTGTAACCAAGCGTTAAATAAAGGGTATTATGCTGGTGCGTCTTAAAATCAAAGTTAAAAAAAATACGGTAGTTATCTATATCGAACTCATCTGCTTCGGCTTCAAAATTTTCATAAAGTAAACCGCTTAGAAAATTTATAGAATCGTTAATTCTTTTTCCCATGCCTATTTCAAAGCTGAAACCATCGCTATCACGTAATGAGCTTTGATAGTTTACGAGGCTGTATTCCAGTGAGGCGTGATACCAGGGGGCAGTATATCCATGGTAGGGTTTTATTTGATAATCTACTTTAATGGTAGCTAATATATTGGATAACTTATCAAAGTCCTGATACTGGTATGCATCAACTGATGTGCTAAGAATAATGAGGCTTTCGTGTAAATGATGGAGGCGGTAATCAGCACTCAAACCAAGATTGGCAATCGTGTCACTAACAATATCCTGTTGTAAAGTTGCTCGTGCAATATTGTCATCATAAAGTGCCCCTGCATTTAAGTTAAAACTATAAGGCGTCTCTGCAGCATGCGAGAGAGTAGAGTAGAAGAGCGGTAGTAAGAAAAAGTTGAGTTTTTTTATCATTTAAATCACATCCATATTGATTGTACTGATACTACTATATAGTTAGAATAAATAAAAATATAGGCAATGCTTATGAAACACATCAGGGAATCGCGACGTGAATTTTTGATTTCAGCTCTTTCAGCCGGTTTATATGCGACAGGCTCTATGGGAATTTTACAGCCTGTCTGGGCAATGGGTAAAATACCTAAACAGTTGCTGCCAGGTAAATCAATTTATGATTTATCAGGAGAAGTAAGTGTTGACGGTAAATCTGCAACGGAAAATACGCCTATAAATGTCAATTCAACCGTCACAACGGGTGATAGTAGTCACGTTATATTTGTTGTGGGTAAAGATGCATTTGTATTACGTAGTAACAGCACAGTAAAAGTTGAAGGTAATTCGATAATTTCAGAAATCAGACTCATAAGTGGAAAATTATTGTCAGTTTTTGGTCGAAGGGTAGAAAAACAAAATTTATCATTGAAAACAACAACCGCAACGATTGGTATCAGGGGTACGGGTGTATACCTTGAGGCTGAAGAAAAACAAACTTATATCTGTACCTGTTATGGTGTCGCGGATTTACAGTCTAATGGTGACAGGGCAAGTGTTGAAAGAGTAGAAACCAGGCATCATGACGCACCAAGATTTATTTTGGCGGATCAACCTGTGGGTAAGAATATTCAGCCTGCACCGGTTTTTAATCATACAGATGATGAACTTGCTGTCATTGAAGCACTGGTCGGTAGAGATGTGCCTTTTTCAAGTGCTGGTTATAGCTCACCACGTAAAACAAATTATTAGAATTAAATATAATTAAGGAATTCTGAGTCTGTTTATTTAATAATTCAGAATTCCTTTATCTTTATTTACATGGGCTGTAATTCAAGTGGCCAATGAGTCTCATCAATATCAAGTTTTGATTTTAAATTATATAATGCAGCCTGTAGGGCTTCTTCAATAACCGGATGATAGAAAGGCATACGCAGCATTTGATGTACTGTCATTTCCATTTCAATACACCAGCAAACAAGGTGCGCAAGGTTTTCACCTTTTACGCAGGCCATAGATGCACCAAGTAATTTACCAGTCTTTTTATCTGCGTACAGTCGTATAAGTCCGCGATTTTTCCCCATAATTAAAGCACGCCCAACGGGAGCCATGTTGATTTCACCAATGGCCGTAGTGTTTTCATCAAGCTCAGACAGCTTTGCGCCAACACTAACAATGTTTGGTTCACAAAAAGTAATGGCTAATGGTGTTTTAAGTTTAAAAGAAACAGGTTTATCCTGCATAATATTGTAACCCGCTATACGTCCTTCGAAGCCGGCTTCATGTAAAATGGGTCTTTCTGCATTGCAGTCCCCAGCAATATAAATTGAACTATCACCCAGCTGCATTGTATGCGAATTAAAAACCGGTACACCATTTTCTAAAAGTGACAGGCCAGTTGACTCCAGTTTGAGTTTGTCTATATTCGGACGACGCCCCATGCTGGCAAATATTTTTTCTACTTCTACACTTTTGTCTCCAGCGCTAACCTGTAAATTACCATTCTCGAGCTGGCTGATTTCAGCGGCATGGCCTAACCATAAGGGAAACTCTCGACTAATAATTTCTATAGCAGACTTGTTTACTGCGGCGTCATCAATTCCACTAATAATAGTTTGTTGGTCAATACCAGTGACATTAACTCCAAGACGATGGAGTGACTGGCCAATCTCCAGACCTATAACGCCAAGCCCAATAACGGCAATTGATTTAGGCAGTTCTTCAAGTTCAAAAACGTCATCTGATGTTAAAATTTTATCAGCAAATGTTTCCCAGGATGAGGGAATGACCGGCCGTGAACCAGTAGCAATAACGATTCGTTTTGCTTTTATTTTATCACCGTCCTCGGTTTGCAGTGTGTTCGCGTCAATAAAGTGCACATGTGATTCAATTAATTTATCTTCAGGTAGTAAATCTATTGAATTAGAAAGTGTTCGATCAACGAAGGTGTCGCGTAAATCCTGCACGTGTTCCATGGCGTCTTTTTCATTAATACTCAGATGCTCTTCACCTTCAATACCTTCACGCTCAAAAATAGTCCGGCGATGAAAGTCTTCAGCTACCTGAATCAGAACTTTAGAGGGCATGCAGCCAACGCGGGCGCATGTAGTGCCCAGCTCACCGCCATCTATTAAAACAAAGTCATCGGTAAATCGTTTAATCTGACTCATGCAGTACAGGCCTGCACTGCCTGCGCCTATAATTGCGACTTCAACTTCTTTCATGAACGTATTCCTGATTATGTGTTATTTAGTGTAAATTGATGTATTTTATTTTGAGTAAATATTAGTGATTATTTTCTGGTTTTCATCACGCAGCATTTCACCATCGTATAAATTAAACTGGCCTTTGTTTTTATCCGAAAAATAAAGTTTTAAACTTTCAGTAATTATGGGAAATGCAAGATTGTCCCATGGAATTTGCTGCTCAGTATATAAATCAGTCTCAATACTTTCAATTCCGGGTTTAGAGAAACCATCAACCAGTTCGCCTCTGTACATGATATATACCTGTGATATGTATGGAATACTGATAGTGCAAAAAAGCTGGCTATTAGAAATTTGCGCATTGGCCTCTTCAAATGTTTCTCTTTTGGCCGCCTGAAGTGTTGTTTCCTGGTTTTCCATAAACCCCGCCGGTAATGTCCACAAACCGTGGCGCGGCTCAATGGCTCGTTTACATAATAGAATTTTATCTTCATATTCGGCTATGTAGCCGGCAATAATTCGTGGGTTTTGATAGTGAACGAGATCGCAAGAATTACAAACATATCGTGGGCGATTATCACCCTGAGGAATTTTGTGCTCAACTTTTTCACCGCAGTGACTGCAAAATTTCATTCTTTAAATCCTTCAGGATACTGCCTTAGAGTAAGTGTATTTCCGCGCTGGCTGAATTCAAGATGTTTAAGAAAACTCATGCCAAGCAATATTTCATTACTTTTATACCCCGGGTTTATTGTGGCTCTTACATTATGTAAACTTATATCACCTAATGATACTGTTTCAAGTTTAGTTAGTCGAACATCAACCGTCCCGTTAGCTGTCTGATAGGTGGCGGTTGGGCCGGGTGTTAAATTTAACTTGCGCGATATTGATGCAGGAATTGAAACATCAGTTGCCCCGGTGTCTAACATAAAAGTGACAGCTTGATTGTTAATGCTGCCATTGGCAACATAGTGCCCCATTCGGTTACGTTGCAACACAAGTTCTTTTACATTGCCGGCCAGGGAGAGTGTTTGAACTGATTGGTTGGGATTATTTTGTTTATCAAGAATGCCAGAGAAAAAGATACCCATAATTGCAAAAATACCCAGCCACATCAATGTGAGCATGATAGCGCCTATTTTTTTCTGTTCTTCCTGTGATGAATCAGTGGATGGTTGCATATTTGTTTTGTATTAAAAATCTAATTGTAAAGATAAGACAATACTATCTGAATATTGTTCTAAAATCAGTAAATGGATAAATCTGTGAATAGACGCGAACAATACCGATATATAAGAAATGACAAGCTATTTGTGCAAATTCTAGCGGCCAATGAAAAAGTTGATGTAAAGAGTGTAAATGTGCTTTGTCATACCTGTGATGCCTCAATAGGCGGGCTGAGGGTCGAGCTTGAAATAGAGTTAGGTATTAAGACTCTGGTGGATTTGTGGGTGGAATTTGAAGGGCTTGAAGGTAAGTTTTACTTGCGGGGGCAGGTTTGCTGGTGTTGTCAGTCTGAGAATGCATCTAATCTATACCAGGTTGGAATTGAGTTAGAGAGTGCTTATGCAACAGATTACGATACATGGATAGAGTTATTAGAGAGTTTTTCTAATTGAAAAATCAATAGATATTCATGGAGGCAGGCGTAGAAATTCTGAAGTTATTCATAAAATCGTAAATAAACCTGTGATATATTTTCAAGCTTATTTAAAAGTGCCTTATAGTCACTGATTTCAGGGGAAAAAGACTTGTTGGATAAAGAAATAACGTCGCAGGATAATGAGTTAGAAGAGCTGGTGCTGCGTGAAAGTATCGTTAGTGCTACAGGGCTAAATGAAGACAGCTTGCAAATAGGCATTAAGGGTGATCCGTCGTTGCGGGAAACGACATTGGTGCGCAAGCGATATGAAAGCCCGGTTGATAAAGTCATTACACCTCTTATGGATAATCTGGAAGAATTAATGTTGAATCGCAGCTGTTACCGGGTTTTTATTGGTTTCAATAGTGGTGAAATTCATACACATTCTATATTCGATCCATTACGTCAGGAAATTCATGCATCAGAGAAGCTTGCGGACAAAGCCTACCTTGATCGGCATTTTCCAAAAATAAGTTTCGAAGATAAAATTCAGGCAATGCGGGATATATATGCTGCCATCAAAGGTAGTAAAATATTTGAGACGGTGCCGGGCTACTGGAAGAGTATTTTTAACAAACGGCATCAAACCTGGGGGCCAATGACAAAGGATGAAATTCATACCATTATGTCCTCCATTAAAACCATGCGTGATTTACCTGATTTCTATTTGCGCAATATAACCGTCTGTATGGTGCAAAATTTAGTACGTATGCAGTTTAATTGTGACGGTACACAAATAATTAGTGCTGAAAATTATAAGAAGTTTATAGAAGACAATATGCCGTAGATTGATTGCCTTAAATGTTCAGACTTTTGTTTATGCTCTTTATATATGAAAACGCCTTACTCATTTCTAAATGATTTAGCTTTAACTATTCTCTTTTCATCTGTTAATACGGTTACGGATATGCTGAAGTTTATCTTTATTCAGCCAAACCTCTTCTTCTTTCGAAGGCTCCAGCACATCAAACCCACTAATCATCGGTATAACGTTATCCCTTAATGAATGGCCGATGGTCAATATCCAGGCATCTACGATGATAAATGTCAGAAGGGCAACAAGTGCGGTAACCTGGATTTACGACGTTTAACTGCTTCCTGTAATAAAACTTCTGCATATAAAGAAGAACAGGTGGAATATGGGGATTAAACAAGACAGCTATATATATTTCCGTAGTGGCGTTATTTTCTTTATAATCATCACAACTTATGAATGATTCTACACCAAAATCTTTTTTTACTCCGTTAACTGTGGCGGGCACTCGCCTGTATCGACAAGTATTAAAACTATTTGGCATAAGCACTATAGAAACCACTGAATCGATCAAGATACTCTCAGATCTTTGCCTGGCCCAGACGGCGCGACGCACACGTTACTACGAGGAGAAAAAGTTACCAGGTGCTCTACTGCAGGCGTTTTCGGTTGAACCCCTTGCAGCAGGTGATGCTCGCTTTATTGGTCGCGAGAGTGAGCTTGAACGTTTGACAGCGGCGTTCGAAATGTGGCGCGCAGGTCACAATTCGATGATTGCTGTCACCGGACCACAGGGCTGCGGTCTGTCTTCATTTCTACGGCAACTGGAGGGAACCGCCGGTGCTGGCGATACGTTGCGTTACGGTAAACTGACGCGCAGGCCGTATGACATTAATGACACACTGCTGATACTGAGCGAGTTTATCGGTTTAGAACAGGCTGCTGTCACTACTGATGAGTTGCTCGAGCATATTAATAATTTGCCACCAAGTGTGCTGGTTATTGATAACGGCCATTTTCTCAGTTGCCGTGTGATGGGTGCGCATGCTGCAATACGCGTTTTTGGCGCGGTGATGGTGGCGACCCAGCAGCGTCACCTGTGGGTGCTGGGCTGCGAAGAATTTGCCTGGCGGCGGCTAAACTATATTTATCATGCGGAGCGTTTTTTTACCGATCGAATTCAACTCAGTATGTTTAACGAGCAAGAACTGGATGAATGTCTGTCGCTGCGCCAGCAGGTTTCGGGTGTGGTATTGAACACAGAGATGGAAAGTAAAAGCAGAGAAATGCAGGATACACTGGAGCTACCCACGCTTTACAAGTTAAGCAGTGGGAAACCGGATTTTGCTTTTTTCTATTATCTAGGTGCGCTGCAGGTGAACCCTGAAAACAAACAACTGGATATGTCGCGTAGTGTGGCACTGGATTTTGGTGCATTAAAAAGCCTGATCAGTGAGGAATTGTTTACGCTTGCTGAAGTTGCAATACACGGTCGCCTGACGATAGATGATCATTGCGCCCTGTTTCGTACCAGCCGCGAACAAAGCTGGCTGCTGCTGGAACGTCTTTACCAGCAATGCTTGTTAGACAAGGATGAAACAGCGGACGAGTTGGGCTATCGCCTGGTGCCAGTTTATTCTGAAGTAATCAGCCGTTATCTAACTAACACGAACTACCTATACTAATTATGGAAGCAGATATCATAGCGCAACTCACCGAGTTGCTTTCAGTCTCCCGGATACTATTGATTGCCATTGTATTACTACTTACCTGGCTATTATTGCGGATTGTTCATTTTGCCCTACAGAAGTCAATATATCGCTTTCCACGTTATCGCCTGCAGATGGGCCAGGTGTTTCCGGCGATACGCCTGATTACCTGGTTTCTGTGTATCGTATATATAATATTCGGCATCCTTCAGCCGCCGCAGGCGATTGTTTTTGCGGTACTCGGTTCACTCGGTCTTGCTGTCGGACTGGCGGCGCAGGGTGGTGTACGCAACTTGCTTGCAGGTATCATGATGATATTCAATCCACCGTTTCGGGTAGGTGATATGGTGCATTTTGGTGGTTACTACGGTGAAGTCACCCGTCTAGATCTTAGCGTGACCATGCTACGCACTCTCGATGACAATATGGTGATGGTGCCGAATTCATCGATTCTGGAAAATGCCGCAGCCAATGCTAATAGTGGTGAGCTATCAGAGATGGTGGTGGTGAATATCGACTTGCCACAGACAGTTGATATTCATGAGGCGCGCCTGCTGGCAATGGAAGCAGCTATTGCTTCTCCCTATACTTATCTAAAGAAACCCGTCAACGTTATTGTGGAGTCGCGTTACGAGCTCGGTTTTCTCCTGCGACTGGTTATCAAGGCCTATGTTATTGATGTGCGCCTTGAGCGTGCACTGTCCAGCGACATAACCGAACGTTTTATCGAGGCGATGTACGCACGCGGTTTGAACACTGCACACAAGGAAGCATCGTCAGGTCCAAAGACGTCTCATAATATTAATTAAGATGAAAACCGTTTTAAAAGTCTGGCGTTTTGTCAGGAGTGCTCCACCGGGAGATTAGACTGTTTCAATATGTATTTGTAATCCAGTTTAATTATAAAGTGATTAGCGTTTAGATTTTTTGTTAAGCGTGATGTCGCGCATTATTCTTCCAAGAATATCAGCTCAGTAATCTTAAGTTTTTGTTTGTTTTTCAGTAACTTTTTTTCTTCTAATAATTTATATAGTGTTGCTTTTCAAACATACGATTTGTATTAAAACCAATCTGACTTAATTGTGGACTATTTTAATTCCATAATAATGGCGTTATGGGGATTTTTTTCTCGTTCCCATGCTCCCGCGTGGGAATGCATAGGTTTTGATGTACTAACCCACACTCCGTACGCTTTCAGGTGCAGAACTTATTCCATCTTTTGAAATACAACTAGTGAAACCACACTCATGTAATAAATAAGAAGCGGCTGAGTTAAGACCCGGTCGCAGTAAACAACATATTGTTTATTTTAATTAAGGCAGCCGATTTTTTATGGAGTGAGGTACTGGTGACAGGAGTGAAGTGGATTGTAGGATACGTGTTGTCTGGTGAGTTATGCATTCCCACGCAGGAGCATGGGAACGAGTTGAAAACCAGTTCGTATGGGTTTTGATTTTGATTCCCTCTGGAGCTAGCCAAAAAATGTTTCCATCGAGGGGTAAAGTTACAGGGATGTACCATATTTATATTACTCTGAAAGTTCTGTAAGCCTGGATGGCGCATCTGAACAACCCGGGAACAGAGTAGAAATCACAAAGCATAGAGTAATAACTTTTAATAACATTAGATTTTTTGGGCATTCTCATCGTTTTTTTATGAGAACTAGCGAATAAAGGGCGGCTATTTTTGCTTACTTTTCCAGACCTATTAAAATGGGCTGCAGGCAAAAAAGTGAGTCGCCAGAACGGCGAAAGCACAGAAACCAAATTTTCTAGGATTCTGCACATCATGCGCTGTAAGCGCCTGAAAATGAAAAATGTTAATAATTACAATTTATACTGAACTAGAATATTATTTTATAGTTGCGCCACGCAATAGATCATCAAGCGGAGAAGTCTGTAAGGGGCCAATATCAACCACAATCGTTTCCTCAAGAGGAATTTCATCTGCTTCAAGGTGTGGGGTTAGTTCCTGAGAGATTTGCATAATTGTAATCATGCCCTGCTGACTTTTTACATCTGTTTCAGTGTCGATGTCTTTTTGTAAATCCTTAATGTAATCCTGTAACATGTTTAGTCGGCTACTTAAATCAAGTTGTTGAAAAGCGGGTTTGAAACCGAGGTGTAGTTCCCGTAGTCCTGTTTCGTTATTATCATTAACTGCAATTGTAAATGGGCCTTGTATTTCCACTTTATTCACCAGTGTTTATTAAATTGTTAGCAATTGATAGTAACAAAAATAGTCATATAGAGAGACGTTTATTTACGGCTATTTTTGATTTGCTCATAAGCATTTTTTATTTCTGCGGTTTTCTGGTTGGCCAGTTTAATCATTTCTTCAGGTAAGCCTTTTGCCACAAGTTTGTCGGGATGATGTTGGCTCATCAAACGCCTGTATGTTTTTTTCAGTGCACTATCAGAAATTTCACTGTCGACACCAAGCACCGCATAAGCCTGATTTAAGCTGGTTTTGGTATCTGTATGAGATGACTGGCGAGAGTATTGCTGTTGAGCGCCAACCATATTAATAAGCTGTTCTAACTGAGCGCTTGAGAACCCTACTTGTTGAGCTATATCTTGCAGCGCCAGATGTTCGGCTTTGTCGAGCTGGTTATCGGCATAAGCAGTGGCGATTAATATTTCCAGAAACATCTGCAGTAAATTGGTGCGTCGATGACACTCAATTTTAAATTGATGCAGTATATCGTTCAGAGGAAAGTCATCCTCTTTACCCTGATTAAAAAGCTCAATCGCAGTTTTGCGTTGTTTAGCATCAAGATTCATCTGCGCCATAATATTTTCGGCCATTTGAATTTCACTACGTGATACTTTACCGTCGGCCTTTGCCAGATAACCCATAACAGAAAAAGTCGCAGTGAAAAAAGCCAGCTGTACCCTTTCTGTGTTTCCAGGCTCTAAATCAACTGCATTTAGTCCTCTGTCAAACTGATGTCCGGCCGCCATGCCCATTAATGCACCAAGTGGTCCACCAAGCATAAACCCAAAACCACCACCAATTAGTTTTCCCCACCAGCTCATTTTGTTTTCCTGTAAATTAGTTTTTAGATTGCGTTAAACGCCGTATTGATTGCTTTAAATCTTAACCTGGTTGTGATCCTGTTCGTTTGACTGTTATTGCAGTCAACGATTTATCACCTTGAAACATTCTTTTTAAATCGTCCATTGTATGTGACTGGCCATTTATATCGTACTCACCTCAGATAGCATCTCACACATTATCATGAAAATAAAAATCGACAGGTAAAATTGCCACTGAATTGTTATTGAAATCAATTATGACTTTAGGTTCGATTAGTTTTCCGGTCACTTTATTTCCACCATAATGTTAATTCAGGTATATAGGATATCATAAGAAGCCAGATTAGCATGATCGTTAAAAAAGGTATGGCAGATTTAAATAAGGTCAGTATGTCTTTGCCAAAGCGTTGAGAAGCGATAAATAAATTAATGCCTACCGGCGGAGTCATGTAACCAATCTCCAGATTGGCCAGAAAGAGTATGCCAAGGTGAACCGGGTCGATATTATAACGTAAAGCCAGGGGTAGAATGAGAGGCACAACAACAACAATGGCAGAAAAAATATCCATCATGGCGCCAATGAGTAATAGAAAAACATTTAATAATAGTAAAAATTGGAGCTGGCTATCTATATGGCTTTCTATGAAGGCGAGTAGTTTTGTCGGTAACTGGGTGTCAATTAAAAGGTTTGTGAGGCCCATTGCCATGCCGAGTATAATTAAAATGCTACCGACTAACTTGGCAGTATTTACCAGAATTTCAGGTAGATCTGCCTGCAGTTTAATTTCCTTATAAATAATGGTTTCAATAAATAAGGCATATGTAGCGGTTACCGCCGCGGCCTCTGTTACAGTTACGAAACCACCAAATATGCCGATAATAACTAAAATGGGTAAAAATATATCCCATTTGCTTTCGTTAGCCGCTGTGATTAATCGAGTCACTGAAAATGGATGAGGGGGAGCGTGCCATGCAAGGGCTGATTTGTAACTATAAGCTGAGAGCATTAGTAATAACATTATTCCGGGTACAATACCGGCTAAGAACAGTTCATCAATGCTGGTGCCTGACACAATACCATATAATAAAATGGCTAAACTGGGTGGGAACAATAAACCTAATGATCCCGATGAGGTTAACAGACCCAGGGAAAATTTTTCGGAATAATTAGACTGTATAAACAACGGGTAGAGTAGGCCGCCAAGCGCAATAATGGTGACTCCGGAGGCACCGGTAAAGGCGGTAAAAAATGAACATGAAACGATGGCTGCCATGGCGAGTCCGCCCGGCATCCAGCCAAGTAAGGCGTTAAATAATTTTATTAGTCGATTGGGCCCGCCGCCCGCGGCCATTACCATGCCTGCAAATGTAAATAATGGGATAGTCATTAAATTGGGCTGATTGGCTAACCGATAAAGTTCAATAATCAGGATGGCAGGATCGAGATCAGATTGATAGCTGGCAAGTACTCCCCCGGCGCCCAGTATAATAAACAGGGGCAGGCCAACCATGGCAAGAAATAACAAGATTAAAAGTAATAATGTCATGTTTGTTTTTCTTGTTTATTGGTTGTTAGTGATAATAATAAAAAATGTAAACTTAAGGTAAAAAAGCCAACAGGGATTATTAGGGCAAGATAAAGCGCAAGTTTTTCATTGTCGGGGGCGTAAAGTTTTTCATCTAACCAGAACTGTAATGCATACCAGAAAAAAGCAGCGCATATGAACGCGCTGATAACTAACAATGGAATCTTTAAAGTTTCTTTTATAGAAGGTTTAAGCAGGCTGTTTATGCAATCTATTTTTATATGTTGACTGCTTTCAGATGCAAGCGCGGCTCCCATAAATGTAACAAATAACACCAGGTGACGGGAGACTACATCTATATTGGAGAAGCCAAGTTCAAAAAAATTGCGTAATATAACCTGAGTTATTGCCAGAATTAACAATAATAATAAACTTGTACCAGCTATAAATTTTTCAATTTGAATAAGTTTTTGTCTAGTAAAATAAAAAATATCTGTTAGATAACTCATAACTAGCTAGTCACTTCTTATTTCATTGATGTCCAGGTTACTAATGTGTGTTGCCTCTAAATTTTTCTAATATGGTTTTCACCTGAATAAAGTGCTTTTCAGGTATGTAACCTGATGAGGATAATTCAGTAGCCGCCTGATTACGAATATCTAACATTTTATTCTTTTCATCATCTGTCCATTCCCACATAAACTCGATGCCACTTTTCTTCAGTAGGTTTATACTGATTTCATTGTCTCTGCGAGATATCTTGTTAATATTTTCAGCTGTGCTTTGGCCGCTTTTTTTAAGCAGTATTTGCAAGTCTGCTGGCAATGAATTATAAAAACGCTGGCTAACCACAAGCCCCCCAATGCCATTAGTGAGGGGTACATGTGTGGCGTATTTTAATTTTGTATGCCATTGCATGGCGAGCGCACCAAATGGTGAATTGTAAACGGTATCTATACTGCCATGGGTGGCAGACAGCTGGGTATAAACATCCATAATCGATAGTGGCACGGGTGAAACACCAGCTGCTTTAGAGAATGCTTCTCCCATTGGGTCACCCTGCCATAACCATATATGACGAGTTTTTAATTCTTCTAGCGAGTTTATAGGCTGTTTGGAGAAAAAATGCAGGAAACCAACTTCTGGCCAGCCGAGTAATTCAAAGCCGTTGTCTCTAAAGCCCTGTTCAATATCGGGCATGATTCTTTTTCGAACATAGTCTGATTCGTCTGTGTTTTGAAAAAGAAAGGGCATTTCAAGTACCCGTGCAGGTGAATAAATTCGACCAATACCATAACCGGTAAAAAAAGCCCCTTGTAGTTGACGGCTACGAATTTTTCGTAAAACATCAGGTTCATCCCCCATTACACCGCCGGGATATATTTTGATTTTTAACTGTCCGTTACTTTTGCTTTCAAGTTCACTGGACCAGCTTTCGATGCTTTTCATCCATGCCGTATCAGCGGGTATTAAAGACGCAAATTTTAAGGTGTAGGTTTTATCGGCATATGCTGCGGGAGAGAGTAATAAACTAAGAATTAAAATTTTGTAAAGTACAGGTATTTTTATAATGATCCCGGTTTTTAAAACCATTCTGATTCCTTTTCGAGTAATCTTTTAGCTTTGCGTTTTGCGATATTGTTAATTAATAAAATATCAGGGTTTGACGGGGTTGGGTTATTTATAATATGACTTAGTCGTTTATGAAAAGATGCCTGATCAAATTTTTGACGATCAAGATACTCCGCCTGTAATAGGTCAACTATTAACAGTTGGTTATTATTCATTTTTCGGGCTTTATCAAAATGTTGGCTGGATAAATCGAAATCACCTCCAAGTAGGGGCGATCGGCTACCATTATAGACAGCAAAAAAGATATGTGGCCCCGCCATATAAAAACCTTCATCAATATCAATAACACGTTGCATTAACATGGCGGTTTTAGGTAAATCGGCAATAGCTTCTGCTTTGTCCCGGTTGAGATTAATCCATTTAGCCCAGTTAGATGCAGCCCAGAACAGGGGGGCTAGTTCATCTTCGTCAAATGACTGGAGTTTGTTTTGTAAGGTATGCAGATCGCCGGATAAGACGTTCTGGCTTAAACCGCTTTTCTGTAAATTAAAAAGCGCATGATTTAGGCCTCGTTTATAAAAACTTGCGGCACGTTGAGGGTTTTCGTCTTCAACAAACCCGTAGGCATAACCGTAGTAAGCCTGAGCAGCATAATTGCGTAAATCTTCATTGTCGGGGGCATTTATGATCATACCTTCCATAAGTTCAATATTGGAAGGCATGGCGGCTTCTGCAAATTGCAGGTCAGGCTCGCGATTTAAAGCAAGCATGCCGCCTTCAATCATTGGCATAGATGCCTTAACGGTGAGCTCTGCCATAGAGCAAGCACCAAGTTGAAGTATGATCCATATAAAGCTGAAAAATCTAAGTGTTTTATTCATCTTGATATTATTTTTTTCAAGTATTCATGAAGCTTAACACAGTGTTTTTATGGGTATAAATTATTTTTACCTGTAGGTGATTTTGTTGTGTCACATTGTTTGGTTGAAATGAAGTGCCCGTTATTAAATAGTGTAACTATGTTGTGACGGGCTGACGCCAGTTTATGAGTATGTTTTTGAAGCGGCTGTCCATGACTTTGATGGCTGTGAGAGGTTTGCCATTCCACAGTCGCGGGAATACGCTTCGGTGAGTTGGGAAGACCAGGCCGTCGATGGTTTTGTGGTCATCACAAATGTGGCTTCCAATAGCCAGAGGGTTAGTAATATCGGCAGTGTAATCCTGACGTTTTAAAAGGCCTTTCTGGTCAAAATAAAAGACCTGCTGTTTACAGTGTGTTGGGATATGGCTGGGGTATCGAGCATTTAACGTACTCAGTACGCTGCCATCACCCTGCAGAAAATCTTCACCCTGCTGGCATTCAAAACCTTTGTTTTGAAAGATAAACGGGCTGCAGTTGTAATTCCATAATGCGTAACCAAGAAAGTAAATTAGATCAAGATGATCCCAGTGTAAGCGGGCCTTGTTTTTTAGTTCGTCACAATTGCGATAGTTTCTTTCGCAGTAAATTTTGTCCTGCGCGTTAAAGATATAAACATCAAAACCATCAAAAATACCTGTTTGCCCCTCTTCTGGAAAATTGTGAAGGCTCACATAGGGTTTATCGGTAAAGATATTAGCCGTGATATTAGATAACCAGGGAGATTTAAATTTTGTGAGCAGAATGGGGCCAAAAATATCAAGCTGCATTTGAATTGATTCAACCATTTGCCAGCGCTCGATACCACCATGGGCGTTGCAAATACGATTAATTAAGTCATTAGTTACCATCTTGGTCTCCCAGAATGTTTTCAAGCTGAGAAACAGGCTTGATCTGGCTGTTATTTTAGTGGTGGGTAGATAATAAATCACTCATGTGGACACTGCCCACATAATCAATTTAATGATAGTATTGTTACTTGTCAATTAGATTTGGTAGTAGATTGTGGAGCAGACGAATTATCACCATGGAAATTTAAGAAGCTCACTGGTAAGCACTGGAATAGAGTTTCTAAATCAGAAGGGCGTGGCAGGTATTAGTTTGCGTGAAATTGCGCGCACAATAGGAGTGGGTCATAATGCGCCTTATCGCCATTTTCGTAACAAACAACAGTTACTGGAGGCCATGGCGGAAGATGGCTTTCGTCGTCTAAAAGCCCGTTATACCAGGCTGGAGCTGGAGTTTGCTAATGACCCTGAAGGCCAGATATTTGAAAGTGCAATGCATGTTATTAGTATGGCGGCTGATCAACCCAATTTGTTTCAGTTAATGTTTGGTGGGCATATTCAGCCACAGGATTGTGGTGGTAACTTAAAGCTGGCGGCGGATGACGCAATGCAGAGTCTGGTGGCTATTATTCGAAATGGTCAGCGATTAAAGGTCTTTAAAGAGGGCGACCCTATGACGTTGGCATTAAGCACTATGTCTATGATTCAGGGTTTGGCCATAATGGTATCATCGGGTAAGTTGAAAGTTCAGTTTCAAACTCAGGCGAAAGACTCATCATGGACGGGACGTCAGACCCTATTGCGGGCGATGGTGTTGCAGTTGTTTGATGTGTTTTTAAGAGGTCTAAAAAGAAGTTAATAAGCGAGAGTCAAATTGTGGGTTGATTTTTATAGTCTTGCTGTCATGGTTCGTTATGTAATCAATCATATAATACCTGACTAATATACTATGGTATAATCTCGGTTTTTAAATCGCAGATACTTATCGTGGTTACACCTCAACTACTGTCTATTGTCGAAATTGGCGGATATCCTGATTTTAGCTCCCTTTATAAGCAGAAAGGTTATGCCGTTGAGAAAGTGGATAGTATGCGTAAAGCGACTAAATTGCTGAAGAAAATTAAACCGGCAATTGTGGTTGCGGAATTTAATTTCCAGTCAGACTTTCGTGATCGCACTAGCAGTCTGGAAACCTTAATGGCGACGATGCAACAGTTACCTGAATGTAAAGTCATTGTGTTTTACGAAAAAGAGCAGCGACCTCAGCTGGAGCGCCTATTGGCAGTATATGATATTTATTCAACACTGGCCTTTCCAATTGAAGAATCGGCGATAAGTGATGTGTTAGATAAAAGCCAGGAGCAGCTTGCATGAGTATAGAGTTATTGTTTTCAAAGAAGCCGGGTTCTCGTGAGCGCTTGTTAAGACGCCAGTTTAATAATCCATTATTTGGCGAAACCAGTATTGAGCCTTTTGATATTCAGGATGCGCGTCGTGAAGACGCTGCTGAAGTTGAAATGTTTATGCAGGAGTTCCGTGATCTTGTGAAACAGGTTACAGAGTTAGAACCCAGTGCCGACGTTGAGTTAGTGCTTAAGTTAAAAGAGTCGTTAGATAAAACTTACGAAATGAGTGCCGGACTGGCTGGTGATCAGGCAGAGATTCGTGAAATGATCAAACGCCTGTTAAGTATGATGATGCAAAGTATGTGGAAAGCAGTAGCAAATGACGCCACTGGTATTTCCAAACTTGAAATGGAAGAGCAGGCCAGACAGGCACATTTTGCCCTGCTGGAGCATCCTTTTATTGCAGACTTATTATCCCCGGAGAGTCTTATTGATGAGGCTTTAATGGTGCCATGTCTGTTAAGCGAACCGGCTGAAACCGTTATACTGGCTGTACAGTTATTTGATCCGCAGCAACAGTTGATGGTTTATCAGCAGGGTGTTGAGCTTTTAAAAGGTCTGGATGAGACGAATGAGCGGGTACTCAACGCTCAACAGCGCCTGCAGGATATAGCGAATTTAATGCAAGCGACTAATCAGCAGCCAGTATAATGACTGGTCCGTTGTAGGTCTGCTTACAGCAGGGCCGTCTCGGGGCCACTTGCAGGGCTAGTAAAATAGTAATTTAACCCCATATTGAACATTAGTTGTAATTTATAGAGTACAGAAATATGAAAGATCCAGGACTAAGACCAGAAAGCGGTATATTAGAGTCATCTACAGATGAAGAGGCGAGAGCTTATCTGGAAGAGCAATTAAAAAACCACCAGTTTGAACTATCTCAGTTATCCAGAGATGCGAACCCTCTGGATGTAGCAAAAGTTAAGATGGATATAGCCAATACGCAATTGGGCCTTGAGCAGAATGAAAATGCCTGGAATGAATCCAGGGCAGCCTTTGATGTGTTTGTTGAAGCTGAAGACTGGGCCAGTGCAATTGAAGCCTGTGACATTATGTATCAAACCGAACAGCCTGCATCTATTCAGGCATTGATTCATGGTGTCTGGTTGTCGGTCACTTATCCGGTAGATCCAGAATACACGATTGGTATGATGAGTA
Organism: Gammaproteobacteria bacterium; assembly: GCA_026195255.1. Taxonomy (GTDB): domain Bacteria; phylum Pseudomonadota; class Gammaproteobacteria; order SZUA-229; family SZUA-229; genus SZUA-229. The sequence continues at coordinate 85,556 of JAPHSS010000008.1, read as the reverse complement.
ATATCATTGATGAAACACCAAATAATTCTGACGGTGCGGCGGTTGCGGCAGCAACAGCTCATTATATTGTAGGTATACGTGCATCCGATGAGAAACACGACAGTTTGTCTTTTTTAACAAAAAACATGATCACTAAAGTTGCGCAACGTCATTCAGATGTGAAGAGCCAGGAGAAACTGGATTTCTGGATGGAAAAAATGAATTTGAATGACCCGGAAAAGTTCTTACCAATGATGGGAACAGTGATTGATGCAATTGCTAATGGTCAATGGTGGTTTGATCGTGATGCGCTGCGTGACAGATTGCCGCTGAATTAAAGTTAGTCGTAAGTCACGAGTTAGTGTAATTTGCAACTGGCTTGCGACTGATTATTAATCTGAAAGTCGTCGTAATTCTGTGTCTGTCCATCTTAAACGTTCACTTAACTCCCTTCCCAGTCTTAAAACTAACATGATTGCGGCCTGGGGGTTGTGAGTTTTTAATTGCTCAAAACCATTTTCATCGAGCATTAATAATTCTGTGTCTATAATGGCTTTTGCATCCGCCGTTCTCGCGCCGGATTTTAAAAATACAATTTCTCCAAAAAATGCCCCGGGGCCAAATTTGGCAAGACGTTTATATCTTTTTTTGTCATAGGGTAAAAGAATGTCTATTTCCCCTTCAAGCACTACAAACAATTCTGTGGCTATATCACCCGCTTTAAATAGTCTGTCACCTGATTTCAGAGTTACCGATTTCATGTTTTTTTGTAGTGTTTTGAGTGTGGTTTCATCAAAGCCATGACAGAGCTCGCTGTCTTTGAGTTCTATTTTAGTAGAGGCTCCTGGCTCTGCGCCTAATGATTCAAGCAGTTTGTTCTCAGCGTATTCAATGGCTTCATCGGCATCGATAAAAGTGTGTACAGGGTAGTTTCCGCTGTGATGGGGGCTGATCTGACGTAATGTTTTTGCAACTTTTTTATTAAGCCCTTTGCCTTTTCTGACATTAGTGAAAATAAGTTCGCCGTTAACTTTATGCAAACGATCAGCCATTTGTTGTAACATTTTAACTGCGGTTAAATCGACCTGTTGAACTCGCGCCATATCAAGAATGATTTGTACTGGATGATGTAAGTCGGAGTTGAACTCTTCAAAAAGTTTATCAACAGTGCCAAAAAATAAATTACCTTTTAGCTCATAAATTAAAATATTATCTGCGTGCTCTTTTAATAAGTTGCGGTGTTCTTCATTACGCCTGCGTAATGAAGGGTGTTGTGCAATTGTTGAGCGACGATGTACAACCGGTGAAAGGATTTGAGCGCGTACAAACTGAAAGGTGGCTAAAATCAGGCCAATGCCAACAGCAATCATCAGGTCATAAGTTACCGTAACACCCGTTACAAGAATGGCTGTCATTGCATCCATTCGATTGCGAGGGTTTCTTAACCACAATAAAATATCTCTTTCCAGCATGCCCATAATTGCAACATGTAATATTATGCCCGCGAGAACGCTAATAGGCAGTAAAGCAGCTATAGGGCCGAGCAAAATAATTATTAACACAAAAGTTAATGCACTAAAAAAAGCTACCCAGTGACGCCCGCCAGATTTAATTGCAACGATGCTTGCACCGGTGGTGCCTGCACCCGCTATGCCCCCAAATAATGCAGCGACCATTTGCCCAGCTCCCTGCCCGGTGAGTTCTCGTTTTGCATTGTGTCGACTGGTTGTGGCGACATCAGCAACAACAGAGGTCAGCAGGCTGTCCAGTGAAGACAAAACGGCGAGTGCAAAACTAATGGGTAATATCAGTAACCAGGGAACATGCTCAAAAGATGAAAGATTGATTAGTTGAATACTGGAAATATCCGGCAGGCGTCCGACAACCCATTCTGTGGAGTAACTGGAAGAATTAAATTTATTTAATAAGTGAAAAATAAGCGTTCCGCTTATTAACCCGGAAACGGTTCCCGGTATAACGGGTAATATTTTCGGTAGTATAGAGATTGCCAGAAAAGTTAATAAAGCGGTTAACCAGGGAATCCATAATGCTTGCTGAAGAATATTGTTTAATGTTTGAGGGCTCAGGGTTAATAAGTCCAGCATAACCACCTGTGAATTAATCATCAAAAGCGCCGAGCCCGTCATAAAGCCGGCGACAACAGGGTAGGGAATGAACTTGATTAATCGGCCACCATTAAACAGACCGATTAAGATCTGAATAAAACCGCTTAAGAACAGCATGATTGCGATATTTAAAAATAATTCGCTAGTAGAAAAACCCCGTGAATAAAGGCTGGCTAAAGCACCCGCCACAAGCACCATTGTGGGCCCGGTTGGTGAGCTGACCATGCCGCTTGTGCCACGGCTCAGGCCCGAGAAAAAACACAGGGCGATAGCCGTAATAAGGCCCGCCATCGCGCCAGTTGCCGGGTTTTGAGTATAGGGCGCCCATAGAGCTATGCCAAAGGCGGTTGCCTGAGGTAACATCACGGCGGATGCAGAAACCCCACCCCAGACATCCCCTTTAGTGGGATGTTTATACAAAAAACGGTGTCCTTATATTTATAGGCTCATTTATAGGTAAAGAGGCTGGATGTAATGGCTCTTCTTAATCTTCATCGTTGGATGATTTTAAACCGTGCATTTTTACCACATTCGTCTTTGGTTTCTCGCCCTTGTACATGGGTCGGTGAAGACTCGGTTTGCCTAATAGTTCTGAAATTTCTCGTTCACGAGCGGCAATCAGGATAAAACCCTGACGTACATCTTCAACAGTGGCGTCACTTAGGGGGTGTTTCATACCTGGGTCAGGGGTAATTTCACGTACCATGCTGGAAATTACTTTGCGTAAGACAACCAGTACATCGAGTTCTTTTTTTAAATCAGTTTCCATAAAATTCTCTGTTATTAATAAAGCACAGGCACACCGTGCTGTCAGTGCGTGGTCGTGAAAATCATTAAGCTGTTCACGACGTGTATAACGAAATTATAACCTTTTAAGCAAGATATTTTACCCCTTATATTAGTATTTGATATAATACCCGACGGAATTACTAAGTTATTGTGAGTATATATGCCTTATTACGTTTATAAAATTGAGACAGCTGAGCTGGTTATGATAAAGCAGCTTGAATTGATTAAGACCTTCGAGAAGTTTAAGGAAGCAAAGAATTTTGCCCGTGATGTGCGTGCAGGACAGGCAGAAACAGATGTCGCTGAAATTAAAGTGATGTTTGCTGATAACCAGCTAGCCGCAGAAGAAATGCTCATGGAGACAAGAGATAAACCGATCGTTATGGAACATGAGAAGTAGATTTCGGTTTATATTCGGCTTGTTCAATGGATGAAGAAAATTACAGGCAGATTTATGAGCAAATTAATGGTGCTCCCTGCGTATTTGAAAAAGGTATATTATCGTTAAAGTGCCAGTGTGCTTATCAGCATGTTTTTCGCCTTGCCGACAGGCATGGTGTTGGTTGCACTGATACTGTTATGCAATTGAATTGCAAGGCTTTTTTAGATCATCTACGTAAGCAGACACGGTTTGTTTTCAAAATAAATATAGATGGCCCGTTACCCCATAATAAGGAAATCAAAGTTCAGAACGGTGGTATGTTAGGGGTGCAAAAGTTATTACCTGGTGACAGTGCAGCTGAAAATGTCGAAGATGTTGCGGGTTTAATGGTGAAAGCAATCGAGGTATATGGGGGAATCGAAGCACTTCCTTATAACCTGATTATGCCCAGTGTGACGAATTATAAAACCCGGCCTAAACGTCAGCCTAAAAAAAAGTAAAGTTATAGCTGGCCGTTTATCTAGAAAATAGAAAACTTCGAAATAGTTTCGTATTAATGTGGTGGCTTTCCTTAGGCCCTTTAAACCCATTCCGGGCAATATATTTAAGTCATTGTTTAGTCGTCTATGCACTAAATTGGTCTCAAAATCATCATTAACATCTGACTAATACCTCTGTAAAATCACTGTAAGTTATTGAAATTAAAATAAAAACATGGCTCTCCATGTATGGGGAGCTGCTGTGATGCCTGTTTAAACTTTATTTAGATTAATTATGATATTAAATATCTAATAAATAAGCTCAAGTGTTTTGCTATAGTTAAAGGTCTTGAGACGGATGAAGGGCAGGATTAAATATGTCTGATAAAAAACAGGCCTCAGTAATAGATAACCCATGGAAAACCCTGAGTACGCAACCGGTATATAACAATGCATGGATTAAGGTTGAAGAGCACCAGGTTGTAACGCCGGGGGGCACAAATGGAATTTACGGCAAAGTTAGTTTTAAAAATCAGGCGGTTGGTATTATACCGGTTGATAAACAAGGTTATACCTGGCTGGTAGGTCAGTATCGATATACTTTAAATCAGTGGTCATGGGAAATTCCCATGGGTGGCTCGCCTAAAGAAGAAGACAAAATTAAAACTGCCGAGCGAGAACTGGAAGAAGAAACCGGATTAAAAGCAGCAAATATCACCGAGTTGTTACACTTGCATCCATCAAATTCTATTACAGATGAGCAAGGTTATGTTTTTCTGGCGACTGAATTAAGTGAGGGGCTGCAGCAACTGGAAGACACTGAAAAAGATATTAAGATAAAAAAACTACCATTTGAAAATACAGTTAAAATGATACAGCAGGGCGAAATAACCGACGCGATTAGCGTAGCAGGCTTGTTGTATTTAGCGCTGAACTGGAATCAGCACATTAAGGACTAAATGGTAAATGCTTTTAAAAGCCAGTACATTGCCTGAACTGATTTACAGACGGCAGTAAAGCCGGGAAATATATTAAAAAAGAAAGTTGCAAACACAAAAGTTAAAAACAATGCTGGTGATGTGTTGCCTCGGGTGACTATTTCAACAGGTATTTCAGCGATTGGCAAAATCGACAGAGAAAGTGAAGATACATTAATTGAACTAATAGCGGCTTCAGATGAGGCTCTATATCGAGCCAAAAAAGACGGACGTAATTGTGTCAGTGGGTGACTATGTAACATCAGCAGTAGCAACGCTTATCATTAAAAACGAAAAAATATTACTCGGTCGACGTTTTGAAAATGAGCGGTTTGCAAGCTGGCAGTGCCCGGGAGGTTACTTGCAAAGAGGTGAAGCGGTAGAGCAGGCCGCCAGACGTTTGTGTTTGCAAAAAGCCGGTTTAGATATTCAGTGTCTGAGCAGTGGCCCTTATAGTAATAATATCTTTTCAGACTCACATCATACTGTCACGCTTTATATTGTTGCAGAAGACTACCAGATAAAGAATCAGGCTGTATTTAAAGATGAAGAAGCTCAATGGAGCTGGTTTGCTCTGGATGCACTGCCTAAACCCTTATTTTTACCATTAGAGAAAGTTTTCGAACACCCATTAAACCCGCATAAATAATAGCTCTGCCATGATCTGATCAACGGTGGTAATGCTTACAATAATTAGTACAATGAGCTATAACTAGAATATAAAATTATAAAAACTTTAGCGTCAGGAATATGAGCAACAAAATCAAAGCTTCAATGCGTGACCTATGGGAAAATTCCATGTTAGATGCGGGCAGTGCTGCCTGGCTGGAAGGTCTCTATGAAAGTTATCTGTTAAATCCTAATAATGTAGAAAGTAACTGGCGAGAATTCTTTGCAACCTTGCCGAGAATTAATGGCGCACTCAAAGATACTATTCACTCTGATGTCAGAGAGCAATTTCGTCGTATAACAGAAAAACGTTGTGGTACTTTGCTGCCACCGGAAAAATCTGCATCCTCTGCTATGCTGGAGCATGAGCGTAAACAGGTTAAGGTTTTACAGTTAATTAATGCTTACCGCTTTCGTGGACATCAAAAAGCAGATGTTGACCCGTTGGGAAGAACGCATACTAAAGAGGTTGAGGATCTAACCTTGGCCAGTTATGGACTGAGTGAGGTGGATTTACAGACTGTTTTCGCCACCGGTTCATTGTACGGCCCGGACGAAGCTACATTGGAAGAAATATATAATATTCTCAGTGAAGCTTATTGTGGGTCTATTGGTGCAGAGTATATGCATATCACCGAAACCGGTGAGAAGCGCTGGTTACAACAAAGAATTGAAACAGTTCGCGGCAAGGCCGATCTTACATTAGCAGAGAAGCAAACAATACTGCAGAGATTAACAGCGGCCGAGGGTTTAGAAAAATACCTGCACACTAAATATGTAGGGCAGAAGCGTTTCTCTCTAGAAGGGGCAGAAACACTTATTCCTCTTATACATGAAGTCATTCAGCGATCAGCGAGCCATGGTCTGAAAGAAATTGTAATCGGTATGGCGCATCGAGGGCGACTGAATGTACTGGTAAACGTAATGGGGAAATCACCTGCAGAATTATTTAGTGAGTTTGAGGGCACTAAATCTCATGGTGAATATATGGGAGATGTAAAATACCATTTAGGCTTTTCCTCAGACATGCGGACAGAAAAAGGCGATATACATTTAGCCCTGGCATTTAACCCATCACATCTTGAAATTGTTGCACCGGTAGTTGAGGGTGCTGTGCGGGCACGCCAGGAACATAGGGATGACGCCGAGGGTGTCGAAGTATTACCTGTACAAATACATGGAGATGCTGCATTTGCTGGTCAGGGTGTTGTGATGGAAACTTTGCAGATGTCACAGTCGAGAGGTTACTCTACAAAAGGCAGTTTACATATTATTGTAAATAACCAGATTGGTTTTACTACCAGTAATATCGAAGATAGCCGATCAACACATTATTGTACTGATGTAGCAAAAATGGTTGATGCGCCTATTTTTCATGTGAATTCAGATGACCCGGAAGCGGTTGTTCTGGTGACGCAGATCGCACTTGATTACCGAATGGCTTTTAAAAAAGATGTGGTAATTGATTTAATTTGTTATCGGCGACATGGCCATAACGAAGCTGATGAACCTGCTGCAACACAACCCATGATGTATAAAAAAATATCAAACCTGTTAAGTACGCGGGCTATTTATGCGGAAAAATTGTTAAAGGAAGAGCACGTTTCAGCAGTTAGTACTAATCAGATGATGGAAAAATATCGTGATGAATTAGATTCTGGAAAATGTGTAGTCCCGGGGATTTTGGAAAGCGGAAAGTTAGCCTACGCTTTTCATATCAATTGGCATCTTTATGAGAATACTGAGCAGAGCTTGCTTGCAGAAACAGCCATTAATATGGAGGCCTTGCGCTTACTCTGCGAGCAACTGGAAAGACGGCCGGCTGGTTTTGAGCTGCAGGCCAGAGTCGAAAAAATTATGCAGGACAGGCATAAGATGGCTGCGGGTGCGCTGGAAATTGACTGGGGCTTTGCAGAGACATTAGCGTATGCGAGTTTGGTGACCGAAGGGTATGCGGTGCGTTTGTCTGGGCAGGACTCTGGTAGGGGGACATTTTTTCACCGACATGCGGTTTGGCATAATCAGATTGATGGTAGCTCGTATGTACCATTACGAAACATGTCTGAAGATCAGGCTAATTTTCTTGTTATAGATTCATTGTTATCAGAAGTGGCGGTGCTTGCATTTGAATATGGTTATGCAACAGCAGACCCGGAAACATTGGTTATATGGGAAGCCCAGTTTGGTGATTTTGCAAACGGCGCGCAGGTTGTTATTGATCAGTTCATTGTTGCGGGTGAACAAAAATGGGGCCGTTTGTGTGGTTTGACTATGTTATTACCCCATGGTTATGAAGGCCAGGGTGCAGAGCATTCATCTGCAAGACTTGAGCGTTATTTGCAGTTGTGCGCACAGAATAATATTCAGGTGTGTGTGCCGAGCACGCCTGCGCAAATGTTTCATATGCTTAGACGTCAGATAGTTAGAAAATATCGAAAGCCATTAATAGTCATGACCCCTAAAAGTTTGTTGCGTCACAAATTAGCAGTGAATACGCTTGATGATATTTGTCAGGGAAGTTTTTATAATGTAATAGATGAAGTTGATGATGTCCATGCAGATAAAATAAAACGAATTATTATGTGTAGTGGTAAAGTTTATTACGATCTGTTAATTCAGAGACGTGAATCAAAGCTGACACATATTGCAATTATTCGTATTGAAGAACTTTATCCCTTTCCCGCTGATAATCTTAATGTTGTTCTGGATAAATATGAAAATGCTGAACAATTAATCTGGTGTCAGGAAGAACCTAAAAACCAGGGTGCATGGGATTACTTTGAGCCCAGGTTTGCAGCCAAACTCGATCACCCGTGTATGGTTGAATATGTTGGCAGGGAACCGTCAGCGGCACCTGCAGTAGGTTCAGCTAAAGTGCATGTACAGCAACAGAAAAAACTGGTTAGAGACGCGTTAGGTCTATCGCAAGAATAAAAATACATTGATTGGAATAAGCAGAGCTATAGTTAGTTAGAGTTGCTTTGTAAATATAAATATTAAGTTATAAGCAAAACATAAAAATTTAATTGAGTGTTGAGAAAACAGGACAAAATAATGTCGATTAAAGTAAAAGTACCGGATTTACCAGAATCGGTTTCTGATGCCACTATTGTGAGTTGGAGAAAGCAGCCTGGAGATGCAGTAAAACGTGATGAGTCTCTGGTTGATCTTGAAACAGATAAGGTAGTGCTTGAAGTGCCGGCTCCTGCAGATGGTGTGATTGGGGAAGTTCATCAGAAAGAAGGTGATGTTGTAACAGCTGGTCAGTTATTGCTAACTATTGATGAGCAAGATTCAGACAGAAAAATAGAAGTAGAAAAAACTAATGATGTGATTATTACGCCGTCAGCAGAAAAGATGATTGCTGAAAATAAACTTGATGCTGATGAGATTATAGGTAGTGGAAAAGCGGGGCGAGTTTTAAAAGAGGATGTCCTGGCATATTTGCAAAAACCAGAATTGAAAAAAACCGAAGAAAAAACAGAAGTAGAAACGCCGCAAAAGTTAGAAGCCAGCGAAGAAGTTAGTCAGAATACTGGTCTGCAAAATAATCAACAGGACAGAATCGAAAAACGAGTACCGATGACGCGACTACGTTCGAGAATTGCAGAACGATTATTAGAAGCACAACATAATTCAGCAATATTAACTACGTTTAATGAAGTTAATATGCAACCGGTAATGGATTTGCGTAACAAGTATAAAGATTTATTTGCTAAAAAATATGATGTTAAATTAGGGTTTATGTCGTTTTTTGTTAAGGCTAGTGTCGAAGCTTTAAAAAGGTTCCCGGCCGTTAATGCTTCAATTGATGGCGCAGATATTGTATATCATGGTTATTTTGATATAGGTGTTGCAATTGCTTCACCCAGGGGGCTGGTGGTTCCTGTATTACGTAATGCTGATCAAATGAGCCTCGCTGAAATTGAAAAAGGCATAGCTGTATTGGTAGATAAGGCAAAAAACAATAAATTGAGCATTGACGATATGACAGGAGGAACTTTTTCTCTCACTAACGGTGGGGTGTTTGGTTCTATGCTTTCTACTCCGATTATAAATCCACCTCAAAGTGGTATTTTAGGCATGCACAAAATTCAGCAAAGAGCGATGGTTGATAACGGTGAAATTGTTGCGCAGCCAATTATGTATCTGGCATTATCTTATGATCACCGCATAATAGATGGTGCAGAAGCGGTGCAGTTCCTGGTTACCATAAAAGATGTGTTAGAAGACCCTGCGCGTATATTGGTAGGTGTTTAATTATGGCTACTGATTTTGATGTTATTGTGATTGGTGCGGGTCCGGCAGGTTATGTCGCGGCAATTCGCTGTGCACAGTTAGGTTTTAATGTTGCCTGTATTGATAACTGGCTAGATGAGCAGGGGGCTCTTTCATTAGGTGGCACCTGTTTGAATGTTGGTTGTATTCCGTCTAAAGCCTTGTTGCAGTCATCAGAGCTGTTTGAACAGGCGAGTCATAGCTTTAGTCAGCACGGTATTAAGTTGAGTTCGCTTGAACTGGACCTTGAAACTATGATGGCAAGAAAAAACAAAATAGTATCTGAGTTAACATCAGGTATAGGTGCTCTGTTAAAAGCAAATAAAGTTAAGGTTATAACAGGTACAGCTAAGCTACTCGCTGATAAGAAAGTTGAAGTGGTAAATGGCAAAGATAAAAATACTTTTAGTGCAAAAAATATAATCATAGCCAGTGGTTCGAGTTCTGTTGAGTTGAATGCGGCGCCATTAACAGAGGATTTGATTGTCGATTCAACAGGCGCTCTGTCATTTGAGTCGGTGCCTTCAAAAGTCGGCGTTATTGGCGCCGGTGTTATTGGTTTAGAGTTGGGTAGTGTCTGGCGACGCCTTGGTTCTGAGGTAACTGTTTTAGAAGCGCAGGATGTTTTTCTGCCAATGGTTGATCTGAAGATTGCGCGTGATGCTCAGCGTCTGTATAAAAAGCAGGGTTTAGATATAAAGTTAAATGCTCGGCTCTTGCAGGCGCAGATAAAAACAGTAAATAAAATTAAACAGGTAGAAGTATCCTATCAGGATGAGACGGGCGATCATCTATGTGAATTTGATAAATTAATTGTTGCTGTTGGGCGCAAACCAAATACAGATTATATATTTGATGATGAAGCAGAGCTCATACTAGATGAGCGTGGCTTTATTCATGTAAATGATAAATGTGAAACATCACAACCAGGCGTGTATGCAATCGGCGATGTAGTGCGTGGCCCCATGTTGGCGCATAAGGGGTCAGAAGAAGGTATGATGGTCGCAGAGTTGATAGCGGGAAATCATGGAGTAATAAATTATGATCTAATTCCGTCAGTAATTTATACTCATCCTGAAATCGCCTGGGTCGGTAAAACCGAACAGCAACTAAAAGCGGCTGGAGAAAGTTATAAAGCGGGAATGTTCCCCTTTGTAGCGAGTGGTCGTGCAAAAGCCCATGGTGACACCAGCGGTATGGTTAAAATATTATCGCACAGTGAAACAGATCGAATACTTGGTGTACATATTATGGGTTTGAATGCATCTGAGTTAATTTCGCAGGCGGTTACTGCAATGGCGTTGGGTGCAAGTACAGAAGACATAGCGTTAACAGTTTTTGCTCACCCTACACTTTCTGAAGCAATACATGAAGCTGCGCTTGCGGTGGATAATCGTGCAATACATATTGTACAGAAAAAACCTTGATAACTTGATTAAAGATAATTCTAATAAACTAATAATCAATTGCCTGATTTATTAGCAGTGATTTTTTATTAAGTTATACGGAGAAAATTATGAATTTACATGAATACCAGTCAAAACATTTATTTCAGCAATACGGTATGCCTGTTCCAGATAACAGAGTAGTGAGTTCGGTGGGTGATGTTTCTGCAGCTTTAGATGCATTAGATACTGATCGTTGGGTGGTAAAGGCGCAGGTGCATGCTGGCGGACGTGGTAAGGCTGGTGGCGTTAAATTAACTGATAAAAAAAGTGAAGTCACGCATTTTGTTGGAGAAATGTTAGGCACTAATCTGGTTACATTTCAAACTGATAAAGATGGTCAGCCTGTTAATCACGTGCTGATTGAAGAAACCTGTAATATTGAGCGTGAGTTATATTTAGGCGCGGTTATTGATCGGACTACACGTCGCGTTGTTGTTATGGCATCAACAGAAGGTGGCGTTGAAATCGAAAAAGTTGCTGAAGAGACACCAGAAAAAATTCTACGCACAACGGTTGATCCTATGTTGGGTTTGATGCCTTATCAATGTCGTAAGCTGGCATTTGGTTTAGGTTTACATGGCAATCAGATAAAACAGTTTACAAAATTGCTTTCGGGTCTAGCCAGATTATTTGTTGATAAAGATCTGGGGCTGCTAGAGATTAACCCATTGGTTGTTACTAAAGAAGGCGATTTATTGTGTCTGGATGGAAAGATAAATGTTGATGATAATGCAATTTATCGTCAACCAGAATTAATGGAAATGCGTGATGCTTCACAGGAAGACGAGCGTGAAAATAGAGCTAAGGAATGGGATCTTAACTACATAGCATTAGATGGCAGTATAGGTTGTATGGTGAATGGGGCCGGGCTGGCAATGGCGACTATGGATTTAATTAAATTACACGGTGGTGATCCTGCTAACTTTCTTGATGTGGGTGGCGGTGCAACCAGTGAAAGGGTAGCAGAAGCTTTCAAAATTATTTTATCAGATAAAAAGGTAAAAACTGTTCTGGTTAATATCTTTGGTGGCATTGTGCGCTGCGATTTAATTGCAGAGGGAATTATAGGTGCTATAGAAGAAGTCGGCGTTAAAGTGCCTATAGTGGTTCGACTGGAAGGTAATAATGCACAGTTAGGTTCAAAAATATTAAAGAATAGCGGGCTTAATATAATTGCTGCAACAGGTTTAACTGATGCTGCTGAAAAAGCGGTGGCTGCTGCTAAAGGATTAAAATAATGAGCGTATTAATTAATAGTGAAACAAAAGTAATATGCCAGGGTTTTACCGGAAAGCAGGGTACATTCCATTCGGAGCAGGCACTGGCATATGGCACACAAATGGTCGGCGGTGTAACGCCGGGTAAAGGCGGCCAAACACATCTGGATTTACCGGTATTTAATACAGTGCGTGATGCTGTTAATCATACTGCAGCAACGGCATCTGTTATTTATGTTCCGGCGCCATTTTGTAAAGATTCGATTCTGGAAGCAGTTGATGCTGGCATAGAGCTAATCGTATGTATTACCGAAGGCATCCCCACTCTTGATATGCTGGAAGTCAAAATTGTAGTTGATCAGGCCGGCATTAAATTGATTGGCCCTAACTGCCCGGGAATTATTACACCGGGGGAGTGTAAAATTGGCATTATGCCAGGTGAAATTCATAAACCAGGTAAAGTCGGTATTGTTTCTCGCTCCGGCACACTGACCTATGAGGCAGTTAAGCAAACAACGGATCTGGGTTTTGGGCAAACTACCTGTATTGGCATAGGTGGAGACCCCATTCCAGGGATGAATTTTGTAGATTGCTTGCAACTTTTTGAAGAAGACCCGGAAACTGAGGCCATTTTAATGGTGGGTGAGATTGGTGGTACGGCTGAAGAAGAAGCGGCTGAATTTATTCAAACTAATGTTTCCAAACCTGTTGCTGGTTTTATAGCAGGTGGTACGGCGCCGAAGGGAAAACGTATGGGGCATGCGGGAGCCATTATTTCTGGTGGTAAAGGAACAGCTCAGGAAAAATTTAAAGCGCTGGAAGCGGCGGGTATAACAACGACTCGTTCACCTGCCGGTTTAGGTGCTGCTGTTGCTGAAGCAACGGGCTGGAAATAATTGTTTGATTTGAATTTTGACTGTAAATTTTAGATCGATTAGTTATTTATATAAAGTGCCGTCTGTTTATTTTCGATAACGAATAAGATTCTCCATTATTTTGTTGTTGAATGAGCGGAAACAGGCATTAGTTTTAAGTGGATTTGATTTTCTGTTTCACTCGCCGTCGCCATGAACTGTATTTTTCAGATGTATCAGGAGTGGCCCCAGTTTTTTACTTAGTTATATTAGGTGTTTTTTCAATAACGTATGCATTCTTTCGCCATTCAGAATAAAGCTCAAGTTCAAAAATTAAATGTAAATTTTTCATAAAAAAACATCTTAAGCTGGGCCAATGTTAATGCCTAGAGATATGCGGCATTGTTGACTTAAATTTTCGCTTACTTCATGAGGCATATCAGGCAGAAAAAAAACAAACATACCTTGTCTGGGCGTGACCCGTATATCAACAGGCTTTTTATTGAGGTGCAGTGTGCCAGAATTATCTGCAACCTGAACGTAATATACGGCCGATAGTCGTTCATCGTAATCATCATGACGATGTAAAGTGGTTTTATCACCAGGATTCATTATATTAAACCAGAGGCCAGCTTTAAGATTTTTTGTAGGGCAATCGAGGATTTTAGCTCCCTGTCTTATGGCGGCATCGATAATAAGAGAGAGTGCCGGGATTTTCTCGCTATCAATATAGATGTTTTCATAACGACCAAGAAAGTGATGTGATTTTCGTGTTGTATCTTCATTGATGTGTGTGTTGAGCCCATTTACCAGTTGTTGATTGATCTCTTCGTAATCATCTAGTATATGGGTGTATAAGCTAAAGTTTTTTAAGTCATTCATTGGGTTTGTAGCTCGTGGGTAAAAAATTAAATGGTGTTAAGGTCGTAATACATAATGTCGACTAGTTCAGCGTGATATTTAGTAGTTTCAAGCATATTCCAGCCGCGTTTCATATAAAAGCTTGATTGATCGGCTGTAAATAAATATAAAGTTTTAGCACCGGATTGATGCGCATTTTCGATACATCGTTGTATTAGCTGGCTAGCAATGCCCTGGCAGCGAAATTTTTTATGAACGTAAACACTTGCGAGCCAGGGTGTGAGGTGGCTATGTGTATCCATATCAGAAAACACTAAACTAGACGAACCCGCCAGTTTGCCGTCAGACATTGCAATTAAACAGCTCGGAATAACGGCTTCACTTTTATATGATTTATATAGATCAACTCGTTTTCTGGTTGATAGGTCGGGACTAATGTTTCTCCACTCGTCCTGATGCCATTGGGCGAGTATGGGTGTAAATTGAGAATGACATCCTAAATAGTCAATAATGATCAATTTCGATCTCCAAACGGTCAGCAATGTCTCTAAAATAGGTCTATTCTATGTAATATGGAAGAATAAGCATTATATTATGATTTACATCTTTTAAATCAAGCAACTTCATCGGTAATCTGAAGAGAAAGTAGTGAGTGTAGTAATGAAAAATAATAGAATCTTGATTGTCGATGACAGCCCCTCTATACACGAAGACTTTCGTAAGATACTGATGACTAATGACAGTATCGGCAGGGATCTGGATGATATGGCTGATAGCCTGTTTGGTAAAACCAGGCAGGATCCTGTTTATAAAGATATTAATTATGAGCTTGAGTCAGCATTTCAAGGTGAAGAAGCTTTGAAAATGATTGAAAAAGCCGAATTAGAAGGGGATGGTTACTCATTAGTGTTCATGGATGTAAGAATGCCTCCAGGTCTCGATGGAATAAAAACAATTTCAAAAATATGGGAACAATACCCGTCGATGGAAATCGTTATATGTACAGCTTATTCTGATTATTCATGGGTAGACATCATCGATATTTTAGGGCCATCAGATCACCTTCTAGTGTTGAAAAAACCTTTTGATGCGGATGAGGCTCAACAAATGGCATTAGCCATGACAAGGAGGGCGGGCAAGACAAGTGAGCAAAAAGCACACATAAGCACACTGACAACTGATTTAGATGATTGTCATTTTAATATGGAAATACTTAAAAAAGAATTAGCAGATAAAGACAAGTAAGAAAGGATAAAACAAAGGATGTTATGTGAATTGAAGTGTAAGCCTTTTTTAAATGAATAAACTAAGCATTATTTTGCGAAATTATTTTATATTAATACTGGTATCAATGAGCTGGTGTGCATCAGTGCATGCTGACTTTAATCGGGAATACCAGTTAAAAGCGGCATATCTGCTAAATTTCGCCAGGTTTATATACTGGCCTGAACAGGTTATTAAAACAGCTGATAACTTTAATATCTGTGTCATTGGTGAAAACCCATTCAACGATAGTCTGGATAAACTTTCAAATAAAAAAATAAAAAACAAGAAAATTAAAATAACCTACTCGAAATATTATGTTGAAGAGACTCAATGCCATATTGCGTATATTAGCAAAACCAAAAATAATGAACATAAAGATATTATAAATAAAATAGGTAATGATGTCGTATTAACAGTTAGTGATATTGATGGGTTTGCATTAGACGGAGGGATGATTGGTTTTGTAAGAGTTAAGAATAAAATAAAGTTTGAAATTAATGTGGATAAAAGCGTTAAATCAAATATAAAGTATAGATCTCAGTTGTTAGAGGTTGCAGAACAACTTAGATGAACATTCTAAAAAACTTAGGTATACATAGCAAATTATTGATTGTTTATATAAGCATTACAGGGTTGATGTTAGCTATAGCGTTTACAATCATTACATCTTTAAATCTTAAAAGCTCCAAAAATAATATAATCTCAGATTTAAATGTAGTCGCCGATATTGTTGCCGATAGCAGTGTGGCGTCACTGGCTTTTTCTGATTTTGAATCAGCAGGCAGTAATTTAAGTTTGCTAAAATCACATAAATCAGTTGTTTTTGCATGTATAAGAACAGCAGGAAACAACGTTTTTGCAGAGTATGATCTGGATGTTAAGAATATCTTTATCTGTGATGATTTCGATGCTCATGAAAATATAATAATTTTAAATGGATATGTCGATTTATTTAAACCAGTCTTTCTGGACGGTGAACCAATAGGTAGATTGCAGATAAAGGCAAGTTTGAGCGAGCTAACGGAAAGAACAATCAGGAGCGCGCAAATATCTTTAATTATTTTTATTGGGCTTATGCTTGTAACCGTTTTGATTTCACGACGCATAATGAGGTTTATCACTGATCCAATAACGAGCTTAAAAGATTTGGCACAGAAAGTCAGTAGAAATAAAGATTACAGTTTGAGGATGGAGAAAACCACAGATGATGAGGTAGGTGTTTTGATTGGTTCTTTTAACAATATGCTTGATCAAATTCAAAACAGAGATAGTGCGTTAATCGAAGAAAAAGAAAAAGCAGAAGCTTTAGCTGAATCCGCAAAAAATTATGCATTAAAAACAGAAAAAATGAATGTGGATCTTGAAAATGAAATCAGAGAAAGAGCTAGAATAGAAGATGAATTGCAGGAACTGAATGAGACCCTGGAAGACAAAGTGTATGAAAGAACATCCGAACTAAAAGAGCTAAATGAAAAAATTGGCGATATAGCAAGAAATGCAGGCATGGCAGAAGTCGCTAGCGGTGTGTTGCATAATGTAGGCAACGTACTAAATAGTGTAAATGTATCAGCATCGGTTATCCGTGAGCATGTGAGAAAATCGAAGGCGGAAAATCTTAATCGGATTGTGATGATGCTTGAAGAGAATAAAGATAATTTGGCAGGCTTTATTAGTGAAGATGATAAAGGACGACAGATTCCCAGGTTTCTGTCGTTGCTGGCCGACCAGCTCAATGCAGAAAAAGAAGGTTTATATAATGAGCTTGATGAGTTGGCTAGTAATATAGACCACATAAAAAATGTAATAAGTATGCAGCAATCATATGCGGGTAGTTACGGGGTAAGAGAAAAGGTTGTGTTGTCGGATCTCGTAGAAGACGCATTAAAAATAAACTTACAGGGAATGAAGCGTTACGGCATAAAAGTGGTAAAAAACTATAATGATATTAAACAGCTGTATGTTGATAAACATAAAACACTTCAGGTAATTATAAATTTAATCAGTAATGCAAAGTACGCATTAGTAGACTCAGCGAACACTGAAAAAGAAATAATTTTAAACATTTCAAATGAAGATGACATGGCTAGACTTGAGGTCAGAGATACGGGTATAGGAATTGAAAAAAAAGATGTACCGCACTTGTTTGAATATGGATTTAAGAAGAGGCGTGGTGGGCATGGTTTCGGTTTACATCATAGTGCAATAGTTGCAAATGAACTGGGTGGAAGTGTTTCTGTAAAAAGTGATGGTTTAGGAAAAGGCGCGAGTTTTGTTTTGCTTTTGCCTTACGATAAACAGATAACAGAGTGAGTCAGATAATGAATAACTTCGAGAATCGTAGAGTATTGATTATTGATGATGATACCCGTATTCATGAAGACTTCATAAAAATTCTTGGTGAGAAAGATAGTAAATCTGAATATAATGAGATTGAAGCTAAATTGTTTTCAGATGAGGTTTCACAGGTCGAGTCAATTGTTTATGAACTAGATTCCGCGTATCAGGGTGAAGAAGGTTATGAAAAAGTTCTAGCTGCCAATAGTGAGGGCAGGCCGTATGCAATGGCGTTTATTGATATGCGGATGCCGCCGGGATGGGACGGGCTGGAAACTATAAAACAAATTTGGCAAATAGACTCACAAATTCAACTTGTTATATGTACAGCGTATTCAGATTATTCATGGAATGAGGTGTTATATCATCTGGGTGCGTCTGATCGATTAATAATATTGAAAAAACCATTTGATATGGTTGAGGTTCAACAGTTAACAACAGCGCTTACAACTAAATGGAGTTTAAGTTGTGAAAGTATTTCCAGGCTTCAACAAATCGAGGAGTCGGAAGAAAAGTACCGCACAGTGGTCGATAGTGTTGAAGATACTATTATGACTCTTGATAAAGAAGGAAACATCATGTTTGTAAATCATAATCCATGGAATATGATTAATCAGGCAGTGGGAGGAAATTATTATTATGACATTAAAGATGAGTACCGGGAAAAAGTTAAACAAACAGTTGAAGACGTTTTCAGTAAAGGAGAGCAAAAAAATATAGAGTATGCAACCTCGAACGGGGTCAATAAAACTGTCTGGTCTGAAGGTCGATTAACGCCAAATTATAAAAACAATAAAGTAGTCGCAGCAACACTTATTGCTAGTGATATTTCAGCTCGTAAGGCACTTGACTGGCAGTTGCGACATGATGAGTTAACAGGTCTTGCTAATAGAACTCAATTTTCTGACTACGTTAAATCATGCCTCGCTAACAAAGATAGTGAAGAATTGTTAGTTATTTTGTTTATCGATCTTGATCATTTTAATCTTATTAATGACTGTTTTGGGCATGAGTTGGGAGATAAGTTATTAGTCCGTATTTCAAAACTATTAAGCAAAAAAGTTGATGAGAATGAAATGCTGGCAAGACTCGGAGGCGATGAGTTTGCGATTCTTAAATGCGTGAATAAAGATGACTCATGGGTGCACAAATATGCAGAGTCATTAAATGATCTGCTTAAACAGCCGTTGACAGTTGCCGGTTTTGATATATACCCATCTGCAAGTATCGGTGTAGTCGTTGTGAAAGATACAGCTACAACAGTAACCAGTTTATTGCAGGATGCGGATGCAGCTTTGTACCATGCAAAATCTAAAGGGCGTAATCGTTATGAGTGTTTTGATCAGAAAATGCGAGATGAGGTCGTTAAGAGGGTAAGTATGGGTAATGAGCTTAGGCAGGCAATAGAAAATGACCAGTTTGAAGCTTATTATCAGCCGTTTACAAATTTAAGTAAAGGCAGAGTGACAGGTTTTGAGGCATTAATTAGATGGAATCACCCGATTAAAGGCATGATTTACCCGGATGAGTTTATTCCCGTAGCTGAAGAAACCGGACTAATTTTTTCTATTACAAAAAAAATGCTAATGATGGGATGCTCTCAGATTAAGGAATGGCAAGATATGGGTCTGGGTGACATTGTAGTGTCTATTAACTGCTCTGCCAGAGACTTTAATGAACAAAATATGCAGCAAATAATAGAAGAAACAATAAAAGAAACAGGTGCAGATATAAAACAGCTCGAACTGGAATTAACTGAAAGCACTATTATGGATGATGCTGAAAACTCAATCGAGTGTATGCGGTTATTAACAGATATGGGATTAAATATTTCTATAGATGATTTTGGTACAGGGTATTCTTCTTTTAGTTATATTAAACAGTTTACGATAGATAAATTGAAAATAGATCGAACATTTATATGTGATACACCTCAGGTACAGGATGATGTGGCAATAGTGGAGGCGATTATTGCAATGGCGCATAGACTGAAAATAAAAGTAGTAGCCGAAGGTGTGGAAACTGCGGAGCAACTGGCATTTTTACAGACCGCAAAATGTGATGTTATTCAGGGTTATTTACTTGGTAAACCTATGTCCTCTGAAGAGGCTACTAGTCGTTTGCAGCAAGGTGATTGGCCGAATCAAGAGTTGATCAAAAAGATTTGAGCTGTTTTGGGTCTGCGGAGTTATATATTTGCTGTGAACTAAGCAGAAGAGTGTTTATACTGAGTTTTGAAAATTTGACCCTGCATTGGGTGAAGTTCAAATAACACCGGGCACTGATTTATGTATAGTCTCTATGGTAAGACCTCTTACTTCTGTTAAAATGCTGATAGAAATTAGCACTGAAGACGTAATGAAAATTAGCACTCAATCTAAAACCACCAAAAATAAAGATCAGGACAATTTGTATTCCCAGCCAAGGGAGGCAATATCCGGTTTTGTATTTGATGAATCCGTTGTGAAAGTATTTGAAGATATGATCGGGCGCTCTGTGCCCGGTTATGCAACTCTATTGTCTATGTTTCCTGTTTTGACGCATTCATTTATACAGCCTGATAGCCATTGTTATGATTTGGGCTGTTCTCTGGGTGCGTCGACATTAGCGATTCAACAAGGTATAAAAGTAGAGGGCGTGGAGATAATTGCCCTGGATAACTCACTGGCTATGATCGAAAAGTGTAAAGCGCTGACTTCAGAGCATAGAAGTCAGGCTAAAGTGACTGTTAGATTAGCTGATATATGTGAATCTGAAATAACAAATGCCTCCCTTGTGGTAATGAATTTCACAATGCAATTTGTACAGAAAGAAGCTCGCGAGCCTCTGATTAATAATATTTATTCAGGTTTGAATACAGGCGGAGCATTTTTATTATCTGAAAAAATAAAATGCAGTAATTCTATGGAACAGGATAGATTAACTACTTTGCATCATGATTTTAAAAAAGCAAACGGTTACACTGATCTCGAAATTAGTCAAAAACGATCGGCATTAGAGAATGTCTTAATAACAGAAACAGTAGAGCAACATGTTTGCCGGCTTAAAGAGGCGGGTTTTTCTGAAGTACTGGTCTGGTTTCAGTGTTTTAATTTTGTCTCTTTCCTGGCTATAAAATAATTTATATTACATTAAAGTTAAATAGATATTTAGAATGAATTTCAATCGATTGTTTGAATTAATGCGCGGCACAGATCTTGAACCATGGTTAGCCAGTTTAGAGCAGCAAATTGAGCAGGGCTTGTGTAATGATACATATGGAAACTTACCTGGCTGGAAAAAAGCACTGCAGTCATTGCCAGAAATTGAAGCATTACAGGTAGACTTGAATTCAGCTAAAATTACAGTTAGCCCGAAAAAACCATTAAGTGAAATTGAAAAAGATGAGCTGAAAAATGTATTAAAACAATTGATGCCATGGAGAAAAGGCCCTTTTGATATTCATGGCGTGTTTGTTGATACGGAATGGCGTTCAGATTTGAAATGGCAACGTTTGTCTTCAAATATAAAACCTTTGGCAGGAAAAACAGTTTTAGATGTAGGTTGTGGTAATGGTTATCACGGATGGCGCATGCGTGGCATGGGTGCAGAACTGGTTATAGGTATAGATCCATCCCCATTGTTTGTAATGCAGTTTCAGGCTTTGCAGCATTTCATAAAAGAAGATCGCGTATATGTGTTGCCACTTGGAATTGAAGCCGTTCCAGATGATTTAAAGGCATTTGATACGGTTTTTTCTATGGGTGTTTTTTATCATCGAAAATCGCCTGTTGATCATTTATATCAGTTAAGACAATGTTTGAAACCGGCTGGTGAATTAGTGCTGGAGACGCTGGTTATCAGGGGGGATGAATCCCAGGTGTTAATGCCTGAAGATAGATATGCGCAAATGCGAAATGTCTGGTTTCTGCCTAGTAGTAAAGCAATGATTAAGTGGTTGCAGCGTTGTGGTTTTAAAAACGTTAAATTAGTTGATGAAAGTTTTACTAGTCAGGAGGAACAAAGATCAACCGACTGGATGCAATACCATTCATTAAAAGATTTTCTTGACCCTGATGATATGAGCAAAACCATAGAGGGCTACCCTGCGCCATTAAGGGCTATCTTCACTGCAGAGGCTCCATGAGTTTTATAAAAAATATAATAGAAATAGTTAAGAAAAATACATTATTAAAAATAGTGCTGCAAATCATTATTGTGTTGGTGGTTTATTTTTCAATTCGAGCCTGGCAGTCGGTAGGTAATATACAGGGGCTGGCACCGGTTATTTTAGCGACTTCATTAAATAATGAAAAAATTGATTCACGTGATTTTCAAGATAAGCCTTTGTTGATTCACTTTTGGGCAACCTGGTGTCCAATTTGTCAGTTCGAAAATGATAATATTGAAAATATTGCTAAAGATTATCAGGTTATTAGTATTGCTTCCTGGAGCGAAGGTACCGCAGAGGTTCGCAAATATCTAAAAGATGAACATTTAAACTTGCCAATAGTTATCGTTGATGAGGATGCTGAGTGGGCAAAAGTATTTGCTGTAAAAGGTGTGCCAACTAGTTTTATTGTTGATAAAAAAGGTGTAATACAATTTATTGAAAGAGGTTATACATCTGAAATGGGTTTAAGGTTTAGGTTATGGTGGTTGCAATAAACGGTAAAGTTAAGAAATTAGTAATTAACTGGTGAAAATAAATAAAAGCAGTATTATTAGTAAAAATATATAATAAGTATTAAATACTCAAAACAGGGTTGTTATATAAATGGAAATAGAACTTATTCAAGAGTCAGATGTGCATAGCTTGCCTGGCTTGTTTCGTGAACGCTTAAATAAAACACCTGATAGCCCCGCATATCGACAATATGATATAGCCAGCCAGCAATGGACCGTTTCCAGCTGGAAGGAAATGGCAAACGAAATAGCTCGCTGGCAAGCTGCATTTATTAAAGATGGTTTACAACCTGGCGACAAAGTCGCCATCATGATTAAAAACAGTCGCGAATGGGTTGTGTTTGACCAGGCCGCACTGGGTTTGGGTTTGGTGACCGTGCCATTATATGTTGATGATCGCCCTGATAACGTCGCATATATTATTAATCATGCAGAGATTAAAATTTTATTTGTGCAGGATCGACCTCAGTGGAATCGTTTGTTAAAAGCAGATATTGATCTGGGTGGCTTGCAGCGAATAATTAGTTTAAAACGTATTTCTGAAGATGATGAACCAGATGATAGCAAACTTGAGTCTTTGTCTGACTGGGTGTTTGGTTTAAATGGCACATTACAGACCACAGAAATAAATACAGATGACCTGGCATCGATTGTTTATACTTCGGGCACAACGGGGCGCTCGAAAGGTGTTATGTTGTCTCATAAAAACATACTTGCAAATGCATTTGCATCAGCGGTATGTAATAAATGGGAATCCAATGAGCGATTCCTTTCGTTTTTACCCTTATCTCATATGTTAGAGCGCACTGCAGGTTATTATTTGCCAATGATTATAGGGGCAGAAGTCGTTTATGCACGATCGATTGCCACATTGGCTGATGATTTACAAAACATCAAACCCACCACATTAATTTCTGTACCGAGAATTTATGAACGAGTATATGGAAAAATACAACAAGGATTAAAACAGAAATCATTTATTGCAAATTTTTTATTCAAGTCTGCTGTTAATGTAGGTTGGCGAAAATTTTTACATGACCAGGGGCGTGCAGGCTGGTACCCCGGCTTAATCTTCTGGCCTACATTAAATAAACTGGTTGCGTCTAAAGTACTGGAAAAATTAGGCGGTGAATTGAGGGTTGCGATTTGTGGCGGTGCTGCATTGTCAGAAGATGTCGCCAGATTATTTATCGGCCTGGGTTTACCTTTATTGCAGGGTTATGGTTTGACTGAGTCAAGCCCTGTGGTGTGTGTTAATCGCCCGGCAGATAATATACCTTCGAGTATTGGCACGGTTTTACCAAATACAGAAATTCGAATTGGTGATAATGATGAACTCCAGAGTCATGGCCCTTGTTCAATGCTGGGTTACTGGAAAAATGAACAGGCAACAAAAGACTCTTTTACTGAAGACGGCTGGTTGAAAAGTGGTGATAAAGCCCGAATAGATGAAGATGGGCATGCCTATATAACCGGCCGGCTGAAAGATATTATGGTACTGGCTAATGGCGAAAAAATTCCACCCAATGATATGGAAATGGCCATCGCGCTAGATTCGCTATTTGAACAGGTAATGATCATCGGTGAAGCACGCGCATTTCTTTCTGCGGTATTAGTTTTAGATCCGGATGCGTGGGCGGATATGGCGGTAAGTTTAAATATACATCCTGAATCGCCAGAGGCGTTTTTAGATCGTAAAATTGAAAAAGCCATTCTAAATAGAGTTTCTGCACGCCTGAAAAATTTTCCGGGTTACGCAAAAATTCGTAGAGCGCATATAACGTTAGAGCCGTGGACGGTTGATGATGGTTTATTAACGCCAACGCTTAAAATAAAACGGCCTAAAGTGATGAAAAAATTTGCAAATGAGATTGAAGCTTTATATGAAGATAATCGAAGATAATTGATTAAAATATTTGTTTGTTTTTGAATTACTCCGGCTTGTTGACAGCAATCTGAGTAAATATAGCTTTTTTAGACCTGTAAAAATAATGCTTAATCGACGGAGTGGGAAGTAAATGGCAAACGATTCATTACCCGAAAATAAAATGCCCGTGATACGTGTTCCGGCAATGCCATCAGACCTTAATCAGGGTGGAACCGTATTTGGTGGCTGGATTATGTCGCAAGTTGATATCGCCGGTAGTATTCCCGCAGCGGTAAGAGCCGGCGGCGCAATAGTTACCCGTGCGGTTGATTCCTTTGAGTTTAAAAAACCGGTTTTTGCGGGCGATCTTGTGAGTTGTTATGCCGATGTCATAAAAGTCGGTAGAACATCAATTACGGTTCATGTAGAAGTCTATGCACAACACATGGATAAGGGTGTAGTGACTACAACGGCGGTGACAGAGGCCAGTCTGGTTTATGTTGCTATTGATAAGCATGGCAAGCCGAGGTCGATAGTCAGATAAAACTATGCTATATGTAAAGTATCAATTGATTAATCAAAAATCAGGTTTATTATTAGGTTTATTCCATAATTATATATAAAAACAGGAACGTACAATATGAAAAGTAAAAACTCCGTACATCTTGCTATAGCATCTGCTCTAGTTAGTGGATTATTCGCATCTCAGGCTTCAGCGGCTGGTTTTGCTCTTATTGAAAATAGTGCCAGCGGTATGGGTAATGCGTATGCTGGTGGCTCAGCCATTGCTGAAGATGCATCAACAGTCTGGTTTAACCCAGCGGGTATGACGCGTTTAAAAGGTAGCCAGATTTCAGTAGCGGGCCATATTATTTCACCTTCTGCTGATTTTACAGATAATGGGTCTTCTTTAAGTGCATTAGGTGGAGGCGCACCTATTTCCGGAGCTGCAGATGATGGTGGTGTAACGGCTTTTGTACCTAATTTTTATTACACTACTGAACTGGGTGGTGATGCCTGGTTTGGAGTGGGAATCACAGTGCCTTTTGGATTGTCTACAGATTATGATTCAGACTGGATCGGTCGTTATGGCGCTACACTTTCAGAAGTTTCAACTGTTAATATTAATCCCAGTTTTGCATTCAAATATAATGATGATTTGTCTATTGGGTTAGGCTTGAGTTTGCAATATATCGAAGCAAAACTTGAGAATAATATCGATTCTGCATCAGTCTGTGTCGGCCTGGTGCAGGCAGGTGGGGCGAGTGAGTCTGTAGCTGTAGCGACCTGTTTGCCAGGTGGCCTGGGGTTAGTGCCAGGAAATCTTGCACAGGATAGTTCTCAATCTTTAGAAGGAGATGACTGGAATATTGGTTGGAACATTGGTTTATTATACGATATTGACTCATCTTCAAGAGTTGGATTTGCGTACCGCTCTTCAGTGGATTCAAACTTAAGTGGAGATGTAGACTTTACTGTAGATCCTACATTGCAGGCATTGATTGATGGTGCTGGACCAGCAAGTTCATTCTTTTCAGATACAGGAATTGACGCGGGTATAGAGTTACCCTCTCAAATATCGGTTAGTTATTTTCGTGATGTAACACCAGACTTTGCAATTATGGCCGACGTTACCTGGACTAAATGGAGTAACTTTGATGAGTTAGTCATCAAGTTCGACAATCTGGTTCAATCAACTTCAACAACACCTGAAAACTGGGATGATTCGTTTCGTTTCGCTATAGGCGCAAATTATAAAACAAGTCAGAAGATGGTTCTGCGTTTTGGTGTTGCACATGATCAGACACCAATTCCTTCAGCAGAAGATCGTACTGCACGTATTCCGGGTGATGACCGTACATGGGTAAGCCTGGGTCTTGGTTATGTTATAGATGATAGTACTTCTATAGATGTTGGTTATAGCCATCTATTTGTAGGTGACACTGAAATTAATAATACTGATGCATTTGGTCATACTTTAACGGGTAAATATGATGCAGATGTTGATATTCTAAGTGTTCAGGCTAATTTCATGTTCTAGTAAAACATGGGATATAAAAAGAATAAAAAAGGGGCGAGAGCCCCTTTTTTATTAGCGAAATATTGTATCGATTTTGTAATACTATTATTTTATAAATGGTAATTATTGCTGATAATTGAGGGTTATTTACTGAATTACCTGTGGCTGATGTTCAAACACTTTAGCCATTAGTATAAAACCTGAAATAATTTTTATAAAAACATTTTATTTTTGGTGCGGATATTCCAGTCAGGTTTTCCTGCTTTAGAAATAATTTTGTGAGAAACTAACCAGTCAAAAGCATCTGTTGCATCTTCCTCAAACCAGGCCTTGCTAGAACCGAGGCGAAACGTATATCCCCATTCATCCATATCACTAAACATTCTTTCACGACCAAAATTATCAATATAATCACTTAATAAAATAGACAAATAACATACGCCATTTTCTTCATCGTAATCACCGCCGGCATTGGTATGTAATTTTTTTCTGCGATCAGGTGCCATGCAAATATAGTGGCAGGATTCATGTAATGCCGAATGAACAGGCGTGTCGTTGCGAATATATAAATTGTTTTCAATAATGCCCGCTTCGGGTTCTCCGAACCAGCTGCCGGGAATTTTTTCATTATCGTTTATTAGATGAACAGTTAAATTATATTTTCCTAAAACGGATTGAAGTTGCTTTAGTTGAATATCGGTGCAGCTTAGAATGGTCATTATTTATGCAACTATGAGAGCATGTAAAAATTATTTTTGTCTTAGACCGGCGACTCAGCTTGCTCAACCCGCTGAGTCATTAGGCGCCGGATACTAAAATTAAACACAATCGTCAGTAAGTTAACTATTTAAGTTTTTCCTTCAGGGCGTTTGCTAATGCATTCAAAGCAATAGCACGATGGCTGATTTTATTTTTTTCTTGCAGACTTAACTCTGCCGCAGAACAGTTTTGCTCTGCTAACCAGAAAATAGGGTCGTAGCCAAAACCACCATCACCTTGAGGTGCTGTTAGAATCTTACCTTCAAGTGTTCCCTGGGTAATGATAGGTGTTGGGTCATTTTCGTTTTCAAGATACACCATGACACACCAGTAACGTGCGGTTCGTTTTTCTTCACTTACATCTTTAAGCTCAGATAACATTTTAATATTATTTTTTGCATCGGTTGCACCTTCGCCTGAATAACGTGCTGAATAAATACCAGGTCGTTTGTCCAGGGCATCTACTTCAATGCCCGAGTCATCAGCTATGGCAGGTAAACCAGTTAATTTTGCAGCATGACGTGCTTTTTTAAGGGCGTTTTCAACGAAAGTTAAACCATCTTCTAGCGCTTCGGGCACATCATATTCAGTTTGGGGAACCACCTCAATACCATGATCAGATAGCAGTTTATTAATTTCCCGAACCTTGCCCGCATTACCACTGGCGAGAATGATTTTATTTGAGATTTTTTTACTCATGTTTGTAAAGCCGTTTGTTGAGCCTGCATTAACTCACCTATGCCTTTTTTGGCGAGATCTAACATGGCGTTTAATTCGTCCTGATTAAATGCATGACCTTCAGCGGTGCCCTGAACTTCAATGAAAGCATTATTCTCATTCATAACAACATTCATATCAGTTTCGGCTTTTGAGTCTTCATCGTAATCCAGGTCTAGTACGGGTATTCCTTTAAAAATACCGACAGAAACAGAGGCCATTTTACCTAATAAAGGACTTGAGGTCAGTTGCCTGTTTTTGATTAGATATTCAATCGCATCAGCCAGCGCGACGTACCCCCCGGTTATTGATGCTGTACGAGTGCCGCCATCTGCCTGAATAACATCACAGTCGATGGTGATCATATTCTCGCCTAGTGCTTTAAGGTCAATTGCCGCGCGTAAAGAGCGAGCGATAAGACGTTGAATCTCCATTGTACGGCCACCTTGCTTGCCACCAGCCGCTTCGCGTCTCATACGAGAACCGGTAGAGCGCGGTAACATGCCGTATTCAGCGGTCACCCAGCCAGAGCCCTTGCCTCGTAACCAGCCTGGTACCTTGCTCTCTACGGTTGCAGTGCATAATACTTTTGTATTACCAAACTCGACCAGAACAGAGCCTTCAGCATGCATGGTGTAGTTGCGGCTGATTTTTACTTCACGCATTTGATTGGCTTCACGATTGCTGGGTCGCATAACGCTTCCTTAAAATTAGTTGTGTGAATTATACGGTTTTACAGCGATAAAGTCATAATGTGTGTGAGTCAGTGATACACTGAGTGTAATGAAATTAACAGGTAAAAAAATGATAAATAGCATGACCGCATTTTCCAGAAGCAGTGAAGAACAGGTTTGGGGTTCGCTTGTATGGGAGCTGAGATCGGTGAATCATCGTTATCTGGATGTTGTAATTAAACTGCCTGAAGAGATACGTAGTATCGAAAATGAAGTTCGAAAACGTTTA
This sequence comes from Gammaproteobacteria bacterium, assembly GCA_026195255.1. Classification (GTDB taxonomy): domain Bacteria; phylum Pseudomonadota; class Gammaproteobacteria; order SZUA-229; family SZUA-229; genus SZUA-229. The sequence goes on along the minus strand of JAPHSS010000008.1, from coordinate 56,906 downwards.
AACAAAACCGTTAAACGTGGAAAAATCGAATGTAATTTACGCTTTAAAGCAGCTGAAAATCAACAGTCAAAATTGATCGTTAATGAAGCCTGTGTTGATGAAGTATTGAATGCCTGCAAAACAATCAGCACAAAGCTGCGTCAACCCAGCGAGATGGATGTGCTTGAATTATTGAAATGGCCCGGTGTGCTTGATCAAACAGAAATAGATTTAAACCCGGTAATAAATTCTGCATACACTTTATTTGATGAAGCGGTTAAAAATTTAGTTGAATCACGCGAAGATGAAGGGCGTCGTTTACAGGTAATGATTGAAGAACGATGCAGGGCAATGAAAAAAATAGTCAGTAATGAAAGACAACGACGACCTCAGTTACTGGAAAAAACCAGGCAAAAATTATTAAAAAAAGTTGAAGAACTTAAAGTCGATCATGATAAAGACAGGTTTGAACAGGAGCTGGTTTATATCACTCAAAAAATGGATGTTGATGAAGAGCTTGATCGATTAGACAGTCATTTTATCGAAGTCGAAGAAATATTAAAACGCAATGAACCCGTAGGCAGAAGACTGGATTTTATAATGCAGGAGTTTAATCGTGAGGCGAATACACTAGGTTCAAAATCAGCAGATATAGAAACAACACAGGCGGCGGTTGAGTTGAAGGTGTTAATTGAACAGATGCGTGAACAGGTGCAGAATATTGAATAATGTTTTTAGATGTTTCTTAATGTTTCTTAATGTTTCAGAGTGTTCGAAAAGCCCTATACGTAGGGTTTTTGTCTTTAAGTGTTTACAGGCAATTCTCTGTGTATCAGATAGTGATGGCAGAAATGATGGTAGATTGAATATGTTACTATTTTTTAGGCAGAAAATTAAAATCTGCCACCACTTTTAGGTGGGTTTTTGATATGGCTGTGTAACTTAACAATAAGAGTATAAAATCTTTGTGACGTAAATAAAGAGTCTTGTCATTATGCAGCTGGCAATGGCTTATATTTTCGTGTGAGTAAAGAAGGTTCTGGGTTGACAGTTACACAGTAAATAAAAAACGTTGTGAAATTTCTATCGGAAGTTACCCCGATTTAATTCTGGGGAATTCTACAATCGAAGCAGAAAAAATAAAAATAGAAGTAATGCAAGGCGGTGACCCTCAAGCAGAAAAGGAACGTCCTGCTAGTATCAACTGTGGATGAACTTGTCGTAGACTGGTTAATAGATTATGACAAAAGACTTAAACACCCAAGTATTCCCCGTCGAGTTTATGAAAAAATCTATCACCTGTTTTTGGAAGGTTATCACTTGATCGTATAATGCCTATGGATGTTCGTGCAGCTATAGAGCAGTTAAAGCTTGAATGGCCTGAGATATACAAGGCTGTAATTTATCAGGGTATAATGCTTGAACGTGAGCTCGTACTAGTTCATTTAAACGTAGCGAAAATATACGATAGTTTACCCGAGGCAGTTGAAGAGGTAGCGGTAGGGACCCCATCTAACTAATTAGATGGTAAGATTTTCCCGTAAACATTGTTACATGATAGCTACGCATTTATAGAAAACGAACGCGACCTGCTTAAAGAGAATAGTGGCTATCTGTTGCGGGATAATTAAAAAAGTACAGTAGAGATACCGCGCCTTATAGCAAGTTTGATTCGGTAGGGCGTACCTTGTGCAAATTCCGGGTTTTAACCAATCTGTAACCTAGAGTAGTAAAGTTCTGATAAAAATTGCCAATTAAATGGATATTTTCTGTGAGAGTCCGCCAGACAGCAAGCTGAAGCAGATTTGCCGAATTTGGGTAGTTTTTGTACAAAGTGTTAAATATCGCAGCGTTGGTTCTCACGAGTGAATTGGTGAAATAATACTACTTGAAATAATTAGCTATAATGAGGTAAGGTTATAGCGTTTTTACTGTACTTGTTTCCTAAAAATAGTAGTTAGCTAGGGCATATAATGGATAATGACAAGAAATTGCTGGCTGTGCCGGTGGATGAGTCTGTCAGATACAAAACTAATTTTATTAAAACAGCTGTCTGTGAACTCAGGTTTCCCACTCTTTTGGAGTTAGAAAACACTCCACCAATTAAATTTCAAACTGCATTAAGAAAGCAATACCCTTATTATAGTGAGGAACATGGGTTATCTATTGGCTTAGGTAGCTCATCGGCGGGCGGGAAAAGATACCTTTTTGAATCAAAAAAGCGGGACTGGACTATCTCACTAAAATCTAGCTCTATATCTCTAGAGACTAATAAATATACAGATTTTGAAGATTTTTATGAGCGTTTTGATTTAATGCTTAAAGCTATTGGTAACTTATTAGATACAGATTTTTTTACACGTGTTGGTTTGCGTTATATCAACTCTGTTCCCCTGCCAAGTAATAATATGGATAGAAGCGATATAGATAAATGGATTAATCCAGTTTTGGTTGCTCCTTTAAAAGGTGATGAGTTAGGGTCATTAAAAACGTTTCATTGTGAGATAAGTGGGAGTGTTGAAGATGGTGGGTATACATTTAGGCATGGTTTCGCACCACCAAACAACCAGGACAGAGATGCTTTGTCATATATGTTGGATTATGATTATTTTAAAGATGGTGTTGAATATGATGATGTCCTTGCAATTATAAAAAAATTCAACGTCCAAAATTTCAGCTTTTTCAAGTGGTCGTTAGGAAATAAATCTATTGAAGCATTAGGTGAAGGGAAAAATAAATGATGAATGCAATAGCAATTGATGTGACAGAAGCAGGGCCGGACAGAAGAAATAATGTTGATAGCAAAACAACAGTAACACCTGTGTTAGAAAAAAACATTGGAAGATATGCTTGTCGGGATGATATTTCTGCGACACTAAATTGTGAAAGTATATTTGACTTTCAGCTAAGTTATGAAAGAACAGCATTGCATTCAGAGCATGAAGGTTTAGTTGATTATGATGCCTTATTGTTGAATGAGGGGCAGCCCAAAGAATTGCCTTTTGACGATGAAAAGAATGATAATGAGAACAGGATTACGCTGTTGGCACGAAAATATGCTACTAAGAATATGTCGACCGAAGATTCTGCTCGATTAGATATACTAACTCAAAGGTTTAGGGATGCTATGCCTGCTTTAGCAGAAAAGGATTTAGAAATAATGGAGCACCTGAATAAAAAAATTGAGACTGGAATTGAATTAAGTAATCGGCTGAAAAAAAAATATAAATAGGAAATTGATCTGTGTCGTTATTTCACTATCAAAAAATAACACATAAAAGAAAATTATCACCTGGACCATTTAAGAACTATCGAACATATAAAAAATATTTAAAGATCGAGTTTGATGCAACTTGTGTGTATTGTCGGATGCCAGATTCTTTGTCAGAAGAAAAATCTTATGCTGTAGAGCACTATCGACCAAAAAGTAAATTCCCGCATTTAGAAACAGCATATTCAAACTTATTCTATTCTTGTTGTAACTGTAATGGATATAAAGGTTCTTTTTGGCCAGATAATAGTCAAAAAGCTATGGGGATGTTTGTTCCTAATCCTTGTGATCATGTTATGCACGACCATCTACGGTCACAAGCAGAGGGTACGATTAAGCCTCATTCGTTGACTGGGCAGTGGGCTATAGAATTATTGGATCTAAACGCTCCTCTTCAAGTTAAGAAAAGACTTACCTATTTAAAGTTTAAAAAAACGATAGAATCTCAGATTGCTGACTTAAAGGGGACTTATTCAGAATTAGAGAAGAATGAAAAGAAAATAGTAGATTCCAAAAAGTTAAAGTCTTTACAGCAAGATATGGCCGATGTTGAAAGACAGATATTAGAGTATGAGGATGCAATCAAAATTTTTGGTAGTTAAAGTTTTACTATACAAATATGTGAGTGGTAATGATCATCAAAGTGTTGATTATGTATTGTGACTTTGCCAGCATTGAATATTTATAATGGAAAAGTATGGAATTTGATTACTTTCAGGCAAACCCAGATTGGTTGGTCTAAATGATGGCAGAAAGTCGTTAAAACATTATTTATGATATGTTAAGTTATTGATTTTTATAAATTATTTTGTTTTTTTCTCGATAAACAGGTGCAGAATATAGAATGACATACTAAAAAAATTAAATATTATAATTTTTAAGCGATTGTATTATTTATCTGATAACAGTGACTGTATTGTGTTAATTAATAAATCAAGATCAACGGGTTTAGTTTCATAAGCATCACAACCCGCTTCTTTACCTCGAATTAGATCAGCTTCACGAGCATGTGCAGATAACCCAATAACAGGAATATGACGGGTTTCATCCTGATTTTTCAATAAGCGTGTGGCTTCCCAGCCATCCATAACCGGTAAACTCATATCCATTAAAATAATATCAGGTTTAAAAAGTTTAGCCTGACTTAATGCTTCCTCCCCGTTAATAGCAATTTCTGTATCAAATCCCTTACGTTGAAGTCGACGAGTTAATATGTCGCGATTCATTTCATTATCTTCAACAATTAAAACTTTATTCATGAATTATCGCTCGTGGTTAATTCTGATGTTAATAGCAAACTGACTATAAAGATGGCGATTTTTGCAGGCTCGCTGGTGTCCGTTATATCTCCCTCATCAGGCTGCTTAAGCGGCGACATATAGCAAGCTCTAATCCTCTGCCAGATATTCGCGAGTAGTGGATCATCAGCATCAGTGTGCACAAACCCATTAAAAAGATTTTCTATTTGCGACTGGTCAAACCCAATGCTGAGTCAATTACCTTAAAGAGTATAGTATCTGTTGCGGATATTTCTATCTCTAATTTAATGTGGGCATTTTGGCGAAACTTGATCGCATTAGACGGCAGGTAGACAGAATTTATTTGAGCCGTGTAATATCAGGGCACATGGTGATACGGTAATCACTGAATTCATAACATTAAAGTGTTATTTAAAACGGCTCTTATAAATCGCATAAGCATGGGGATATTCTAGTCATGCTGGCGAGTAATAAATTTATATCGTTAGTTTTCATGAAAAGAAAAGGTCAGGTCTTTAGCGGGCGACCAGTTGATTAGCGTGTGTTTTGAAATAAGTTCGAGTAAACGTATATTAGTGATAGCTTTAAATATGAGAATAAAAGTTATGGCATATGCACCATAACCCTATTCCATAAAAAAGCGCGTTATTAAGCTGAATCCAGCTACAAAACGCTTTGTACCTGCAGACATGTAATAAATCTTTAAACCACGTAAAAACTAATTATGATTTTTTGATTTCTAGTAATTCAATTTCAAAAATTAATACCTGATTCGGACCCACACTTGCACCAGCACCTCTTTCACCATATGCCAGTTCTGCAGGTATAACTAATTGCCATTTTGCGCCAACTTTCATTAATTGCAGGGCTTCAGTCCAGCCTTTAATTACACCGTTTACAGGGAATGTGGCAGGCGCATTACGCTTGTAAGAGCTATCAAAAACTTTACCGTTAACCAGTGTGCCTGTGTAATGAGTTACAACCGTATCGGTTGCCGTTGGTGAGGCGCCTGTGCCCGCTGTTATTACTTTATATTGCAGGCCGCTTTCAGTGGTTTTTACGCCGTCTTTAAGTTTGTTATCAGCCAGAAACTTATCACCTTCAGCTTTGCCCGAGGTGGCTAATTCCTGTTGTTTGGCCTGTTGAGCTGCAAGCATATTTTGTTGGAAGGTTTGCATAGCGGCCTGCATGTCTTCTGCTGAAAGCTGTAGTTCAGATCCGCCCAGGCTATCTTTAAAACCCTTCATTATGGCATCTTCGTTAACCATATCTTTTACTTTAGCTATTTGTGTGCCTAATTGAACGCCAATGCTGTAACTGGCTTTATTGGTATCTGTATCGAGTTTGACTGTGTTTTCTGCGCTGCCTGCCTTGTCGTTGCATGCAGTGAGTAATGCGCTTAAGCCGATGCAGACAACGGCGGTGGGGATTGCTTTTAACATTATTTAGTCCTTGATATTAAAATATTCAAAGGCGCACGTTAGCAAGACATAACACGGGGTTCAAGTAGTGTGTGTCAGTAGGGATATAAATATCACAAAGATTAATAAATATCAGCTTACCCGGCCTTTATCCAGGTGTGTTTTTATCTACCCAGCGGTGACCTTCTTCAAGCCCTTCTTTTTTCCAGAAAGGTGCGCGTGACTTTAATTCTTCCATCAGGTAGCGGCAGGCTTCAAACGCCTCTTTACGATGAGCCGACCAGACAACCGTCAGCACAATCGGATCATCAGGGTGTATCTCGCCAACCCGGTGAATAATAAGGCAGTCAATCAGGTCCCAGCGCTGTTTAGCTTCTTCACATATTTTATCCAGATAACTCTCCGTCATGCCCGGGTAGTGCTCCAGGGTCATGCTGGTGACGTTATCACCCTGATTAAAATCACGCATGGTGCCAACAAAACTCGCTGTGGCGCCATATTTGCCTGGTTCTAACTGGCTTTTCTGGTATTGCTGGGTGGCCTGCCAGGGATCGAATGGAGCGCTGTGAATCTCACTGGGCATAACAGCCTCCTGTTACAGGCGGAAAGAATGCAACTTCGTCGCCGTCTTTAACTGGCGCATCGCTAGATACATATTGCATATTAATGGCACACAGCGTGTTATCAGGCATGCTCATGTTTTGAGTGGCCTGATTCCATGCTGACTGTACATCTGAAACATCATTGAGTGAAGTCTCAGCCTGGCCTACCTGCTCCCGCAAGCGGGCAAAAAATTTGACGGTAATGCTCATTCGTAAAACTGGTTACCTTTTGTTACGCTACTGACCTGATTATTGTAAAGGATACAGGCATAAAAAATGACTGATAAGTTAACTCATTTTAACGCATCTGGCGAAGCTCATATGGTTGATGTGAGCCAGAAAGATATCACCAAACGTCGAGCCGTTGCCGAAGGTGACATTATTATGCTGCCAGAAACCCTGCAGCTGATCCAGCAGGGCAACCATAAAAAAGGTGATGTTTTAGGTATTGCACGGATTGCAGGCATTATGGCGGCTAAGAAAACGGCTGATCTGGTGCCTTTATGTCATCCCCTGGCGTTGACCCATGTAGATGTAGAATTAAGCTGTGAAGCCACTTTTCCGGGTGTGCATTGCCAGGTTACAGTGGAGTGTAAAGGAAATACAGGTGTTGAAATGGAAGCACTGACAGCGGTGCAGATAACCTTACTGACTATTTATGATATGTGTAAGGCGGTTGATCGCGGTATGCATATGGAGCATATCGGTTTGTTAAATAAGTCGGGTGGTAAATCAGGGGACTGGTCTAAACGGGATTAATATGCGAGTAACGCGAAATGAATGATGAATATTAATTATTTATATGCCCGACTCAAATGTTTAAGTCAGGCATATAGTAACGATTAACCCTGCTTTAGTAGCGTGCGTAAATCAATAACCGCTGCATTTGCTCTGGAAATATAGTTAGCCATAACTAGCGAATGGTTAGCAAAAAGCCCAAACCCCCCACCATTAAGTATCACCGGACTCCATATGGGTTCCTGTGTGGATTCGAGTTCTCGAATAATTTGTTGCAGGCTGACCATGGCATTTTTCTTTTTCAGAACATCCTGAAAATCCGATTCTGCGGCTTTTAATAACTGGCTCAAGGCCCATGCGCTACCGCGTGCCTCAAAAAAGATATCATCAATTTTGAGCCATGGCGTTTTGACATCAACGATACTGTCTGTGAGGGTTGACTGTTGGGCATCAATATCACCCGACAGATCGGTATTTAGACGAGACTGGCCAACGCTGGCACTTAATCGCTGAGATAAGCTGCCCAGACGTTTAGATATCAGGCCCAGCCATTCTGCCAGGTTATCAGCACGAGCATAAAACTGGCCCTCCTGTGTGTCCTCATCAGCCAGACGACCCAGGTAACCATAAAGTGATTTTATTCCATTGCGGTATTCAGACTCGGCCGGGGGTAGCATCCATGATTCCGAGTCTATACGAAACTTGTTTTCTGCTTCAATGATGTCTTTGTCTTCAACCGACTGAGACTGTGAACGAGAAATATCATTACGCAGAGCCAGGGTTAAATCACGAACCTGTGTTAAAACACCAAACTCCCAGTTAGGAATGTTGTCCATAAACAAACCCGGGGGCAGTACATCATTACTAAGATAACCACCTCGTTTATCGAGTAATGTTTCCGCAGTGATAATTAATGCCGCAGTAGTGATATAACCAGTGACGATTTCTTCACCGCGTTCAGCGGATAGTTGAACGGCCCGCTGAACCGGGTCAAATGCATCCGGTTCCGTGTTCCATAAAAATCCGAGTACAAGTGAGAATAAAAGCAGTAGTATGATTGTTGCCGGTATAATTTTGCCAGGCAGACCCTGATTTTCATCGTTATGGCTAGATTTACCACCCGGAAGTTTTTTCAGGCTGTCATAGGCATCAAAAAAGAAATCAAGTATTTTCATATGGGTCTCTATTGTTTAAGCTAACATCTGAAGTTGGACATAAAGAACAAATAAAAGTGCCTCAAAATGCCACAGAAATAGCAACTGTAAGGTAAATCGCATTATCAGATTAAGTTATTGTAACTGTTCGGAGAACAGAATGAAATTTTTAAAAATCAGCTTATACAGCCTTGCGGCAATCGTTTTACTGTTGGCCATTGCAGCGACTATATTTGTTGCTACTTTTGATGCAAACGAATACAAACCCCTGATTAGTGATCAGGTGAAGATGCAAACAGGCCGGGATATTACGCTAGACGATATCAAACCCTCTGTTTTCCCCTGGTTAGGCTTGCAGTTGCAGCAGGTCAGCTTGAGTAATGCACAAGGCTTTAAAGCCGATAAAATGCTGCAGGTGGAAAATATAGATGTGCGCATTGAGCTCATTCCCTTGCTTATGCAGGAGATACGAGTCGATACCTTGCGTATTCACGGTTTAACGTTAAATCTTGAAAAAGATAAAACCGGTAAAATGAACTGGCATGACATACTGGAAAAACAGGCGCCGCCGATTGAGGAAACAGCACAAACTAAAACGCCACAAAAAGATGTAGAAGATGTAACTGAACAACCCCGGTCCGATCCATTAGCGGCATTGTTAATAAATGGACTGGAAATTAAAGATGCAAATATTAACTGGCTTGATCAAAGCAGTGGACAGAATGTTTCGTTACAGAAATTTAATTTAACTACCGGTTCGATTCGCCCTGCTGAACTTGTGCCTGTGACAATGAGCGCGATGCTCAAGTTAACAGAACCTGCTGTTGATCTGAAAATTGAAATGGATAGTAGTCTGCAGTTTGATCTGCAGGCAAATAAACTGAACCTGAAAAAATTAGACCTGTTGCTTGATGCTGATTTGCAAGAGCAGGATTTAAAACAGGTATCTCTAAGATTAAAAACACAGTTAACGGCAAATTTAGATAAACAGCATTTTCTTGTACCTGCTTATACATTAGATATTAATGCGAAGGGTGATTCATTACCTGGCGCTGAGATAAAAGCCAGTATTGAAGGTGATGCTGATGTGGATTTACAAAAGCAGGTTGCAACCATAAAACAGATAAAATTTTCATCATCAGGAGTGATTTTGCAGTCTCAATTAGCTGTGAGTCAGTTGTTAGATGCACCAAATATTAAAGGGCAGTTTCAGTTAGAGAATTTTAATCCAAAAGACTTGCTTAAAAAATTAGCAATTGAACTGCCTGAAACTAAAAGTAATGATGTTTTAAATAATGCGAACTTGTCATTTGGTTTAGTCGCCAGTGAAAAAGCGTTAGAGATAAAACTACTCAAGTTAAAGCTCGATAAAACAACGCTGCTTGCGGATGTGAAAGTCGTAAACCTTGAAAAGCCAATTATAAATTACTCAGTTAATGTCGATCAGATAAACCTCGACAGTTATTTGCCGCCGCCAGCAAAAGCCTTGCCAGCAGCGAATCAGGCTTCTTTACCTGCGTCGCCTGCAGGTGCCCCTGTGGATATACCAGTTGATTTACCTGTGGAGGTGCTGCGTTCGCTGAATGTGACCGGGCTAATTAATGTTAAATCACTTCAGGCGTTTGATCAGTCAGTCAGTGACCTGGAAGTTAAAATGTTAGCCAGCCAGGGTTTAATTAAAATACCGACATTGAATGCCAGTTTATTGAAAGGTCGTGTTGCTTCATCTGCCCAGCTGGATGTACGAAAAAACACGCCTCGTTATCAATTCAAGTTGAAAGGCAGTGGTCTTGAAGCTGATTCAATTGTTAATCCAGTATTGCAGGATATACTGGGTGAGAAAAGTGTCTCCATGAGCGGTGTTACAAATTTAAATGCAGATATCACATCTAAAGGGCAAACAGTAAATCAACTGATTGCTGCAAGTAACGGTCGTTTTAATTTGAATATGGGTGAGGCCAAATTGCATGGAGTAGATGCAGAATATTTTGTACGTAAGGGTGTTGTTGATTTTCTAGCTAAAAAGAAACAGGACGTGCCTGCAGGCTGGCGTGGAGAATATAATCCAGAAGAAAAAACCGCGCTAAAAGTAGCCAAAGCATCTGCAATTATTACAAATGGCGTTATTGATAACAGAGATTTATTACTTGATTCGTCACGTTTCAAAATAACCGGTGCAGGTAAAATAAATTTACCCAAAGAAAACCTGGATTATCGAATTGTCGTTGATGTTAAATCGACTAAAACGCAGTCGGCGAGCGATCGTTTGCTGGACCTGCCGATGCCTGTTATTGTTAAAGGCGGGTTTGCGCAACCCAAAATTAGTATCGATTCTAAAGTATGGTTGAAAAGTGCAAACAAGGAAATAAAAGCGGCTGCAAAAAAAGAAGTGAAGAAAAAAATCGAGGAAGAAAAGAAAGAAATAAAGGAAAAAGTAAAAGACAAACTAAAAGATAAATTTAAAGGTTTTTTCTGATAGCTTTTTGTGAAAAGCTAATAACTTATGACATTTTCTAAAAAATTATTAAACTGGTACGCCCAGCATGGTAGAAAAAATCTACCATGGCAGAAAAACAGAACGGCTTATGGCGTTTGGGTTTCAGAAATCATGTTGCAACAAACTCAGGTTGTGACGGTGATTCCCTATTTTGAAAAGTTTATGCTGAGTTTTCCCGATGTACTGGCACTGGCTAATGCCCATGAAGATGATGTATTACATCACTGGTCAGGTTTAGGTTATTACGCGAGGGCGCGTAATTTACACCGCGCGGCTCAGCAGGTGCGTGATGAGCATAACGGCGTATTCCCTTTAAGTTTTGATGATGTGCTAGCGCTGCCCGGGGTAGGGCAGTCGACAGCGGGCGCCATACTGGCACAGGCTGAAGGGCAAAGGCACGCTATTTTAGATGGTAATGTGAAACGGGTTCTGGCGCGGTTTCATGCAGTGCATGGCTGGAGCGGACAAAAAAAAGTGCAGGACCAGCTCTGGGTCTTTGCAGAATCACATACGCCGAAAAAACAGCTTGCGGATTATACCCAGGCGATTATGGATTTGGGGGCCACACTATGTAAACGCTCTAAACCCGACTGTGAGGTATGCCCGTTAAATGCGCAATGTGTTGCTTTTGCAACCGAGCAGGTGGCTTTGCTGCCAACACCTAAACCCAGAAAAACCCTGCCCGTAAAAAGTGTACGTATGTTGTTATTACGTAATGATTCACAGCAGATATTACTGGAAAAACGCCCGCCTACGGGAATATGGGGCGGTTTATGGAGTTTGCCAGAAATGCCCCTAAGCGATAAGGTGACAGACTGGTGTAGTGAGCATTACCAGCTTGAAATAAATACAAGTGAAGAGCTGCCCGTTGTGCGTCATACCTTTAGTCATTTTCATCTGGATATTACCCCGTGTATAGCCGATGTGAATAACCCTGGGCAAAGTGTGATGGAAGCGGAGCGCAGAGTCTGGTATAAAGCCTGCCAGAGTAACCGAAGTAAGCAGAATTCAGAACAGACCATGGGTCTTTCTCTGGGGCTGGCAACACCGGTAAGCAATTTATTAAACCGAATATATGAGGAAAAACCATGAGCCGTATGGTGCAATGCGTTAAATTAGGTCGTGAAGCAGAAGGCCTGGATCGTCCGACGTATCCAGGTGATCTGGGTGCAAAAATTTACAATAATGTTTCTAAAGAAGCATGGGCCGAATGGTTACAGCATCAGACGATGTTGATTAATGAATATCGTTTATCTCCAATTGAGCCTAAAGCGCGTAAGTTTCTGGAAGATGAAATGGAAAAATATTTCTTCAGTGGTGAAAGCATAACAGCACCAGAAGGTTTTGTTCCTCCTTCTAAGTAAGTGTTATAACTGGAATGAGTGATCTAATGGTTGCCTTTACATAAGGTGAAATATTAGATCGAGAGCGACTTTCATTGTTATATAGTTAAAAAATAACCCGATATAAATATCAAATTTATTTCTTTTGGGTTTATGGTGTTGTTTTTTTGTATTATAGTGAGAGTTGATTTATTTATAAGATGTAAAAGTCTCATAAATGTGTAGTTAGAATAAAATATTATCCATATATTATTGATTTTTATAGATTATATTTTTAATTTAAGTGACCTGTTTTATTGCGTTAAAAAGTTGATTTTTGGTATTAATGCCAAGAAACAAAGGATAACTAGATATTAATCCTTTTTTTATACCGTGATAATTGATTTAATTTTATGTTTTTTTATATTTATTGGGAATATCTAATTTTAGTCCAATATCTAAACATATTAATTAACACTTGACTAAAAGAGGGCTAACCGTTTTAATACGCGCTCTTTGCGATTCAGTGTCTTCTGAACGCAAACAAAAAGTAATAAATGGCCGAATAGCTCAGTCGGTAGAGCAGCGGATTGAAAATCCGCGTGTCCCTGGTTCAATTCCAGGTTCGGCCACCACTTTTTCCATCTATCTAGATTAAATCCACTGAAAGTTTAAAAGAGTCGAGCCGAATTGAACCAGGCCCTGATTCAGTTGCTCAGCACATCCATGTGCTTCGGCCTTCGGCCCAGGGAGCAAACAACGCTCCCTGTCCAAATTTGCTCCGTGCAAATTTAGTCCAGGTTCTGCCACCACTTTTCTTACTATATTCAATAAGTTATTAAATTCAACCAATTTGCTTTTAAAGTAAAAGCGCATTGATGGCGCACTTCGTTGCAAGAATCTGCAATAAGCCACAACAACCAATTTAAATTAATACATTATTTATATCTGCGAAATACTATTATGAAAGAATTGTGATAAATGGAATGGGTTTAAATTAGATCTATAAATTCACGCAATAAATCCGCAGTTACAACAAGTCCCTGAGCGGAAAGAGTATCAAGGTAGTCTTCCGCTGTTTTATGTGGTTTTTTTAATGATGCACGATGCTTTTTAATCGCACTTATTATGAGTCCCTGGTGTAAACCTAATTGATGCTCTATAAACACATCTGGGTGCATTGCTTCAATATCGTAGTTATTAAGAGCTTCTTTAGGGAAATCTTTAAGGTTAAAAGTAACTATAATTTGTGCGTTAGATTTAATAGCAGCTGCTAACACATGCCTATCATCCTCATCTGGTAAAGTGAGTCCACATACTAGGCTTTCATAATTTGTGACAAGGCAATCGGGTATGGCCTTATTCATTAAGACTTTGGTGCGCTTTATTTGTTCTTTAATTTCAGGGCGGTTTTTTATTAAATTACGCATCCATTCATCATGGATCTCATCTGTCCATTTAGCAGCAAACAGCCCTGTCGTTGCCAATCGTAGCAATAAGTCTCTTAAAGGTGCAGGGTAAAGAACGCAGGCATCAAGTACTACGACAAAGCCCATTAATAGCCCATGTCATATTCTTGTGCTTGAGTTGTCAATTCATCCAAAGCAGAGCTGCATTCTTCATCACGTTGTTTCTTGTATTCCATTAATTCTTGGTATCGAATGCGTCTATGAGTGCCGGTCAATGTGAATGGAATTACTTCTTCTTCAAGTAGCTTAATAAGGTGTGGTCTAGAAACATTGAGAATGTTAGCTGCTTCTTGAGTCGTCATTTCGGCATGTGTTGGTACAACGGAAACAGCGTTCCCTTGAGCCATTTCAGTTAGCAAGTCTCTTAGCAAGGTAAGAGCCTGGCGAGGCAATATTAGATCGTGACCATCTAGCTTGACTTGTGCACGGTCAGCCTTGGGAATTGCGCTCAACAAACGTCCTAGCTCAGTTGCGCTAGCTCGCGCAAGGTCAGCAATTTCGGCGTCTGGTAGTGTCTGTGCTTGTTGTGGCATAAATTTCTCTCTTGTAAAAATACTACTTCCCTGGATGAATCTTAGTTGAAATAACAAGCAAACGCAATAAACGCAATAAACGCAATAAACGAAATAAGCGAAATAAGCGAAATAAGGGAGAGAAAGGCGGGAAAGTGCAGGTGACCAAATGTACTCCGTGCAAATTTAGTCCAGGTTCGGCCACCACTTTTTCCATCTATCTTGATTAAATCCACTGAAAGTTTAAAAGAATCAAGTCGAATTGAACCAGGTTCCTGATTCAATTGCTCGGCACATTCGTGAATTTCAAGCAACAAACATGCTAATCAATTGACGTAAACAGCCACTTAGCGGCCTTAAATACGATAAACGGTATTAAAATCACCCGAACATACTATATAAGTATCCACTAATATGTATTACTTTAAGATAGTATATTTTATTGGTTTTACTTGGTTTAATCTGCACACGTCAGATTAAGGTCTTTGATCTGAGTAAAATTGATAATGCGAATTAATAAAAATTCCAGAATTTAAGGAAAATAATGAAATTACACCGATTATTACCTATCGCATTACTAGGCATGTCTTTACCTGCACAAGCGATTGAAAACATTGAAATGAACAGCTTTCTAACCATCGGCGCTTCTGCGATGAGTGAAGACGGTCGTTATCTAGATATGATAACGGAACACCTTAGCTTTGAAAATGATTCTGTTTACGGTATTAATATCCGTACAGATGTAAGCGACCGGGTTAGTGGAGCGGCTCAGTTACTGGCAACGTCTACTTCGAGTAACTTTAATGTTGAAGCTGAATGGGCATATGTGAGTTACAAGTTCACAGATGCTTCCAGCATCCGTGCAGGTAAGCTTAACCTGACAACATTTCTGTTATCTGATTATGCAAACGTAGGTTATCTATTTCCGTGGATTCGTCCACCGGTTGAAGTATATGAAAACAACCCACTGAAAAACTTTCTGGGTGTTGAGTGGTTACACTTAACTCGCTTTGGTAAAACTGCTAAGCTGACGACTCAGGTGTTTGTTGGTTCTGCACAGGTAGAAGACAATGGTCTTACCTTCAGGGCAACAGATGGTATCGGAATTAATTTCCAGCTGGATACGGCACATTATTCATTACGTCTTGGTGGTATTAGCCCAAACATACAACTAGAGCAACAGGATGCGACTACGGGTGTGGTTGGGGATGTGGTTGATCTGGATGACCGTGGATTTATGTACACAGTTGGTGCGTCGGTAGACTGGAATAATTTTGTTCTTTATAGCGAAGCAATGACTACAGATACCGAAGGTGCAACTCAGGCAATCTTTCCTAATCAGAATGGTGCATATTTAACCCTGGGTTACCAGATGGGTAAGTATCTGCCGCATGTTACTTTTGGTACGTCTGATGGTGATAACTATACAGGCGCATTACCAGCAAACATTCCGGGTGCAAGATTACCTGTAACACAGGACACGACCACTCTGGGTTTGCGTTATGACGTAAACGAAAGCGTTGCACTTAAATTTGAATATCAGATTGTTAACCTTGAAGAAAATAAAGGTGATGGTTTTGGTTCAATTGATGACAATGTTATACCCAATACTGTCGATTCATTTGACGTAATATCTGTCGCAATGGATGTCATTTTTTAAAGTTAACGTAGTTCAAGAATCATACATTATGACAAGTATTATCACGCGATTTGTAAAACCTCTTCTAGCTAGTTTTGTAGGAGGGGTGCTCTTAATTTCTACCGCACAGGCGGCCAACTATGACTCTGGCATTTTCGAGTTCCAGCAAAAGTTAGCCGACAATGGTAACCCGCAAGCTCAGTACAAACTCGCTGCCATGTATGAAAGTGGTCGTGGTGTAGCTAAAGATATTAGTAAAGCAAAAGACTGGTATCAGAAAGCAGCTGTTAATAACTACAAACCCGCCAAACACAGACTGACTTATCTTGAGGTTAAAAATTCAGGCTTTAAGGCTTCACATAAACCCTGGCTAAAAGACCTGTCTGCTGATGCCAGAAAGGGTGATTTAGAAGCTATGTATATGTTAGGTGAGATGCATGAGAATGGCATCGGTGTTAAGAAAAATCTAAAACAGGCCAGATCTTATTACAAAGCGGCGTCTACCCGAGGTAGTGTTGATGCTGAAAATCGCTTATATGTAGTTGAAGAGAAACTTTACAAAGCTAAAGCCGACAGGTTAGCAGCCAAGGAAGCTAAACTCGCTGCCCAGGAAGCTGAGCAAAAGAAAAAAGATGCTCAGGCACGTAAGGCCCGTGAAGCGCAGAAAAAAAACACTGAAAGCAATAAGCAAAAGCAGGCCCAGATAAAAGAAGCCAAAGAAAGAAACAAGCTTGAAATGGAGCGTCGAAGCCTTGCTGAAGAACGTCGTAAACTTGAGGCTCAACAAAAAGCACTGCTTGAAAAAGAACAGGCAGCCAAAGTAGCCGCCCGTGAAAAAGAGAAAAAAGAACCTCAGGGTTTCGAATCTGATTTATGCTCGGGTCGTGCTGCTCGTTTCAGAACACAATGTAAGTAGTGTTTAATGCTGGGGGATTTCTTTGTTCTCCCATGACACATTAATAGTTTTTTATAACTAGTTGGCCAGGCATTCTGTCTGGTTTTTTTGAACGTACCTGAAACTGGCCTCTCACTAAAATCGTGTTTATTCTGTGTAATCTTAAATTGCTCGGTATGGGCATGTAGTTGCATTGGGTCACTGAAATTTATACCAGATGCAATAATGAAAAATCATCAGTGCGTATTGGTAATACGCCTGATGTTATTATTTAATATCACTTATACGACAAAGTCGCGTGAGCTGTTGCAGCTCTGAGTCTATGGGCTAAACAGCTCAGAGTGCCTGTTTAAGCCCAGATTCGTTTGCTTTCTCTTTTGTAAATTTATAATAACTGAATATGTTCAGCTTTTAGTTTCTACTGGTTTGCTTACTAAATAGAGCCAGGTAAAACCGGCTATACCCGTGAGTATAGAGGCAGCGAGAATGCCTGTTTTTGCCATTAATAAATTTTCTGCATTGCCCGCAAAACCGAGTTCAGCTACAAAGATAGACATGGTAAAACCGATTCCGGCAAGCAGAGACACACCAGCGATTTGCGTAAAGCGGGTATCTTTTGGTAATACCGCTACACCGGTTTTTAATAAAATCCAGCTAATACCGGTGATACCAATAAACTTGCCTAAGATTAGGCCGGACATTACGCCTAATGTAACGGGGTGGCTTAAGGTTCCACCTAATGAGCCAAATGACAGAGGAATGCCTGCATTGGCTAATGCAAAGATAGGGATAACTAAATAAGCCACCGGTATATGCCATACATGTTCCAGTCTTTGTAGTGGGGTTTCAACACTATGCACGCCATTTTCAAGCGTCTGTACAACAGCACGTAACTTATCATTGGTCATAATGCTTTTTCCTGGTTGATGACTGGCATCAAAACGCTGCATCAGGTCTTTAACATGCTCGCTGAACAACTCAGGTTTATATTTAGGCGCTGCCGGAACCGA
The DNA here is from genome assembly GCA_026195255.1 of Gammaproteobacteria bacterium. Lineage (GTDB taxonomy): Bacteria > Pseudomonadota > Gammaproteobacteria > SZUA-229 > SZUA-229 > SZUA-229. The sequence goes on along the minus strand of JAPHSS010000008.1, from coordinate 39,138 downwards.
TAGTGCGCCCAGAATGCCAGCCAGAGTTGCGTGGACACCTGATTGCAATAATGCATACCATAATAAAGCAGCAACAATTAAATAGGGCAGGGTTTTGCGAATTCCGAGCATATTAAATACGATAAGCAGCACGAAAAGTCCAGCGGCTATTGTGAGTGGGCCAAGAGCAATGGTATCGGTGTAAAATATGGCAATAACTAACACTGCACCCAGGTCATCAACGATTGCTAAAGCAACTAGAAACGTTATCAGTGCTTTGGGTACTCGGCTTGCTAATAATGCTAAAGCACCAATGGCAAAAGCGATGTCTGTGGCCATAGGGATGCCCCAGCCGATAGCGGCGTCTCCTTGCGGATTGATCATAAAATAAATCAGTGCAGGTACAATCATGCCGCCAATTGCAGCACCAATTGGTAATGTGGCATTACGTAAATTAGCCAGTTCTCCAACCAGTATTTCGCGTTTTAATTCCAGCCCGACAACAAAGAAAAACAAGGCCATAAGTCCGTCATTAATAAAGTGATGCAAGCTCATTTTTAAAGACCAGCTACCGGCTTCAATACCGATAGGGGTATGCATAAAGTGAGCATATGCTTCTGCATAGGGTCCATTTGCCATTATTAAGGCGAGCACTGCCGCTGCCATTAATAACAGACCACTGGTGGTTTGCTGGTGAATAAACTCTTCAAATGGCGTTAGAATTTTATCGAAAGATTTTTCCCAGGGTGAGTGAAAAATACCTTGTCCAGTATGCTTTGGTAACTCTTTATGTGCTTTGCTCATGATTTTTCCGGATGAGTTTTTTGTTGTTGGTTGTTTTGAAATAGCCATTCTCGAGCTGTTTCCGTGATGGCTGCAACAGCCGGGTGCGAAATTTTACGTTCAACAGAAATGGCATAAAACTGTTCGCGAACTTCTTCGGTTTTTCCGATAACGCTTACGCCATACTGTTTTTCCACTTCACTGGCGATGGGTGTTGGTGCGATGAAAATGCCCGTGCCCGCCTGACCAAAGGCTTTCATTAAAGCGCTGTCATCAAACTCACCAACGATACGCGGATGAATGTGTTGTTTGTCGAACCAGTTTAAGAGTTGGCTATGGGTCACAGTCGATTCTCCGGGTAATAACACGGGGCTTGCATTAAGGTTCTGAGGGAAGTCTTTGCTTAATGTTTTTTTAAGTTTGGGTGCTGCGAAAAAACTAATACCACATTCCCCCAGTTGATGATTGAAACCACGAACATTCACTCCATGAGGAATAGGGCTGTCAGCTATCACCAGATCTAGTCGATGTAAGGCGAGTTCTGCTAATAAAGTCTCGATACTGTTTTCACGACAGATAATACGCACCGATTCAGGTAACTCTAATGCCGGAGCAAGAAGGCGATATGCAATTGACTTGGGAACCACATCTGTCACACCCACTTTAAATACCATAGGCCTTCCAGACGGAAGGTTTCTTATTACTTCCTCTAACTCACCACCGAGCACAAAAATCTCATCAGCATAACTCAGTGTAAGGCGGCCGATTTCTGTTAATTCAAGATTTCGTCCCACTCGATTAAACAGGGCTTCGCCCAGGTTTTCTTCTAACAAACTGAGCTGCCCACTGATAGTCTGAGGGGTTAGATGTAAACGTTCGCTAGCACGAGCAATACCGCCTTCTTTTGCTACCACCCAGAAATAGTGAAGATGCTTATAATTAATCATAAATCATTTCTGTCATCGTTAAATTCGAATAATCCGACAATATTAATCGACTTTTACTTACTATTGAATAAGTTTATCCTAACCGGCATTGTTTAATACGTAAATAAATTGATGAAGAAAACCGCACAAGTTATAACCAGACATCCATTTTTTGAGCATTCAATCATTGGCCTTATATTGCTCAATGCTTTGATTTTAGGGCTGGAAACCGCACCAACATTAGTAGAGCAATATGGTAACTGGTTTGAAATCGGCCACAGTTTAATTCTGGCTGCATTTATTATCGAAGCTATATTGAAAATAACGGCTGTTGCGCCACGCTTTAGGCTCTATTTTGCTGATGGCTGGAACCTGTTTGACTTCAGTGTCATCCTGTTAGCGCTCATGCCGACGACAGGCGAGCTGGCTGTAATTGCACGTCTTGCCCGGCTATTACGGGTGCTGCGTCTGATTTCGACTATTCCGGAACTGCGATTAATTGTCACTACGTTGATTCGCAGTATCCCGAGTATGGGGCATGTGATTTTACTGATGTCCATTATCTTTTATATCTATGGCATAGCAGGTTATCACCTGTTTCATGTGCATGACCCGGTACACTGGGAAACACTGGGTTTGTCATTGTTAACTTTGTTCAGGATTGTCACACTGGAAGACTGGACCGATGTAATGTATACGGCAATGGAGATGAATAAATGGGCCTGGATATATTTCGTAAGTTTTGTTTTTATGGGGACTTTCGTCATTATAAATCTATTCATCGCGGTGGTTTTAAACAACCTTGATCAGGCGAAGGAAGAACAACTCAAGGAGCTGTGTAAACCAGTTAGTCGAGATGAGATACTAAAGGAGTTGGCGATGACACAGCAAGCGCTGGCGAAATTACGTGAGCGAATGGAGAAGATGGAATGACTTCTGGAGGGAGCAAGATGATGTAAGTTGGGCTTTTCTTGTCTTAATCATTGCATCGATAATTACGAACAGTACTGAAATATTATCCGACTTTTCAATTATAACGATTAACTCTATATTGAAGTTGACCTTGTTAGCTGACTGATACAATGGAGATTAAAGATGCAGATAGATATTCAGGCACGTAATTTTTCACTCACTCAAGCTTTGCGAAGTTATATTGAACGGCGTTTGGCGTATGCTCTGGGAACCAGAGATGAGCATATTCAACGGATTCAGGTGCGTTTATCAGATATAAATGGTCCACGAGGTGGCGAAGATAAATGCTGTCATATTCAGGTAGTGCTCCCACATCTCGCGGATGTGATTATTGAAGATATAGAAGTTGATATGTACGCGGCGATAGACAGAGCGACAGATCGAGCCGGGCGCACGGTAGGGCGCAAACTTTCACGGCAGCGACATAATAATCGGGTTGCGGGGTTAGAGTCTTTGCAGTCGCTCAACGAACAGCAGATTACAGATGAACAAAAAGTAGAGACGATTTAAAAATCGGGGCTATTTCTTATTGTAAGTACAGAACATAAAAAGAAATAGTTCTTGCTAAAGGTTTTGATGTTCAGTGGGACGCGGAATATATGTATTAATAACTTTCAACTTAAATGGCTTGATGTGTATTTGCAGATTCCAGAAGGCGTTTAGTCATATGTAAACGCATGGCACCCTCTTCAGTAATAGTGTGAAATAAGTGATGAGGTCCGGTTGATTTTTCAATAATTGAATCCAGGTCATCACGTTTCTCGCGGTAATAATCCAGTAAGCGAATATCAAATCGAAACATGGCGTTACTTAAAGGATCTTTTGCCTGACGTTGTCTGATAACATCAATACCATCTTCAAAAATATTACCCAGAGATATATGCACTGCTGAAAATAAAGTCGCCCAACCGTTAAACCAGAACATTAAATCATTATCAAAAGTTTCTGCACCGGTTCCCTTTCCATCTAACATTTGTTTTAATAAATCACGTTCATTGACAGACTCGTGTAACTCCATCATTTCAGCACGACCATAGGCATCAATGGTTGAGCTGGTTAGCATTAAGGGGACTGATGGGTATTTACTTAAAACAAAAGTCGCATCTTTTATAACCTGTGCTGGTGTTTCTGGGTTATGCGGATTACGCTTTAAACGTGTTGAAGGGCCAGCGGCCAGAATTTGTATCTGATGCCCACGTCGTCCCAGTTCTTTGGTTAAACGGGCAAATACACCTTTTTTAAATACATCCATAGAAAAATTTAAGTGACTTTGCTTGTGACATAAGCAAAGCTGAATTTCATCGGCAAATCTCGGAGCGGCTTCAACAATATTGGCAATTTTAACTACCGGTATACGTTCTTTTAGATTGCCCTTACGATCAACTACAACTTCCTGATGAAACTCATCAAAGCTGATTTGTAAATTAACTTTAGCTTTTGGCCATGTAATGTGACGACGGCGAATAGCAGTGGCCATATTTTGCATAATAGTTTCAGTTACTTCTCGACTATCGGCAAAGTCACCGTTTAGCAAAATAGCGAAAGTGGTAACGTGCTGCATGCTTGATATGGCGTTGTAAAAATGATCAAGATGTTTGGTCAGATCACCGCCGGTAAATAACACAGAGGTTGTTAGTTTGTTTATTATCTGAAATACCTGGTCAGGGTCTTGCGTGTTTTTCATCAATGGGCGAAAAATAAACATGCAATGACGGCAGGTTTGTGGGCAGCCCATTGCTGGAATAATGCCAAGTTTATTAAAAAGTTTTAACGAAGGTGTGTCGGGTAATTCGTCGACAAGTTTCAATCTTTCCCTGTCTTCATCTGCCAGCATATCGGCGTATCTGTCTTTTTCTTTTTTCGCTAAATCTTTGTAACCGATTGCAAAACTCTTGTTAAATAGATGAAGTTTATTCCAGGTCGCTTCAATAGAGCTGATTAAACTCTCTTTATCGGGAGACTGTTGTAACAGTATCAGCATTTGTTGTTGTTGCAATTGAGGTTCGCCCTGGTAGTTCTGCCAGTAACTAATATATGAATCAATAAATTCGCTGCTTGTATTGCTTTTTAATATCAAATCCATTAAAAAAGCTTGCGGGCCATTTGCAAAAGCCGCTAGAACTTCCTCCTGATATAAATTGTGAATATTCTGTTGTAACCAGCTCCAGGCATAAATGTAGGTCATGAGAAAACTAAGGTTGTCGTAATCTGCTTTATGAGCGGCAAGTAAATCAGACATGTCACCACGTGTAAGTCGATTAATTTCAGTTTTGAAACGCTGTCGCATAGTAACCAGGTACGCCTGATGTACATCTCGCTGAGCTTCTGGGCTCAGCTGGATCTCACTTGAGGGGCGGCCTGACTGAATGCTTATATCGAGTTTAGTGTTGATTTGAGTGGTGTTATTCATAGTGGGAATTTAGCATAATTAAGGCTTTAATAAACCCCAGTAAACAGGAGATCTTAAGTGGAAATATCGACCCTGATGGCTTTTTGACATACCATTAGTCTGAATAATCCATTTTAGAGTATGAAAATGAAAACCGTATATAAAAAACGACTATTACTATTATCTCTTATGTGTGTTGTTCTTTTATTTTCAGCAAGAATAAATGCTGCAAATATGGGGTTTATGAAATATGCAGTAATTACCGATTTTACTCAAGCTGATATAGAGCTACTACAGAAAGAGTATCAGAAGGTATTGAGCAATAATAAACCTGGTGATACCCATAACTGGAGTAATAAAGAAACTAATAATGGAGGCCAAATCACGGTTATTAAACAATATAAAAATAATAAACATCCATGTAAGCGTCTAAAATTTAAAAATCATTCCAGGCAACAATCGGGCGTTACTTATTTTAATTTTTGTCTGACAGAATCACAGTGGAAAATCGTAAACTAATTTTTACTGTCGTTTATGGCCTTTCCAGCCAGACCAGAAACCATAATGGTTAAGTAAAGTTGACCAGTAATTGCCAACCAGGTGATTTATTGAAGTGACTACTGAAAAACACGCTTTAAAATGCCACAATAATGCTTTAAAAAGAAAGAAAGGGCTAAGTAAAATATCTATGTATGTAAGAGGATAATTATCTAAAAATAATGCAGGAGCAAGTGTTTACTTCTAAAATAGTGAGCGTGATAATTAGTTTATATCAGACGCTGTTTTTACGGTTGCCAATTAGCGTAAGTAAAATCATAAGGCTTCTTAGAGGTAGTGGTGCCAGGCAATTGTCCTGTCACCAAATACAAAAAATTCAGGATTCAGTAAACAGTCTTTAGTGTTGTAGAGTAATTCTGTGTTGTCAGTTTGAGTAATATAACCACCAGCCTCTTCTACGATGCAATGTGCGGCAGCGGTATCCCATTCAGAGGTCAAGCCAAGGCGTGGGTATAAGTCAACACTGCCTTCAGCAACCAGACATGATTTTAGCGAACTTCCAATACTTAAAAGCTCTATGTTTTTAAAGTTTTTAAGATAGCTTTTCAGCTTATCAGAAGCATGCGAACGACTTCCCGCGATAACAAGCTTGTTGATATCAGCTTTACGGCAGTTTATTTTGTGAGCAGGTTTATTAGTTGATCGTTTATAAGCGCCGCCATCACGCCATGCGAAATAATCTGTGTGTATGACAGGTACGTTGATTACACCTATAATACTTTTATGATTTTCTATAAGTGAAATGTTAACGGTAAACTCGCCATTATGTTTTATAAATTCACGGGTACCGTCTAACGGGTCAACAAGCCAGTATCTGTGCCACTGTTTGCGGATTTCAAATGCAGGTAATTCTGATTCTTCTGTAATAACCGGAATTTCAGGGGTTAGCTCTTTTAAAGCGTTACGTATAATTTTATCAGCCGCAAGATCTGCAGTTGTTAGTGGTGTATTATCCTGTTTATTCTCAACGGTGTACTTTGACTCATAAAGGTCTAAAATTTTTTTACCAGCAACGACCGCAATACTGAGTGCATTTTGACAGAGGTATTCAAGATTAAGGTCGTCATTATTATTCATAGGCGTATTTTATATTATTTTTCAGATCAGTATGTAGGTCAGTTGCTGCCAGTTAGTCTTCCTGGGTTAAGGCTCATACTACTTAAGCATGGTATTCACGTTGTAGTAAAATGTCCCGTACTTTATATAACGCGGCTATGCTTCTGGCCTCGCTAAGATTTTCTTTCTCAAGTAGTGTTTCAATATCGTTTATATTACAAATCACCTGTTCAAGTTCTTCAGGCTCGTCTCCCTGACATTTTTCGACCTGTAAACCTTCGGCGAGAACTAAATGAGTGATAAAACCCAGATACCCCGGGGCTATGGTCATTTCCCCCAGTTTAGTTAGTTTAGCTGCACGGTAGCCAATTTCTTCCATGCACTCACGGTTGGCAGCCTGGTAAACATCCTCATTATTATCTATTTTGCCTTTAGGGAATACCAGTTCATATCGCTCGGTGCCTACTGAGTATTCACGAATCATGATAACGTGTGTTTTATCAATTACAGGAATAATTAATACAGCGCCAGCACCAGGCGCAATGATACGTTCATATTGGCGTTGAACTCCATTGCTAAACTCGAGGTCTACCTGTTCTATTGTAAATAACTGACTTTTGCTATGAATGTTGCGCTTAAGAATTTTAGGTTTATTATGCATATTAGCTCGAGTAGTAATAAGTCATGTGAGTTCATACAGCTTTGACATGCTGGTTTTAATCTATTGTAACGCAAACAGGAGTCAGATAAGTCTATGATTGACTGGACAAAAATTTATACGGTATTTCTAGATCTTGATGGCACTTTACTTGATTTGCATTTTGACAACCACTTTTGGTTAAAGTATGTGCCTCAATGTTATGCCGAGATTAATGAACTATCATTAGAGGAGTCTCATAAGCTGTTAAGTAAGAAGTACTCTGAAGTATATGGTAGCTTAAACTGGTATTGCGTGAACTACTGGACAAACGAGCTGGATATGGATATTGCGGCTTTAAAGCATAATATTCGCGATAAGATATGTGTTAGACCGCATGTTGTCGAATTTCTTGAAGGTTTGCACATGCATGGTAAGCGAGTTGTGCTTGTAACCAATGCACACCCATTAAGCTTCCAGGTGAAGTTTGAAAAAACCGGAATAGGGCATTATTTTCATCGCGTAATTACCTCTCATGAGTTGCATCACCCTAAGGAAGATCAGGCGTTCTGGCGGGCATTAGAGAAAGTTGAAGAGGTCGAAAAATCTTCCACACTGTTTATTGATGATAATTTTACGGTGCTGGATGCAGCTGCTGAATATGGTATTGAGAATTTACTGGCAATCAGACAACCGGATAGTACAGAAGCAGATAAACAGCATGAGCATTACTCGTTACTTGATTCTTTTGCAGATATTATTCCGAAAAAATAGCTAAGCAGACTCACCTGAACGGGTTAATTTATAGTAAAATCAATAGCTTCTGCATGTTTTTAATTGAATTATCCGTTCTGTTTTGTTAATATAATCGCGGTTAACTAACAGCAAACCTCGATTTTTAAATGCCTTTTAAAACCAGGTGTTTATTACAAATGAAATGATAAACGATGATCAGACGTCTCTGATCTTAAAGAATTTTTCCAATAGGTCGTAATTAACAGGCACGGGCAATATTGGCAAACACGTAATCAATATAACTATCTAACAGGTTTAATTATGACTGGAAATCGTATAACAGCTATTTTCGTAATTGCATTAGCAATCTTTCTTCCCTTAAATATGGCAGTTGCAGCTGACCGTGGTGTATTTAATGGTAAATCTTTATCACAACATGAGCTTACTGAATGGGAAAGGAATAAAATGACGGCGGAATTTAAAAATAAATTCAGTGCAGCAGGCCAGAGTGATCACCAGACGTTAGGTAGTAATCCCTGGAAAGCCAAAAAGGCCAGGAAAGAGAAACATAATAAAAAAATGTTGCAGTTAAGTAATACCTGGGGGCATTGTCGTGAATTCTCTTACAAGCAACGTGGACAATGTTACGCTCGAGGTGGTGATGCATATACATGTGAACGTTATTATGATGCACGAGTAAGTCTTTGTAATGAAAAGTTCTAAATAAAAAATAACAGAAGTTTTTCTAAAAACCCCGGTTTATCCGGGGTTTTTTATTGTCTAAATAAAAAAATTAAGTTGTTATCTCAGCTGCTTGTAAAAAGGTTATAATTTATTCATGCTTAATAATATAAAAATTATTGGATGTGGTTATATTGGTAAAAAGATTGCCAGCTTTTTAAAAGCTGAGGGCATAGGTTTTCATTGTTATGTAAAAAGTGAGGTTTCAAAAGAAACATGTTTAGCAATGGGTTATCAGGTAACTCAGTTTAATCTTGATATAGTGGGATTAGGGTTAAACAATAATCTTCTCAATGAATTTAATAAAAGTACTATTGCATATCTGGCTCCACCTCAAAGAAGTGGTTTAACTGATGAGCGAATGGAAAATTTTATTACTTCGCTAGAGATGGCACAGACTGTGCCAGATAAAGTTATTTTAATTAGCACAAGCGGTGTTTATGGAAACTGTAATGGTGACTGGATTGATGAATCACGCGTAGCAAAGCCCCAGGCTGAAAGAGCTTTTAGACGATTAAGCGCAGAAACACAGCTAATCAAATATTGCGAAAAAAATAATGTGCAATTCATTGTGTTTAGAGTACCGGGGATTTATGCATCTGATAAGTTACCAGTAAAACGTATTACTTCAGGCGAGCCAATAGTTAATGCGGCCGACTCTGGTTATACTAATCGAATTCATGCTGAAGATTTAGCGGCTATATGTTCTGAAGCTTTGCTGGAAAACGTGAAGCCAGGAATATATAACTGTTGTGATGGTCAGCCTTCAACGATGAATGATTATTTTATTAAAGTTGCTGATGCTTTAAATTATCCGCGGCCTGAAGAAATAAGTTTGTCACAGGCTCGGCGGCAATTATCAGAGGGAATGTTGTCGTATCTGGCGGAATCAAAACGAATGTCTAATAAAAAGTTATTGAAAAATTTTAAAACTAAATTCAAGTACCCGGACTTAACTTCCGGGCTAAAATCATTATAAGATCTTAGTCAAATTCCTCTCTACGTTCATGTGGTATATGGTTACGTAAAAAATCCATTTGATCAGTTAGTATCTTTCTATTGGCGAGTATCATCGCTTCTGCTTTATTGGGCGCATATGGTAAGGCTAAAAGAGGCATGTGTGCCTGAGAGGGCGTGTTGCAGGCTTTTTTTACATTACATGACTTACAGGCGGTTACTACGTTTATCCATGCATCTTTTCCACCCTGTGCGCGGGGTTTTACATGATCACGAGTTAGCAGGGATAGTTTAAAGTGACTGCCGCAATAGAGGCAGGTATGTCTATCTCTTTCGAATAAAGCGCGGTTAGTTAATGGCGGGGTAATATCATGATTGAATTTGGGTTTCGCACCGCGTATAGCGATAATTGTACTGAGATCCAGAAAAGAGGTTAAACCGGTTTTTTGGCAAGTTCCACCATAAAACCGGAGTTTGGTTTCACTCGCGGTCCAGGCCACCTGCTCACGGACATACAGATTTATGGCTTCTTTCCAGTTAAGCCAGTCGATTGGTCGCCCGGCATTATCGAGCGTAAGAATTAATGGTATTGTCTCTCCTGCGAGCATAAAAAACACCTCCCCTTAGAGTGCTTCCAGTTTACTTTATAAGATTAAGTATAGTGCATATTTGTAAAAAACTATCAAAATCAACGGTATAGTTGATATGAGCATGGGGCATAGGACATTTAAAGTGATTAAGTTGTTGTTAACGGTTTGTTAATTATTCTTTTTATTCTTCGATGTTATTCTTTAGTATGCTTAGAGAAGTCAGTTGTAAAATTTATATCATGCTCATCGACCAAAGCAACATTTATCACGTCATTGCAAACATTTAACTTGAATCGATCCCAGTAAGTGTAGGAGCGTTGAATAGCCAAAATGACTTCAGGTGTATCAATGCTCAGCATATTCTTATGGTACTGTTTTAGCGGATCACAATAATATCCATTACAAATATCAGAACGTAAGTCTCGTGGAAGAGCGCAACCAGATGTTGTCTGATTAATACAGGATTCGTTTATTGACTCTGGCTGGATAAACGATGTGTAGATATTTAAAATCTCATTGCCTGTTAAACCAGGATTGGAATCCATATAACGACGCATAGAAAAAACGGAGAGATAAGCGTGTTCTTTTCCCGATGCGCAGCAACCACCTTTGCACATAGTGCATAAGTTGTCGCTAATTGTTTTTAACTGAGGTTTTTCTATAAAACTATTTTCAACAGCACGTCTTTTGCTATATGCATCCTGATGTTCATCAAATGCCACTTCTGATGCATTATTGTAATTTTCAGCTTCTATAATAATGGATTTCAGGTGCTCTATATAATCGTCCAGCCGTTGCTTTTCGCAAGTAGAGGATGCTGAGTCACCTGACGGTATGGTTAACATGTAGATATCATTCTCAGATATATGCGCATTAGTAATAAGCGTGTTTTTCAGGTGCTGCTGGTTTTCCTGTTTTTCTCTAGCCGTAACTTGTTCAATGTGCAGTTTGGTGGCGATACTTTTTTCACGATTTTTACGGATTAATGTTCGATTGAAATCGAGATGAGACTGAAACATGAAAGGTGTCATGAGTCGTTTTTTGTTCATGATCCTTTGGCAATCAAATGCTCGACAGACAGTGTAATTAGTATCTTTAATAAGCAGCGTATCAGGATAATTGATTAGGCAGTCGCATACTTCGCATTTTAACTGCCTGTTAGAAAGTAATGAAGCTAAACCGTTTGACATGAAATCATCCTTTATTTCTATGTGAGAGTAGTTTTCTAATTTTTCTTTTATAGTAAACGGGCTTACTGCTTCGGTAAGCCCGATTTACTAAAGCGTGCTGAATATAAGTAAATAATAAACTAGGTAACGACTTTGTAACAAGGCGTATATTTGCTGCCAGGTAACTTCATTCTGTTTTCCAGAACAAATGATTCAAGTAGTTTGTCCAGAGGTTGCATTATCTTTTTCTCTCCTCTGATTTCAAACAGGCCGTTCTCTTCAATTGCTTTAATGCCATCTTCTTTCACATTGCCGGCAACGATGCCTGAAAATGCACGCCGTAAATTAGCAGCTAGATGGTGCGTTTGCATATTTGTATTGATCTCCAGTTTAGACATATTCTCATGGCTAGGTATAAACGGATTTTGAAATTCATTATCAATTTCCAGTATCCAGTTATAGTAATACGCATCACCATTAGATCGTCTAAAGTCTTTTACGGCTTCCATGCCATTTTTCATTTCACGTGCAACAAGTGCCGGGTCATTAATAATAATTTTATAGCGTTGCTGAGCCTCGAATCCCAGGGTGTTTTCTATGAAGTGATGAATTTGTTTGAAATAATTTTCAGAACTTTTGGGGCCCGTCAGAATAAGTGGAAACGGCAGCTCTTTATTTGCCGGGTTTAATAACACGCCCAGTATATATAAGATCTCTTCGGCTGTGCCTGCGCCGCCAGGAAAAACAATAATGCCATGACCTGTGCGAACAAAACTTTCCAGGCGTTTTTCAATATCGGGTAAAATAACAAGTTCATTGACAATTGGATTTGGCGATTCAGCTGCAATAATGCCTGGTTCGGTCATACCAATATAACGGCCATTGTATATGCGTTGTTTATTGTGGCCTATGGTCGCGCCTTTCATGGGGCCCTTCATTGCGCCGGGGCCACAACCTGTACAAATATCCAGGCCTCTCAGGCCAAGTTCATGGCCGACTTCTTTGGTGTAGTCATATTCACGTCTGCTAATTGAGTGACCACCCCAACAAACAACCAGGTTTGGATCAATATTCGGTTTTAAAACATTGGCGTTACGTAAAATTTGAAATACAGCATTTGTAATGCCATTTTGAGTGCTCAGGTCGAATGTGGCGTGTGACTCTAGTTCGCTTCGAGCATAAACAATATCTCGTAATACAGAAAACAAATGCTCCTGGATGCCGACGATCATGTTGCCATCAACAAAAGCCCGTTTCGGTGCATTCTCTAACTCAAGTTTTATACCGCGTTCTTTCTGAATTACTCTAATATCGAAATCAGAGTACTCCTCTAATACTTTTTTTGTATCATCAATTTCACTACCCACATTTAATACGGCTAGTGAGCAGCGTCTATAAATATCATAACTTCCAGATTCGCTTTCTTTTTTTAGGTGATTAACTTCCGTTTGTGAAAGCGTTTCCATTCGACCATGGGGGCTTATGCGGGAAAGATCGGGGTGTTTGCTCATGTTTTGTCCATTGATTTAGTGGGATATTTACCCCAAAATATTCTATAAGTATATATTAAGTGCATATGTGCCATAACTGGCTACTTCGGATTTGATTGCCGATTAATTTATTATGGTTATGGTAAAAGTATAGTGTTAAATTAATACTAACATTGAAAAATCGTGAAGGTAAGAATAAATGAGCGATGAATTATTTGAAGTGGCTTTTTCCGGTCAGATAAAAGAAGGCGCAGATCTTGAACAGGTAAAAGCAAAAGTTGGTGCTATGTTTAAGGCCGATGCGACTAAACTTGGGCATCTGTTTTCTGGTAAACGTATGGTGATCAAAAAAAATATTGATCAGGCGACGGCTAATAAATATAAATCTGCCTTAAATAATGCGGGTGCAGTGTGTGAAATTAAGTCTTTAAGTGAGTCGCCAGTTAATACGTCAGTTGAACCTGAGCCTGCTCAAGTTTCAGCAGCACCCGCCAGTCCAGATGTAAAACCGGCGAGTGTCGCCACTAGTGGCGAGATACCCGCTGCACCGAAAACAGATCCGCTGGGAATAGGGGCTGGAGATATTTCAGAATTGACGGCTGCGATTGCACCTGTTGGCAGTGATATGCAAGATGCGATTAATGAGGTGGCTGAGCCATCACTAGATTTGACTGGTCTGGATCTGGCTCCGGCGGGCAGTGATCTGGGGCAGAAGAAAAAAGATGATGTGCCACCACCGCCAGATACTAACGGTTTGTCTCTCGTTGATTAGATTTATAAAAGATTTAAACCGAGAGCTGTTACTGAAAAAGCAGGTAAGTAAATATACGTGAACGCCCAATAATTGTGTCATCCACGATTGTTAATAGAGAAATAACGGCTGTGAAAGGCAAGCCAGCTGAAATTATCTGGCCCTTTAAGTTTTAACCATTATGATATAAATGAAAGTTGCTAAAAGAGCGTGTAAGAGCATGTTGATATTGGTAAACAGCTTGGGTGTTGTCAATTTTTACACTTAGCCATAAAAATTTAGGGCTTGTTTGGGCCTCTATGTTAATAGAGTGGCCGTGTTATTTGGAATTATCGAGGCTATTCATTTTTCGGCAAAGATAAAGATTTGATTAAAAAATACAGCAAGTCCTTATGCTGTCAATATACTAATCTTGTGTTTCAAAGACTGTGGCCTAAATATAAATACTTTTCAGCTGTGGGTATGTAACAAAACATACAGAACGCACTATTTTTTTACTAATTTTTCTGGCTCGGAAAACCAGCGCAGTCCCTCTGCTGATGACAGTTCTATATGCCCCCGTGAGAGTTTTATGCAATCTTGTCTTTCAAATTCTTTGAGTATGCGGCTAATTACTTCACGTGTAGTGCCAAGTTCAAACGCCAGTTCCTGATGGGTTATCTTTAATGTAGGGCCCTGGTTTCTCTCGAATAGACCACCTAACATACAGGCAAGACGCATATTGAGATGGTTAAACGCGGTATCCTGAATCAGGTAGATGGTTTCACAAAGTCTTTCTGTTAATGTTGAAATAACATAATTACGGAATGGTTCAATTTCATTCATTAACGCTTTAAAGCTGCTAGAACTAATCACCAGTGCTTTTACATTTGACTCAGTCGTCGCAATGGCGTTAAAGGATTTATTTTTGAGTAGACTGTTTAAGCTGAGAATACACAGGTCACCTGCCTGCACACGGTATAAGGTAATTTCTCTGCCATCTTCTGCTGTTTGGTAAATTCGAATTGTACCCTGCAGAATCAACATAAAGTTATTACAGGTGGCGTTGCCGCTAAATAACGTTGTATCAGGGCCAGTCTCTAATAAGCGTGCACCATCAATGGTGTCAATCCAGGATCTTTCTTTGATGTCAGCAAGCTGACTGTAAGTAGAATTAATTTCTTGAAAACGATTCATTTCAGAAACATCACGAACAGGTTTCTGGGTATTGAACAACTGCATACAACCACCTGAAAATTAAGACATATTGTTTATAATAATTAGTATTGGTAAAACCTTGCCAGCACTGTGTATCAGGAAATGCTTATTTATGTTGTTTGTGTGATAAATGACACATTAGCCCTGATAGAATCAATATTAGATATAACAGCCCGCTTAAGTATGTGATAAAAGACACATTGTTAAACTTAATTATTCATTCTTTGGTTTATTATAATCATATAACCGGTAATGGAATCATCCATACGAGTTAACGCATAAAAATTAAAGCTAACAGGCCCTACGGGGTAAGGTATAGATAAATATAGTATTTTTAATTTTCATATGAATTTATTTAGGACTATACTGTCTACTAAGTACCGAAAACATGGCTATTCTGAGTATTTTGTATTTTGAATAAAAAGCATAAAATTACCGCAATTAAACGTTGTGCCAGATTTATACTGGCATTGTTTATGCTGTCTGTACTAAATATAAGTGTGCAGGCGCCCGCTCATGCGGCAATGAAAGCTCAAATGCAGCAGTCAAATATGATGCAGGAAATGTCTGATTGTCACTGTCCTCCTGCTCTCTGTGATAGTGTGCTGGCTCTGGATAATCAGTCTAATGCTCTAGTCTCGTTACCTTCATGTAACAACCGCTCAACAGGTCTATATGAAATTATAGAAGCCAATATCGGCACACTGAATCAGATACAGCATGTTGAGCAGTTATCGCTAAGTGTTTCACAGGCAGCACCACCCACCCTGCTTATTAAGACCCTTCTTACTATCTAGAAAATCCTTTAATTATTTTATGGTTATAAATTGTGTTTGTTATTAACGCAATTTATTAATGTTTCGCTATTTAAAATATTTATGAGGAATAAGGCATGAACGCCTTAATAAAACTATCTTTCATTAGCTTATTGTTCATTAGTTCTACGCTTCAGGCGGATAACACTGTGAGCCTGAAACAGGCACTTGAATTGGCATTAAGCAACGATGCCCTGATATCTGGATTAGTCGCAAAACAGGATTCATGGCATCAGTTAAGTCATGCGTCACAGACCTGGGATGATCCGAAATTACGTTTTGGTGCACAGGCAGTGCCAATTGATACATTCAATTTAGATCAGGAGCCTATGACACAACTGGTGTTGGGTTATCAGCAAAATTTCCCCCGTGGTAACAGTCTTAAAAATAAAACAGACCTTATGAAAGCGAATGCCAGCACACAAGCCAGCAAGGTTGAGTCACGTAAACGCCAGGTTATTCTGGCGGTTAAAAAGAGCTGGTATGAAGTCTGGTATCGAGAAAATGCAATTAGCATAATTGAGTCAAACAGAAAGGTGTTTGAAGAAATACTGAATATTAATGAAGAATTTTATGCATCTGGTCGAGCAAATCAGCAAAGTGTAGTGCAGGCCGAGCTGGATATATCCCTTATTGATGACAAATTACAAACCATGCAAAGCGAATTGTTTGTCGCGCAGGAAGAATTAGCAAAGTGGTTAGGCGTGAATGATGTGAGGGTTGTTCATGGGGGTATTGATGCAAATGAATATACGCTTAAGCCATTACCTGTATTGCAGTCTTTAATAAAACAGCACCCACAATTAAAACAGGCTCAGGATAATCTAAATATGCAGCGCAGTGCGCTGGCTTTGGAAGAAGATAAGTACAGTGCGCAATGGGGGCTGGATGTTCGTTATGGTAATCGTCAGGGAGAAAGAGCGGATGGTTCAGATTTGCCAGATTTTATGACGGCAATGGTGACACTTGACTTACCTGTCTTTACTGAAGAAAAACAGGATCGTCATGTGGCCTCAGGCAAAAGCAAGGTGAAAAGTGCACGTTATCAATTAATTGACACACAAAGAGAGATACTTAAAAAATTAAAGCAAACACATGCGCGCATGCTTAAGTTCAAACAGCGCTTAAAATTATATTCTGAAAAAATAAATTCACAGGCAAAACAAAATAAAGAAGTAGCAATGAGGGGCTACCGAAGCGGTGTAGTCGATTTTTTAACGCTCTCTAAAGCGCAGGTAACTGAGTTTAATACTCGGCTTGCTGAATTGAAGCTCAAATACCAGTTTAGTTTAAGCAAATCTGATTTAGAATTTTTAGTAGGTAATCAATAATGAAATTAAATAATAAAATAATTTTAATGATGGTTATAGCGATTGCTGTTTTTGTTGCGGCGATATTTTTAACTAAATATGTCGACATAGGTATGAGTAGTGAAACTGCTGTAGACCACAGCGTGAGTCACTTAGACCCCAGTTACCAATGTCCAATGCATCCGCATATTGTAAGAGAGAATGAAGGTAATTGCCCAATTTGCGGAATGAATTTAGTTAAAGTTGAACAGGAGAAAACAAAAGTAAAATCAACAGGTAAAGAAAAAGAAATACTTTACTGGGTGGCACCTATGGACCCGGAATATCGCCGTGATAAACCAGGAAAGTCTCCGATGGGAATGGATTTAGAGCCCGTTTTTGCTGATGCAGATGAGGATGGAAATTCTGATGAAACAGGGCCAGTAGTTAAAATATCAGCTGCGGTAGAAAATAACATGGGCGTACGTACAGCCAGTGTTGAGTCGGGAAAATTGTGGCGTAAGATAAATACAGTTGGTTATGTTGGGCTTGATGAGTCAAAACTTACACATGTTCATTTACGAGTCGATGGCTGGATAGAAAAACTGGCAGTAAAGATAGAAGGTGATCGAGTTAAAAAAGGACAGCGTTTATTTGACCTGTATTCACCAAAATTAGTTAATGCGATGGAAGAATATGTGCAGGCATTGCGATCAAATAACCAACGTTTAAGTTCTGCATCAAGAGCCAAATTAACATCATTAGGTATAAGTAAAAAACAAATTAATGAAGTTAAAAAAACGCGTAAAGTGCCACAGGCAATTAGTGTTTATGCTTCTCAAGATGGCATAGTCACTATGTTGATGGTGCGTGAAGGTATGTATATTAAACCAGCAAATAGAGTTATGACGCTGGCTGATCTGAGTAGTGTTTGGGTATTGGCGGAAGTTTTTGAAAGTCAGAGTGCATGGGTGGAGCTGGGACAGACAGCAGATGTTAATTTGTCATTTATTCCTGGCCGCACGTGGGAAGGTAAAGTGGATTATGTCTATCCGATTCTAGATGCAAAAAATCGAACGTTAAAAGTGCGTCTGCGATTTGAAAATCCGGGTGAAACCTTAAAGCCAAATATGTATGCAAATGTATCCATTTACGGTGGTGCAAAAGAAAATATCTTGAGTGTGCCCCGAGAGGCATTACTGAGATCCGGTGGAACCGAACGATTGATTGTCGCAAAAGGCAATGGTCGTTTTGCACAACGTATAGTTGTAGCAGGTTTAGAATCGGGTGATTTTATTGAAATACTATCAGGCATAAATGCAGGTGAGAAAGTAGTTACATCGTCACAGTTTTTAATTGATTCAGAAGCCAGCCTGAAAGCAAGTCTCCAGCGAATGACGAACCCGGTTGATGCGCTGGAAAGTAAACCCAATAAAACCATGGGTATACCAGTAAAAGGCAAGGGTGTTATTACCTTACTCATGAAAGACCATGGCATGATTGGTCTGCAGCATGAAGCTATAGATGTTTTAGACTGGCCTGAAATGATGATGGAGTTTACAACACAAAAAGGAGTGTCACTGGATGGATTAAGTGTGGGTGACAGGGTGACGTTTGAGTTAATTGAAAGGGGCAATAAATACTTAATCAGTAATATAAAAGGCCAGGGAGAATAAACATGATTACATCGATTATTCACTGGTCAATTAAAAATCGCTTCATTGTTTTGGTAATGACATTAATTGTCACAGGCTGGGGTATATATACGATTAAAAATACACCGCTAGATGCCTTGCCTGATTTGTCTGATGTGCAGGTGATTATTAAAACATCTTACCCCGGTCAGGCACCAAGGGTGGTTGAAGATCAGGTTACTTATCCCTTAACTACAGCGATGTTATCAGTGCCCAAAGCGGTTAATGTGCGTGGTTATTCATTCTTTGGTGATTCATTTGTATATGTTATTTTTGAAGATGGTACCGACCCTTACTGGGCACGTTCAAGGGTGCTCGAATATCTAAGCCAGGTTACAGGTAGATTACCCGCAGCGGCAAAACCTGCCCTGGGCCCGGATGCAAGCGGAGTGGGCTGGGTATATGAGTATGCTCTGGTTGATCGAACGGGTAAAAATGATCTGTCACAACTGCGTTCTATTCAGGACTGGTTTTTAAAGTATGAATTGCAAACGGTTGCCGGTGTATCTGAAGTCGTAACACTGGGTGGCATGGTTAAGCAATACCAGGTTGTGCTAGACCCGAATAAACTACGCGCCTATAACTTGCCAATTGCAAAAATAAAAATGGCTATTCAGCGCGCCAATCAGGAAACCGGCGGTTCGGTTGTTGAAATGGGTGAAGCCGAGTATATGGTGCGCGCAACGGGTTACATTGATAGTTTACAAGATTTACGTGATATACCGTTAGGCGTAAATGAAAATGGTTCACCTGTTTTATTGAAGGATATAGCACAGATAAGACTGGGACCGCAAATGCGTCGAGGCATTGCAGAGTTAAATGGTGAAGGTGAGGTTGTTGGTGGTATTGCAGTTATGCGATTTGGTGAAAATGCACTAAAAACCATAGCGGGTGTAAAGGCCAAACTTGAAGAGCTTAAACCCGGTTTGCCCGAAGGCGTAGAAATTGTTGAGGTTTATAACCGTTCACAATTAATTAATCGAGCGGTCGATACTTTAAGTATAAAACTGGTGGAAGAGTTTATAGTCGTTGCACTGGTATGTGTAGTATTTTTATTTCATATGCGATCAGCCCTGGTTGCAGTTTTATCTTTACCGGTTGGTATTCTGGGGGCATTTATAATTATGTACTATCAGGGGATGAACGCCAATATTATGTCATTAGGTGGTATCGCAATTGCCATTGGCGCAATGACTGATGCCGCCATAGTAATGATAGAAAATATGCATAAACATATTGAACATGAAAGGCGGGGTGGCGAAGAGATAACTGAAAAAAGACGATGGCAGCTGGTTGCAAAATCAGCAACAGAGGTTGGGCCCCCATTATTTTTTTCGTTGATTATTATTACCCTGAGTTTTATGCCTGTATTTACGTTAGAGGCACAGGAAGGAAAGTTGTTTTCACCGCTGGCGTATACAAAAACATTTGCAATGGCGGTGTCAGCAGGTTTAGCAATTACATTAGTGCCCGTGTTAATGGGTTATTTTATTCGAGGGCATATTACAGCGGAAGAAAAAAACCCGGTCAACCGCATTCTCATAAAATCCTATAAACCATTTATTGATTTTGTTTTGCATTCACCAAAAAAAGTATTGGGTGTTTCCGTTTTTCTCGTTGTGTTTGGAATGTGGCCGGCAACACAATTAGGTTCGGAGTTTATGCCGGATTTAGATGAGGGTGATTTAATGTACATGCCCACTACTTTTCCGGGCATATCAATAGGTAAAGCTCAGCAGTTATTACAGCAAACAGATAAACTTATTAAGTCTGTACCAGAAGTTAAATCCGTATTCGGTAAAATTGGCCGTGCCGAAACTGCAACTGACCCCGCACCTCTAACGATGATTGAAACTACGGTGCAGTTAAAACCAAAAGATCAGTGGCGAGAAGGAATGACGACGGAAAAGTTAAAAAAAGAATTAACTGATTTAATAAAATTTCCGGGTTTAACAAATGCATGGGTAATGCCAATAAAAACCCGTATTGATATGTTGGCTACAGGTATAAAAACCCCAGTCGGAATTAAAGTCGCCGGTGCTGATTTAAAAGTCATTGAAAAAATTGGTAAAGATATTGAAAAAGCTATTTTAACGGTTCCGGGAACGGCGTCGGCTTATTCAGAACGTGTTGCCGGAGGGCGTTATGTGACTATAGATGTTGATCGACTGGCTGCCGCACGTTTTGGGCTAAATATAGCGGATGTGCATGATGTTGTAAGTACGGCATTAGGTGGCATGCAGGTATCTCAATCAGTAGAAGGTCTGGAGCGTTATCCTATTAATGTGCGCTATCCACGGGATGTGCGTGACTCCCTGGGGATGTTACGAAATTTGCCTGTTGTAACGCCCTCTGGTGCACGTATTTCACTGAGTGAAGTGGCGAATATAAAAGTAGAAGATGGTCCTGCGGTAATCAAGAGTGAAAATGCACGCCCTAATGGCTGGACGTTTGTTGATATCGAAGGGCGAGATTTAGGTTCATATGTTAGTGAAGCGCAGAAAGTTGTTACTGAGAAAGTGAAAATACCTGCGGGTTATTCTATCGCCTGGTCAGGACAATATGAATATATGGTTCGTGCAAAACAGCGGTTATTAGCCGTGGTGCCAGTAACCTTAGGTATTATTATTCTATTGTTATATCTAAATTTCAGGAAGATTTCTGAAGTAGCATTAATTATGGGCACTTTACCTATGGCGTTAATAGGCGGTTTCTGGCTGTTATATTTACTGGATTACAATATGTCGGTAGCTGCCGGTGTTGGTTTCATTGCACTTGCGGGTGTATCGGTTGAAATAGGTGTCATTATGCTAGTGTATTTAAACCAGGCATTACAACCCTATATTGACAGAGCAAAACACGAAAACCGTAATCTAACAAAAGATGAGCTTCGCTCAGCTGTTGAAGAGGGGGCATTACTTCGCGTGCGTCCAATCATTATGACCGTCGCAACTATCGTCATCGGTTTGTTGCCTATCATGTTAGGCTCAGGTACTGGTTCAGAAGTTATGCGCAGAATAGCTGCGCCTATGGTAGGCGGTATGGTTAGTGCCACGGTTCTTACTTTAGTCGTATTGCCATCTGTTTTTTTATTAATGAAAGAAGCTTCAATTCTCAAGAAACAATAGAGACTTAACATTAAGTGTTTGCAGTTTTGTGTAGTAAATTAACTATAAAAACTATAATGTTAAGATAATAGTTTTTATAGTTAAAAATTTAAGTTGGCTTTAATATTTTTAGCTACTTAAAAAATATTTCAAAGAATTCTCTTTTCATCAGGTAGCGGATAAATAGAAGGTGGAGGCCGGATAACTCTGTAGTTGTTCGTATTATTTTAATACGTGAGATTTACCATTTTTTACATATCAGTTTTATAGTGTGTGTAAGAAAATTTATTGGGGAAAACATGGCGGAATTACACTATTTTAGAATTAATGGATTAAATAACGAATCCGATGTCTCTAAAATTTTAAACATATTAAACGTTATAGAAGAAGTCGAGTCTGTTGAGGTTGATTTAGACTCGGGTATGGCATTTATTAAAAGTAACAATTCAGCCATGGAGATTTCATTGATTATTGATGGTGCCGGTTATAATTCGATTTTAATACCAGAATAAAACGCCAGCTCATAACTTTAACTTATTGAAGGTCATTATATTATTTTATTATAAAATACCGTTGAGCTCTAAAGTTGAAACTGTTTTTTAAAAACACAGTCGCATAAGCAATGATTATAAACTTTATGGTTATGCTTATATTTATCATGTGGAGTATTTTTATATGTAGTTCACCTAAAGGCGGTAGCTCTAAACCATTATTAAGCAGTCGCGTTGAAAGTGCTTCTGGCATATGTCTTCAGTTGAATATAGTGATATGGTGCGTCGAGCCAATAAGTCTTATGAACGACGACAGGAAGAGTTAATAGAGTATAGAAAAACACATAAAAGGAAAAATTCCCAAAACCTTAACAAGCAAATACAAAGCCCTTTTTTTGAAAAAATTAGCGCGTTTTTTAGTCAATTTGGCTCATCTAATCAATTCAGCAGCAAATAAATGGATTTTTCCTCAAAAACATGGATATTTCATCAAATTTTAATAACTTATAACGTTGACTAAGGTTTAAAGCGGGTTATAATTCATTCAGCTAGAAAGTGCCGTTAATACTTATGCACACCACATTTCGAAGTTCCAAAGTAGTACTCCGTCCTGTTCTCATATGTAAAACACTTCCAGCACAACCCGTCTCTGCGCAATGATTATTGTTGTAATGAGGCATTAATTACTTTTGAATAAATAGGATAGAAAATTATGTCTACGACTACTGGTACAGTTAAATGGTTTAACGAATCTAAAGGTTTTGGTTTTATCGAGCAGGAAAATGGTCCTGACGTATTTGCACATTTCAGTGCAATTCAGGGTTCTGGTTTTAAAACACTGACTGAAGGTCAAAAAGTTGAGTTCACTGTAACTCAAGGCCAGAAAGGTCCTCAAGCTGAGAACATTGTAGCTGTTTAATTATTAAACGCTATTTCATTACCCTTCTCAGGGTGTGAATAAAAAAAGGCCGCTCACTGAGCGGCCTTTTTTGTTATTTATATTTTTATCCGCCGGGATCGTGTACTCGAAAAGAGTCAGTAGTGATTAACCTGCAAGACTTTTGATAGCTGTATCGGCGCTTACTTCAATTATGGTATCAGTCATGGTTTCTGAAATGATTGCGGCAATTAACTTAATATCATCTAACGTAAAAGACATGGGTAGCCGCAGGTCGCAAGCACATGAAATAAGTTCTGCTGTTTTTTCACAACCGGGCATATCTTCAAATGAGTATTGCCAGTTACGGAAGTCACGGGCATTGTTATTACGACCAAATACCTGAATGATTACACCTTTCTCTTTTGCATTACTGATAAATCGTGTGATATCGGCACTATCTAAATCAATTAAATTAAATTGCAGGCTATCTCCTACGTTTTCAGCGCTATCCACGGGTTCAGGTATATCAATGTGTTTAACAGATGAAAGAAGTGATATTAAGCTTTGGTATTTTTCTTTGTAGGAAGCAATGCGCTCATCAATTAATTCAACTTGTGGACGCAAAATAGCAGCTGTGAGGTTATTCATACGTAAGCTAAAGTTGGGTACATCAAACTTAATATTTTCGAACAGGCTGTCGTCCATAGGCCGAGCCAGGTGTTTTTTGTATAAACCCTCATACGAACCGGCGGCGAGTATGCAATAAGCCGCAAGCTGGCCATCATTTGTTGCAATAAAACCACCTTCTCCAGAATTAAGCATCTTATGGCTTTGTGTGCTGTAACAGGCGATCTCACAATGGTGGCCTACAAAGTGATCTTTATCTGTATCTGAGACATTCCAGCGTTTACCCAGACCATGAGCACAGTCTTCAATCAGTCTGATATTGTTTTTATCACAAAGCGCCTTTATTTTGTCCAGTTCGGCAATATGCCCGCGCATATGAGACAGGATAAAAAAGCGTACATCGGGGTGGTTAACGATTTGTTGTTCAAAATGTTGTAAATCAATAACATACTGGTCATTGCATTCAATATATACAGGATTTGCATTCGCATGAACAATGCTGCTAGGCACAGCAGTAAAGGTAAATGCATTAGTAAAAACGCCTTCACCCGGCTGTATGTCCATGGCTTTTAATGCGATAAACATGGCACTGCCACAGGAATTGACGGCAACAACATACTTGTGACCGGTATACAGGCCAAATGCAGCCTCTAATTTTGATACTTCACTGACGTCATCAGTATGACCGTATCGATAGAGCATACCGTGCTCCATCTGGCTTACAGCATTGCTAATAGCTTCTGCAGGAATGGGGTTAGGGGTATCAAAACTTTTACTGAATTTCATGTTTATTAATAAGGTCGCATCGAAAAATGCCAGCCATTGTAACATGCTGATGGATTTATGCAGCTACCTTACGAAATATAGCTATTGAAGAATATTGAAATAATTACCTGAAAATAGCTTGTTTTTCAGGTAATTAAGACTCGCTTAAGTCTCGGCTACCTGAAAAATAAGTTATCGGATTATTTTGAGGTTTTTCTTTTACCGATGTTTTTCTTGTCTCTTTTTCTGTTTTTATCTTTTTTCTTATCAGGTTTAATGCTCAGTTTTTCGCGTTTCTGACTTTTGCCTTTAGGGCTTTCTTTTTTCCTGGAATCGCTTTTTTTAGACTCACCCAGTTTAGAGATTTGTAATTGTTGGCCCGATACCCATACTTTTTTAAGATCATTAAATACATCTTTTGGCATGCCGCTTGGCAAATCTACCAGGCTATAATCATCATAAATTTTGATATGACCAATGTTATTACTATCCAGTCCCGCTTCATTAGCAATTGCGCCGACAATATTACCCGGTTTTACATCGTGGTTATTACCCACTTCTATGCGGTAACTAGCCATGTCTTCAGCAGGTGGTTTATCTTTTCTTGAGCGGTCTTTTCCTCTGTCCTGATTACGCTCTCGACCTCTATCATTGCCGCGATCTCTATCTCGTCGAGAAGGTTTTCTGTCTGATGAAGAACGGTCGCTGTCTTTCCAGCTTTTATCCATTTTCTTCTGTGGTTTATTTTGCAACAGAAAGGGTGATTCTCCCTGTAGCAGGTGTGCCAGTGCTGCAGCAATGCTCAGGGCTGAAACATCATTTTCCTGCTGGTATTCTTCAATCATCTTATTAAACATAGAAAGATCATTAGAGGCTATTACATCTGTAATGCGTTGTTTGAATTTCTCTACACGTTGGTCGTTGATAAGCTCAGTAGAAGGTAGCTCCATCATATCGATAGGCTTTTTGGTGGCTCGTTCAATAGCCTGTAACAGACGTTTTTCACGGGGAGCTACAAAAAGAATCGCGTCACCATGACGACCCGCACGACCGGTGCGCCCAATTCGATGGATATAAGATTCTGTGTCATGGGGGATATCGTAGTTCACAACATGGCTGATTCGTGAGACGTCTAAACCGCGGGCAGCTACATCAGTAGCAACCAGTATATCAAGCTTGCCGTTCTTCAGGTTTTGTACGGAACGCTCACGTTGGCTTTGTTGTATATCACCATTAATTGCAGCAGCTGCATAACCACGGGCTTCTAGTTTGTCTGCCAGCTCGACCGTTGAATTTTTCGTGCGCACAAAAATAATCATGGCATCAAATTCTTCAGCTTCGAGAATACGCGTTAATGCATCAAGCTTATGTACACCACTGACAGGCCAGAAGCGTTGTCGAATGGTTTCCGCGGTTGCGGTTGTGACCTTGATAGTGACTTCTTGAGGGTTGTTCAGATACTTGTTCGCAATGCGTCGAATCTGTTGCGGCATGGTTGCAGAAAACAGAGCGATTTGTCGCTTTGGCGGAGTTTGTTCTAATACCCATTCAACGTCATCAATAAAGCCCATGCGTAACATTTCATCAGCTTCATCCAGTACCAGTGCTTTAAGACCATCTAGTTTTAATGTGCCTCGGCGCATATGATCCATAACTCGACCCGGGGTGCCGACAATAACGTGCACACCTCTTTTCAGGGCGCTAATCTGGCCTCTAAAGTCTTGCCCGCCATATACAGGTAAAACATGAAAACCTTTCATATGTTTAGCGTATTTCTGAAAAGCTTCCGCCACCTGAATGGCTAATTCACGGGTTGGCGCGAGTACTAAAACAGATGGGTCTTTCTGTTTCAGGTCTATATTTGATATAAGGGGTAGTGCAAATGCAGCGGTTTTACCCGTACCTGTTTGTGCCTGGCCAATGATGTCTCTGCCATCCAGTAATAAAGGGATGGTTGCAGCCTGGATTGGTGAAGGGGTTTCATAACCGACTTCATCTAGCGCTTTTAACAGGGATTTATTAAGCGCTAATTCATTAAACGAGCTTACCGTTTCGGTAGTCATGTGTTTTGCCTATATGATAGGAGGTGCAATGGCATTTGATAACCATTTACACAGTATTATGAGCATAGTCCACTTTTAAGGGATGGTACTACAGGGATACCAGGAATATGTTCACAAACAAAAACAACAGACATACTGCATGCTAACTGCGGGAAACCGAAACAATTCGAAGTATTGAATTAGTATTTTAGCACATAATTATCTACAAGGGATTAACCCTGTTCATTTCAGCTTAAAAAAGTTAGGTTAACTGGACCAATAAATAAAGTAAGTATCAATTGTCTTAACGCAAAGAATGGCCGTTTATATATATTAGAATGAGCTATTATATGTCTAATTTGCTTGTAGAGACATGCTCAATCTTGGTCTTTAATTAATTAGGGGTGACACATGTTCGGAGCGGATAGTCAGATAAAACAACGTCTTGAAGACCTTGAAAAGCATTTGCTAGCTGAGAATCCATTGTTAGTGAGTGCGGTAGAAGAGTTTAAAAAGCTGGATAGAGTCGGATACCGAATGGGCTTGCTGGCGAGAGATCAGTCATACGCGACGCAGATACCCTGGTGGCCACTTATTTCTGTTTTAGGTACTTTTTCAGCAGGTAAATCAACATTTATTAATCATTATCTTAATTCCTCGTTACAGGAAACCGGTACTCAGGCGGTTGATGATAAATTTACCGTAATATGTTATTCGGCTGAACAACAGGCCCGTGTCCTGCCTGGCATATCACTGGAAGCGGATCCGAGGTTCCCTTTTTACAATATGGCGGACGTGCTTGAAGAGGTGGCGCCTGGTGCAAGTGACCGTATCAATACATATATGCAGATGAAAACCTGCCCGGATATAAAATCAAAAGGTAGAATATTTATCGATTCGCCGGGATTTGATGCGGATGACCAACGAACTGAAACACTTAAAATCACCGATTATATTATTGACTTATCTGACCTGGTTCTTATATTTTTTGACGCACGTCATCCTGAGCCGGGTGCGATGCGTGATACTTTAAAACATCTGGTAGCTGACAAAATATATCAAAAAAATGCAGACAAATTTGTATATATTTTAAATCAGATTGATGCAGCGGTAAGAGAAGACAATCCGGAAGATGTTATAGCGTCGTGGCAAAGAGCACTTGCGGCTGAAGGTCTGACAGCAGGTAAATTTTATACTATTTATAATCCGGATGCTGCCGTGGTAATTGAAGATGATGTTGTTCGTGAGCGGTTTGAGCAAAAACGAGATACTGACTTAAATGCCATAAATGACCGTATTGAGCAGATGAATATTGATAGAGTATATCGAATTATAGGTGCACTGGATAAAACGGCCAGGGAAATTGAGGATGAGAAGTTGCCGAAGTTGATTTCCATGATATCAGACTGGCGAAGAACTGTGCTCAGTCTGGATGTTTTCGTACTAGTTGTATCAGGCGTTATTGTTGGTGTCTCGATGATGATGGATTCTTTTATAGCTGATATATTTTCATCATTTTTTAACTGGATGAGTGAATCAACTGGCAAACAGTTAACAGGTATTCTTGTATTGTATTTACTGTTCCTGGGTATTCATTTTACATCAAGAAATTTTGCAATTAAAAGACAGCTAAAAAAGTTAATGGCTGGTAAGTATTCAGACGAATTTAAAGTGACTTTGAAAAGGGCATTTGTAAAAAACACGTTGTTTTTCAGAAGTATATTTAGACCTCAAGTTGTAGGTTGGGGTTTCTTTTCAAAAAGAACAATCAACAAGGTGAAAAATCAGGCTGATTTATTTATTCAAAAACTAAATGACCAGTATGCCCGACCTTCTGGAGATACAGATTTAGAAACGGAAGGTGAAACACAAAAAAAAGTGCTTGCGACAGCTATCAGTGCAGATGTTGCCTAGTTTGAAATTTAATATATATCGTATTATTGATTTAAATTATGAGGAATTATGCCATGACTAAAAATGATAAGAGTAATGAAAAGGCCAATGAAAAGGTTAGTGAAAAGAGTAGTAAAAAAGCCAGTGAAAAAGCCAATGAAAAGGTTAGTGAAAAAGCCAGTGAAAAAGGCAATGAAAAAGTAGCCGAAAAGCTCAAAGATATGGGGCTTATGCCATCTGAAGATGATGTTAAGTCAGCTGAAAAGCCTGAAAAGCCTGAAGAACCTGTAAACGTTGAGAGTGACACACAGGATCAAAAAATACCCTATGCCCTGATTATGACTTTTGTTTTATTCATTTCAGGCATTATGGGCATTATGCTGATGGCTGGTAATACCGATGAGGCAGGGTCTGAAACAGCAGCAATGACAACAGCACAAACAACAGCACAAACAACAGGCAGTACGGCTTCGAATAATGGAAAAGATAGGGGTATCAGTAGGCAGCAAGATATGGATAAACTATTTGCTGAGCGTCGTAAAGCCATGGAAGAAAGAAGAAAATCGTTTGCAATGGCAAATGCGAATCAAGATATGAGAAACAATACACAAGAACCAGAGTGGCTAAACGAACAACGCAATTACATGCAGCAGCAAATGAATCAAAGGCCGTTCACCGCTAATCGAGAATCTACACAAGCTGGCGCTGAAGCACCAGCATGGGTTAAAGAGCGTCAGGCAATGATGGCGCAACGACAGGCACAGCAGGCTGAGCAACAAAAACAGTATATGTTGCAACAGCAAGAGCAGCAGGCTAAGCAACAGAAACAGTTTATGTTGCAACAACAGGAGCAACAGCGACAGCAGGAGATGGCGTATCAGCAGTGGCTAAAGTCGCAGCAGAGAAATCAGCCCGTTCATCCAAACTCGCAACCCATGGTAAGGGCACCGGGTTATTATTATCCACCTGCGAATTATCCACCTGCGAATTATTATGGTCCGCGTTATTGAGTCGTTATTGAGTCGTTATTGTTAGTAATAAATTTCACAGGGGTGAGGCTGGTGTAAGTTTGTGGCGCACCTCTGTGTCAAAAATATAAAATTAAAACAGATTAATTTGTCGCTTTAAAATGTTGTCCATTGAATCGTTTAATGCGCCCAAAATGCTATCAGCAATTGGTGTTAACTGTTTCTCTATATAATGCTCGTAATCTAATCTTGATGACTGGCATTCTAATGTTTCAGGGCCATTAACGGTCATTACATATTCTATCCAGCCTTTGTGCTGGTAACGTGATGGCTGTTTGTTTTTTTTGAAAATGGCTTCAGCATTAATTGCGGCGCGTGCATGAGGCGGTATGTTTTTCTGATATAACTCAAGTTTTTGTCGCAAACGTTTTCTATAAGTCAGTTGATGATCTAACTGTCCATTCGATAGCTGTATTACCAGGCTTCGAATAAATTCATCATAGGCTTCATCATTGAAAACTTTGGAGTATAATGTCTGTTGGAAATCTCGGGCTAATTGAGTCCAGTCGGTGCGTACGTTTTCGAGTCCTTTGAAAACAATTTTAGGTCCATCTTTTGTGTTAATTACGCCCGCATAACGTTTTTTACTGCCTTTTTCAGATCCGCGAACAGTGGGCATAAAAAAACGAACAAAGTGTGTTTCATATTCCATTTCAAGATATGATTTAATTCCAAAATCAATTTGTAAATGTTGCTGCCAGTATGTATTTACAATCTCGATAAGTTGCTGGCCGATTTTGTCTGCTGCTTCGTTGGACATGCTTTTTTCTAGTGATACAAAAACTGAATCAGTATCACCATAAATCACCTCATAACCCTGATTGTTAATTAATTTAACGGACTGCTTGATAATGTCGTGGCTACGTTTAGTAATCGAACTGCTTAGGCGGGCATCATGAATGCGACAACCCGGAGTGCCTAATACTCCATAGAATGAGTTCATAATAATTTTAATCGCCTGAGATAAAGCTTTGTTCTTTTCATATTTTGCTTTGTCTCTTGCGAGCCAGAGATCAGCAATAATGTCTGGAAGTATATGTTCGTTTTTTGAAAAACGAGCACCATCATAACCTGCAATAGTCTCACTATCATCCATCTTTTTGGCTGCTATGCGAGCGTAAGGGTCGACTTTATAAGTGCGTATAATGCTAGGGTACAGGCTTTTATAATCAAGAACCAGGACGCTTTTAAAGAGTCCCGGCTTTGAGTTCATTACATAACCACCGGGAGCCGTATTGCCATTTCCATAGTCACCCGTATTGGGTGCGGTGAAACCTTTTCGGTGAAGTTTTGGTAAATATAAGTTATCAAAAGCGGCAACAGAGCCGCCTACACGATCCAGCTCAAGACCGGTTAATCGTGCTCGCTCAATTGCAAAGTGTATTAGTTCAGCTTTTTCAAAAATATCCAGAACTAACTGACAGTCTTCAAGGTTGTATTTAGCAAGAGAAACTTTGTCTTCATAAAACTGACGTTTTATTTCTTTGGCTTTATATAATGGGTCGTGATTATCATGCTGATGAATGAGTTTACTGCGGTTTAATAATTCATTAGAAACGTTTTCAAGTGAAAAGCTGGAAAATTGCCAGGTGGCACTTTTTAGCGTATCTATACCATCAAGAACTACGCGCCCGGGAATGTGCAGAAAGTAATGATTGACTTCAGTATGGTGTTGTCGCCACTTTACTGTCGATTGATTTCGGCCTAATTGTAAGGAAATGTGGTATTGATCGGCTTTACGTTGTAAAAATCTGAAATCAAAATTAATAACATTCCAGCCTACGAAAATATCCGGGTCATGAAAAGCCACTTGTTTTATAAATAGCTTGAGTAAGGTTTTTTCATCGCTTACAAAATGAATGTAATTATTTCCAGGGGTAGCTTTCATTTCTCCAATGATTAAAGCTTTTTTTATGTCATTAACAATATAAGCAATAGAGAACAGTTCATTAGTTTCATAGTCTGTTTCTATGTCAATTGACATCAGTTTTAGTTTTGGTTCATAACTCGCAGGCTTTATTTCTGGATTGGTTAAAACGGATAATTTTTCTGGATTATTAATTGTTACAGGGCCAGTAATAAATCGTTCTGTTAAATAACGCTCTGCTGGTCGAATGTCCATTTCGTAAGCGTTAATATTATTTTCTCTCAATAAGTCTCTAATGCGATAGAAAGCCTGCAAAGTGTTGCAGTACACCGCGGCCATTGGATTAAACTGGAAGTCTGTTAACTCAATGTCTTTTATTGTGAGCATTGAGGGTTGTGTCAGGTTTTGTAGGTGTATGGTGTCGCTTTGGCGTATAAAAAAAACAGCTTTTTGATGCTTTATAAAAACCTGTATTGCCCCTTCTGCAGAGCTAAACCAGAGTTCTAACTGAATGCCGTTGTTAGTATCGTATGATTGGCGGGTGAGTAAAAAAGCGTTGCTCATTTATATTTTTATTTAGATGTATTATGCGAGTTTTGTAGAGACTGGTAGAGTATCCGTGTTTATGGGTGTTCTGAAATTATAATCATGCCATTAGAAGGCATGATTATGGCATTGATTATTAAATCATGATATTCATTTTTCAAGGTATTGGAGTTTGTCTCGCACTTCACTCCACTTCTCAGCATCATCCATGGCGGGTATCATAGTGTTTATGACCGGCCAGTTTTGAGCAAGATCGGCATTTAGCTGTATGAAGCATAATTGATCCTCAGGTAAGTCTTCTTCTGCGTAAATGGCGTCAACAGGGCACTCGGGTACACATAACTGACAGTCTATACATTCTTCAGGATCGATGACCAGAAAGTTAGGCCCTTCATGAAAGCAGTCGACAGGACATACTTCAACACAATCGGTGTATTTGCATTTAATACAATTTTCTGTAACAACAAAAGTCATGAAGTGGGCCTTATGTGATTTAGGTTGATTTAGTCTAGTCCTTAATGCGCTATAGTCAAACTGATTTCTGATTATAAATAACATCATTAACATGTTTTTTTTAAATGTTAATTGTTGATTAGTGAAAGGTTATGCTCGACTTGTATGGGTGATAATTTGATGGAATAGCGAAAACACTGTGTGTCGTTAAAACGTTGTGCAGCTATTGAAATTTTATTGAATTCACCTCGAGTAGAAGAGTTGATAAAGAAGGGTGAAGTTGCAGAAATTAAAGAAGTGATGGAAAAATCTGAACGTATGGGCATGCGTACTTTTGATAGTGCGTTATTAGCATTATACAAAGATGGAAAAATTTCAGTTGAAGAGGTATTGAAAAATACCGATTCAGAAAATAATTTACGTCTAAAAATTGAGCCAGGTGAAGACTCACCCGGTATTAGTGAACCTAAAGAAGATGCTTTTGGTGGTTTATCATTAATGGAGAAAGAAGTGGTTGAAGAGGAAGAAGTTTATAGTGAAATTTCAAGTTTGGCTGTAGAAGAAGAAAAACTACCTGATTTAGAAACATAACCTTTTGCAAACCTGGAGAGATGTTAACAGATGTCATCACCATTAATTTCATTAGAAGTGCAGTGCCCTTATTGCGGGGAGAAAATAGATGTGATGGTTGACAACTGTGGTGAAGATCAGCAATACATTGAAGATTGTCAGGTATGTTGCAGGCCAATTAATTTTCATATAATGGTTAATGAGTTACAACAGGTACAGGTTAATGTTTATACAGATGACGAAGCTTAAAATATAATCATTGTTTAGTTGTATAACGTTGATGTTATTGTTCCTGGAGGTGGTGCTAGCGAGTGATACATCGAGTTTTGGGGTTTTGTAAAACCAGTAGTCAATGAAGTTTGTAAAAATTCCAGCAGGCGAGTTTAATATGGGGCTTAATGATTTTGAGCCTGCATTGATGGAGGTGTCTGAAGCAAAAGCACGAAGCAAAGACTTAGGGCCTGTTCAACATGTTGTCGCGAGTAGAAAACCAAATCAATTTCGTGTGTACGATATGTCAGGAAATGTATGGAGTGGGTTGACGACTGGTATGCCCCCGATACGTATTCGAAAAATATTAGATCTAATTCTGGCGGTCCACGAAAAGGCTTTTCAAAAGTACATCGGGGAGATTCTTATCATTGCCCTGTGCATCTTATATACGCCCTGAATACCGATCAGCTAACAAACCAGGTGTTGCTTGTTAAGTGACAGGTTTCAGGCTGATTGCGAAGGCAAAATTAAAGCTGATTTTTGTATGCTGCTCGGTTTCCAGAATAGAGGCTGTATTGCAAAGAGTGTTGTCTTGAGACTCATAGTTAATGTAATACTTTAAGAGTGGTCTATAATCAGCTACACTAGTTAACAAAATAGAATAATAATATCGAGGATCTACAGTGAAAATGAAACGAATTAATCCATTATTTAAATTATTGGGCCTTGTTGGCGTGGTCGTTACATTGAATGCATGTTCAAGTGATCCGGCTCCCTGGACTAAAAGTGAGTCGCCCTGGGATCAGCGTCGAGGTACTGAAGCTGAAGCGCCAGCTGCAGATGCTTACAAGGCAGATTTGGAAATGCCGGCTGATTCCGCAAGTGAGGTTGAATTAAGTTACGAGGCCGCCGCTGTTGAAAGTTTTACGCCAGAAGCAGCGATAGAGTCTGAGCCTTTAGAGGGAGCTGCGGTTGTTGCTGTAGAAGATTCTACATTAGAAGCTGGCTCGATAATGGATTATCCGGCTAACTATTACACAATGCAGTTAATGGCTTCTGTTGATATTGATCGCGTAATACGCTTTGCGGAAGAAAACCAGATATCAACACAATATATGGTTGCTACTGAGCGTGACGGAGTTGTATGGCACGTGCTTTTACTTGATGTTTACCCCGATTATTCATCAGCAGTTGTTGCACGAGATGAAATTGCACCAAGTTTGAAAAATGCTCCGTGGATTAGAAAAGTGGGCTCAGTGCAGAAAATTGCTCGTTAATTATTGACGTGTTTATAGATAGTGGAAGCAGAGAGCCCTTTGTGTTATTCATAAAGGGGCTTTTTTATGGCAACCGGCAGTGCTTATGGTGTTTTCTGAATTAAATTGAGAGCAATAAGTATAGATTAAATAAGATTTTTTTTAATAAAACGGCAGTTTAATTGAGTTTTTGAAGCAATCTGCTTTTTTAACGTGCATTTTTAGGCTAAACTATCGAATAATCGTATGTAAAATAACGTGATACAGCGCTATTTTAAGACTATATTTTAATAAAAGGCGCTAAATTATAAATTTGCAGTGCTTTTAGGCTTTTTTCTGGTTAGCAACAATAAAATGACTGAGGATAGGACTTTGACTCTTTTAAGTAAAAATTTATTACCCATGACACTCGTGCTTGCAGGTAGCGTGGCATTAGCGGCTTGTTCGTCTAAACCATCACCCTGGAGTGAGTCTTCTTCACCCTGGGAGGGCAGAGCAGAGCAAAGTGCCGAGCCAGAACCATTAGCAATTGATGAAATACAACCGGCCTATCAGCAGGATGAAACAATTGAACCAGTCGGTTTTGTTGCAGCTGAAGAAAGTTCAATGATGCTTGAGTCAGATGCGGTCATGGACGAGCCGATGGCAGAACCAGTAATGATGGCAGAGCCTGCTGCTATTGCGGTAAGTGGTAGTCTTGCTGAGCAGCCGGCTAGCATGTTTGCAGTGCAGGTAGTTGCATCAAGCACAATGGATCAGTTAAGTTATTTTGCACGCCAGAATAATCTTTCACAAGAGTGGGTTGCTGAAACATCGGTAGATGGAAAAGTCTGGTTCGTTTTAATGTCCGGTGTATACAGCACAAAAGCTGAAGCGGAACAGGCGTTAGATGGTTTGCAGGGTCTTGGCACTCAGCCCTGGATTAGAACGGTTGGTTCAATTCAGGCTGTTATGGCGCGGTAATATATTCTGTTATTTTTCAGCCACTAAAAGCCTTGTAAATCCTGGGCGTCGATTTAATCTGTCGATAGTCCGGGATTAATCAATAGTTGTAAGCCCCTCTCTATGGATAGGGGCTTTTTTATGTCTAATAATATTTTTGTTAAGTATCAAATGAGCTAAGGGTTGCTCTATCAGGTTGATATGTGTTGTCTGACTGAGTTAAGAGATAATCGTATCATCATGAGAGTATGCCGGGGAACAGCAGCAAAGTATTTTTAAATTTTCATTTCCTGTGTTTTCAATATTGTGTTCAGTACCTGGCATTATGCAAATCGTATCGCCAGTTGTTACCTGTATCGTTTCATTGTTTAGATTCATCTTGCCATTACCTTGAATAATAAAATAGATTTCTTCGCTCTTAAGGTGTTTATGTAGCAAGGTTTTTTCATTCGGTTTCACAATAGCTTCAGCCAGGCTTTGTGATTTATTGCCATGTGTGTTCGGGTGCATAAGCTCGCGAATTTCAGAGCCATCCCGGGTTATGTAGGCAGTTAGGTCATTGTAGTGGCTAATTTTATTCATAGTTTGAAATGTCGTTAATGTAATTTTCGTAGGTGTCTATGTCTGTAATAACTGGAAGGCAGGATGTGCCTTCACAAATATAAGCGCATGCCTTTCCTACGGGCAATTTATCTTTTAGTTCTTCAGGTGGTGTAGTGTTGCTGTTAATGGCGACACAGGTGAGATGGGGGATGTATTGACGGTTGGTAATTTTTTGCCATCGAGGTAAATCTTTTTCTGTACCGCGTAACACTATGATAATTCCCGGTTTTAAATATAACCCCAGTGCATGTAACAGGCTGCAGTGAGTAAGGGCTTGTTCGTTAAAGGACGGGTATGCACAACGTATCGTTTTTTCTGCCGAATCCAGATATTTTGTTTCGCCGCTTAATAATCCAAGTTGTAGTAAAGCGCTGGCAGCAACCGCGTTACCATTAGGCATTGCATTATCTGAAAAAGTTTTGCTTCTATAAAGTAGCTGTTCGTGATCATGGCTGGTAAAGAAAAAGCCACCATCTTTATTGTCTTCGAAGTAATCTAGCAAACTATCAGCAATTTTCCTGGCCCATATATAATACTGGTTACTCCATTTGTTTTGTAAAAGCTCAAGTAATGCCTGTAACATAAACGCGTAATCATCAAGGTAGGCATTTAAATGTGCCTGAGCATCTTTGTAACTGGTGAGAAAGCGGTTATTGCGCCATAAGTTTTTATGTATAAAATTTGCAGATTCAATAGCAGAAGCCGTATAGGTTTCATTGTTGAATCGTCTGCCCGCCTGTGACATGCCTCTAATCATTAAAGCATTCCATGCAGTTAGTATTTTATCGTCCCTGGCGGGCTGCTTGCGACTGTTTCTGTGGAGCAGTAATTTTTTACTGGCAGAGGTTAATGACAACTCAAGCTTACTCAACGGGATGTTTAGCTGAGTGGAAAGCGATTCATTATCTATGCTGCTGTGTAAATGCCAGTGGCCTTCAAAATTCGCCTCTTCTGTTAAATTATATTTCTGATTGAAAATCTTATATTCTTCTTCGTTTAAAAGCGCTTCTATTTGTTGAGGTTGCCAAACATATGTTTGCCCTTCTACTTTATTGGTGTCTGCATCCAGAGCTGAGCAATAACCTCCTTCACTGGTTTGTATTTCGCGTAGTATCCAGTTAGCTGTTGCCTCGGCAGTGTTTTTGTAGAGAGAACTTCGAGTGACGAGATGTGCCTGTGTATATAAGTTTAGAAGTTGTGCGTTGTCATAAAGCATTTTTTCAAAATGTGGAATCATCCAGAACTCATCAGTTGAATAACGAAAAAACCCGCCGCCAATTTGATCCTGAAAACCACCCAATGCCATTTTGTCTAAAGTGAAAGTGGTAATTTGTAGTGCTTTTTGATCAGTTCTATTCTGTGATTTAAGAAAAAGGTAGTGTCGTAAGCTGCGCTCTAACATATCAGGGTGAGGGAATTTTGGTGCACCACTAAAACCACCAGTATTTTTATCAAACGCGCTTTCCAGTTGCCTGCGTGCCAAATCTAACGGCAAACTGTTAAGTTCATTATTGGCTGGATTGTGGGATGAAATGTCTTTTAAGATGTTTTCAATTGAGATTTCCTGTTGTTGTATTTTTGATTGTTTGTTTTCGTATGCATCTGTAACCATATGCATGATCTGTTTAAAAGACGGCATGTTATGTCGAGGTTTGTCAGGAAAATAAGTGCCAGCGAAAAAGGGCATCTGGTTTTCTGGAGACAGAAATACAGTTAATGGCCAGCCACCTGAGCGTGAGGTTAAAAGTGAGTGTGTAGTTTGATATATTTTATCCAGGTCGGGTCTTTCTTCGCGATCAACCTTAATATTGATAAAGTGTTTATTCATTAATTCAGCGGTTTCGGCGTCTTCAAATGATTCGTGTGCCATGACGTGGCACCAGTGACATGCGGAATAACCAATTGAAAGTAATATGGGTTTATTTTGCTGTTTTGCCAGGTCCAGTGATTCTTCGTTCCACGGAAACCAGTTGACCGGGTTGTCAGCATGTTGCAATAAGTAAGGGCTGGTTTCGTTGCTAAGTTTATTATCTGGGTTAATCATCTGGGTTCATATTCTTTATAACGTTAGAGAGTTAGTGTTTGCGGCTTAAGATATGACTATACTGTTAAAGCTAATAATAATGACACGAATTTTATAGTGATATGAAAAGTAAAATACAGTACTGGCAGGGAAAACTGTTCTCGGTTTTTGATGACGATATTAGTTTTTTTGCAGCAAGCCTCAGTTTTTACAGTGTGCTTTCAAT
Organism: Gammaproteobacteria bacterium; assembly: GCA_026195255.1. Taxonomy (GTDB): domain Bacteria; phylum Pseudomonadota; class Gammaproteobacteria; order SZUA-229; family SZUA-229; genus SZUA-229. Next base: position 878 of record JAPHSS010000008.1, on the reverse strand, counting down.
AATACCGATGATCTGGGTGTTGTTTTTTATATTGCATCAGTTAGGTGTGTTTGAGCAATATTATATTCTGGTTAAAGGCTTTCTGGTAGAGAGTCTTATTCCTTCACATGCGGAAATCATTACCAGCTACCTTGAGGGTTTTTTAAGTAATGCGGGAAAAATGGGTAGTATGGGGCTGGTGTATATCGTTATCGCTTCGATTTTATTCTATAGAAACTATCAGTATGTGGTAAATAAGATATTTCTGGTGCCTAATCACAGATTTATGCACAGTATGGCGACTTATCTTGTTCTGGCTTTTTTAATGCCTGCAACACTAGGTGTCTCATTTTATCTATCTGACTATATACAGCGGGTAACAGGGGAAGGTGATTTTGTAATAGGTGAATTCACGCTGTTGTCTTATTTAATGATCTGGATGCTGTTTTTTGTGTTGTTTAAAGTCTCGCCCAATATGCTGATTGATATACGTATAGCCCTTAAAGTTTCGTTTGTTGCGTCATTGATATGGCATATTGCGAAGTGGGCCTTTGTAAAATACACGGTGATGAATCAGACATACAGTTCATTATATGGCTCATTCAGTGCGTTATTGTTTTTATTGGTCTGGATATATTTGTCCTGGTTGTTACTGTTGCACGGTTTAAAAGCCTGTTATCTGATGCATTGTCGCAAGCGTAAATATAGTTAAAGGCCCTTCCTGTCACTATTATTTATAGCGTTTCTAAGTTATTGAAATTATGGCTGAAACACTTTTATTAGACAAAGTATAAATAAGTGTTGACGATGAGAAACAAAGCTGTAGAATGCGCCACCTCGTTAAGGCAAACGAGTCGACCCGAGAGGTTGAACGGCGAAGGAAGGTTGTAAGAAAAAGT
>JAPHSS010000054.1 GCA_026195255.1 Gammaproteobacteria bacterium | reverse complement strand
TGAGTCGTGAGTCGTGAGTCGTGAGTCGTGAGTCGTGAGTCGTGAGTCTAAAAAAAACGGCTTCTCCAAAGGAGAACCCGCTTTTGACTAATGACTTAAGACTTCTGACTTACGACTATGTTTTCAATCCATATACATGGAGCTAACTGATTCATTCTGGTCGATTCGACGAATTGTTTCTGCCAGCATGGTTGCTATAGATAACTGACGTATCTTGCCACAGGCCTTGGCTCTTTCTGTTAGTGCTATGGTATCGGTTACTACCAGCTCATCAAGATCTGAGTTGGTGATGTTATCGATAGCCGGGCCAGATAATACCGGGTGGGTACAATAGGCTGAAACACTGATTGCGCCGTGCTCTTTTAATGCAGCAGCGGCTTTACACAGTGTGCCGGCGGTATCTACCAGGTCATCAACCAGCACGCAGTTTTTGCCTTCTACATCACCGATAATATTCATAACCTGAGATACATTCGCTTTAGGACGGCGTTTGTCGATAATCGCCAAATCTGCATCACCCAAACGTTTTGCTAAAGCTCTGGCGCGCACTACACCACCCACATCGGGTGAAACTACGAGTAAGTTATCGTGACGCTGGCGCCAGACATCACCTAATAGAATCGGTGATGCATATACATTATCGACGGGGATATTAAAGAAACCCTGAATCTGGTCTGCATGCAGGTCTACCGTTAAAATTCGATCTAAACCAACGCTTTCAAGCATATTGGCGACTACTTTAGCGGTAATCGGCACACGTACTGAGCGGGGGCGACGATCCTGACGGGAGTAACCAAAATAAGGCACAATCGCGGTGACTCGCTCAGCCGATGCACGACGTAGTGCGTCAATCATCACCATCAATTCCATAATATGGTCATTGCTGGGCTGACTGGTTGGCTGAATTATAAATATTTCACGACCACGCACCGTTTCTTCAATTTCAACGCTGACTTCGCCATCGCTAAAGGTTTGAACAGTACATTTACCAAGGGAAATATGTAGGTGCGAGGCTATGCGGCGGGCCAGTTTCGGATTGGCATTACCGGTAAAAATCATCAACTCGGAGTTGTTTTCGTTCACAATGGTTTCGCTATTGGGTTAGAAACAATGGGTGTCGGCGCTTAGGGGCCAACCTTATCAAATCCGGTTTGTGCAAGAAAGAGAATTGTTGATATATATTAAATCTCTTTCTTTTTTGTAGGTGTGCCTTTTGGGCACTTTGTGCGATTGAAATCGCACCTACGGGATACTTCGTTGTGTGTATTACGAAGTATTTAAATATGGCTGGGCCGGGAGGATTCGAACCTCCGCATGACAGGATCAAAACCTGTTGCCTTACCGCTTGGCGACGGCCCAATAAACTTTGCTTTCCATCCTCCCTACCACCGGGAGGATTATTCGGGCTATCCCTGCCCAATCACACCACCGATAGAATGATAATCGGTCGACATTTAACCCTGTTGTCATTCCCTTCGGGGCCAATGATTAAAAAGCAATCATTGTTAAAAATCGTTCCTGACGATTTTTTCGAACCTCCGCATGACAGGATCGATTTTCTATTTTTTGGGCTGTTGCCTTACCGCTTGGCGACGGCCCAATAAACTTTTTAATTTTTCAACTCTACCAATATAGTTGATAATTTTATTCAGTCACTTTCTTCAGCCGCAAGCATAACTTGAAGCGGTGACCTATTCAAACCTTTAGCTACAAAAGCTGTCCAGTCATCTGGCAGTTTTGCTAACACTTCCTGTGCGGCTTCTTTACTTTCAAATGCGGCGAATACGCATGCACCGGTTCCGGTTAGCCTGGCGTCTGAAAATTTTCTGAGGTGCTGGATAACTTCAGCTATTTCAGGGTGTTGTCTGGCAACTACTGGCTCGAACACATTCCCTAACTCATCAAATTTTGCTGCTTCATTTACAGTGCCGATTTGAAGGTCGCATATTCTGATGGCTTGACAGTCTCGTGTCAATTGCGAATTGTTAAAAATTTCAGATGTTGTTACATGAACTTCCGGGTGAACAACTAAATACCAGGGTTCTGCGGGTGAAACTTCTTCCACTTTTTCACCTATGCCCTGTGCAAATGCCGCGTGGCCGTGAATAAATATTGGCACATCGGCCCCTAAGGTTAGGCCAATTTCGGCCAGAGCTGAAACATCGAGGCCGGTTTCCCATAGCTGGTTTAAAACCACCAGTGTGGTTGCTGCGTCTGAGCTGCCGCCGCCTACACCGCCACCCATGGGTAGTATTTTTTGCACATAGATATCGACACCTTTATCTGTGGCGGCGGCTTTCTGTAATGCTCTGGCGGCTTTTACCACCAGGTCATCTTCAGCTTTTACGCCTTCTGTGTCTGTTTTGCGTAGAATTTTGCCATCATCACGCTGCACTAAACGTAAACGATCACCTACATCTAAAAACTGAAATACGGTTTGCAGGTTATGGTAACCGTCTTCTCGTTGACCGGTGATTTGTAAAAACAGGTTTAACTTGGCCGGTGCGGGCCAGAATTTATAACTAGACATTATTTGATTCCAGCTGCTTTGATTCCAGCTTTATTTAAGCCCGGCTGCCATTGGCGAATAATTAATCGCACATCTACTTCTTCGCCATTCTGCCTGTTAATAAATAACTTACCTGGTAAATTCAGTTCACCAACCTTTTTATATTTTCTAAGCTCAATGCGCCAGCCATCCTGCAGCATCACCGCAGGCAAGCCTGTTTTATTCCACTTATTAATTTCAAACGGGCTGCCGGGTGCGGGTAAACCTTTTACCCAATATTGCAAACCACTCACCGGCACTGGCCAGCCATTTAGCCTTAACATTAATTTATCAACGTCTGTATCAAACAACTCATCACCGGATGAGGTTTTCAAACTCACGCCTGTTAAACGACCTTCAATAAGTGTGGTGCCTGCGCCCATGGGTGCCTGCAGGCGAATATCATAATCGGTTTTATTATGTTGCTGCCAAAGGTAGTCAGCCTGACCACCTTCAATTTCTGTTTGCACCGATATTCGACCATTGATAGCCCAGCTCTGCAGCTGGCCAAGTGTTTTCTGCTGCTGTTTCCAGCTGGCGGGTTCAGTTGTCTGATCTTTTTCCTGAATCGTTGTGCAGGCACTAAGCAATAAACTGAGCCATAACAGGAAGGGCAAAAGATATATAAATTTCATTGAATGGCTTATAACCTGAAATGTTTTTTGCACGGTTTTATTTAATAAAGCCGTGCCATTTTTTGAATATAGAAACGAATTAGCCGAATCTATTTTTTTAGTCGCTGCATTGTATCCCTGAGCACGTCCTGATTACCACTAAGTTTTATGCCCTTCGCCCAGATACTTTTTGCTTTTTGAGTTTGTCCGTCCATCCATAAAGCTTCACCTAGATGTGCGGCTATTTCCGCATCCTGCAAAAATTCAAACGCTTTAGTCAGCCACTTTATAGACTCACTATACTGCCCCAGACGAAAATATACCCAGCCTAAACTATCTAATATTGCCGGATCATCTGGCAATAACTCAGCGGCTTTTAAAATATATTCACGGGCTTCAATTAAACGTTCGGTTCTGTCTGCCAGTGTATAACCCAGTGCATTGAGTGCGCTGGCATTTTCTGGCTCATGCATGATCACCATTTTTAAATCTGACTCGGTTACATCTAACATATCGAGTTTTTCAGCGGTTAAAGCACGCGCATATAATAAATCGGTGTTTTCCGGTGACATAGCCAGTGCTGTGTTATACAACTTATAGGCTTCTTTATTTCTGCTTGCCGAACGTAATACTTCACCTTTGGCCAGATAAACCTGAATTTTTGATTTATCGGTATGCTCAAGCTGTGTTAAAGATTCAAGTTTTATTAACGCGGCTTCGGTTTCACCCGATTTTGCCAGTAAACCCGCCGCACGAAGTCTCGCATCTAACCAGTATTCACCACTTAAAACACGCTCATAATTGGCAATGGCCGCCATGAGCTCATTATCGTTTTGCTGAATGCGCCCCAGATAATAATGCGCCTGCTGATTGTGATAACCGTTGTCCAGCAGCTCCTGCAAGTATTCTTTTGCCTGCTGATTATTATCTGTTTCAATAGATAACAAACCCAGACTTAATAAAACATTTTCATCGTGGGGCATGCTTTTATGTAAAATTTTAAAGTGCTCAAGTGCTCTCTCAAACAACTTCATCTGCACCAGCATGCGGCCGTACTGAAGCCTTAGGCGGGTATCTTCCGGGCGTTTTTTTACTGCGGTAGCAATTGACTCTACCGCTGCCGGCTGGTTTTTCAATCCGGCATAAATTTGCGCCTGTATTAAATAGGCATCTGCCAGGTCTTCATTTAGCGCGATTAACTGATTTACATGTAACAGGGCCGTTTCATATTCACCCAGGTTTGCCTCAAATTTGGCTAACAGCAATAACAAAAAGGCCTGCTGCGGGTTTTTTTTATTCAGTTGTTGAACAACCTGTTTTGCAAACAGAGGGGTAGTTTCTTTGCTTAACAGGTGCGTGACGGGGGCAATGACTTTCTCATTAAGCTCACCATCAGTTATTAACATGGTTTCAATCGCCTCAACCGAAGGCTCTAGATATTCAAGATGTAAAAATGAAATTATTCTAATGCGATCTATAGTTTCATCAGCTTGCAGACCAAGCTCAAACCAGCTTTCGGTTAACTCAAGTGCCTGTTCATATTCACCGGCATATAAGGCGATATAGGCAGCACGACTGATGACACCCGGGTCACTACACTGCTCTGCAGCCTTGCTATAGTAATTTATAGACTGCTGCATTTTACCCCGCACACCCGCAAACTCACCCGCCAGTAAATTAAATAACAAATCACTGTCCATTATTACTGAATTTGCAGATTCACCAACCTTAGCTGCACCGCTACCAGTGGTTTCTGCGATATCATCGCCTTTAATTAATTCTTCTTTATTTTCAGGCGGCATTTCATCTGGCTGATTTTTTACAGACGATACATTACAGGCCGTTATAAACACCACCAGCAGGGGAGAAAACAGAATAAAACGAAATTTATGCGACAGCCGTTTCATAGACACTAACAACCAACCTTTATAGTTTGACGGCTAAATAGACTCTAAATTAAGCACTTTTATTAATAATAACCTAAATAATCTATTTTACCCGATTCATACTCTTCAGATGGGGTTATATATGATGAAGTTCAATCTTCTCTTAGAAATATAATACATAGCCGCTGGCAACGCCCGTCGGCGCTTTTGAAGATAGATCACTGAAACCTTGTAATATCGGGCTCATTGCCTCAAAATTATGGGTTTCATTAACCGGACGTTCAGGGGCGCTAGATAGCGGGATTGGCGAATCAGGCCCTGCCACCACTTTTCACAGTATGTCGATAATTACTCTTGGCTTAAATCATAAAACCGCTCCGGTAAACATTCGCGAGCGCCTGGCGTTCTCGCCAGAAAGCCTTGCGTCTGCCGTTAAGTCATTGTCTGCGTTAGGAAATATTAATGAAGCCGCTATTCTTTCGACCTGTAATAGAACAGAATTATATTGCGCTACTGATAATGATGAAGCCATAAACCAACAGGCTGTTGAGCAGATAGTTGAATGGTTAAGTCAGTTTCATAATATGAAAAGCTCTGAATTTAGTGATCATTTATATACACACCAGCATGAAGACTCTATTCGCCATGCCCTTCAGGTTGCCTGCGGCCTGGATTCACTGGTGCTGGGTGAGCCACAAATTTTAGGACAGATGAAGCAGGCCTATGCTCAGGCAAATGAACAGGGTGCCACGGGCAGCCTGTTAGGAAAGTTATTTCAGCACTCTTTTTCTGTAGCCAAACAGGTGCGCACCGATACGGCTATTGGCTCTAGCCCGGTTTCTGTGGCGTTTGCCGCCGTTAGCCTGTCTAAACAAATTTTTGGTGACCTGAACGAGCACACCGCATTAATGATTGGTGCTGGTGAAACCATTGAACTGGCAGCAAGGCACCTGAAAAGTAATAATATTAAACACATGATTATCGCTAATCGCAGCATTGATAAGGGCCAGGTTTTAGCCGATCAGTTTGACGGTGAAGCAATTACACTGCCGCAAATTGCTGATTATTTATACAAGGCAGATATTGTTATTTCTTCTACCGCCAGCCCTTTGCCAATTTTAGGTAAGGGCACAGTAGAAAAAGCCTTGAAAAAACGCAAACACAAACCCATGTTTATGTGTGACATTGCGGTGCCCAGAGATATTGAAGCAGAAGTAAATGACCTTGATGATGTGTTTTTATACACTGTAGATGACCTGCATGAAATCATTCAGGAAAACATTGAGTCTCGACAGGAAGCCGCAGAACAGGCCCGCAAAATAATTGAGAATCAGGTCGACGATTTTCTAACCTGGGAGCGCGCCCTCGACTCGGTAGAAGTAATACGAGACATACGTGAAAGCGCAGAAGTTATCTCAAATGAAATTTTACAGAAAGCACAGGCGCAACTGGCTCAGGGTAAATCAGCCGATGAAGCACTGGCTTTTTTAGCACGAAATTTAACTAATAAATTATTACATCAACCTAGCGCGACGTTACGTCAAACAGGTGAAAACAGTCGCCATGACTTACTCGACTTCGCACGCCAGTTATTTATAAGTTCAAATAAAGGCTCGCCAAAAAACGCAGCTAAAAAAGCCCCTAAACAGAAAAAATAATTTTAATTAAAAAGACACTCTATGAAAGATTCAATACGTCGAAAACTAGAAACATTATGTGAACGACAGGAAGAAGTGGGCATGTTACTTAGTGAGCCCGATGTTATTTCTAATCAGAATAAATTTCGCGAATTATCGATGGAGTATTCCCACCTGGAACCCATCACTAAAGCATTTAACGATTACCAGACAGCAGAAGACGATATAACCGCTGCCTTAGATATGTTAAAAGAAAAAGACCCCGAAATGCGTGAAATGGCAATGGAAGAAAAAAAGGACGCCACTGCCCGTATGGAAACCTTAGAGTTCGAGTTACAAAAGCTCTTATTACCTAAAGACCCTCACGATAACAGCAATATATACCTTGAAGTGCGCGCCGGCACAGGTGGTGATGAAGCGGCGATTTTTGCCGGTGATTTATTTAGAATGTATAGCCGTTATGCAGAAACGCAACGCTGGCAAGTAGAAGTCATGAGCGAGAACTTTGGTGAACACGGTGGTTACAAAGAAGTGATTGCACGCATTGTGGGCCAGGGCGCTTATTCAAAACTAAAATTTGAATCGGGAGCACACCGTGTGCAACGGGTGCCTGAAACAGAATCTCAGGGGCGTGTACACACCTCTGCTGCAACGGTTGCTATTATTCCTGAGCCCGATGCGATGGAAGAAATTAATATCAGCATGTCTGATTTACGTATTGATACTTACCGCGCATCTGGCGCAGGTGGACAGCACGTTAATAAAACCGACTCGGCTGTTCGCTTGACTCACATCCCCACCGGGGTAGTTGTTGAATGTCAGGACGAACGCTCTCAACACAAAAACAAAGCCCGTGCTTTATCTTTATTGCAGGCTCGATTAGTTAGCGCAGAAGAAGAAAAACAGGCGGCTGAACAGGCCGAAACACGTAAGTCACTGGTGGGCAGTGGTGACCGTTCTGAACGCATTCGTACTTATAATTTTCCACAGGGCCGGGTTACGGATCACCGCATAAATTTAACGCTTTATAAACTCGACGAGTTTATGCAGGGTGGTTTAGAACACGTTATTTCACCGTTAATTAATGAGTACCAGGCTGAGCAGTTAGCGGCATTGTCTGAACTGTAAATTTCAGATAGTTTTTTACATTAATAAACTTAAGTTTCTGACTCTGATTTAAGCTTTATGCACATAGCCACGTTCTGGCATTTGGAAGTGCGCCAGAAGATATAAATTCAGATATCGTTTTAGTTTTAAAATATTAGTTTTAAAATATATTAATTTTATTACGGGCACTTTCAACAGGCCTCTCACCCGCAACACTGCCATTATTTAAATACCCGGGTTATAAATTGCAAATTATCCAGCATTTAAAAAACGCGACTCAACAACTTGAAAGTTTAAGTGACTCAGCACGTCTGGATGCTGAAGTTTTGCTTGCTTATAGCCTGAATAAAAATCGCACCTGGCTGATTACCTGGCCTGAAAAAGAACTGAATAAAGATGAAGAAGAGTCTTTTAATCGTCTTTTAAAAAGAAGAGTTAATGGTGAACCCATTGCTCACATTATCGGCTCACGCGAATTCTGGTCACTCGATTTAAATGTTAGTAAAGACACCTTAATTCCCCGCCCTGAAACAGAATTAATGATTGAGGAAATTCTTAATCTCTACCCCCAGACTTCGGGCATTAATTGCCTCGACCTGGGCACCGGCAGTGGCGCTATTGCACTGGCTTTAGCCTCTGAGCGGCCCGACTGGAAGATCACCGCAACGGATATATCAGAGGCCGCTCTGGAGATTGCAAAACAGAACGCATTACAGCTAAAGCTGAATAATATTAATTTTTTAAACGGCAGCTGGTTTGAGCCATTACTTGTTCAGTCACCAGAACAGGCGAGCCGACAAGTTCAACTATTTGATATTATTGCCAGCAACCCGCCTTATATCCCCCGCACTGACCCCCACCTGTCTCAGGGTGATGTTCGATTTGAACCGATAACCGCGCTAGCCTCGGGCGAGGACGGGCTGGACGATATTCGCCTTATTTGCCAACAGGCTCATAAATACATGAAATCAGGGGCTTTATTAATAATTGAGCACGGATTTGACCAAAAAGCTCAATTACATGACATATTTATGGCTTCAGCTTATAAAAATATCCGGCAATTTGATGATTTATCAAAGCAGGCCCGACTCACCTGCGGAATTAAAGCTTAATATTCAATATGTTACATATTTATTTTTGCATTTTTACAGCTCCGCAAATTCCAGATCCTATCTAAAAAAACACTTGTAAAATAACCACACTTCCTCTAACTTATTATCTATGAGCGAAGCAGAAGAGCTAATTAAACGGCGAGAACTTCGGTTCTGCCACCTTCATCCTGACCCTAACCAGGCACACAGTGCCTTGTTGTTACTGTCAGATGCTGCTGGTGTTGTTGATATCACACTAGCCGATGAGTTATGTCTTTATATTTCCTATGATGTTAGGTACATGACGCTGGACGCCATTGAAAAAGTTTTAGTCCGCCTGGGTTATCACCTGGATAGCCGTTTATTATATCGAATGAAACGCGCACTCTATATTTATTCTGAAGAAACCCAACGCGCGAATTTAGGCGTTTCTGTGAACACCGATAACACCACTCAGGTGTTTGTAAAACGCTACTCCAGTAATTACCATGGTTGCCGGGATAAACGCCCCGAGCACTGGCGTAAATATTTATAATATTTTTTCTCTGCTTTGTTTTCTTCTGGTTTTGACCTTTCGGGTCGTTTAACTAGACTGGGTTACTACACCGAACATCTTTTGGTGGTATATCTTGTTCCCATGCTCATCGTGAAATAAGCGTGTTATCTTGTTCCCATGCTCCCGCGTGGGAACGAGTTATAAGATATTTTCTCTACTCTAGTCTTCTTTTGGTGGTATGGGTTAAGGGGACAGAGCGCCAAACAGCGGCGGTCTTTCCCCGATGGATATGTTCCTTAGCGGGGCAAATCTGTTTAACTGGGCACTCTCATTAAAAAATACAATTATCATGTTCCTTTACAGCGCGTTTTCTCTAGAAACAAGTGTGTTTGAGAGTACATATTACTCATTAAATGAGTAAACCGAGCAAACCTGTTATTATCGCCCCTTATGAATGACGAGCAACTACTTCGCTATAGCCGACAAATTCTTTTGCCTGGTTTTGATGAAGACAAACAACAATCGCTACTTGATGCCCATGTTTTAATTATGGGGCTGGGCGGACTTGGCTCGCCTGTTGCCATGTACCTTGCGGCGGCGGGTGTGGGCAAACTGACACTGGTTGATTTTGACCATGTTGATTTATCTAATTTGCAGAGACAGGTCATTCACCGCACCCGCAGCATTAATCAATCTAAAGTTGAATCGGCCTCGGCGACTATAAAAGAACTCAACCCTGATATTGAAAGCGTTTGCATTAATAAAAAATTAGCACAGACTGAACTTGAGCAGCTGTTAGAAAATGCTGACTTACTGGTTGATGCTACGGATAATTTTGCCAGCCGTTTTATGATAAATCGCGCCTGTTTTAATACTCGCACGCCCCTGGTTTCTGGTGCCGCCATAAGAATGGAAGGACAGGTCAGTGTGTTTGATTTTCGAAATACAGAAGGCCCCTGTTACCGCTGCCTTTATGATGAAGAAGGTGAAGAGAATACCAGCTGCAGCGAGAATGGCGTGATGTCACCTATGGTAGGTATTATCGGCTCTATCCAGGCTATGGAAGCCATTAAACTGTTAACCTCTTATGGCGAAATCTTAAGCGGAAAATTATTAATTGCCGATGCCATGTATCAGGACTGGCGTTGTATGAATTTTAAAAAATCACCTGACTGCCCTGTGTGTGGTCAGTCAGAATCAGATAAATAATAATCACTTTATATAAAAAACAATGAATCAAACAATTATCATACCTCGCACCCTTGCTAATAGATTGCTCACCCTGGCACAACTGACACCTGATGTGGAAATCTGCGGATTAATTTCAAAAAACAATCAGCAAAAATATCAGGTTTACCCTATTGATAATATTGCCAGCGATAAAAGCTGCGTTTTTGAAATGCAGCCCGAGCAACAGATTAATGCGTTTAAATTAATTAGAGAAAAACAGCAAGACCTGTTCGCGATATATCACAGCCACCCGGACAGTGAAGCCATACCGTCGAAAAAAGATTTAAATGATGCGGCTTATACAGAGGCGCTGAATATTATTATTTCTCTAAGCACCAAAGGCGTGTTAGATATGCGTGGCTACTTTTATAAGAACGACAAAGTAGAAACCGTAGATTTAATTATTGAGTAACACGAGAGAACTCACGACTTTCGACTTTATATAAGCAGAAACAAAAACAGGGCTCATAGTGAGCCCTGTTTCATATAAAATCAAAACAGCACACAAGCACTGTTAGCTGATTTTCTTATAAATTGAAAATCACATTAAACTGTAATGAATCAATCTCATCACGAATAACATATTCCACACGCATATCCAGTTGTTTGTTAAGCGCAAAATCGACACCGGCCCCCAGCATTACACCATCATCATCACCGATATCCAGGCCCAAACGAGCTAACCAGCCAAGCCGGCCATTAATTCCGCCATCTATAACATAGGTTCCCCAGATGCCCGTGCTGTCATTGTTAAAACCATAATCCATTACACCGAATTCTACAGAGCTGTAAACGCCCTCCATTAAATTCACCTGTGTCAGGTTGTAAGCACCAAAAAACTGGAAGCCCAGTTCATCATCAGCAGGGCCACTAACTGAGTTTAATGATAGTCCCGCTCCGATTGAAAACTTGTTTTTATCCAGTAAAGGCTTACTACCTTCTGCAAACACTGAAGATATTTGCGTTAAAGATAGTAATGTTACTGCCAAAACAGCAAAAAATTTATTAGTACTACGCATTTTTAAAACCTTTTGATTGAACTTATTGTAATTCTGAGGCATCTTAAACAGTGCACAGCCATCGATCAAGGCGTACATTAACAGAGTTTGATATAATCGACACACCGGTTAATAACCATTTAGCCTACTTTTACACTTGAAAGACACCTTACAACTACTAATTTATTGATTTATATGACTTTTTCTATTAAAGCCCTTATTAAGGCACCACTTCAGGTTAGCGGCCTGTTATTTATTCTAGGTTTATCAGCAGCCAGCGCCAAAACCGCTGCCTCGCTTGAGCCTCTGCAGCCACTCGACCAGCATAATCGCACAACAGCTGAAATTGTTAACCGCCTGGCCCAGCAGCATTACCAACGAACTCAAATTCGTCTCGATAATAACCTTTCTTCAACCGTTTTCAATCGATTTATTAAAGAACTAGATGGCAATCGTAGTTATTTTATACAGGCCGATATTGATGAGTTTGAAAAATATCGCTATCGCCTGGATGATGCCTTCCGTGCCCGTAAAGTAGACCCGGCTTTTGTCATTTTTAATCGTTACCAACAGCGTGTAGCTGAACGTCTGCAATATCTTTTGACGACAATCAAACAGGGCACTGACAAACTTGACTTTAACAGTAACGATACGATTCATATCGACCGTGAAAATCATGCCTGGCCGCAAAACACCAAAGAACTTGATAAACTCTGGCATAAACGCTTAATTAATAGCGCATTAAACCTAAGACTTTCGGGCAAAGAAAACGACAAAATAACTGAGCTTTTAACTAAGCGTTACAGCAGTCAGTTAAAACGTATACAGCAAAATGATTCTGAAGATGCATATCGAATTTATATGAATGCATTAACCTTGAGTTACGACCCTCACACTCAATACTTTTCACCTCGCGGCACAGAAAACTTCAATATTCGCATGCGCCTTTCTCTGCAGGGCATAGGTGCCATGCTGCAATCTGATGATGACTACACCAAAGTAACTCGGCTCATTCCAGCAGGCCCGGCTGATAAAGCGGGTGAATTAAAAGCCAACGACAGAATAACCGGTGTTGGCCAGGGCCCGGACGGCGAGATAGTTGATGTAATCGGCTGGCGACTGGATGATGTTGTCGATTTGATTCGTGGCGAAAAAGACACGGTTGTGCGTTTATCTATTTTAAAAGCAAATGCGGTTGATACATCAAAAACACAAGTTATTTCTATTACACGTGACAAGGTAAGCCTGGACGAACAGGATGCCAGTAAAAAAATTATCGAATATGAAAATTACGGTAAAAAATACCGTTTAGGTGTTATTGATATACCCAAGTTTTATATTGATTTTGAAGCCGCCAATAAGGGTGAACCTAATTACAAAAGCACAACACGTGATGTAAAAAAATTATTAAATGAACTTAAAGCCGACAAGGTAGATGGCATAATTGTTGATTTACGTGATAACGGTGGTGGATCTTTACATGAAGTAAACACCTTAATAGGTTTATTTATAAAGTCTGGCCCAACGGTTCAGGTAAAAGACACTAGCGGTCGCGTTTATATATCAAACGATAAAGATGAGAAGGTTAGTTATAGCGGCCCGCTGGCTGTTTTAGTTAATCGAATCAGCGCCTCGGCATCAGAAATTTTTGCCGGTGCCATTCAAGATTATCACCGCGGCATCATTGTCGGTACGCAAACTTACGGTAAGGGCACAGTACAGGCTATGTTACCCTTATCAAGTGGCCAGATAACACTGACGCAGCAAAAGTTTTACCGCATAACCGGCGGCAGCACGCAGAATCGTGGCGTCATTCCAGATATATCACTGCCCTCTATTTATAACGTAACAGAGGTAGGTGAAAGCTCATTAGAAGCAGCGCTTCCGTGGGATAAAATTAAAGCGGCACCTTTTAATACCTATGAAAACTTTTCTTTAAAAATACCTAAATTAGAAGAGTTACATAATAATCGAATCGGTAAAGACCCTGATTTTATACATTTAACCGAAACTAATAAATTGATTGAGAAACGTCGCCAGCAAAAAGAAATTTCACTTAATGAAAAGGTTCGTCGTCAGGAGAAAAAAGAGCTGGAAGACATTCAGATAAAACTGGAAAATGATCGACGCAAGGCTTTGGGCATGAAATTAATCACCAGCCTTGAAGAACTCGATAATAAAATTAACGATGACGACGAAGCAGTTGACACTGAAGACGAATTCAAAAAGAAAGAAGGCCCGACACCTTTGTTAACTGAAACGGGCAATATACTGGTTGATTTTCTTAATATGAATCACCACTCTATCGCTAATCAGCTTTAGGTTTACTGGTAAGTATTTTTTAGTTATTTTACATTCAGCTCGGCGGCTTCTTAATTTGCTGCCGAGCTGTTTGATATTTCCTGCATATAAGTTAATCTTTCAAAAATATTTCTTTATTTTAAGCTCGCATTAATTAATGTCGCACACCGTGCACACCAAAACCACCCGCATACTTTTGCATGATTTCACGCACCGCATCAGGATAAGCCACTAAATCCATTTGCTGCATACCTTCATTGAAAAACTGCTGACTATCATCAGGTATATTTTTTATTAACTGATCAAAAACATGCTGCATAATTTGCGGATTATGGGTGCGCGTAGCAACTATGCCCCAGTTAAGATTCAGTATGCGCCAGGGACGCATTGGATTTGTTGCCTCGACATCTTTTTTAATTGACTCATCAGTTACATCAATTGTATTTTCAATAACAGCACATAAAACTTCGAGCTGTTTATTATCTTTTATTGTATTTGCATAACTGGCAATGGCATTAACAACAATATCGAGTTTTATAAGCTTTCCGTTATGACTTTTTAACCAGTAAACAATCGGCAATGATAAACGATGCAAAGCAAGCATCTGATCCTGCATGCCTCTAGAGGCACAACTAACAGAAATTTCATCAAGCAGATTTAATGCATAATTTCCTGTTTTTGTTACCTCATCATCCTCAATATCTGGCTTATTTTTATTATCGACACCTGATGAAAGTCGCGAGATGATTTGTATATTCTGACGTAATGCCTCAATCATTTTTAATACCTGATCTGATTCAGGTGTTGCAGAAGATTTAAGACTTAATATTAAGGCCTCTACAATTACTTCATATTCGCTACTTAAATCATTAATATCTAAATTTAACATTACCTGCTCATCCTGATATAGATTGCGATATACTAATGCCACGAAAAATCTGGCTTTATAAAGAGGTGCCTTAATGCGTATTTTACACACTATGCTTCGTGTAGGAAATTTAGAAAAATCAGTTAAATTTTATACTGAGATTTTTAATATGCAATTACTCCGTCAAAAAGACTACCCGGAAGGCAGGTTTACACTGGCATTTCTAGGTTATGGTGATGAAGCCAGCAATTCAGCATTAGAGTTAACTCATAACTGGGATACCGACAGTTATGACCTGGGAACCGGTTATGGGCATATTGCGCTGGAAGTGGACGATGTATATGCGGCAGTTGAAAACATAAAAAAACAGGGTGGGAAAATACTTCGTGAAGCGGGACCAATGAATGCGGGAACAACTATTATTGCTTTTGTTGAAGACCCGGACGGTTATCAAATTGAACTACTTGAGCCAAAAAGTAGCAAGTAAAAATAATCTCGTTGTTACATAAACAGCGACAATGAAAAATTAATTTAAATCGTCCATCATTTTATCTGTTACCCGGTTACGCCCTGCGCGTTTGCTTTCCTGAAGGCAGCCTTCAGCGGCCTTAACCAGTGTTGTGCTTGACTGATCAAACTCTGCTGTTGTGGTTGCCAGGCCAATGCTAACAGTTACCCAGGGGCTTACATCTTCTTTAGCGGCCTTTATTCTGGCCTCTTCTACCGAACGTTTTAATCGTTCAGCTAATAAACGTGCATGCTCAACACTGGTGTTTGGTAAAACAATGGCAAACTCATCACCACCATAACGTGCGGTAAAATCTGCGCTGCGTTTTAACTGGCTAGACAGTAACTTACCAACACTAAACAAACATACATCACCTGCCTGGTGCCCGAAATTGTCGTTATATGCCTTAAAGTAATCAATATCCACCATCAATATACTCAACGGTGTGTATTCACGCATACTGCGTTTCCACTCTTCTTCTAACACCATATCAAAATAGCGACGATTATAGGTACCGGTAACATCATCAATAACCGGCATGCGGGAAACACGGCTAAACTGTCGACCAGATGTGCGCACCGCAAGCGTAATGATAATGCCGATTACGGCAAAGATTAAAGCAATGACAACTAATGTTATTTGATGAGACTGCTCATATTTAGCCTCAACTCTATTATGGGTTTCTAACTGACTTTCAACAATACGATCCAGTAAAAACAAAACTCTGGCAGAGGCCACACGCCCATCCTTAATGATGACTTTAAGATCTTCATCATTAATTCCGCCAAAGACCAGAGCTTCTACCAGATTTTCATGATATGGCTGGGCGTAAGCAACTGACTCATCCAGTTTACTTAAATTTTCGAGTAATAAATCATCAACCTTTGTCTGTAACAGTTTGTCACGTGCATCAGCATAAACAGCCGCCAGTTGACGAAAACTCACAGCTTCTTCATCGCGATCAAACATTTCTTTCATGTTGATCATGCGTTGAATCAACAATTCTCGTTTCTGCACCGTATCGCGCATGCTCATAATCAGACGCACCTGCTCGGTATTGTTTTTTACCAGGTCAAATGCGGCTCTGCTCCAGGTATCAACCTGAATAAGCAATGTGCCTACAATTGCAGCACAAAGCACTATCACAGCTGCAAACCCGAACAGTGTTGATCGAGTACTTATAAATTTTGGAAGTTGCATGATTAAAATTTTAAATTATTATTTTATTTATATGTACAATATAGCCTGTTTTTAACTAACAAGTAAGCGATCCATGGATATAGTTTATATTGATACCAATGAAGCCCTGGCGCTTTCCTGTGACACAATTCGCATGAGTAAAACAATTTGCATTGACACAGAATTCCACCGCGAAACCACTTATTACGCTGAACTCGCTCTTATTCAGATTTCAGATGGTGAATATACCTGCTGCATTGACCCTTTGCCAATTACAGACTTCACACCTTTTCTGGCACTTTTAACCAATCCAAATATAACTAAAGTTTTACATGCCTGTGGTCAGGATCTGGAAATTTTCAATCATCAGTTCAATACACTGCCCTCACCTGTATTTGATACCCAGATAGCCGCAGGATTATTAGGTTACGGTGACCAGATAGGTTACGCCGCGTTAATTCATAAAGAATTAAATATAGATATTGATAAATCTCAGTCACGCACCGACTGGTTAAAACGACCATTAAATAAAGATCAGATACGCTACGCCGCCAGCGATGTTTATTATCTGGCAAAGGCCTACCCTAAAATGGTTGATCAACTTAAATCACTAAACCGGCTTGAGTGGTTACAGGGTGATTTCTCTGAACTTTGTATGCCTGCAAAGTATAAAGTTGACACCAATAATATATGGAAAAAGGTTAAAGGAAACCAGAAACTACATGGTTTACAACTTGCCACTCTGCAGGCGCTTGCTGCATGGCGTGAAGAGATGGCTCAACAACGCAACAGGCCAAGACGACGTATTATTCCCGATGATGCTTTAGTAGATATCGCTCGTTTAAAACCAGACAGTGCTGAAAAAATTAAAAAATTACGCACTTTAAATAAAACTCGTCTAAGTTCTGAAGATGCGGATCAAATATTACAGCGTTTGAACAATTCGCTTCGCATATCTAAGGAGCACTGGCCTAAACAGGTAAAACGTCACAAATTAAATATGCGCGAAGAAGCTTTAGTTGATGCACTCATGGCATTATTAAGACTAAAAGCACACGAGCACCGCATTACCCCGTTAAACCTGGCTTCTCGTAAAGCACTGGAATCTTTACTACAGGGCAATACTGACATTCCATTAATGCAGGGCTGGCGTTATACACACGCGGGTCAGGTGATTGAACAATTTTTAGACGGAAAAAGTTTCCTTCAACTGGTCTCCGGTGAGTTACAGCTTCAGGTAGAGGGTAAATAATGACTCAGGTAAACGGCATAATTGATTTTCTAAATCAGGCTGGCACACAATTTAAAATATTTGATATGGGACGTCGGATTGAAGAAATAGATCAAGCTGACTTTCTCAGTTTCGAACAGGGAGAAACAGCCTATCCGCTGCCTTTACAACAACAGGCCTGGTTAGGTTTTCTGGTATGGACGGAAGATAAAAAATCAGAACTGGTCATCTGGTTTTTACGTTTTCCGCTGGATGCCGCAGGTAAACTTACAGCCGGTATTCGAGATGATTTTGTGCTGCGCCTGATCAATAAAGAAGGCGAAGAATCACCTCAACAGGATGAATCTAACCCTTATGGTTTCAAACCAAAACAGGAGCACATGGCAAGTTTCCATGCTAAAGCTGCAAAGTTATTAAACCAGCCAGCATCAAGTTATTATGAACATAGTAAAGATTATTTTGCTGGCAAACCCGGTTATGATCAATGGTCATTTGTTGGTTTTCAGGGCATAGCGGATATTGCAACAAGACTGGACGAAGAAAATAATGCTGAGTTAATTGCCACTGCAATCGAAAAAATTCCTGCATTACCATTTGAAGCTTTAGCACAATGCCTTGAACATGAAAAAATTGATGCCAATATTACACAGGCGATTGTTAATGTTATAAACCGTGAACTTGATAATGAAAAACCAGATGCTAATTTTATTTCGCTGGGGATTCGCGCTTTATCCAATACACAAGATCAGCCTCAATTAGAACCGATATTAAACAGCGTTTTAGAGAGCGAAACGGGTAAACACCCTGAAGTTTTAGCCTCTATCTCCGGGCGCTGCTGGCTCAGTTTAAAAAATACCAACACCATTAACCTGTTTCTTGAAGCACTGGCCAGTTGCAGTGAAGGTCAGGAATTTTTTAATCTGGTAATAGTGGATTTAATAAATATACCCGGTATGCAGGAAAGTATTTTAAAAGCGGTTAAATCAGCCGAGCGCTCAGAAGTTTTATCAAAAGCCATTGGTGAACTTTTTAAGAGTTTTACTTAGGCGGGTTAGTCTTTCTTCGATCAAATATACGAAAGATTGACAGAGCTAGACTCTACTCCGCTCAGCCCTTGATGGTATGGATTAAGGGGACAGGGCAGAAAAGCACTGACCTTTCCCCGAGGGAGATGTGCCTGAACAGGGTTTTCTCCAGTGTTAAAACTTAGTTGAAACAATCTTCTTGATAAACAAGCTGTTTATACCTATTATCTAGAAACAGCTTTAATTGAGAAATAAAAATGAATAACGTCAGTATGTTAATTCCAAAACACCAGCACCCTACCTGGGTTTCTGAACTTGATGAGATGGAAACACTTGCTTCTGATCTAGTAGAAATCCCTTTACTGGGCACTATCACAGCTGGCCAGCCTATAGAACGAATTGAAAACCACGATCTGGTAAAAGTGCCTGCCAATATGGTGCGTAAAAACACCTATGCATTGAAGGTGCAGGGTCATTCTATGATTGATGACAATATTCAGGATGGCGATATCATTGTTGTTGAAAAACAGATGAATGCCGAAAATGGCCAGTCAGTTGTTGCATTAATTAATAACGAACAGGTTACATTGAAAAAGTTTTACATAGAAGCCGACGGTATTCGTTTACAACCCGCAAACCCCGATATGGAACCTATCATTTTAAAGAATGAAGAGGTCCAGGTTTTAGGTATCGTATCAGGCGTAATCCGCAGCTTTTAATCACCCTGCTCAGGCACATCTCCCTCGGGGAAAGACCGCCGTGCGCTTTCAATGGGCATGGGCCGCTCTGCCCAGCCATACCACCAGGAGCTGACAGTGTAGTTAAACGACTCTGTAAAGCTCTTGATGGCATCACCACAGTGACAGGGCTCAAAAAGCGGAGACCTGAGTATGTCAATCAGGCGTCAGATGCGTAAACCTCACATCTTTAACAACTGCATAACTGCTGCGATTTCATCATGTGCCTGTTGAAAAACTTTTTGAGCAAAGTTCTTATCCTGATTATCTGGATATAATTTTTTAAATGCGGGCACCTGATCAATTCTCGGCAAACCTTCTATTTGATGATGTTTTAATCGTCGATAGATTTGCGCAATAATTATCATATCGCAGGTATCGATTTCACCTTCTTCATCACGTTGCCAGTTTTCAAATTCTTCTACCACTGCAAGCAAATCACCTGACAACCCCCAGTGATGAATTACCATGCTACCAACAGCACCTCGCAGGTTTTTAATTATGTTATCCAGCTCAGCCTCGTCAGTTACTATCAAACCCGTGTCTTCAATGTAACTTAAAATGGGTATGACACCTATTTCATGTAACAGGCCTGCCAGTAACATATGATCAGGCGATAATTTTCCACTTTGTTTTGATAATGCAAAACTGATTGCTGCTATATCAACACTGTGATCATAAAGTTCATGCATGCGTTGATTAAGCATATTTGATTTAGTTTTAAATAACTGTTTAATTGCAAAACTGGTTACCAGTTCTTTACTTGTCTGCATGCCCAGGCGAATAATCGCAGCCTGTATACTAGCTATCGGATCAACACCTCGATTTAGTGGCCCATTTGCGGCGTTAATCAGACGCGTAACCATTGCCGGGTCAGCTGAAATAATACGCGCCATGTCATTTGCACTTGCATTTGAACTCTGCAAGGCCTTTTGAACTTTCACGGCTATGTCAGGCAAGCTGGGTAATTTTAAATTACCCATATTATATGCATGCATTATTTCATTAAACAGGTTGCCTTCAATCTCACTCATTTCAACTGTTTCCAGCTCTTCACCTGTAATTAATTCCTGATCAATAAAAGTATGAAAAAGCTGCTTTTCGAAACGCGCAATAAGGCAGGTGCTTTGTGCCAGCAGACGCGTTTTATATTCGCCTTCTTTGAACAACGGGTGATACGCTCGTTCATCATGCGCACTTAATAAAACCGGCTCACTGTCCAGTGCCAGTAGGTCCAGTTTTCCTTTTATCAAATAATCAAACCAGCGATGTTCTTCATTGGCTGACAGTTCATCACCCGGGCTAAGCTCCAGCATCCTTGACTGAGAAGCTATCTGTAATCGATGCTCAGTTTGTAACTGTCTGATGGGCACAAGATACTTCAAAAGTGTATTATCAAATTGCACTGTATTCTTTCTTTTTAACTGTTAGTTTGATTGTAATAAAAATAGCACAGATCTGTAATATCTTTATGATTTTACTAAAAATAATCTCCACATTTTAAAACAGGGCAAATCTTCTTTTTTTAGTCTATAGTGTCTGTATAGTCCTAATATCCCCGTTAGAGAGAATATAAATATGACCCAATATAAAAAAACTATTATCAGTGTATTAATGTTGTTTTTCACTCTGTTTTCCGGTGTTATCAATGCAGAAAACGCTAAAGAATTTGGCAACTATGTAATTCATTACAACGCTTTCCGTAGTGACACTTTAACGCCTGAAATAGCCAAAGCATATTCACTGACACGACGTAATAACCGCATGGTTGTTAATATCACGGTTCAGAAAAAAGATGGTGACGTGACCAGGCCTGTAAAAGCCAAAATAAGCGGTTTTGCCAGTAATTTAACAGGTCAGATAAAAGATCTGGAGTTCAAAGAAATACACGATGGTGAAGCTATCTATTATCTGGCCCAGTCGCAGGTTTCTAACCGCGAAACATTAAAGTTTGATATCCAGGCGACCCCTGCTGGTGAGTCACTGGTGGCCAAATTTAAATTTAGTCAAAAGTTTTATACCGACTAAAGATTTATTACTCCAAAAGCAGTTATTAAGCCCTGTTATTCAGGGCTTAATTTTTGACATATGACAAATACTCTTA
Source organism: Gammaproteobacteria bacterium (assembly GCA_026195255.1). GTDB lineage: Bacteria > Pseudomonadota > Gammaproteobacteria > SZUA-229 > SZUA-229 > SZUA-229. Next base: position 15,546 of record JAPHSS010000054.1, on the reverse strand, counting down.
ATCGCCTCTTATCAGCCATACCATCATCAACTTATTTCCGTTACAATTCCCTCCCGAAACAACAATGTAACCAGCCGAAGGCCAAATTAAGCAATGACGAATAAACAAAGCTCATACACCAGGGAAGAACTTCTTAAATGCGGCCATGGCGAATTATTTGGCCCTGGTAACGCGCAACTTCCGGTCGATAATATGCTCATGATGGACCGTATCATGCATATTTCTGAGAACGGTGGTGAGTTTGATAAGGGCGAAATTCATGCTGAATTAGATATCAATCCGGACTTATGGTTTTTTGAATGCCACTTTCCCGGCGATCCGGTCATGCCAGGCTGCCTTGGGTTAGACGCCATGTGGCAACTTGTTGGTTTTTATCTAGGCTGGAAAGGTCACCCTGGCCGCGGCCGGGCACTGGGTGTAGGTGAAGTTAAATTTACTGGCCAGGTTCTACCCAGTGCTGGAAAAGTAAGTTACCAGATTAATATCAAACGTGTAATTGCCCGTGGTTTAATATTGGGTATTGCAGATGGCGTGGTCAAGGTTGATGGGCGCGAAATTTACTCCGCTAAAGGGCTTAGAGTTGGCCTGTTTAGCTCAACAGAAGATTTTTAGGTACGTATTAAATGAAACGAGTTGTAATAACTGGATTTGGTATTGTCTCCTGTCTGGGAAATGACAAGCAATCCGTAACAGAGTCACTACGTGAAGGCCGCTCTGGCATAAAATTTCAAGAAAAATACAAAGAAATGGGTATGCGTAGCCATGTCGCAGGTTCTATTGATATTGATTTAAATGAACATATTGATCGCAAGGTAAAACGTTTTATGGGTGATGCTGCGGCTTACACCTATGTGGCGATGAAACAGGCGATTGAAGATGCGGGATTACCAGATGAACTGGTTTCAAACCCACGAACCGGCCTGATTATGGGCTCGGGTGGCGGCTCGCCTGAAAACCAGGTACTGGCTGCTGACATACTTCGTGAGAAAGGTATTCGCCGCGTAGGGCCTTATATGGTGCCTCGCACTATGTCCAGTACGGTTTCGGCCTGCCTCGCAACACCTTTTAAAATCAAAGGCCTTAACTACTCAATTAGCTCGGCCTGTGCCACAGGCACGCATTGCATTGGCAATGCCATGGAGCAAATTCAGTTAGGTAAGCAGGATATCGTTTTTGCCGGTGGTGGCGAAGAAGAACACTGGGCAATGAGCATGTTGTTTGATGGCATGGGCGCACTCTCTTCGAAGTATAACGAAACACCTAATAAAGCTTCTCGCAGTTATGATGCTGATCGTGATGGTTTTGTTATTGCCGGTGGTGGTGGCGTAGTTGTTTTAGAAGAGCTTGAACACGCAAAAGCTCGCGGTGCTACCATTTATGCTGAACTAACCGGTTATGGCGCCACATCAGATGGTCATGACATGGTGGCACCTTCAGGTGAGGGCGCTGTTCGCTGTATGCAAATGGCACTTTCAACTGTTAAAGGCCCTGTTGATTACATTAATACTCACGGCACTAGCACACCTGTGGGTGATGTAGCTGAAACCGGCGCTATCAAGGAAGTTTTTGGTGACAATGTACCACCGTTTAGCTCAAGTAAATCACTATGTGGTCATTCACTGGGTGCTGCTGGCGTTCAGGAAGCCATCTACTGCCTGTTAATGATGCAGAACAGGTTTATTCAGGCTTCAGCCAATGTTGAAAATCTGGATGAACAGGTAGCTGGCATGCCACTGGTGACAGAACGTGTAGATAACGCTGAACTAAATAACGTCCTCACCAATAACTTTGGTTTTGGTGGCACGAATGCCTGCCTTGTATTGAGTAAATACAACGACTAAATCTGCCGTGTGTCAGGGTTTGTTGCTGTCGATTTTATTCTCGGCAACAAACCTTATACCCACCAACAGGGATTCAGCTTACCATTATGGACTCTTCTATTCCCTCACACGATTTTGCAGCCCTTGACCCCACCCTGATTATCGACTCAGTGGAATCGCTGGGTTTGCAAAGCGATGCACGCATCTTTGCATTAAACTCTTATGAAAACAGGGTATATCAGATTGGCCTCGAAGAAGGTTCGGAATTCGCGCCGAAAATAATCGGCAAATATTACCGCCCCAATCGCTGGAGCAATGAACAAATTCAGGAAGAACACGATTTCACGACTGAATTATCAGAACTGGAAATTCCTGTTGTGGCGCCGTTACAGTTCAATCAGCAAAGTCTGCTTAATTACAGGAACTACAGGTTTGCACTTTACCCTCAAAGGGGCGGACGCACCGCAGAGCTTGATAACGTAGAACACCTGGAATGGATTGGGCGAATGCTGGGGCGTATACACCTGGTAGGAGCAAGCAGCTCATTTACTAGTCGACCGAGTATCTCTGTTGAAGCCTATGCCATAGACAGTGCCGATTTCTTATTAACAAACAACTTTATCCCCGATTACCTACTGGAAGCTTATCAAACGCTGAGCGCTGACCTGATAGAGCTCCTTAAACCGCGATTTAACAACGCCTCAGTTAGCAATATACGTCTACATGGTGATTGCCACAGTGGTAACATTCTATGGACCGACAGGGGCCCCCACTTTGTAGATTTTGATGACTGCCGAAGTGGCCCTGCGATACAGGATTTATGGATGTTGCTCTCTGGTGACAGAAACGAACAACAGCAACAGCTCAACCATGTGTTAGACGGTTATTTCGAATTCGCTGAACTCAATCCCGCTGAATTACGCCTGGTTGAGCCTTTACGTACTTTGCGTTTAATGCATTACTCAAGCTGGCTGGCTAAACGTTGGACAGACCCTACTTTCCCGTTAAACTTCCCCTGGTTTAATACCCCAAACTACTGGGAACAACATATTCTTGAGTTACGTGAACAATTTTCTCTGCTTCAGGAAAGTGAAAACCTGCACTTATAAGCGATAAGATAAGCAAAATAACTCACATTTCTCGAAAACCCATGAATTATTAAGGCTAAGCACCTGTATTTTTTATGAAAAAAGGCTAGAATCTATGAAAAGAGATAATGGCGAAGCACAATGAAAAACAATTCCTTGAAATCAGCAGGTCTAATAATACTGGCGTTCTTCAGTACACAGGTCATGGCGAGTAGCCCATGGGCAGATGACACTGAAACAGAAAAGGTGATAACAGAAGAGCCTGCCACAGCGCAATCTATGCCTGTACAACAACATGAAAATGAGCAGCCGGTGATGCATGAAGAAATCGTCGAGCCTGTTGGTATCGTGCAAACAGATTCGCAGGACACGCCTGAGCCTGCCAGCAAAGTAGAGACAGAAACTATGCAGCAAGGCGATGTACTTAATATTAACGACGCACCACAGGTAGCAGCCGTAAGAATACTCGACTTCCCACGTCGCGGCATGACAACTGACAAAGTAGAGAATGAATTAGGCCGACCTGCTGAAATTATTCCTTCTGTTGGGCAACCCCCGATTAGCCGCTGGGTTTATGATGATCGCACCGTTTATTTTGAATACTCATCAGTTATACATGTGGTTGCAAAATAAAAACACATCAATTCGAGCATTAATAACATACAGATGCACCATCAGGTGTATCTGTAATTGAAAAATTCGTGAAATCTTTAACAAGTCTCAATCTCCCCTCCCCGATTACACAAATACATAATCAACTTTTAGACAGCAAAAATATTAAATTATTTATTAAGCGTGATGAGTTAATTCATCCTGTTATACAAGGAAATAAATGGCGAAAATTAAAACACAATCTTCTTGATGCTGAAAAAAAACAGCAAGATACATTACTGAGTTTTGGTGGCGCATATTCAAATCACTTGCACGCACTGGCTGCGGCGGGCAACCAGTTAAACCTTAAAACCATTGGTATAATTCGTGGCGAGGCACCTAAACACCTTAACCCCTGTTTGCAGGATATGCAGCACTGGGGCATGCAACTTAAATTCATTTCACGTCTGGAATATAAGCAAAAAACCAGCATTGAGTTTCTTAATAATTTAAAACAGGCGTTTGGTGATTTTTATTTAATACCTGAAGGTGGAAATAATTCAGCCGGAATGAAAGGCTGCGCTGAATTATTAGATGAGTTAGATGATAAGTATGACGTAATCTGTTGTGAAGTTGGTAGCGGCACAATGTTAAGCTCACTTATTCAAAACAACAAAATAGCTGAGACTAAATATTTAGGTTTTGCTGTAATGAAAAACCCGCAGCTCGATAACGAAATAAAAGAGAGTTTAATTGAAAAATCTGACTCCACAACATGGGAAATCAATCACCATTACCACTTTGGTGGCTTTGCAAAAACATCACCTGAACTTGATGAGTTTATTATAAATTTTAAACTGAAACACAACATTCAACTGGAACCTGTGTATAGCGGAAAAATGTTATGGGGAATTTTAGATCTGCTTAAGCTGGATTATTTCAAGCCAGGCACAAGAATTTTAGCTATACACGGAGGAGGTTTACAGGGCTTACGGGGTTTTCCTCAACTTTATCAATCTTTAAAAATTTAAAACTAAGCCAGAAGTTTTGTGCCCTGTTGTGGAACATCTCCCTCGGGGAAAGACCGCCGCCTTTTAGTGCTCTGTCCCCTTAACCTAAACCACCAAGAGTTGTACGGAGTCGGCTAACTACACTGTCAGCAGATAGTGGTATCGGTCAAGGGGACAGGGCTCAAAAAACGAGACCTTTCCCCGAGGGAGATGTGCCACAGCAGGTTGTATTTTTACAGAAAAAAAACTAATTATTAATTAATACTGTCTGATTGTGACGATTGTTCAAACTCTTTATAGGCATCGATATAGTCTTTTGAGAATTCAGCAAAATCGTCAAACGATGATTCCCAGTTTTTATCTAATGTATTTTCGTCTACACGATTACCGTTAAAGCTAACGACTTTATTCGCCTCTAAATCAAAACTCTTTTTATATTCTATAAACTCTTCGCCTATGTTTTGCTTGTAATCACTAAACTCATCATCAAGCTCCTGTTGGCGTTGCGCTGCCTGCTGTTTAAAGGCCGCGAAATCTTGCGTGTCTGATACTGCTTTATGAATCTCGTAGTCATCACCTGGAGACTCAAGGTTTAGTTTGCCTTCCTGTAATGCAACCTGCTGACTGGCCTCTTCAGCATCAACGATAAAGGTTGTGCCACGGATACCAATAGTGGCAAACCTGGTGCGTACTTTCTTTGGCTTTTTCTTGCCGATGACTTTTCTAAAGACATAATAAATTTTACCACCCAGTTGAGATAACCAGCCTGATTGCTCAACCCTCAAGCTACTTTTCTCATCAAGCACCGACATAGCACCATCTTCAAACTGTATGACTGCCCTGCTCTCTTTGCTAGTGACAACCGTTTCATTACTATTAACCAGAAATTGTTTTTTCTCAGGCTCTCTTTTATCACCTTCTGAATTGACAACATATACCTCACCCTGAACTTTAACAATTCGGGCTCTGAAGTTTTCAGCCTGTAATGCAGATTGAAATAGAAGTGATGATGAAACGAGTAAAATGCCCGTCAACTTAGTTAATTTCATTAGTAACCTTTCCTGAATATATCTTTTAGCCCCCCCTTTTTGCTATGGGTTCGGGCAACCGTTGCATAATACTAGCTTAGAATTGGATTCTCCGCATTAGGTCTAATCCATTAATTATGTGAGGATTTGACTTCTTTCTCTGCTAACCAGCGTTTTTCCTGCTCCTGTATCGCCTGAGGCAGAAGATCTGTTTCTTTATTATATGGATAAGACTTTCTATAAACCAGCAGGGCTTTCCTGAGCTTCTCAAGCTGCCTGTTTTCGAATAACCTTACCAATTCACTTATCTGTTCCATTTGCCTCTCATTTTCAGCCTCTATGGGCATTTTCTCAATTAGCGACTGCGGTTTCCAGCCTGATTCTGATTCTACTTCTGCAGCTGAATCCATTACAGATTTTGACTCGTCAGCGGGTAACGACATTAGCGCCTTTGGTGACACGATTTCAGCTGCTGCGGCGTTTTCCTTCACTGCTTCGCTTTTAAGCGGGGCCGGTGTCGCCAGAGATGCTGAAGCAGCTTGATGTTGCAACTGTACATTTTTTTCAGATGCCGCTCTTTGTTTTCTTTTTAGTCTCGACATCTCATCTGAACGCGCTGCCTGCAATTCAGTTTTCTGTCGCTGAAGACTTTCAATGCTTATTTCTTGTTCACTAAGTGACTTATCCTGTTTGTCCGAATAGGATCTGTCTACTTCGAGCAAAAAGGACTCTTCAGCAAAACCTGCGCCATTTGGCTCTATTTCTATGAGTTCTGTTTCAAATGCCAGTTTCAAAAAGACACTTAAACTTATTACAATAATTGCCACATACGATACAGGCACATACCAGGCATGTTTATTAACTTTTCGGGGTTTAACGGTAACAATTTTATGATTTTTTTCATCTTGTGAATTTAGCGCTGAATGGGCTGCACGTAAGATATTTGAATCAGTAGACTCAGCAGGCATCTCGGTAGACACTGACTGATATTCTTTATGGAGTGTTATAAATTCTTCATCCTTATAAATTTTTTCCTGATCCACTTTTTCCTGGCCCACTTTTACCTGGTCAACTTCTTTCTGGTCAGTTTTATCCTGATCAAGTTTATTCTGCTCGGTGTCTTTATTACTCATGATACGGGCCTCAATGGATGCAATATACCGCGCAATCGTTTTATAGCATAACGTAAGCGACTCTTAACGGTTTCTCTGTTTACACCCGTCACTTCGGCAATTTCAGCCAAACTCAGTGATGCTTCCTCCTTTAATAAAATAGCACTACGTTGTTCTTCTGGTAATTCTGCTATTGCCTGTTTTATTTTTTTTTGTAACTGACTATTCTGTAGTTCTTTATGCGGATCAGAATATTCATCAGACAACTCACCTGTCTCATCATATGACACATCATTTTTTATAAATTTTTCACTACGCCAGTAATCAACCAGTCGATTATGTGCAAGATGATATAACCAGGTTGTAAATTTGGCAGTGGCCTGGTAATTTTTACGGGCATTAATGAGTTTCATCCAGATATCCTGAAACAGCTCATTAGCAATATCTGGCCGGTTATTCAACTGGCGCAATACATAACGATACAACCCACCTTTATGGCGGGCGTATAACACATCAAAAGCGGCTGCAGTTCCATCTCGATAACTTAACATTAAATCTTCATCGCTTAGATCATCAAGTTCATTTGAAGAAAGTATTTTCAATTGTATCCATTAATATTGATATTTAAATTTTTAAGCTCACTAAACTAATAAAATGCTGCCCTTATCAATTTTATTCAGGCAACATTCCAGCGTTTAAATAAAACCTCTAGCTATCTAATGACTGAGCCAGTGTTACCAGTTGAATAAACTCACCACGATAACCATAAACATCATCACCTTTAGATTTTCTAGCCAGCTCAAGAATATCATTATAGCTAAAGTTTTGTAGATATTTTCCACCACGTAATTGTTGTGCAAATGCGGCCACAGAGGCAGAAAACTTAAAGTTATTACTCGCCTGTTGCATATTAGTAATAATTTCACTTTTATATAATGGCTTTTCTATCAACTGGCTACTCGATTTACTGTTTTTCTTATACCTTAAACGAAGAAAGGCCAGTTCATTATTATAATTATTTACAACAGCCTCACTCGATCGAGTATAACGCTGCGAACCAAGCTGCTGAACCGGGCTATCTGTAAATGTCACTTCATATAAAGCCGTTACTGTATGGCTTTCACCAATATCACCTGCATCAACCTTGTCATTCTTAAAATCTTCACGTTTCAATGCGCGATTTTCATAACCAATAAGACGATACTCTGAAACCTGATGAGGATTAAATTCAACCTGAATTTTCACATCATTTGCAACTGTATTCAGGGTTGAACTCATTTCTTCAACCAGTACTTTTCTTGCCTCATTTAAATTATCGATATAACTATAGTTACCATTACCCACATCGGCGAGTTGCTCCATTAAATGGTCATTATAATTACCTTGCCCGAAACCCAGGGTTGTTAATGACACACCTGTTTTTCGCTTTTCTTCAACGATTTGTTTGAGTGCCTCAAAATCTGTAACACCTACATTAAAATCACCATCAGTGGCTAAAACAATGCGATTCACGCCCTCTTTAATAAATGACTGCTGTGCCATCTGATACGCCAGTTTTATACCACTCGCGCCATTGGTTGAGCCTGCAGCAGTTAAGTTATCAAGCGCCATAGATATTTCTGCCGTTTGATCGCCTTTTGTTGGTTTTAAAACTACACCGCTGGAACCCGCATAGGTAACAATGGAAATTCGATCATTTTCATCTAAATTTTTAACCAGCAATTTTAAACCTGACTTAAGCAACTGCAATTTATCTTTGCTCTGCATGGAACCGGATACATCGACTAAAAACACCAGATTATTTGCAGGGCGCTGCTCATTAAACGACTGGTATGCCTGTAAGCCAATATGTAATAAATGACTATTTTTGTTCCAGGGTGATGGCGCTATTTCTGTATTGATAGTGAAGGGCTGACTTTTACTCTGCGGGTATTCATAATTGTAACTAAAATAATTTATTAACTCTTCAGCTCTCACCGCATCTCTTTGTGGCAGTTGCCCCTGATTTATAAAACGTCTTACATTTGAATAGGCCCCTGTATCTACGTCAATACTAAATGTAGACAGTGGACTCTCTATAGACTTATTAATAACGTTGTCGGTGAAATGATTATAATTTTCTCTATTTTCTTCGGCAGCATGCATAAATGAATCTTGATTATAAATAACAGAAGGCTGCGGCCGTTGTTTAAACGCAGTAGCCGATCTTTCTGACATAATATAATTCTTATGTTTGGCGCTGGCTTTTACTGCTGCCGACGTTAGCCCCCGTGTGATTATTTCGGGTGTATTGGTAAGCTGTGTTTTTTCTGTTTCTTTGATATTTTGCTGCTGATTTGTTTTTATCTGTTTATCTGAAGTAAGCTGAGTTAGATCTGTGTCGTTTTTTTCTACCGACCCACATGCCGATAAAAGCACACCAGAGACACATACGATAGATAACGAAAGAGGCGTGATTGTATTATTCATTGTAAAACTCCTTTATAGGTTCAAAACTATAAACGTCCGGGGTTTAACAATGGGGTTAAAAAAATCAATTATTTTTACTACCGCCAGAGATAAAGGCAGTTAAGCGGGGTTTCACTTAGTTATTGACGAAATTTAAAGTTATCTTTTGGTGTTTTCTATCAATTCTTCTATAGTTTCCCAGTTACGATCTTCCTGGGCAGTTGATGTGATGGGATGATATATCCAGTCATTATTTAATTCGTTTACGGTTTTTAAACAATAATCGGGGAGGTAGGTATAAAGAATAAATACTCTATATCCATTAGAGGTAACAACGGCTGCAAATACAGATATCTGCTGTTGTTCCAGTTTCTCTTTTAGTAACATTTCCAGTTCATCGAGTAATTTACACTCCTCAGGAAAAGGAAACCCGGTGTCATCTGCATCATTCAGTGGAACCGCAATACAAATCTGATGCATATAACGAGGGTGACAGACATAATCTTCTATGCCTTCATTAAGACGTATCCTTAGCGGATTACCCTCATATTCTTTCTCGTATAAACCCCAACATTCCTGCAGAGCCATTTTTAAACCTTCCCTGCCAGGTATAATTAATAAAAATTATGAGTGGCTACATGTGTAAATCTTATTATCATTTTTTTCTTTTTAATAAGGCACCAAGAGTTAATAAACCTGAACCAAATAACCACAGGGCTGCAGGTACAGGCACCGCCTGAATTTGACCATATATTTCAGCCGTTGTATATGACCGTTCATTAGCAAATGTAGAGTCTTCAAAGGTTAAACCACCATCACGACTGAAGCCTAAAATTTCAAAACGATATGAATTACCCAGATAGCTAAATGATGAGTCTTCACCCTGACTAATCAGGCTGACATAATCTGGTACATTTTTTGATCCGTTAGGGGTATTGTCAATACTCAATGAATAATTAAAAGTCGACCAGCCAATACCCAGCAAATTTACATTTAGATCAAAATCTATGCCGGTAACATTCGCAGAGTAACGTGTAGCACGATTTACGTAGGTAAATTCACCTAATGAAAAAGCAGTGCCCTCTGTTACTGTAAAATTAGGCTCGAAATAATCACTGGCGGTACCATCGAAACGAAAGCGGCTACTATTACCTCTTTTATCTATACCCCAGTCAAAAACACTATTGTCCTTGCGGTGATAACCCAAATCGTTATTAACGATATTTATATAATCGTTAACACCTGAAACGGGGTTACTAAAATCACCATATGCAAAACCTGTAAAGCTGGCAGAAGTTGCCGATGTACTTAATAAGGTCACACCTGAGATCGCACATACCTTTAAAAACTGCGAAAAAACACTCATCACACACAATCCTGTTAACACTTTTTATATAACCTGAAAGTGGTTATATCTTTTATTCTTTGATGTTCATAAATGCAATAATCATCCCAGAGCCTGGTTTTTAGTATATTTTTCAATCAATTAGAGATTAAAAACGTGATTACAGGCGTTTTTTTACTTTAAATAAACTGACAGCACTATAAAATAAACTAATATATATCAATAAGTTAACTATTTACTTATTTTAGACAACTGTCGGTAATGCTTTCACTTTGTGACCTTTCTCACAGATCATTCAATGATCTGACTCAGGTTATTCATATCATTAATTAACTTCCAGTTACCCCCGCCCTGCTCAACTCGTTTAGCCCATGCGTCAAGGCGATTCTGGTATTCCCTGGGGTCAACGTTGTCACTCTTTAATTTAGTCACATTGATAGCCACTACATGAATACCATTAAAACTAATTGGAAAATCTCGTACCTGACCTTTTTTAATTTCTTCTTTTAAATCTGAAAAGATAAGAATTGTTCTTTGCGTTGCCTGAGTTTCATTTAAATATTCTATTGCCTGTAAGATACCGCCGGTTATATCAGTGTATCTACTTGCTTGAATATTCTTACCAAACATATCAATAGATTCTATGAATGCGCGTTTCTGGGCATTTGCCATAGACGGTCTTAAGTCAAAACTCATGCGGGCAATAATATCTTTTTCATTAAAACTCTCACTATCTATTCGTGCCAGCGCTAAAGATTCACCGGGCGTTAATGAACCTAGTAGATAACGCATTACTATTTGTACTTTATCAAACTGCTTACTGTAGGTTCCCGAGGTATCTACCAGCACATAAACCGCTTTTTTCTCTCTGGGTTCAGAACAGCCATGTTGTGCCAGTAAACTCATCAGCAACATAAAACTTAAGCCAAGAAACACCCCCTTTGCGATAAATGTTTTCATTTTTCACTCACTTCTTCTTGCTGATGAGTTAACACACCGCTTATTAAATCTTTTTTCTTTTTATCAGGTTTGTTTGAAAAACTACTTTCAACTTTTAATGGAATAAAAATAATTAAATCGTAAACATTCATTAGCATTTTTCCCATTGCGTAAATTATATAAGCAACAAATCGAATACTGACTACCAGCAAATGTAATAACCATACAATAAATAAACCACTTACCGTTCTGAATGAGTGAATGAATGACTCCAGGGGAATGGCCACAAACGTTAAAACAAAAGGCAGTATGAAACCCATTACCATTTGCCCTAACGAGGGTATCCAGCGCAATGGCGGTTCTGTCACTTCTACCCCCGTGAGGAGTTGTGACAAGGCTTCACGGTCAGCTGCTAACATATCTCGCATATATGCAAGTGATGCTTCAATGCCCGCAAAAACAACCAGGAAACTAAGCATGATCCAGAAAATGAGTTTACGCTTATGATCTTCTAATAAATGAATAACCGGGAATAATCGGGTTATGCCTACCGATTCCATTAAAAATAATCCTAAAATAACCTCAATACTGACTATGAACAAAGCAGATACATCTGATGCACGAATAGAGCTTGAGCCTAAATAACTTGCTGCTCCGACCATTTCTTCCATAGGTAAAGCGATCAGTTGAAAGTTTACATACATGCCGATTACAGCCAGGCAAAGAGCCAGACCTGATATAAAAAACTGTGTAAGTGATGATGAAGATAACATTCGTTCCGCATAGCCGGTTTGATTTCTGATATCTTCATACGTTTGCATTTGTCCATCAATAATTATTGAACGTTGCTCAAGGCCTGTTATTTTTCTTTCAACAGAGTTCAGACTATTGTTAAGTGATCGCCAATAGGGCATCATTTTTTTCAATAAGCCATGGCGATCTCGACTTGCCCGACGATATTCCTGCAAGTCTGTTTCTAATGCTTTTTTTAACGTGTTATGTATATCGTTTAATATTTTAGCGACAACCGGGGAGCCATTATCTGGTATATCAGCCACTGCCTTCACCGCTTTAAGCCATTCGGGCGGTTTTGGTGGAACCTCACTAGATTGAACATAATCCTCATCAATGCGGGTGATTTGCTCTTTTAAGTCACGTTGTAATGACGGATAACCACTTAAATCACGATTTACTAATATTTCTACACGTTGAAACTCACGTTCGATAAATCGTTCTGCATGCTCCTGGCCCTGGGCTAATAATACTTCTCGATTACGCTTTTTTAGTTGCTTTTCGGCTATCATCACCGACTGTGCCATCAGGCGTAATGCGTTACGCAGACTCCGTGTTAGTAAAAGAATCATCTGGTGCGCAGGCTGCCTGGCGATATACATCACTAAAATCAATATACATACCCAAATGAGTATCGATAACTCGGGCTGGCCTTTTATTAGATTGACCCAGAAATCAGACGTCATACCATGACTCCACAGTTAAAAATTTATAATTATTATCATGAGTATAGAGGATACACCATAGAAATAGACTTCGCCCAATCTTAACAAATTTGTAAAGAATTAACGCTAAATACATGATACTGCTAATAAACCTGACTCATAATTATGGCTAAAAACACAAACTTGGTCTAATATTGATGTTGAGATCCTTATAAAAACAGCAAAAAATTTAAATAATGACGAAGCCAGACACAAACAAGAAGATTTCTAAGAAAAAGACATCAGGCAAGACAGCCTCTATTGATTTCAAGAAACCGGAATATTACCTCAATCGCCAGATGAGCCTGATTGAGTTCAACTGGCGTGTGTTACAGCAGGCCAGGGACGAGAGCATTCCGCTGCTTGAGCGGTTACGTTTTTTGTGTATCTTCAGCACCAATCTGGATGAGTTTTTTGAGATAAGAGTTGCTGGCATGCAACAGAAAGTGGAACTGGGCGCGCAGCATAATGAGCCTGATAATATTTCACCTAAGCAGGTTCTAAAATCTATTAGTCAACGAGCGCACGAACTGGTTGACGAGCAGTACCAGTTACTCAACCATATTTTAGATGATCTACTGTCAGCTGAGAACATTCGTTTTGTACGCCGTACAGAATGGAATACCTGCATGGATAGCTGGTTAAAAGATTATTTTGATAATGAGTTATTACCTATTATCAGCCCACTTGCACTCGACCCGGCCCACCCGTTTCCACGTATACTAAATAAGAGTTTGCATTTTATTGTTTCCTTAAAGGGTAAAGATGCATTTGGACGTAATAGCGGTTTAGCTATTGTACAAATTCCACGAGCACTGCCACGTATTATTCAGCTACCCCATGAAGAATGCGACTGTGGGCCCAATGATTTTGTTTTCTTATCATCGGTTGTGCATGCTTATGTTAGTAGCCTGTTTCCGGGCATGAATATTAAAGGCTGTTACCAGTTTCGCGTTACCCGTAACAGTGACTTATATGTTGACGAAGAAGAAATTGATGATTTGTTACGCGCCGTAGAAGGTGAATTGGGTTCACGGCGTTATGGCGATGCGGTGCGTCTTGAAGCCGCGCACGATTGCCCTGAAAAAATATGTAATTATCTGTTAGATAAATTTGAACTTTCAGAACAGGATTTATATCGAGTTGATGGTCCGGTTAACGTAAACCGACTAAATGAGGTTTATGATTTAATAAACCGTCCTGAATTAAAATACAAACCTTTTGTACCGGCTATTCCAACCAAGGTCACTCTTAAATCTGATATTTTTGAAACCATCAGTAATCAGGATGTTTTATTACACCATCCCTACGAGTCCTTTGCGCCTGTTGTAGATTTTATTCGTCAGGCAGCCAATGATCCGAACGTACTAGCCATAAAACAAACTCTTTATAGAACAGGCCCAAGCTCCGCCGTCGTTAATGCACTGGTAAAAGCCGCTAAACTGGGTAAAGAAGTCACCGTGGTTGTTGAGTTACGCGCCCGATTTGATGAAGAAGCCAATATAACACTGGCGGCTAAATTACAGGAAGCGGGAGCCCATGTTGTATATGGTGTTGTGGGTTATAAAACCCACGCCAAAATGTTACTGGTTATACGTCGTGAGGCACAACATTTAAGACAATACGCACATTTAGGCACGGGGAACTACCATTCACGTACTGCCCGTTTATACACTGATTATGGTTTATTCACTTCAAACAAAAAAATATGTGAAGATGTTAACCGGGTATTTCATCAGTTAACCAGCATGGGTCAGACTAAGAACCTGAACAAACTACTGCAATCACCGTTCACACTTCAGGATGCACTCGAAGCAAAAATCGAGAGAGAAAGACAACATGCGGCCCAGGGTAAAGAAGGCCGTATTATTATAAAACTCAACTCGCTGGTAGATGCTGAGATGATTAGCGCCTTATATCAGGCATCATCGTATGGTGTAAAAATCGATCTACTCATCCGTGGCATGTGCGCACTAAGACCAGGCCTTGCGGGTGTATCTGAAAATATAAAAGTAACCTCTATTGTCGGTAGATTTCTTGAACATGACAGGGTCATATACTTTAAAAATGATGAGAACCCTGAAGTTTATATCTCCAGTGCAGACTGGATGGAACGCAATTTATACCACCGTGTTGAAATTGCCATACCAATAGAAAACAAAGCACTTCAAGACCGCATAATTAATGAACTGGAATATTATTTACTGGATAATACACAAGCCTGGAAAATGGATCAGGACGGTATCTACACGCGGGCGACACCAGAAGATGGCAAAGAAGCATTTATTGCGCAGGAAAAGTTATTAGAAGACCTGGCTGAAAGCAGTTAAAGGTTATAGCAAAGTTTAGTTTAGCTTTATGAGTTTATGTATTTGCTTTTGGTTTTTCAGGCTTTTAACAGGACTGGGTTGCTACACCGAACATCTCCTGGTGGTATGGGTTAAGGGGACAGAGCGCCAAAAATCGGCGGTCTTTCCCCGATGGAGATGAGCCTTAACAGAGTAAAACTGTTTAACTGAAATCCATATTTATCTTCTTTTAAATAACCGCTTTATATTGGTTTTGATTTGTATCCCCTCTGGAGCTAGCCAAAAAATGTTTCCATCGAGGGGTAAAATTACAGGGATGTAATTTTAAGTTCTGTAAGCCTGGATGGCGCATCTGAACGA
>JAPHSS010000060.1 GCA_026195255.1 Gammaproteobacteria bacterium | reverse complement strand
TAAATAGTTATAGAGCAGATTCATATAATTTGCATAATTTATATCACATTGAAAGTAAAAGCACTATGCCGTATAGCCGTTATCACAGAAGGCTGACCGTTATATCAGAAAATCCTTACTTAGGCCTTTGGGTTTTACTGATTTCGCATAAAATCAGCGGTTTTGTAAAAGGCATCATAAAGTGTTTGTTTTAGTTCTTTTTCAATGTTCATGTCTGACATGGCCTGATTTATACAAAACATCCACTGGTCCCTTTCAGTTTCTCCGATACGGAAAGAAATATGTCTCTGACGTAAGCGCGGATGACCAAATTCTTCAATATAAAGTGATGGTCCTCCCAGCCAGCCAGATAAAAACATAAACAGTTTATTGCGGGCATCTGTTAAATCAGGAGCATGTATATCCCTTAATTCGGTTACATCTTTATCTGAATCCATAAGGTCGTAGAAGCGATCTACCAGTTCACGTACGGATTTTTCACCACCAAGACGGTCATAATGTGTGTTTTTCATGTTATTTGGTCAAATAAATTCGAATATATGCATTCTACACTAATCATCATCTCCTAATATGCTGTACAATTTGCCACCCTTTTTGATTGGCCGGTTAACTGGCCTATTAGACACTATTTTTGGTGCCTTAATTTGGCCAGGAGCTCGAAACAAACATGAAATTACGTAACGTCGCAATTATTGCCCACGTTGACCACGGTAAAACTACACTGGTTGATGAACTGTTAAAACAGTCTGGCACAATAGATAACACCCGTGGAGACATGGATACATGTGTTATGGATTCTAATGACCAGGAAAAAGAACGTGGTATTACCATTCTGGCCAAAAACACAGCAATTACCTGGAATGACTACCGTATCAATATTGTAGATACGCCGGGTCACGCAGACTTTGGTGGTGAGGTTGAGCGTGTACTTTCTATGGTTGATTCAGTAATACTACTGGTTGATGCGCAGGAAGGCCCTATGCCTCAGACGCGCTTTGTAACACAGAAAGCATTTAATATGGGTTTCAAGCCAATTGTTGTTATAAACAAGGTAGATAAGCCAGCAGCTCGTGTTGATTGGGCGCTTGACCAGACATTTGAGTTATTTGATCAGCTTGGTGCAACCGATGACCAGCTGGATTTTCCAGTGCTTTACGCATCAGGCTTAGGCGGCTTTGCGAGTCTGGATGACTCTGTTACCGAGGGCGACATGATACCTATGCTGGAAGCTATTATTGAGCATGTGCCAGCACCTGATGTTGATGTTAACGCACCCTTCCAGATGCAGGTGAGCTCATTAGATTACAACTCATATGTGGGTGTTATCGGTATAGGCCGCATTAAGCAGGGTAAAATCAAACGCGGCCAGCAAATATCCTTGATTGATGTAGAAGGTAAAATTCGTAATAACGTAAGGATGCAACAAATTCTTGGCTTCCATGGTTTAGAGCGTATAGAAGTGGAAACTGCGCAGGCAGGCGATATTATTTGTTTCAGTGGTATTGATAAGCTAAATATTTCAGATACTTTGTGTGACCCTGAAAACGTAGTGGCAATGCCGCCTTTATCAGTTGATGAACCAACTCTGAGCATGACGTTCCAGGTAAATAATGGCCCGTTATCTGGTCAGGACGGTAAGTATGTTACTTCGCGTAATATCTCAGATCGTTTAGATCAAGAACTTATCCATAATGTTGCATTGCGCGTTGAGCCAGGTGAAACCGGTGATAAATTCCGCGTTTCAGGTCGTGGCGAGCTGCACTTGTCGGTATTGATCGAGTCTATGCGTCGTGAAGGTTTTGAGCTTTGCGTAGGCCGCCCAGAAGTTGTTATTAAAGAAATCGACGGCAAAATGTGTGAGCCGTACGAGCGTTTAACCGTAGACGTGCCAGAAGATGCTCAGGGTTCTGTGATGGAAAAACTGGGTATTCGTAAAGGTGAGCTGAAAGACATGGTGCCAGACGGACGCGGTCGCGTTCGCCTGGATTACATTATTCCTACACGTGGCCTAATTGGCTTCCGTACAGAGTTTTTAACAGCCACAGCGGGTAATGGCTTAATGTACAGTAACTTTGATAGTTATGGTCCTAAGCTTGATGTGGTAATTGGTCAGCGCAGTAAAGGCGTGTTGATCTCAAACGGTCCGGGTAAGGCTGTGAGCTTCTCGATCTTCAATTTGCAGGAACGTGGAAAAATGTTCGTCTCACACGGCGATGAAGTATACGAAGGTATGATTGTTGGTATACATGCGCGTGAGAACGATTTAGTGGTTAACTGCATTAAAGGTAAACAGTTAACCAACGTGCGGGCATCAGGTACTGATGAAGCATTAACCTTAGTTAAGCCGATTGAATTGACGCTCGAACAGGCGCTAGAGTTCATCGATGATGATGAGTTAGTAGAAGTAACGCCTAACTTTATTCGTTGCCGTAAAAAATACTTAACTGAAAATGAGCGTAAGCGTTTGTCACGTGGTCCCAAAAGCTAGTTAATTATTCAGCACTGTTACAAATTGGCGCCACCTCGAATTACAGAGGTGGCGTTTTTGTTTGTAAGTTAGCTCAATGATAAGCGCTAACGTTTTGTTTTTAATAGTCTAAACTGGTATGTAGTTTAAATTATTATATAACCCCCACTATAGAGCGGGTTTAATTAAATACAGGTGAAGGCATCAGTGGCAGAAAATATAAGTGAGAACCAGGTATTAGTTGTAGATGACTCACGTGTAATTCGCCGAGCTGCAGTGAAAATCTTACAGAAAGATTTTGATGTTATAGAAGCAGAAGATGGTGAAGTAGCATGGGATGAATTGCAAAAAAACCCGAAAATTTCAGTAGTGTTCAGTGACCTGGGTATGCCAAATATGGATGGCTTTGAGTTATTGGAAAAAATTCGTAACGCTCAGGACCCAGTGCTTGCCAAAGTTCCGGTGATTATTATTACAGGCGCTGAAGAAACCGACGGCACTAAAGAAGAGGTTTTACAGCAGGGAGCTACAGACTTTATAAGCAAACCATTTGATTCAATTTCTTTAAAAACCCGTGCGTCTGCACATATAAATTATAGAAATGAAGTTAAATCGCTTGAAAAATCGGCATCACTGGACAAATTAACAGGTTTATCTACTGAGTCATCCTTTAGTCAACAGGGTGAGAAGACGCTGGCATATGCTAAACGACACTGCACAGAAGTTACGCTTGTTAGATTTGATATTGACCACTTTGCTGAAGTCTTTGTAAAACACGGTAAAGAAATTGCCGAGCAAATTTTGGCTAAGGTCGCTTCATTAATAAATGAAGGTAAACGAACAGAAGATATCGCTGCGCGACTTGGTGTTTCTCGTTTTGCTTTATTACTTCCAAGCTCAGATCCCCAGGGTGCAGAGATATTAGTCAGGCGAATTTGTCAAAGAGTAGCTAGATTAAAGCTAAAAATGGGCCAGGATGTATTTAATATTCAGTTCAGTACAGGCATTACGTCTCCCGCATTAGATGATACGGATATTGCATTTTCAGAATTGTTAAATCAGGCTGAGAAAGCATTGAAAAAAGCAGTTAATGGCGGTGGTGGTAAGATAGTCAAGTATCAAAGTTTAGAAGTATCAGCTAAGGTTGCGCCTGCAAAAGCTGACATTAAAGAGAATATTGATTTAAGTCTGGATGAGCTTATAACAAAACTATCCCATGAAGAGAGTACAGTTTCTAATGAGCAACTGGCTTCTGCGATGCGTAAAATATTACCACTTATAACTCACGCGGATAGCAAACTTAAGCTGGGGCTAAGTAAAGTAGTATTGCATTTGAAGAAACGTTTGTACCATTGATGTTTAATTATTTAATGTGCTTGCAGGAATTTAATCTGATAATTAGCGCGTAAACGATACTGGCGTTTACGTACGCATCTAATGCCAACCTTTTAGTAAAATATATTCAAATATTAAAGCCATTAAATCGCCAATTAGGTACAATAGTCGATCTATAATCACCAGAGTTATGTTGTTCCATGCTGTCTATTTCCCAACGTATTGCCGAAGAATTATCTGTAGCCGAAAAGCAGGTTATTGCTGCTGTAGGACTTCTTGATGAAGGATCAACCGTTCCGTTCATTTCACGTTATAGAAAAGAAGTAACCGGTGGCTTAGATGATGCTCAGTTAAGGTTACTGGAAGAGCGATTACGTTATTTACGTGAACTAGACGAAAGACGTATTTCTATTTTAAAAACTATAGACGAGCAGGAAAAACTGACACCCGAGTTGAAGGCTTCAATTATGCAGGCCGATACCAAGAATCGACTTGAAGATTTGTACCTGCCTTACAAACAAAAACGACGTACAAAAGCTCAAATAGCAAGAGAAGCAGGTCTTCAGCCTCTGGCTAATTCTTTATTTGAAAATCCAGATTTACAACCAGAAGTCGAAGCAGAAAAGTTCCTCGATGCTGATAAATCGGTAACCGATATTAAAACGGCTCTAGATGGAGCACGGCAGATATTAATGGAGCAGTTTGCCGAAGAAGCTGATTTGTTACAAACGCTACGTGAATATTTATGGGGTCAGGGTGTTATTGAGTCAAGAGTTATAACGGGCAAAGAAGCAGAAGGTGCAAAGTTTTCAGATTATTTTGAATACGAAGAAGCGGTTCAGAAAATTCCATCACATCGAGCGCTGGCTTTATTTCGCGGCAGAAATGAATCAATATTACAAATGAATTTAAAAGCGCCTGATGAAGATGAGTTAGACACACATCCATGTGAGTCGATGATTGCTCACTACTTCAACCTGGAAAATAAAGGTCGAGCCGCTGATAAATGGTTGCAGGATACTGTTCGATGGGCCTGGAAAATTAAAATATTTAGTCATTTAGATGTCGAATTAAAAATGAAATTAAAAGAGGCCGCAGAAGAAGAAGCGATTAAAGTTTTTGCTTCTAACTTAAATGATTTGTTACTTGCTGCACCTGCCGGGCCAAAAGCGACATTAGGATTAGATCCAGGTTTACGTACAGGAGTTAAAGTGGCTGTTGTAAATGAAACTGGAAAAATGGTTGATTACGCAACAATTTATCCCCATGCACCAAAGAAACAATGGGATCAGGCTATTGCTATTTTAGCAGCGCTTTGTAAAAAACATAATGTAGCGTTAATTAGTATCGGAAACGGAACAGCATCACGTGAAACCGATAAGTTAGCAAAAGAATTAATTAGTAAATATCCTGAATTAAAAATGACTTCTTTAGTAGTGTCTGAAGCCGGAGCATCTGTTTATTCGGCATCAGAACTAGCGTCAAAAGAGTTTCCAGATCTTGATGTTTCAATCAGAGGGGCCGTATCAATAGCGCGTCGCCTACAAGACCCATTGGCGGAGCTGGTGAAAATAGAGCCAAAAGCGATTGGCGTAGGTCAGTATCAACATGATGTTAGTCAGGTAAAACTAGCGCGCCAATTAGATACCGTGATAGAGGATTGTGTAAATGCTGTCGGTGTTGACATCAATATGGCATCGGTTCCTTTGTTGACTCAGGTGTCAGGCTTAAGTCAGGCTATGGCAGAAAATATTGTGCAATTTAGAGATGAAAATGGTGCATTTAAAAATAGAAAGCAATTGTTAAATGTGCCCCGTCTTGGGCCAAAAGCATTTGAGCAGTCAGCGGGATTTTTGCGCATATCAAAAGGTGAAAATCCATTAGATGCTTCTGCAGTTCATCCAGAAACATATCCCTTAGTAGAAAAAATAGTAGCGCAATCTGGAAAATCTATAAATGCAATTATAGGTGATACCAGTTTTTTGAAAAAATTAAGTGCTAATGATTATGTAGATGAAAAATTTGGTTTGCCTACAGTTAAAGATGTTTTAAGTGAAATGGAAAAGCCAGGTCGTGATCCAAGGCCTGAATTTAAAACGGCAGAATTTAAAGAAGGTGTTGAAGAAATTAAAGATTTGTCCGTTGATATGGTTTTGGAAGGTGTGGTTACTAATGTAACAAACTTTGGTGCATTTATAGACATTGGTGTTCATCAGGATGGACTTGTGCATATTTCGGCATTATCTAACACCTTTATAAAAGATCCGCGAGAAGTTGTAAAAGCAGGCGATGTAGTAAAAGTAAAAGTCATGGAAGTGGATGTGCAGCGTAAACGTATTGCATTGACTATGCGGTTAGAGGATGAAAGTCGAGATCAGGTTAAAGATATGAAACGTGATAAAAAACAACCACAGAAACAGAAACAACAAAAACAGCAGAAGCAATCAGCTGGCAATGTGGGTAATTCAGCAATGGCTGATGCCCTCTCGCAGGCTTTTAAGCGATAGCTTTAAGTCAGAAGTTATAAGTTATTAGTCAAGATGAAAATAAAAATAAAAAACAGTCATCTATTGGCTGCTTAACTTTTGAATATTGATTTGTTTAACTTCTTTTGAATAACCAGAAACTGAAAAGAAAAACCTAATGTTAACTCTATCGGATCTCGCAATAAGACGTGGAACTAAAGTCCTGTTTGAAAAAGCAAGTTTTAAAGTTCATCGCGGTAACCGTGTAGGGGTAACTGGCTCAAATGGTTGTGGTAAATCGAGCTTATTTGCGCTCATCTTAAATCAGTTGCAGAGTGATGCAGGTGACTTGTTTATACCAGAAAAAACTATTATTGCGCATGTGGCGCAGGAAACACCCGCAACAGATAAGAGTGCAATTGAATATGTTTTAGATGGCGATGTTGAACTTAGAAAAATTCAACAAAACTTACTGATTGCTGAAACAGAAGACAATGGTAACGAACAAGCCAGGTGCCATAGTCGTCTTGAAGAAATTGATGCCTATACGGCTGAATCCAGAGCAAGTAAATTATTGCTGGGATTAAGTTTTAAAACTGAACAACTAGATGATTCTGTAAACAGCTTTTCAGGTGGTTGGCGGATGCGCTTAAACCTTGCACAGGCATTAATGTGTCGTTCAGACTTATTGTTACTTGATGAGCCGACCAATCACCTTGATCTGGATGCGGTAATCTGGCTTGAGCAATGGTTGCTTAATTATGCAGGAACCATCTTGTTAATCTCACATGACCGTGATTTTCTGGATAAAGTTACAAATCATATTGTGCATATAGAGCAACAAAGGGCGCACTTGTATACCGGAAATTATAGTGAGTTCGAAAAATTACGCGCAGAAAAACTAGCATTGCAACAATCACAGTATGAAAAACAACAGCGAGAAGTGGCTCATATAGAAAGTTTTATTCGCCGTTTCAAAGCTAAAGCAAGTAAAGCAAAACAAGCCCAGGGACGAGTAAAAGCGCTAGAAAGAATGGAAATGATTTCAGCTGCACATATTGATTCTCCATTTAATTTTTCGTTTTTTAAACCAGAAAAGTTACCACACCCATTAATGAGTCTTGATAAAATTAATGTTGGTTATGGTGATCTTGAAATCTTGAAGAATGCGAGTTTAAGTATATTGCCAGGAGACAGGATTGCTTTGCTTGGCCATAATGGTGCCGGCAAATCAACCTTAATAAAATTATTAGCTGGTGAGCTTAAACAACAACAGGGGCAATTTGAACAGTCATCAGAATTGAATATTGGTTATTTTGCCCAGCATCAACTTGAGCAGCTAGATCTGGAAGCGAGCGCATTGTTGCATCTACAGCGGCTGGATTCTCAATTAACAGAGCAGCAAGTTAGAAGTTATCTTGGTGGTTTCGATTTTCAGGGTGATAAAGTGTTAGAGCCAGTAGCACCGTTTTCCGGAGGAGAGAAGGCGCGTTTGGTTCTGGCGCTCTTAATATATCAAAAGCCAAATTTGCTACTACTGGATGAGCCGACCAATCATCTGGATCTTGAAATGCGTCATGCATTATCAATGGCATTACAGGAATTTGAAGGCGCTATGGTGCTGGTATCTCATGACCGTCACTTGTTACGTGCGGTTACAGATCAATTTTTACTGGTAGATGGAGGTAAAGTAGAGCCATTTAACGAAGATCTTGATGCATATCGGGACTGGTTAATGCAAGAAAAGACCAGTACGCTTAAAAAAAATATTAAAGAAGAAGATACTAAGGCTCTTAATAAAAAAGCCCAGAGACAGCAGCTGGCAGAGCAGCGTAAATTACTGAATCCATTGAGAAAAGAGGTTGCATCCTTAGAGCAGAACATGCAAAAACTTGAGCATGAAATAAGCGCTATAGAGTCTGAGCTTGCTAAACCGGAGATGTATGAAGCAGATAAACGCGAGCTGATGGAACAATTATCACGTGATCGGGCGCAAAAAAGCACAAGTTTAGGAGAAATAGAAGAAAGCTGGTTAATAAAAAGCGAAGAGTTAGAGTCACTTTCATCCTGAAATTAGCTTAATAATCACGGAAAATACACTATATTTTAAACGGATGTGGTTTTAGCACAGGAAATGGCCCGTTAGTCAGAATAGTCAAGAGCTCAAAATCTAATTCCCTATAATGTATATATATTCCCAGTCTGGATTACGCGTGAATTAAGTGAGGGAGAGCTAAATGTCAAAAAATAGTATTCATCAACAATTAGAAAGCATTGGTGCAAGTGCGCTGGCAGGCTTTTTTATCAATTTCAACTCATCTCAGCAGCAAATAGAGCAATCCTTGTTAATGCTGGAGATGTCACCGAATGAAGAAGGTTTGATTGTCGAGCTACAGCAGGGCATCGAATTAATACAAAAATCACTTAAAGATGTAGGGCTGGAAGCAATCGAGCCGATGATAATCAGCTTAACGGGCTTGATACAACAGATAAGATTAAAAAATCTAAAATTTGAAACGGTCTTGAGCGATTTAATTTTACTTGCAATTGATGATATTAAAATTGTGATGGAAAAGATAATCGATGGTGAAGATCGCTGCGTACTTTTAACGCGAATGCCGCGAATTTGCGAAAGTATTGATGCGATAGGAACAGCAGATAATATAAGTCGAGGTGCTGTTATAAAAGATGCTTTATTACTCCTGGATCCTGGTATTGAGATAATTGAAACCAGTATTACGGTTAGTGACTCATTGGTTAATTTATTCTCGAAAAATATGCCCGATGAGGAAGAGTTATCTGCCTATGGTGTAGAGGAAAGTGATGACTTTATATTCTTTCGTGCTCTGGCAGAACCATTAGAGTCACGAGCGAAATACTGGAGTGGACGAGTGCACAGGATGTTACGCCTGGCACTTAAAATGAATGATCAGGCGGGTCGACCAGTGAATCCAAATCAACTGGCAGCCGCTGTTTATATGCATGATGCCGGTATGGCATTATTACCGCTTGAAATTATTAACTGTAAAGATAAACTGACCGAAGAGCAGCGAGAAGAAATTCAACAGCACCCCGTTGTCGGTTATGAATTGATGCGTTACATGAAAAGCTGGCGAGAAGCCTCTTTTATTGTATTACAACATCATGAACAGGTTAATGGTGGTGGCTACCCCTATGGCTTAACTGATAAAGACATTTGCGATGGTGCAAAGATATTGTCTATTGTCGATGCAGTTGATGCCAGAACTCATGAGCGAGCACATGCTACTTTACTTAAAAGGCCTTTATTAAGAGCAGCGATAGAGTTAGGGCAGAAGGAAGGTATTCAGTTTAGTGAGAAATGGGTTAATATCTTTAAGGAAGTTTTTCAGGAAGTAAGAAAAATTAATAACTGAGCACTGTAAGCATATGCTTGAAAAATTATTTCCCGGGATGTTTCGTGTTCTACAAATAAAATGACTGATAAGTATGAATTCATTAAAGCAGCTTGAACTAGAAAGTCTTAACCATCTGACCCCGCAGGAAACCTCAGATATATTGCAGCAGGTTTCAAGTGCGCTATTGATAGACATTCGTTCTAATATGGAATTTTTATTCGTTGGACACCCTAAAGGTGCATTGCATGTTCCGTGGATAGATGAGCCTGACTGGTGCGTAAATCCTGATTTTGAAAAAGAAATACGCCAACTGATGTTAGGTGGTATTTGCGATCAGGGCGAAAGTTCTCCGCCAATTATTCTAATATGTAGAAGTGGTAAGCGCTCTATAGATGCAGGCAACAAATTATTAGAAGCAGGTTTTCACAATGTATGTCATGTCACAGAAGGCTTTGAGGGTGACCGTGATTCTAATTATCACAGGAGTACAGTGGGTGGCTGGCGATATCGCGGTTTACCCTGGGAGCAGTGTTAAAATCTTTCCTGAATAGATGAGTTGACATTAGAAATCGCAAGAATAATCTTAAATGAAACACTAGCATGTTAAAAAGAGTGAAAAATAAATAAATGAGTAATATAAAAAAAACCCAGCAAGAATGGAAGCAGCAACTTGATGATGAAACTTATCGAGTAACCCGTCAGCAAGGTACAGAAGCGCCTTTCAGTGGGGCATATTATGAGAATAAAGAGGCGGGTACTTATGACTGCGTTTGTTGTCATTCGCCATTATTTACATCACATGAAAAGTATGATTCTGGAAGTGGCTGGCCAAGCTTCTGGCAACCCGTCAATGATAAGTGCATAACTGAAATACGTGATGTCTCTTTAGGTATGGCAAGAGTAGAAGTCCGATGTGCAGAATGTGATGCGCATTTAGGTCATGTATTTGAAGATGGTCCTGAGCCAACGGGCTTACGTTATTGTATCAACTCGGTGTGTCTGGATTTTAAAAAAGAGTAAAATCCAAGCAGTAGTACCTCTCAAAAATTTAATGGTCGTTATCTGAGTATTGTTTTTATTTTAAATAGTTTTATCCATTTATCAGTGGCATTTACCGTTACTGGCGACCACTGTCTAACTCAAGACTACAGCAACTATCGATGCTAATTTGAATACAAAATCACCACAATTTTTTTAATCTTCTTGTGGGCTAGCGGTATTAAATCGCAATCAAGTAGAAGCTTATCCTTACACACCTGTAATAAAGAGCAGGGACCTGTCACATTATTGTGCTGACCGTACAATACAATATACATAGTTTGTTTGAAGGTGGGTTATAAACCGGGTATATATAGTAAGCGTGGTATGAAGTGAATTTACATCAGTTTTTAAGTCGGATTAGATTGCTCGCCAGTGATAATCAGGACTATAATGTAAAGTAGTTGGAAATTCTATTTATGTATGACTAACACGTGAGTTTGCTATGTCTGATCTGGATGAAGAATTATTACGCAATAAATTAGATGAGCTTCGTCTTGAGCACAGAGACCTTGATGATGTCATACATCGCTTTCATATGACAGGTGCTATGGAACAAATGCAATTACAAAGACTAAAAAAACGTAAATTAAGACTAAAAGAACTGATTGTTAAAATCGAAAATCAGTTGATCCCTGATATACTTGCCTGAGTAAATATTTTTATTAAAAATTATCCTGTGGCTGAAAGTTGAAAGCAAACTTTTTCTGGTTCATTGCTCAGTAACTCAAGCTTATAACCATTTCGTTCTGCAAGCTGTGCAGATTGGTATAGACCGATTCCATAACCATCTTGTGATGGCAGAATTTGTTTAAATAATAGATTCGATTTTGATGTGGGAACAGGATCACCATCATCACAAACAGAAACAATAATATTGTCATCTACTAATTTTATTGTCGTTATTATTTCGGTTTCAGGGCGTATGCGTCGTTTGCTTCTGGCATTTTCCAGGAGATTTTCAAGTACTGTATCAAAAACATCGGTATCAATTGAAAGGTCGTTCCGAGTTTCACCCGTAAATTGAATATCTCTGCCATGATAGCGACTTTGTAGTTCTCTCCACCATATATCCATTTTTTGAAAACTTTTACCAGTATCTGTTTTAGTTTGCAATTTGTTAAGTGTGTTCTGTAATCGTTGCGTCAATATTGGTAACTGCTTACCAATTAGTTCGTGACTTTCGGCGGGATCATCTGCAGCATGTACAACGCCAGTAAGTGCTTGTAGAGACTGTAGAATATTTTTAATATCATGTGTAAGTTTTGAGCCTGTTTCATATACCGCTTTTAAATGAGTCTGGTTTTTAAGGGTGATTTCGCGTAATTTTGAAGTGTAGAAGTAACTCATTAAATGCATCAATAGTTGAGCGTGTATTTTTAATGCTGAGCCCATAGGTATATGACTATAAAGAGTCATTTTAATGCCATTGTCTTCAAAATAAGTTTGTTGCTTGCTGCTCTCACCATAAAGCGTATTGTTTTCTTTATCGGTCCATTGTATTCCGCATACCCATGATAGAGTCAAAAGTTGTTCTATACTGTTTTCTAAAAACAGGTCCGGCGTTATTTTTTTGTTTTGACCAAGTAATGAAGTTTGTTTTACCCAGTTTTCGAATGGATTACCTATATTTAAAATATGTTGTTCCCATATTTGGCCTATACCTGCAATACCGTGGCGAGGTAAGCAGATTAAACTTAATAGTATAAAAAAAACACTAATGGAAAATGCAGTTAATAACAGAGACTGAAGATAATGGATGTTAGATGTGAAACTAATTAGTATGCTGGTGATATAAAAACTGAACAGGCCAAAGCTAATTAAAATACTATGTAAGTAATCTATCTTGATCATTCTGCTTTTTTTAACAGGCCATAAAATTATAAAGCCACATAAAAACATTAAAATATAAGAAATAATCTTATCGATATCCTGATCCAGTACATCCATATGAAATAAACGCGGCGTTAGTATCAAGCTCAGTTGTAAAAATAATATGACAGCAGCTAAGCCATATAAAGCACGTTGCGGCCCATTTACTAAGGCGCTTCCACTAGTGAGCCCTATTAGTAGAATAATCCATAAAGCGATAAACCAGTCACCTAATAGTAAATACAAAAGTATATTTATAATGACAATAGGTAACAGTGTTTTCAGGTTAATGTTTTTATTTGCATTCAAGGCAGGCTGCCAGAGCAGAAAAAAGCCGATATGGGAGAGCAAAAGGGCCGAAACTAGATAACTATTGTCTGTTGATTGGTGTAATGCGAGGTGCAGTAATAAAAGCATAAAGCCAAGATTAATGAATTCAAGCCGTGTACTAGCAGCACTCATAGATAAGTTCCGGATATTAAACATAGCTGTTGAGACATTGCCATTTGTTGATATTTCAACAGAACCTATCTTTATTGTGTTGAAATATCAACATAAATTAATGCAAATAATTACCTCTGTTAGCTAAGTTGTTGAAATATATATGCTATATAGTTATGGCATGGGCTGTGCAGTATATCCATCAAAGTTTTTATTTATTCGAAAAATTCCCTTAGGAGATTAACTTATGAAAAAACAATCTGGTTTCACTTTAATTGAAATTGCCATTGTAATGGTAATTATTGGCTTGTTATTAGGCGGCGTATTGAAAGGTCAGGAAATGATGACCAATGCTAAAATCAAGCGTATTGCAAACGACTTCAATGGTATTTCAGCAGCTGCTTTCTCTTACCTGGATCGTTATTCTTTTTTACCTGGTGATGATTCAAATGCGGCTGCTCGTTGGGGTGCGCCTTTAGTGAGTGGTAGCGGTAATGGTATTATTAATGGTGCTGAACAGCCTGACGTATGGGAGCATTTACGAGCTTCTGGTCTCATTTCAGGCTCAGGCACAACAGATCCAACTAACGCATTTGGTGGAAGAATCCGCGTACAGAATAACGGTGCCGGTTTACTTGGAACAGTAATTTGCATGCGTAATGTACCTGGCAAGTCAGCAGAAATTCTGGATAGACAGATTGATGATGGTGTTGGTAATACAGGTGAGTTTAGACAAACTGTTAATAGCCCAACCTATGATATGAATGTTACAAATCTGGAAGTTTGTAAAAAGTTATAAAAAGTCCTTAATGTGTATATTAAAGGCCTGCATTTGCAGCAGGTGTTAACTTAAGCTGCTGATGTTATGCCTTTAGAAGATGAAAGCCCCACTCCTGTATAGGTTGGGGCTTTTTTTGCGTTCACTCGTTTATAAAGTGGACCTTATTAATTTAATATTTACACTTTCTCTTGCCTTTGACTTTTTAGGCTACATAACTGAACACCGGCACTAAAAATATCTCGTTCCCACGCTCCTGCGTGGGAATGCATATACAGCTGACAGTTTTTCGTTTATTCAAAGCAGGTAATAAATATCATGCAGTCATAGAGAAAGCTTTTATAAAAAAAACTACTGGCTTCTATTGGTGTGTGCGAATTTAAGATAGCTAGATAACGGCTATCCGTATGTATTCCCACGCGTGAGCATGGGAAGGAGTAAATTTAATATTTGTGTTGACGTGCATGGATGCACTAATGTGCGTTCAAAATGTTCCCTACATTTAGTGCTGTTTACTCTGTTTACTCTGCTTACTCCATACCCAGTTCTTTAATTTTTCTGCTGAGTGTATTTCTACCCCAGCCTAATAGTTTTGCGGCTTCCTGGCGTTTACCGTTAGTTTTCTTAAGTGCTGCATTAATAAGTATCTGCTCAAGTTTAGGCTGAATTTCTGCGAGAATATCCGCCTTGCCCTGTTGTAATTGCTTGTCAGCCCAGACCTGTAAACCGTCTTCCCAGCTTTGCCCGCTAGAATCAACAGGGCTAACACTCCCGGGAGAAAGCTCGGGTGGTAAATCAGACATATGAATTTCACGGCCTGATGCCATGACGGTCATCCATCGACAGCTATTTTCTAACTGCCTTACATTGCCGGGCCAGTCTAAACTTGATAAATAGACTTGCACATCTTCGAGCAGAGTTTTGGCCTCCACCTGAATTTCTTTAGCGGCCTGTTTTAAAAATAAATTAAGTAAAGCGGGTATATCTTCTTTACGCTCACGTAAGGGAGGAATCTGTATTCGAATAACATTCAAACGATGAAAAAGATCTTCACGGAATAAACCTTCTTTTACACGTTGTTGTAAGTCCTGATGGGTAGCAGTGATTATCCTTACATTCGATTTAACAGGTGTATGCCCACCGACACGATAAAATTGGCCGTCGGATAATACTCTTAAAAGACGAGTTTGTAAGTCTGCTGGCATATCACCTATTTCATCAAGAAAAAGAGTGCCGCCGTCAGCCTGTTCAAAACGCCCCTGGCGTTGTGATGTGGCGCCAGTAAATGCACCACGTTCATGACCAAATAACTCTGACTCTAATAGATCTTTGGGTATAGCCGCAGTATTAATAGCAATAAATGGCCTGCTGGCCCGAGGGCTGTGTTTGTGTAACGCGCTAGCAACCAGCTCTTTACCCGTGCCTGATTCGCCATTAATAAGCACTGTAATATTAGATTTAGATAAACGGCCAATCGCGCGAAAAACTTCCTGCATTGAGGGGGCTTCACCAATAATATCAGGCGTATTAATATCAATTAATTCTTTTTTCCTGGCGTACTCATCACTTTTTTTGCAGGCACGTTGAGTTAGTGCTACCGCATCATCAATATCAAAAGGTTTAGGTAAATACTCAAATGCACCACCCTGATAAGCAGAAACTGCACTATCGAGATCTGAGTGTGCCGTCATAATTATTGCTGGAATTTCAGGATACTTTTCATTGAGTATATTTAGAAATTCAAATCCATCTAAACCTGGCATGCGTATATCAGTAATGATTACGTCTGGTTGGGAGCTCGTTAGAAATTCCAGTGCGGCATCAGCTGTTTCAAAACTGCTAACAATAAAACCGTCTGACTCTAGTGCTTTTTCCAGCACCCATCGAATGGAGGGGTCATCATCTATAACCCAAACATTATGTTCGCTCATAAGTGTTCTTCCATTTTTGTTTTCGTATTATCTGTTGTCGCGTTGTTATTTGCGAAAGGCGAATTTGAAAGAGGTAAATAAAGCGTAAATATGGTTTCTGCCGGGCGACTTTTGACTTTGATTAAACCGCCGTGCTGATTAATAAGAGACTGTGCAATTGATAAACCTAATCCGCTTCCTTCTGCTCTACCCGTAATCATGGGATAAAATATGTGTTCCTGTAAATCTTCAGCTATGCCCGGGCCATTGTCCATAATGTCTACCTTTAGAACCAGGCGGTGGTGGGTATGCCCAATAGTGAAATTTCGAAGGGGCCGGGTTTTAAACGTTATTTCTCCGTTACCGTCTAAAGCCTGCAGCGCATTTCTTGTTATATTTAACACAATCTGAATCATCATATCTGAGTCAGCCATAATTTCTGGCAGGCTAGGGTCGTAATCCAGTTTAAAATCAATATGAGCCTCGTCAGGCATCTCAACCTGAACGAGTTGTCTTACGTGCTCAAGTATCTGATGTATATTAACGTTATGCTTTTTAGGTACATTATTAGGGCCTAAGATACGATCAACAAGTGTTTGTAAACGATCAGCCTCACCGATAATTATTTGAGTGTATTCTTTAAGTTTCGCATCAGGTAACTCGCGTTCCAGTAGTTGAGCCGCGCCGCGTAAACCGCCAAGTGGGTTTTTTATTTCATGCGCCATTCCTCGTACTAAATTTCGTGTCGCGTGCTGCTCAGTAATTAGTTTTTCTTCACGAGCGATGCGTATATGTCTATCCATATGAGAAATTTCAAGTATTAACTGCATCTTTTGATTAGCCAGCAGTATTGGGTTGAGATGATAATCAATAATTATTTTTCTGCCACCGGGAAGTCTAATACATGCCTCATGCTCTGTTATGGGGTGAAAGTTATTAATTGCATCATGTAAACGCTCAACGAAGTCCTCTTTTACATGCATAATTTTATTTAAATAAGAACCGTATGCCTGTCGATTAGAAATTTGAAACAGGTTTTCACTGGCCGGGTTGATATATTCAATATTGAGTTCGGAATTTAGTAAAATAACTGCCGTGCTCATATTATCCAGAATATTGCGTGGATAGTTTGGTTTGGCGTTATTTTTACGGATCATAATACGACCTTTGCAAGAAGCGAACCAAATATAATTTGCGGTTGTTTAAGGGCTAGTTTTTTACAATAAATTTTATAATAATCAATGCTTTAACAAGACTTTTTGTTAATGAGAAATTAGCGATCGAAAAGATTTAAGGTGTTTGTGTGGTTAAGAATAATATAAAAAATAACATTACGCACTAATTTGGTGCAATATTATTAATGTGGGGAGGTTCTCGTTGCTAGCGGGTTGCTTTATCAGTTATTACGGGGCTGTTTATTCAGAATGGACTGGCGATGTAGATGGACAGTAATGCCCTTTGATTTGTGCAGTACTTCGCCTTTTTTATTTTTAACAGCGACACTTATTTTATGAGTGCCACGATCAATATTATTCAGGCTAACAGAGGTAGTAAATATCTTATCCTGTATGGTTTTTCCATCCATAAGCAGACTAAGGTAATGTCCGTGTTTGGTGTCTAATGCCGGTTTTAAAACTATAGATACTGAAAAATTACCTTCGTTATTTCTAATTGTCGCGTCATTTTCAGGTGAAACGATTTTCAGATAGGTATAACTAGTTGATTTATCTTTTTTTTCTTCTGCAGAAGTGGCTGGCTTTTTTTCAGGAATATCTGCTGCTGGTACGCTTGATATTGAGGGAGCATCAAGTTCCTCAGCGCCCTTGAAAGGTGGCTGGTCTGAATAACTTATATTACCTTCCTTATCTACCCATTTGTACATTTCAGCAACAGCAGAAGTCGTGAATATTGAATAGAGTAACAGGGCAACAATGATTTTAATTATCTTCATACTGTGAATATTAGTGTTATTTTGCTGGCGGTGCAAAGCATTTGAGTTTCAGCGGAGTATTAGGTAAGTAAATATGGCTATATTTGGACTTCAGAGAGAGGGTTTATCCAGATATGTTCAGTTATACAGCCTTACTCAGCCAGGGCACATCTCCATCGGCGACCTTTCACCGGGTGTAGCAAGCAGGCGTAAGAGGCGTTCTGGTTTAACCCGTTCTCGCGCGGGAGCATGGAAAAGGATTAATATAGAGTTATAAAAAAAGCCCCGATTATCGGGGCTTTTTTTATTCTTAAATTAAGTTAAAAAACTTATTATAGAGAGTAGTACATGTCGAACTCAACAGGATGAGTCGCCTGACGTAAACGCTGTACTTCTTCATTCTTAAGTTCAAGGTAACCATCAATCTGGTCGTCAGTGAATACACCGCCTTTTGTTAAGAATGCACGGTCAGCATCTAATGCATTAAGCGCCTGGTCAAAAGAGTGAGCAACCTGTGGAATGGCTGCTTCTTCTTCTGGAGGTAGATCATACAAGTTCTTATCCATAGCATCGCCAGGGTGGATCTTGTTTTCGATTCCGTCAAGGCCCGCCATTAACATTGATGCAAAGCAAAAGTATGGGTTAGCTGTGTTATCGCCGAAACGAATCTCAACACGACGACCTTTAGGGTTAGAAACAAAAGGAATACGGATAGAAGCGGAACGGTTGCGTGCAGAGTATGCAAGCATAACAGGTGCTTCAAAACCAGGAACTAAACGTTTATAAGAGTTAGTTGAAGCATTTGCAAATGCATTTAATGCTTGAGCGTGTTTGATAATGCCGCCAATGAAGAACAATGCTGTTTCAGAAAGACCGCCGTAAAGATCACCCGAGAAAAGGTTGTTACCATCTTTAGCAAGAGATATATGAACGTGCATGCCGTTACCATTATCGCCAACTAGTGGTTTAGGCATAAATGTCGCTGTTTTACCGTAAGCGTGTGCAACATTATGAATAGCGTATTTGGTTTTCTGAACTTCGTCTGCTTTTTTAACAAGGGTGTTAAATACAGTGCCGATTTCACATTGACCAGCTGTTGCAACTTCGTGGTGGTGAACTTCAGTTTCCACACCCATGTCTTCCATTACTAAACACATTGCAGAGCGTAAGTCCTGTAGTGAATCAACTGGAGGTACCGGGAAGTAACCGCCTTTAACACCAGGGCGGTGACCCAGGTTACCCGTTTCAGTCTGTACGTGTTTGCTCCATTCGGCTTCTTCAGAACCGATTTTGTAGCTAACTGAACCCATTGAGTTTTCCCAGGTTACAGAATCGAATACGAAGAATTCATTTTCAGGTCCGAAGTATGCAGTATCAGCGATACCAGTAGATTTTAAGTACTCTTCAGCACGTTTAGCGATAGAGCGTGGGTCACGCTCATAACCTTGCATTGTTGCAGGTTCGATAATGTCACAGGTGATGTTCATTGTTGCTTCTTCGCAAAATGGGTCCATCACTGCGGTAGAAGGAACAGGCATCATAATCATGTCTGATTCATTAATGCCTTTCCAGCCTTCAATTGAAGAACCGTCGAACATTTTGCCTTCTTCAAAAGTGCCTTCGTTTAAGGTGTGAGAAGGAACAGAAACGTGCTGTTCTTTGCCGCGTGGATCTGTGAAACGAAAATCAATGAATTTTACATCATTGTCTTCCACCATTTTTAGTACGTCACTAGCTGTCATATCTGACATGTGGTTGTCTCCAAATATTAATCTAAAATGTTTATCTAAACTGTTTGATCATAAATTTGATCAGAATAAAAATGTGAATCTGAAACTCGTCGGATTTAAGTGCTGTAACGCTAAATGAGGATTAGCAGTACCTAAATGCGACAGGTCTCTTATGTCACAAAGCTCAGCGGACTATTCTGCACAAAATGTGCCACTTGTAAAACCTATTCGTAGGGGGATTTCAAACAAATTAACAGCTTGTGGTGCATCATTTTGGTGCAGTCGGGTTAATCATGCACTTTAATGGTGCTTATCTGTATAAAATGGCTACTGAACCGATGTATTTTAGTCTTTTAGTCGCTTTTTCGATTTTCTCTTTTAATTGCTCAGGATTGCCTCCTGTCTGTATTATATTTAAAGGTAATACTAATTCTATATTAACTGTGCCGTCGAGATAGTGCAGGGTCGTTTCCAGTAATTGCTGTGTTTCAGGTATAGCCTGCCAGTGTTCAGCTAAACTGCTTAAAATATCGGCCCTGAGAGGTAAGTGCTTGCAGCTATTTTCAGTGTGTTCGTCGTCTTCAGGGTCAATATGTACAGTAACATCATTAACTTCATCAAATTGCCCTATGAGGGCTAATTCAACGGCTTCAGATATTTGATGCCCCTCAGAAACACTTATTTTAGGTGAAACAAGAATATGCACATCTGCCAGTGCACTGTGTCCCATTTTGCGTGTACGTAACATATGCATCTGTTTAACGCCGTCTACCGAGAGTATTGAGGTTTCCATTTCCTGCAGTCTTTCGGGTTCTAAACCGGTATCAACTAATTCCTGAAAACTCTGGTGACCCAGGTCCCAGCCAATTTTACAAACCATAAAAGCAACTATAATTGCGGCCACCGAATCAAGTAGGGGGTAGCCCCAGATTGCGCCAGCAATACCTGCAAATACAACAATAGATGAAATGGCATCACTGCGATGATGCCATGCATTGGCTTCAAGTAGTTTGGATTTTACTCGACGAGCAACTACCATGGTGTATTGATACAACACTTCTTTACTCAAAATAGACAGGCCAGCAATAACCAGAGTGATCTGCGTAGGAATGGCGATATTCTGATAGTCGATGAGTCTGTTTATGGCATCTATCCCTATGCCTATACCAACCGCTGTGAGTAATACAGCTAATGTAATTGTTGCAAAGGTTTCGTATCGAGCATGGCCGTATGGGTGGTCCTCGTCAGCTTCAACATTTGAATGATGAGTGGCCAGCAACACCATGCCATCAGAGACCAGGTCAGATAATGAGTGCAGGCCATCAGCAATTAACGCTTGTGAGTGGCCTATATAGCCAAAAAACAGCTTACCAATAGAGAGTAATAAATTGACAATAAGCCCCCACCAGGTGGCTTTGTCCATTTCTTTTTTTCGTTGATTTGTCTCTAGTTCCACAGTCTGACAATGTCTAAAAATTAATAATGCGCTATTGTCCTGTCTTGTGAGATAGCATGCAAGCCACCAGTATAAATAAATGCAGGTATAATCAATTAAATTAAGCTGAAGTGAGAATATTTATGAAGATTGAAATTCAGGTAGAAAATATAAAATGTGGTGGCTGTGCGGGCACCATTAAGAAAAATATTCTAAGTGACAGTCGAGTTGAGGCTGTTGAAGTTGATATTGAGCAGGGTCTTGTTGTTATAGAGACTAAAGAAGATGCTCGCGATGATTATAGTGCTGCTTTACTTAAAATGGGTTACCCGGAAACAGGTACCGCGGAAGGAATAGCTGCAGCTAAAGCCAGGGCCAAGTCGTTTGTGAGCTGTGCGGTGGGTAAAGTTGATAATATGGTGAAAAAATAAAGTGAATATTTAAGTGTTAAATGCTGTTAGATAATATATGAGTTCATTTTCCCGAAACGTCCCATTACTGGCCTTTTGTCAGGCCATGGCCATGAGTGGGGCATCGTTAATGGTGGCCACCGCAGCGCTTGTTGGTTTTGAGCTGGCAGAAGATAAATCATTATCAACGTTACCATTAGCCGTACAGTTTATCGCTGTCATGTTAACCAGTATCCCCGCTGCAATGTTGATGAATAAAATTGGTCGTAAAGCCAGTTTCCTGTTTGCATTTTTATTTGCGGTGAGTGGTGCCGTTATTTCTACTTTAGCTATTATGCAACATGAGTTCTGGTGGTTTGTGGGGGGCGTTTCATTAATTGGCGTGCATAATAGCTTTGCAAACTATTATCGTTTTACAGCGGCTGATGCAGTA
Organism: Gammaproteobacteria bacterium; assembly: GCA_026195255.1. Taxonomy (GTDB): domain Bacteria; phylum Pseudomonadota; class Gammaproteobacteria; order SZUA-229; family SZUA-229; genus SZUA-229. The sequence goes on along the minus strand of JAPHSS010000060.1, from coordinate 18,427 downwards.
GATATAGACCATAAAAGTCGTGCCATATCCTTTGTAATGGCGGGGGGTGTTATTGCCGCCATCATTGGCCCTAATCTGGCCAACTATACTCGTGATGGCTTTCAGGGTATGGCTTTTGCGGGCAGTTATGCTTCGCTTGTGGTGCTGTATTTTTTGTCAGTAATTGCGATAGCGTTTTTAAAATTACCGGTTGAAGAGCGTAGTGAGAAGAAAGAAGCTGCTCAAAGAGATCTAATTGAAATTTTAAAACAGCCAGTTTGTATCGTTGCCATTATTTGTGGAATGTTAGGTTACGGTGTAATGAGTTTTGTTATGACGGCTACACCACTGGCTATGAATCACCATAATCATAATTTTTCTGATACTTCATTTGTGATTCAATGGCATGTTCTGGCGATGTTTGCACCCTCGTTTATTACGGGGTTTATTATAAGAAGAACAGGCGAATTAAAAGTTATGCTGGCAGGTGTGTTGTTCGGTTTTGCCTGTGTAGTATTTAATCTGGCGGGCACAACAATAGTCCATTTTTGGCTTGCGCTTGTTCTGCTGGGGGTGAGCTGGAATTTTATGTTTGTTGGTGCGACCAGTCTTTTAACACAGGCATATCATCGTGCAGAGCGTTTTAAAGTGCAGGCATTAAATGATTTTATAATATTTAGTGTGGTTGCTTTTGCGTCATTGTCGGCGGGTTACCTGCAATATAATTTTGGCTGGCGCAGTGTCAATATGGGGGTTTTGCCTTTATTGTTAATAGCCATGTTAAGTATTGTTTATTTAATGGTTTATCAGTACCGCGAAAAAAGACAAGTTTACATTTAATTATAAACTTAACTGCCTTGTCATTTTTTTGTAATATTTTTGTCACGAACCTGATGGAAAATATTATTATTAAATTGATATTTATAAGGTGAAGAAATGAAGTTTTGTATTCGTGAATGGAGTGAAAACACAGCAGTGTTAATGACTGAAGCAGGTTTTGTGTTGTCATACTTTGGTTCAGTTAATGAAGCCTTAGATGCGTGCTCGCAGTGGTATGCTTGCAACGCCAGTGAGTTAAAACATAATGTTTGTGTGTTATATAAAAACTCAGACTATGCAAAGTCTTTTGTTACAGTAGTCGTCTGATTAGACGTCGCAAACTTCAATTAAAATAAACACTTCATCATCTGCATCACGGGTTTCTATTACCTTGTGACCATTAATTCGACACCAGGCCGGAATATCATTTAATGCGCCCGGGTCTGTCGAGACAACTTCAAGCGTGTCGCCTGTATTTAATTCTTTAATTTTATCCTGGGTGCGAATCACCGGCATAGGGCAAAACATTCTACGGGCATCCAGTTCAAAGTGCGACATTAAACATACCACTCTGGATTAATTTCAGATGCGGGCATCGGTTTTACAACCAATGTTGTTGTGTCACCATTAGTGCGACGCGCTTCAATTGTGACACTGTCTTTATCTCTGCCCTGAGAGAAACGCGCTGAAATTTGTGCTGCAAGTTCTAGATCTTTATCTGTAGCGACACCATCAAGTAATGTTAAAGGGCCCGGGCAATCCATGGTTTTAAAAGTAATGAAATTATTTTTATAACCCTGCAGAAATTTATTCTCGCCGTCTTCACGACCGATAATTAATTTATAGTGAGGCGCTGGTCGAATATGCCGGCCTACTTTTAGTAACATAATATCGTCCATTTCATATTCGCGAGTGCCACGGGCATCCCATAAATCGACCAGTTTTGCAGAGTAACTTTCATCCGTTAAAAAGCAGCAACCACCAGCGGGTTTTGCATAATCTTCAAAGCCGTATTTTTTGGCAAGCGCCATTTGGGGTTTACGGTTACGTCCGGAAAAACCGAATAATTCGTCACGTTTAACCCAGCCCTCTTTTTCAGGCAGTGTCTCTGGTAAATTTTGTGCGCACAGGGGGCGTAATAATCTATCATCTGCACCAGACTCACGTGACACAACAGGCATAGTGTCTTTACGTTGAGACATCGGTCGCTGACCGATAACTTCGCCGGTAATTATAAAATCGAAATCGTTTTCTTCAGCCCATTGTTTAGCCTTGTTGACCATAAAGATTTTACAGTCGAGGCAGGGGTTCATGTTTTTGCCATAACCGTGTTTAGGGTTGATGAGTACGTCTTTATACTCTTCTACGATATCAATTATGTGTAATTTGATGCCAAGTTGTTCAGCCGACCATAATGCATTGTTCCGTTTAGGTTTAGACTTGTCCTGTTTGCGAATAGCATGGGTATGGCCTTCAACGCAAAAACCGGTAAAGAAATTTATACCTTCTACATGTATGCCCTGTTCAAGCATGACACGTGCGGCGAGTAATGAATCGAGGCCGCCAGAAATAAGGGCGACAGCTTTGCGTTGTTGAGACATGGGGGGAACCTGGTTAAATATGAAACAGAATGTTTTATTTTATCAGTAAATGCTTATTTCTTCATCAACCATGGAATAGAACCGGGCACTGAGCGCCATAATTGAGTATTTTGTGCAGCATATAAAACCGCCTCGTCTTTGTCGCCAGAGCTTAATCGCTCGGGCATGCGTTTAGGCATTTTTATTTTACCTGACAGTAACTTAGGTACATATTTGTTATGAGCCAATGCCTGTTTTTTGAGGTGTTTACTGCTTTTATCATCAGCAGACTCGATGAATGATATTAAAGCCTGATCAAACAGAAAAAACGCGCCATTATCATGCTGAAACTGTTGAGCAAGCTGCCTGGCTTTATCGTATTGCTTGCTTTGTATATAACAATTACTTAATGGGTAACGATTAAACTGGTTATCAGCCGGATTCAGGCTGATAGCGCGTTCGTAACAGCTTATAGCGTTATCAAAATCATTCAAAAGGGCGTAACTGCTGGCCAGGTTGGTGAGTGCCTCCATAAACGTGCGGGTTTCACGAATTAGCCAGAAACGGCCTTTATTTTTTGTAAAAAACTCATCACCCAGAACGCGCTCACAACCTTCCACAGCGCGTTTTAGTAAGTCTCTGCGTTCGCCGGAGTTAGCCGCTTCCCATTGAGCCAGTAACATTAGGGCGTTTATATTGTCTGTGTCCTGTTCAAGGGCCTGGTGTGCTAATTGTACCTTTTCAACTGGGTCGTCCGTGGCCCAGGCCTGTTGTATAAGCTGGCTAGCATCCTGCCCCGGATTTGAATTGTTCATAATGGGTATGCCAGCAGAATTTTTTGCGGCTGTTGAGGTGATATTGATTCTTGCTGTCTGAGATTCCTGTCTATATTTTTTAGCCAGGTCAGCGTAATCCTGCATAAGTTTACTAAATTCACTGTAAATGTGCCGGGTAACTGCCTCTATAGGCAGGGCACCATTCTGAAACCTGGCGGTGATTTGTTGTGCGTTATGTAGATTAGAGAAGAAACTCAACATCATCCAGAATGACTGTGGCCGTGCCTGCTCTTTGCTTTCATCCCAGAAATGCTCGGTTAAAGTCAGGCCTAATTCAAAACCTTTGCACCATTGATGAAGCGCATTTTCTGTGAAATTAGACTCAAACGGCTCGGTTAATTTACAGGTTTTGGGTAAGGCAACCATAAAATCATCGATATCACGGCTTATATACTGCTGAACTTCAATAATGGCGTCGATGTAGTCAGTTTCTTTAACCAGTTGAAGCTGGTCAGAAAACACAGCAGGTAACCAGTCACTGTGTTTGAGCTTGCCAGGCGTGCAGCAAATGGCAAATAAAAATCCAAACAGCTGATCCAGTTTCAGTGTGTTGGCCGGGCGTTCATCTTTATTTAACCAGTCGGCAAGAATGGGCAGTGTAATCTTAGTATCAGGCATGAAAATTCAGTTTTTAAAATGGTCGCGTATTATCGGTGATTGACTAAAGAATTAGTAGCTCGGTTTAGCAGAAATTATGTAGAACGATATTAACGGGGTTTATAAAATGCTTTTAATAAAAAGTTACAGGTCATTTTAACTCTAATTCGGTATACTTGCGGGCTTGTAAATAAAATAGAAAAATATAAATGGCACACGATGTAGCAACATTTCAGGGTCTTATAAGGGCACTTCAGGATTACTGGGCGGAGCAGGGCTGCGCAATTATTCAGCCACTTGATATGGAAGTGGGTGCGGGTACGTTTCATCCTGCCACATTCTTACGTTCAATTGGGCCTGAGCCATGGCGTGCAGCCTATGTTCAGCCTTGTCGTCGACCAACTGACGGGCGTTTTGGTGAAAACCCAAATCGTTTGCAGCATTATTACCAGTTTCAGGTAGCGCTAAAACCAAATCCTGATGATATTCAGGAGTTATACCTGGACTCATTAAAAATGCTGGGTTTTGACCCTCTGGAACATGATATTCGTTTTGTTGAAGATAACTGGGAATCACCAACTCTGGGTGCCTGGGGATTAGGCTGGGAAGTCTGGTTAAATGGTATGGAAGTAACACAGTTTACCTATTTCCAGCAGGTCGGAGGCCTGGAATGTCGCCCGGTAACCGGCGAAATCACCTATGGCCTGGAACGCCTTGCTATGTATATTCAAAATGCAAAAAGTATATTTGATTTAGTGTGGACTAAAGGCCCACAGGGTGTTGTTACTTACGGTGATGTTTTTCATCAAAATGAAGTTGAGCAATCACATTATAATTTTGAACATGCAGATACTGATTCATTATTTGCATGGTTTGATACCTGTGAAAAAGAGAGTGCGCGTTTAATAGAAGCCGGTTTGCCATTACCTGCTTATGAGCAAGTATTAAAAGCTTCACATACATTCAATTTGCTTGATGCACGCCATGCTATTTCGGTTACAGAGCGCCAACGATTTATATTACGCGTTCGCACATTATCCCGTGCGGTTGCCAAAACATATTACGAAGCCCGTGAAGCTTTAGGTTTCCCTATAGGCAAGTCGACTACAGGGGGAGATGAATAATGAGCAAAGTTATTGAAGGGCGAGATTTATTAGTTGAAATAGGCACAGAAGAGCTGCCACCAAAAGCCTTAAATAAATTATCTGATGCCTTTTTATCTGGAATAGAAACGGGCTTGAAAGAGGCCGGTATAAATTTCGAAAAAATAACAGCCTATGCGACCCCTCGTCGTCTGGCGGTCATAATTAAAGCCGTTGCTGTGGCACAGGCTGATCGTGATATAGAAAAGTTAGGTCCTAATGTAAAAGCCGCCTACGATAAAGACGGTAACGCTACAAAAGCCGCGCAGGGTTTTGCCCGTGGTTGTGGTGTAGAGGTTTCTGAATTAGCAACAACAGAAACAGAAAAAGGAGAACGATTAGTTTTTCGTATTCAGGAAAAAGGCAAACCAACGGCCGATTTAATTGCCCCGATTGTAGAACAGTCTTTAGCTAAACTGCCTATTCCTAAACGTATGCGTTGGGGAGATAGCAGTGCAGAATTTGTGCGTCCTGTGCACTGGATTGTTCTGTTATTTGGTAATGATGTCATCGATGCTGAAATAATGGGTATTAAATCTGGCCGTGAATCACGTGGCCATCGTTTTCATCATCCCGAGATAATAAATTTACAATCACCTGAAGATTATATAAGTCGATTAGAGTCCCCCGGTTTTGTTATGGTGGATCGTGATGAACGTTTAAGCTGTGTGAAAAAACAGGCTGAAATGGCTGCTAAAAAACTTGGTGGTAAAGCATTAATTGATGAAGACCTGTTGCAGGAAGTTGCTAATCTGGTTGAATGGCCGGTAGCCGTGTCAGGTGATTTTGATAAAGAGTTTTTAGAAGTGCCAGCAGAAAGTTTAATTTCATCAATGCAGGATCATCAAAAATATTTTCCAGTGGTAGATAAAAAAGGTAAATTGCTGCCACATTTTATTACCATCAGTAATATTGAAAGCAAAGACCCGGCAAAAGTAAAAGATGGTAATGAGCGAGTTATAAGACCGCGATTAGGTGATGCAAAATTTTTCTGGGAACAGGATAATAAAAAGAAACTGGAAGAACATATTGAATCTTTGAATAAAGTTGTTTTTCAGAACAAGTTAGGTTCAGTTGGTGATAAATCACGCCGTGTCGCGAGTATCGCAGAATCGATAGCTAAAGATTTAAATGAAAATGCAGAGTATGCAAAACGTGCAGGTTTATTAAGTAAGTGTGATTTGATGACCGAAATGGTCTGTGAATTTTCAGACTTGCAGGGCATTATGGGGCGTTATTATGCAATTAATGATGGTGAGCCCGCAGAAGTAGCCGATGCTTTAGATGAGCAATATATGCCACGTTTTGCTGGAGATAATTTACCTAAAGGTAAAACAGGGCAAATTGTTTCATTAGCCGATAAGTTAGATACTTTGCTAGGTATATTTGCAATAGGCCAGAAACCAACGGGTGAGAAAGATCCGTTTGCACTGCGTCGAGCTGCATTAGGTTCGCTACGCATACTGATCGAATGTGATCTTGATTTAGATCTGAAGATAATGCTTTCCTATGCCGCTAAGGCTTATGCCGGTCAGGTAGATGCTCAGAAAGCAATTGAAGAAGTCATTAATTTTATGCTTGAACGTTTAAAAGTATATTACACAAGTCAGGGCGTTAGTGTTGATGTGTATGATGCGGTTAGCGCATTAAGACCAACACGCCCATTAGACTTTGATAAAAGAATGCATGCAGTTAATGATTTTAGAAAACTGGATGAAGCAGAAAGTCTGGCCGCCGCAAACAAACGCATTGGTAATATTCTAAAGAAAGTAAAAGGTGAGCTGCCGAAATTAGTTGATATAAATCTACTACAGGAAACGGCTGAAATAAATTTAAATGACTTGCTGCAAAAAATGTCTAAAACAGTCAAACCTAAGCTGGATGCGGGCAATTATTCTGAAGCTTTACAGGAGCTGGCTGGAATGCGTGACACGATAGATGCGTTTTTCGACCAGGTAATGGTTATGGTAGATGATGAGCCGCTTAAAAATAATAGAATTGCATTATTAAATCAGCTACATAGTTTATTTATAAAAGCAGCTGATTTATCCAGGTTACAGTCATAACGTATTTAACCTCGATGCTTTTTGTGAGTTAACTGCTGGGTTTTAAATTTTCATGTTTCAGAAAAAGTATTCGAGAGTTATAAAAAGTATTATTTAAGGAAGTTTAGTGAGTAAAGAATTATCTAAATTCGAACTTTATATTCGATCATCAATATTCTGGATATTCCATTTTGTAAGTATGGTGTTTGTGGTGATTTTAGTACTGATTTTCTTCTGGTTACCTGTTAACCAGCGTTACGCCATTGGTTCTAGCTGGGCAAAAATGAATATGCATTTTCTGCGCTGGTTCTGTAATTTAGATTATGTAATAAAAGGCAAAGAGAATATTCCAGACGAGGCGAGCCTTGTAATATCGAATCATCAGTCAACATGGGAAACCATGTCTTTTCAGCATTTTTTACCCAATCAGCTTTGGGTTATGAAAAAAGAGTTATTTCGTGTGCCTATCTTTGGCTGGGGGCTGGCTCTAATGAGTCCAATTGCCATTGACAGAAACGCAGGAAAAAAAGCCATAGAACAAATCGTTGAGCAAGGCGAGAAAAAATTAAATCAGGGGCGCTGGGTAGTCGTGTTTCCTGAAGGGACTCGTATATCACCAGGTGTTGAAAGCAAATACAAGATGGGCGCTTTTGTTTTTGCCTCTAGAATTACGCACCCGGTATTGCCAATTGCTCATAATGCGGGTGAGTTTTGGCCAAGGCATAGTTTTATTAAATACCCCGGAACCATTACCGTTTCTATTGGCAAGCCGTTTAACGCATATCAGATGGAAGTCTCTGAAGTAAAAGACAAAGTTGAAAAATGGATTAGACAGGAATTATTGGAGATCAGTGATTCATCACGCTGGAATAGATAAGGCTGTTTAACGGTACTGTTTAACTGCACGCTCATACTAAAAAACTAACTAAATTAATCTCGTTCCCATCCTCCCGCGTGGGAACGAGTTAACCACTGTGTCTGGTGGTTTCAATGAGCTAATACTAGCTGGAGTAAATAGGACTGGGTTACTACGCCGAACATTCCTGGTGCTATGGGTTAAGGGCACAGAGCGCCAAAAATCGGCGTTCTTTCCCCGATGGAGATGTGCCTTAGCGGGGTAAGGTTGTTTAGCTGGGCGCCCTCACTAAAAAACCAACGAAATTGATGAACATTTACGGTTTGTTCTGCTTTTGACTTTTTAACACTATAAGTAGATGCCTGTATGTCACCGGGTAAGTATTTGCATTCTGCAAAGTAAAGCGGTGCGCTGGTTTGTTAGTATGATTTTACTGATTGGCATACTGAGTCAATAATGTTTATTCATTTATCTGCTGAGCTGCCCCATTCACTGTTTAAATAAATTCCTTCGTTTTAACTGTTTATTGGTCAATCGGGCCGCCTGTTCGAGCCCGGGCACAGACCCGGCGTTACTCGTCTATTCCATCCAGGCCAGATAAGCTGCGGTAATTAACTGCAGGGTATAGTGGTTTTTCGTTTCATTTCCAAATTATCCCAGCAGTGATAGATTGTGTTTTGCTGGCGCGTTGCATTTTTCTATTCTGACTCACCTGATCCAGCGTGTTTTGCATTTTACCTTAGCGATAATTAACTAAATATAAGCTATGTCTTTGAAAATTATAACATTAAAAGATATGGCATGGAGGGTGCTTTATGTTAGGAAAAACAATTAAAAGGATGACTGTGTTTTTAGGCAATCTATTTCACTGGAAAGACGTGGATACATCAGTGCAGCGTCATCGCAGTGTAACCCGTATTAATGAATCGGTTGAATTGCCAGGTTACGGTCTGGTGCAGATTGGTTGCCGGGTGGAGTGCGAGAGCGAGGGATGCCCAAGGCCCCAGCTACTGACCCTGAAGGCGCTTAATGACGTTGACAGAGGTGTGGTGGTTGAAGTGGTGACCGATAACCTTTCGGTGGTTGAGACTATGCCGTCGATGATGGACATTTATGAGGGCGTGCATCTGGCCACGGTTCAGGGAAAGGATAACTGGTGTATTTATGTACGCCGCGAAATTTAGGGAGGCTCTGTTTAATTCATCTTTGGGTTATCAGAGCTAAAGCAAATCAAGATACGTTACTGATTTGTTTTGCATTTTTAATGACTTAACAATCATTGAAAATGATGGCACATCCTTATGCTGTAGAAACCTGATTAATTCAGTGTTTCCTTAATATGTTAAAAATTTGAACCTCTGAGCGAGAGAGTAAACGATAATTATGGCTACTGATTCAACACAGGTAATGAGCAACCCCGGCCTACTGGCACATAAGGGCGGATACAAAGCGATGGCATTAGTCGCCTTGACCGCAATTTTATCGCTGGGGTTACTGGCTAATGATACGCGGTGGATTTATCTGCTGGTGTATGTGTGGTTTGGTGTGGCTTATGGCGTATTGTTGCAGTACGGCCGCTTCTGCATGGCATCGGCGATCCGCGATCTATTTGCAATCAAAGTGCCACGTATGGCAGTGGGTGTGATGATAGCCACCGCACTGTTCTCGATTACTGCGGGCCTGGTTACCGTCAGTGGTTACAGCACCTTTCATCCGCATCCGTTGGGCTGGCACATTATTGCAGGTGGCCTGATATTCGGCTTCGGCATGATTTTTACCGGCGGCTGTGCATCCGGGTCATTGTATAAAACCGGCGAAGGCAATATGGGGTCGATGCTGGTATTGCTGAGTATTTCATTCTCTATGGCTCTTTTTACCGATCTGGGCAGCTGGTCGAACAACCTTGCGCCAGCGAGCTGGGCGGAGTCGGCGCTGGATAAAGGCATGCCGGAAGTATTAACTGTTACCGATGGCTGGTTTGACCTGTTCACAGCGGGTTACGTATGGAACCTGTCGGGTGGTACCGTGGGCGATATGCTGGGCACAGGTAATGTATGGATCGATGTGTTTGTGGGTAACGTGTTATTGAACGCTATTCTGCCGAGCCTGGTTATTCTGGTGATTCTGTATATGAGCACGTACCGTAAAGGATATATCCGTCGCAGCAAGCTGGAGTCTCTAAGTTATGGTGATGAGATGCGCGGTATCTGGGGCATGATTACCTCCTCTAAAAACACCGCGATTGCCGGTTTAGGTCTGGGTATATTCGCCGGCCTGCAGATGTGGGCAACCGGCGCGTTGCGCGAGCATTATGAAATTTTCAACTTTGGCGAGCTGCTCATGAAAATGGGTTACAGCGAAGGCCTGTCTATTCAGGAAACGGTATTCGACCCGGGTTACTGGTATATCACCACGCAGGAAGCACAGTTGGGTGGCTGGGTAATGAGCCTGTTTGGCAGAGACGTAACCGACAATATTTTCTTCGGCCTGCAAAATGGTATTCCCAATCCGCTGATTAATGCGCCACTGTTGATGTCGGTAGGCATTATCGTGGGCGCGGCCATCCTCTCGCTGTCACGCCGTGAATTTAAATGGAAAATACCGAGTGTAGAAACCGCCGTGTTTGCAATCGTCGGTGGTGCCTTAATGGGCATAGGTGCACGTCTTGGCATGGGTTGTAACGTGGGGGCCTTCTTTGCTGCGGTCACCAATGGCGACCTGACCGGCTGGATTTTCCTTGCGGGTATGTTAATCGGTGGCCTGCTGGGTGTTAAGGCGTTCAATGTCTGGCTGAACAGAAAGTCGGCTGGTGATGAGTTTGATATTTAAATAATTAACAGCAGTCGATGTTACAGCACCCGTTGTATGAACATTGGCCGCTTGAAACTGAATAAAAAAGTTAAGAATACAGGAGATATTAGATGGCAATTAAATTCGACAAGATCAGCGATGGCCAGTACCAGCTGGATGTAAGTGGCTACGTCTGTCCACATCCACAAATGTACACCAAAAAAGCGCTGCAAAAACTGCAAAGTGGCGACGAGCTGTCACTGATCTTTGATAACCCCTCATCCGGCGAATCTATTATTGCTATGTGCGAAACCGAAGGTGATGAAATCTTTGAACGCGAAGAAGGCAATGGTGCAACCACATGGAAAATCCGTAAGGGGTAAATATGATTCTGGGTGTTGTAGTAACCGATTACAGGCATGCAAAAACCGCATACCAGGTGATGCGTGAAGCGCTGAATCGCAAGTGGAGCGTAAAGGTCTTTTTAACAGACGACGGCGTAAACATGATTAAAGATCATGAGTTTCTGGACATGGCAGAAAATGAAGCAGCACATAGCGCCTTTATCTGCGAGCACTCTGTAGAGCGCTACTGTAAGGATGTTGATCTTACGAAGATTGAAGCGTTCGTGGTGGTTGGCGGTCAGTATCAGAACGCCGAGCTGGTGCATAATTCTGAACGCGTACTGGTCTTTTAACGGAGGGCACAATGAGTATTAAAAATGTATTAATGATTGCCCGCAATAAAAAGATAGAGGCACTGCGCATGGCAGCCGGCCTAACCCTGCTGGATGATGTTATTAAAGTGGCGGTTGTGGGTGAAATGGATCGGGATGCAGATGAAGTCAGCCTGCAACTGGAGTCACTGGACTTTGCCGATGTGCCGGTGATTGATGTTGATGACAGCAATGCGGCGGAGTTTGCACAAATGGTGGTTAATTCTGATGTGGTGTTTGTCGTATGAGTAATAAAAACAAAGTTCATTTTTTTATCACCGGAGAGGGTGACCCGGAGCTGGAGAAGCTTCTTGAAAAAGGCCTGGGAGAAATTGGTCAGGGTTTTGATAAAACATCCATTGATGCAGCCCCGGCTGTCATGCTGGATGCTTTAAGCAATGAGCAGGTGCCCATTGTAATAAAACCTGTTTGAAGCAGAGGACAGCATGAGGGGGGAATCATCTCAGTGCTGAATTATTAACAGTAACAATGAAATGATAACGAAAATGGGCTGATGGGTGACTGGTAGCAGCTGTGCCGAACTCTAAGCTGAAGATCCTAGGAGGAGAATTATGAGTAAAATTAATAAAGTAAAATACACTAGAGAGGCTCTATTGGCTCTTATTGGTGGAACAGCGCTCTTGATATCTGGTTGTTCGAGTTCTGAAGATACTCTGTCTTCATCGACCATCTACAAGCAAGCCACTGCGGCTTCACTGGCAACCACTTCGGCAAGTGATTATAACGATAATGAGTCCGGCCTGATTACTGGCGCAACCCTGACCAGCTGGATTGATGACTGGGCAACCAACAAACCTGCGGCTATTAGCGGTGAGCTGATTATTTTGCAGGTATCCGATGGTGGACTGACTGATACTGTAGATGCATCCTGTGTTGATGAAGATGCGAGTGGCACGGGTGTATGTAAATACTTCAAACCAGCCGCTGGTGTACGCAGTTATTCATTAGGCAGCTCAACCTGGGTTGAAACCCGTGATAACGGTGTCACTGAAACGGTTTCCGTTGTGCTGAGTGGCGAGAAAATGGACGCTCTACTGGCAGCCTATGATATTGACCCAACCAGCGACATGATTGTGTTTGCCATGGGTACGGGTGGTGGCTTCAATAATATGTTAATGGGCCGTGCGCATTACCTGTTTCGTTACTGGGGTGCTGATGCTACGCATCTGGCGATGTTAAATGGTGGTGCAACTCACGCTAGCGTAATTGCTGGTGATCGTGGAACCTATCTGGGTGAAAGTAACAGTGGCCCTGCACCCACCGGCGGCACAGTGTCAGTTAAGGATCTATATGCCGATAACACCGTGTTGCAGGCGACATTGGGAGAGATGATGGCAGTGGCGCGTGGTGAAGTTAGCGATTCCTTTGTCTGGGATGCACGTTCACCCGGTGAATGGGCTGGAGATCTTCTCTCAACAGGTGGCACTAATGCAACTTGCGTTGACGTTGATGATATTGATACCGATGGAGACACTACAGAGACTGTAGGCTGTAAAACAGCCATGAATGGTACTGTCAAAGGTGCGAAAAATCTCAATTACAGCACTTTGCTGGTGTCAGATGATGCGACTGAAGATCTTAATGATTCTGCTAGTGTAACTTCTGCTGATGCCTCTTACCGTTATCTGGACAAGGCGACACTGTCAACCATGGTATCTGATCTTGGTTATACAGCGGGTAAAACAGTTTATACCTACTGTCGTACGACCTACCGCGCGATGATAACCGGCACAGCCAGTGGTTTGATTCTGGGGTATCCAACACGTTTCTATGACGGTGCGATGATCGAGTGGCTACAAATGGCCAGTGTCACAAACCATGAAGGTGGATTAAATCTGCCCGCCACCTCACCCTGGCAAACAGCGGCACTGACCGATAACCTGACATATAATGTCGAAGCTTATATTGATGTGCCAGTGATTACTGATGCATATGCCTCTAGTTCAGACGAGGTTGTGACAACTGACCGCGCCTATAAGGCTGGTTCTACTTCAACCAGCAGTTCTACTGGTTCAGGCGGTGGTGCCACTATTCCGGCTAACCCCTGTGGTGGTTAAACCTGTGGTCATGTCGCTGATTATTTTTTAATAATTAGTGGTAAATAGATTGACTCCTGCAAGGCAGCTCAAAAACGAGCTGCCTTTTTTATGCACAGGACGTGCGGTATTCCGCGAGAGGCAGGAGCCGGTAGCGGTTATGCACAGGACGTGCGGTATTCCGCGAGAGGCAGGAGCCGGTAGCGGTTATGCACAGGACGTGCGGTATTCCGCGAGATGCGAGAAAACAGTCGTTAGTTATTAGTCGTTTGTCTTTAGTCAATTAGTATGCATATATAAAAAATTATTTGCGTCTATTTGCGTTGTTCGCGTTCATTCGCGTTTTCTTTTTTAACAACACGTCGTACAGTCCAGCCTGACTCGGAAAGTATTTTTATTTATCGTCGGTTGGTTATCTGTTAGTTTTATTTGACCAGCATATTGTTTTTTGCGTGCTGTTTCGTTAGTTGTTCCAGTCTGGAGTGTTCGTAGTGAAATTAAAATTAAGCAGTCTGCCAGCTCGACTGATATTGATAGCTATCGGTATTGCTGTAGTTATTGCGCTGGTATTAGTTATCGGTAATGGCTTTAAACTGGATCAACTCTTTAGCAACAAAGCCTCGGTGGACGAATTTCTCGAGAATCACTGGACTTACCCCATTCCTGCGCAGGGTAAACCCCCGGCTTCTTTTTCTGCTCTCGAAGCATCACTTGATCCAGCGTCCTGTGGCGAGTGCCATGCAGATCAGTTTGCGCAGTGGCGCAGCAGTTTGCACAGTCACACCATGGGCCCCGGCATTGGCTGGCAATTGCAATTAGTTGATATGAAAACGGCACAATCCTGTTTGCGATGTCATGCACCGATGACAGAACAGCTGGCACTGTTTTCACAGCAGCGGGGCTGGTCGAACAGCCGCAGTGCACCTCCGGATTATATTCCTGAAAACCTTCACCAGCAGGGCCTGGTATGTGCTGCCTGTCATGTGCGTGCCCATGTGAGGCACGGCCCGCTGGCAAGCAAGCCGGATGCAGATCGTAATGTGCATGGTGGTTTTGCAGAGCATGAAGCGTATTCCGATAGCCGTTTCTGCGCTAACTGTCATCAGTTTAAAGCAGATGGGCCGCGTATTAATGGCAAACTCAGGGAGAACACCTATGAAGAATGGCTGGCCACGGATTTTGCTCAACAGGGTCAACACTGCCAGTCCTGCCATATGCCACAACGCCAGCATGTCTGGCGCGGTATCCACGATAAAGAAATGACGCGATCCGCATTGAGCGTCGAACTGGCGGCACAGCCCGATGCAGACGGAAGTTATCAGTTACAGGCTACGCTTACCAATAGTGGTGCCGGGCATCATTTCCCCACCTATATGGTGCCGGAAATTGTCTTACATCTTGAAGTGATAGATGCAGAAGGCGGGGTGCGTGAGCTGGCACGCCATACTATTGCCTGGCGTGTGAATCTGGCACTGACGGAGGAAATTTTCGATCAGCGCCTGGCCGCAGGTGAGTCGGTATCTCTGCATGGCAAATTGCAAAATATCGCGAACTACACTCAGCTTCGATTGCGTATTCATGTGGCACCACGTCAACACTACGTGCGCACCTTTGAGGATTACCTGCCGCATAACCGCGATAAACTGCAGCCAGAGACCCTGTCATTGCTGTTGCAGTCGATTCGTGAGTCAAAAGCGGTTGAATATGAGTTTGTAGCTGCCGAGCTTGCGATTGGTCGCGTTGCAAATTGAAGTGATATGCAATGTGCATCAGGTGATGCAATGGCGTGAAATCACTATGTTTCCCTAACTTATTGAAATTATTAAATATATCAGGTTGGCACAAGAAGTGCTTTGTATAAACCATGTACTACCTGAGGATGAGTCATGCGTATTTTAATCATTGTGGGATTGTTGCTGGCAAATACATCATTGCAGGCTGCTGACAGTGATAAAGACCGCTCACCAAAATTAAAGTTCAAAAATGGACCTGTTTGCATGTGTGCCAGAGGGTTAAGTGAGAAGGACATCATGCAGAGTGAGAGGCCACAGACACGACAGGTATCAAATAAAAATAGTTCCGCTCAACGTTCACAACAATTAGAGGCTTCTCAAAAGAGAGATTCGGAGGAAAAATGAAACAGATAAGTAATAAACTCGGCAAATGGAAAAAATCCATGCTTAAAGTTGGTTTGCCATTACTGCTGGTGCCGGTTATGGCGGTGGTATGGGCAAGTTATGCGGGTTATCTCACCGTAAATGGTACACCGCTGGCGGATGATGGCAGCTGGAGCAGTGAAGTGCTTGAGGGTGTGCATGAAAAAGTCGTGAACTACTCGCCGATTCCGGTTGCCAATGCCTGCGGCCTTGGTGCCTCTTCCTGTTTCAAATGTCATAGCGGCAAGCGTGCCGATAAACCGTCTGATGCCAGTTGGCACCAGCAACATACATCAGTTAACCATTCCTGCGTTGGTTGCCATAAGGGTAATGAGCGTTTGATGTTGAAGAGCATGGCTCACAAGGATCTTATTGCTGATCCACGTGTGAAGTCAGAAGAAACCTGTGCGACCTGCCATACCGATGGCGATGCTCAGACGCTGCTTGATAAATACAAATAAAGCCAATAGGGGAGATCATAAATGAAAGATAATCGTTATATTAAAAAACGCCCGTTATTCGCGGCCCTTGCACTTGCGCTGAGTGGCGTTGGTGTGCAGCAGGCAGCCATTGCCGGCCCGAGTTTTCAGGTGGGTGACGAAGGTTATATGGAACTTAATTATGCCGTACAGATGTGGAATCAGAGTCGTGATTACACATCGGCAACGGATAACGGAGACGTTAATGACACATTTCTACGTCGTAACCGGATAACCCTGCTTGGTCAGTACAATGACCTTATTGGGTTTTATGCGCAACTTGAGGCAGGTAATGACAGCAAAGGCGGCTCAGATGACAATTCAGTTTTTTATCGCGATGCCTATCTGACCATTGACCCAAGTGACAGTTACCGTTTTATTCTGGGTCGCTTTAAAAACACCTTCAGCCGTGAAAATCTCGAAGCCTGTCTTGAACCTTTAACCCTGGATCGTGGTGTACTTGCCTATTCTCCTTATGGCGGCACCCGTGATACGGGTGTGGCCGTGTGGGGTAATCTTGCGGATGCAAAATTTCAATACCGTGTGGCTGTTACCGATGGCCGTGAAGGTGATAACGTAGTTGAATCCTCACCGCGTATCACCGGTCGAGTGCATGTGAGTTTGCTGGACCCTGAATACTCCTATGGTTACCGCGGAACTTACCTTGGAACACAGAAAGTGTTCACCATTGGTGCGGCATTTGACTCACAGGCAGACATCGCTTATGGCGATTACGGCAACCGTGCAGACGCTAAAGACTATGAAGCAACCACGGTGGATGTGTTTTTTGAATACCCATATTCGTTCGGTACGCTAACTGCTTCGGCCGCGGTGTTTGACTACAGCGTGGATGGTTACCCCACTGATCCAGATCCAGCTATGACACCCTGGGTAGAGCGTGAAGGCAGTTATGCAAAACTGGGTTACATGTTCCCGGAGGCGATTGGTATGGGTAGATTACAAATCTATGCGAAGATGACTGAAATTGAATACGGTGCAGGCACAGGCCTGTCGGATCATGACATCAACAATATTGGTGCTAACTACTACATCAATGGTCAGCAATTGAAAGTAACGCTTGATATCACCTCAAACGAGTTTGCAGAACAAAGCGCTACTAATGCAGCATTGCAGGACTTTGATCAGGTCACACTTGGGTTGCAGATGATCTTTTAACAAGCATAGTGTCCGCTTGAATTATGCCTGCCTTCGTAGGCATAGTTCGCTTTACCACTGGCGCTCAGGGAAGGGTTATTTGTAGTATAATTTATCCATCTCTGTCTGTTGACTGGTTATCAATACATAATGCCTCGTTTTTTCGATTTATTACTAAAGACTCTCATATTAATGGCTGTGCTAGCCCCTTTGGCCACAGCCATCTTTTTTTTACGGCAAGAAAACTTTTCCTGGTCATTTGTTCACGCTGCGCTGATTGTGATGCAGCTGCTTTTACTATTGTCTATGGCCTTTCTGCTGATGCATCGCAAAACCATGAGACGTTTACATGAAGCGGTGCTGGATGCTCATGAAGGCACTTTAACCAATCTGGTTGAAGCAAGTTGCGGTGGTTCGCTGTCGCGCAAGCTGGTACACGATTACAACACCATGATGCAGAATTTAAGAGCCATGTTCAGTATGGTGGAGAAATGCCAGCAACGCGTCGTCACCGAGCGCAATAAAATGGATGTACTGCTGGGTAGTATGCCCGGTGCCCTGCTTGCTGTCGACGATGATCTGATTGTGGTTAATACAAATCCACAGGCGGCAGAACTGTTTAAATGTGAAGCGGACTCACTGCTGGGTAAAATGCTGTTTGATGTGTTTGACCTTGAACCAAACGACAAGGATGCATTACGTGATGCCTTTTTATATAAACGTGCGGTGGAAAACTATGTGATTCATACTGAGATTGCCGGACTTGAACGTTTTATTTCCATCAATATCGCCTTTTACTCAAAGGATGCGGTGGAAGTTGATGCGGTGATCACCCTGCAGGATATTACCGATTATCAAAGCCTGCTAGATTCGGTGTATAACCGGGAAAAACTGGTGGCCATGGGGCAACTGGCGGCGGGCATCGCCCATGAGCTGAATACGCCACTGGGCAATATACTTGGTTATTCGCAGTTGTTTGCCAGCAATGATATGGACGATGAAAAAAAACTCAAGTACTCGAATATTATTGCGGATGAAGCAAAACGCTGCTCACGTATTATTAATGATTTGCTGAGTTACGCACGTAGGGATAATTGTTCCGATGAAGCCTGTGATATTAATACCCTGATCAGGGACATGGTCGATTCATTCTTAACCTGCATGTTAAAAAGGCAATCCACCCGCATTGAACTGGAGCTGGCAGATGATCTGCCCGCAGTC
>JAPHSS010000011.1 GCA_026195255.1 Gammaproteobacteria bacterium | reverse complement strand
TTGAGTTCTGTTAAGCCTGGATGGCGCATCAGAACGACCCGGTAACAGAGTAAATGACTAACAGGTTAATATACTACTGGAAGCCGTCAGAACAATTTTCGGGAATTCTCATCACTTTTTTGATGAGAACAAGCGAATAAAGGACGGCGTTCTTTTGGTTACTTTTCTTACGCTGTTGTAAGAAAAGTAACTCGCCAGCGCGGCGACATCACAGAATTCACGTTCCCATAAAACAAAGAGCTCGCCCAAAGTCTTACAGCAAAAAACCACCAAACTAAACTATAAACAAAAACTAAAACTAAAACTAAACCACCAAACCAAACACCGACTTACTAACAGCAACAGAAACAATAAACAAAAACACAAACAACCCCAACAACCAGGCCACAAACCGAACCCGTTTAGATCTCCCGGGTTTAAGTGCCAGCATCCCCAATGCAATATAAACCAGTAACGCGCCTATTTTAACCTGTAACCATTGATAATCAAAAACCGACCAATGCATAATATAAAGCATTAAAAACGCACTAAACAGCAAAAGCGCATCAACTATATGAGGCACCGTTTTCACCCATCTTTTATATAACAAAGATGAATCAGATAACATCCAGATACCACGTAAAAAAAAGCCGCTAAAAGACAAAACAGCACAACAGATATGGATAATTTTAATCCACTCCATATTAATTAATGCGACTTTCAAGTAAATTACGCATTTCAGCTTTTCTTATATCATCAACAAAACTGGCTTCTATTGAATTTAATACAAGTTGTATCGCCTGATTTTTTGTCAAACTTAATGAGTCTGCCAGGGCAATAAAATTTTCAGTCATATAACCACCAAAATAAGCTGGATCATCTGAATTCACGGTTACACATATACCCTGCTCCAACATAACAAGGATATTATGCTCAGACATATTATCGAATACCTTTAACCTGGTATTTGATAAAGGGCAAACTGTTAAAGGTATACTATTTTTTTTCAGGTACAGCATTAGTGCAGAATCATCTACTGCGCGCACACCATGGTCAATTCGGCTAACTTTCAAATCATTAATAACCGTCCATATATAGTCAGCAGGCCCCTCTTCACCCGCATGAGCAACTGTTAAAAGGCCTAATTCACGCGCTTTTTTATAAACCCTGCTAAATTTTTCTGGTGGATGACCCTGTTCCGAGCTATCTAAACCAACTGCTTTAATCTTGTCTATAAATGGTACTGCCTGGGTTAGTGTATCAAATGCAGCGTCTTCACTAAGATGCCTTAAAAAACACATGATTAACTGGCTAGAGATATCCAACTGCTTCTGCGCATCATTTAAAGCCCGTGTAATACCTTTAATTACTACTGAAAACTCAATTCCTCTATCAGTATGCGTCTGCGGATCAAAAAAGGGCTCTACGTGAATTACATTTTGTGAATGACACTTTTCAAGATATGCCCAGGTTAAATCATAGAAGTCCTGCTCGTGCTGTAAAACATTTGCTCCCTGATAATAAATATCTAGAAAGTCCTGCAAATTATTAAATATGTAAGCTTCTTGTATCTGCTCAACTGAGTCAAATGGCAGCTTTATATTGTTTCTTTGTGCCAACTTAAACATTAACTCTGGTTCAAGACTACCTTCCAGATGTAAATGCAATTCTACTTTTGGCAAATCATTAAGCCAGCTACCTGTCACTTCAGACACTGTACATCTCCATAATAAAAATGCTGTTATTTATTCTGCTCAAATAGCAGAATTTCTATACGCCTGTTTTTACTTCTATCTTGTTGGTTTTTATTTGAGGCAACCGGTTTTGTAGATCCTAACGCCCTGGACTCAAGACGATGCTCTGGGATTTTCTGTTCAGTCATATAATGGAGAACATTTAATGAGCGAGTAGATGACAACTCCCAGTTAGATTTGTACTTTTTGCGTAATTTACCGGTAATTGGAATATTATCGGTATGGCCTTCAATTATTATTCTAAGATTATTACTATTGACTAACGCTTTAGATACTTTTTCTAGAATACGTTTTCCCTGCTGACTTAGTTCACCACTTCCTGATGAAAATAAAACTGTAGCCGCCAGTGTAATTCTTACACTTTTTGTATTTTGTTCGAGCTGAATTTGTTCTAATTCATCAAGCGCTTTAACCAGTTCACGATACAGGTTATTACTGCGTGGCTGATATTTAATTGTAAATACAAGGTCATTAACATTATTACCGTAATACGTTATGGTGTTATTTCGTTTCACCCACTTTCCCGGGCGATTAGATTTATAACTTATAACATTAAAATTCTGCGGAAACACCCAGGCATAAACCAGTTGTGAAAAATTTTCCGGTTTATTCCAGATACCGTAATTATTCTCCGGTGTCGTGGTTTTACCGTCCCAGTTTTTGTATGTATAAACACCATCTTTATCTATCTTTAAATCTACATTATCAATCAGTTTATTTTGCACCAGTGTTGCATAGGTTCCAGAGGCTATTTTTAACAGGTCATATTTTTCTTGTGACTTACTATCCCATCGATATTTATCAGGATATACATATAGATAATCTTTTAAATGTTGAGCCGGTGTTTTTTGCTGACCTTTTTCAAACCAGATATCATAACTCGGGTGTCCCGTTCTTAAGGTATCATAACGAACGTAGTTCTTACCGTCTTCATTAAGAAATATGATTTTTTCACTTATGACTGACTGGGATAAACAGGCGGTTTGAAAACCCGCCAGGAGTACAATAAAACCAGAGATTTTTAGCCAATGTAAACTTAACAACTTCATAAACATTCTGCCTTAATAAACATTTTATCAATGATTATAGTTTAGTCTGTGTTATAGACTGAAATTGAAACTACTATAGAGCTGTTAAGAAAAACCTTCATTCATCCGCTTGAGAGAAGCTTTTACTTGAGCAACTCAATCAAAGCCTTTTCATCAAGCATTTCAATACCCAGCTGCTCCGCTTTCATTGCTTTAGAGCCCGCGTTATCACCGACCACAACATAGTTTGTTTTCTTTGAAACGCTGCCAGTGACTTTAGCGCCTCTAGCCTGTAATGCTTTTTTGGCATCATCACGTGTCATTTCAGTTAAGGTGCCAGTAATCACAAAGGTTTTACCTTCCAGTGTTTGCTCTTTAGTGGCCACTGCCTCAATCTCATCCCAGTAAATACCCGAGTTTAATAACTTTTCGATGACTTCAAGATTATGTGGTTGCTTAAAGAATCGTACAATATGCGCAGCCACAATAGGTCCAACATCCTCTACCTTTTGCAATGACTCTTCATCGGCCGCTTTTATTGCATCAAGAGTTGTGAAGTGATTTGCTAACGTCAATGCTGTGGCTTCACCCACTTCACGTATACCTAATGCATATATAAACCGGTTAAGGCTGGTATGTTTAGATTTTTGTAATGCCTCGATTAAATTTTCTGCGGATTTTTTACCCATGCGTTCCAGATCGACGATTTTTTCAGCTGTTAAATCATAAAGGTCATTCACATGATCGATACATCCTCCGTCAACCAGCTGCTCAACCAGTTTATCTCCCAGACCGTCTATATCCATCGCTTTACGTGAGGCAAAATGCTTGATCGATTCCTTGCGTTGCGCAGCACAAAATAACCCACCGCTACAACGGGCAATCGCCTCACCCTCTTCCTGCTCAATCTCTGAACCACATACTGGACATGAATCAGGCAGTTGAACTTTTTTAGCATGGTGTTTTCGACTACCTGGCACGACGCGCACTACTTCTGGTATAACATCACCGGCTCGACGAATAATGACCTGATCACCCTGACGTACATCTTTTCGATTAACTTCGTCCATATTATGTAAGGTTGCATTACTAACTGTAACACCCCCAACAAATACAGGTTCTAATCGAGCAACAGGTGTAATTGCACCCGTGCGCCCCACCTGAAATTCAATTGAATTAACACGGGTTATTTCTTCCTGTGCTGGAAACTTATGAGCAATAGCCCAACGCGGTGCTTTAGCAACAAAGCCCAGTTCCTTTTGTAGTTTTATCGAGTTAACTTTATATACAATACCATCAATCTCATATGGCAATGAGCCACGTAATGCTGACATCTTTTTGAAATAATTAAGACAGCCCTGAACACCTTTAACAACTTCTCGCTCATTACATAATGGCAGTCCCCATTGCTTTAAATGGTCTAACATTTCACTATGGGTGGATAGCTCCGCACCACCATCTACTCGACCTACTGCATAACAATACATTGCCAATGGACGTTTCGCAGTAATCTTTGGGTCAAGTTGACGCAGGGAGCCGGCGGCGGCATTTCGCGGATTAACAAACTGTTTTTCATCATTATCACGGGCGATTTGATTGAGTTTTTCAAATCCTGCTTTTGGCATAAAAACTTCTCCCCGGACTTCTAATACATCGGGAATATTTTTACCTAGCAATTTTAAAGGAATGGAGTGAATAGTCCGAATATTTTGTGTAATATTTTCACCGGTACTACCATCACCCCGGGTACCCGCCCGGACTAACAAACCCTTTTCATAAAGCAGGCTTACCGCCAGTCCATCCAGTTTAGGCTCCGCCGCAAAAATTATTTCATCATCATTGTCTAAACGTTGTTGCAAACGTTTATTAAAGTCACTTAACTCTTCTTCATTAAAAACATTATCCAGCGACAACATGGGTATTTCATGTTTTACCTGGCTAAAGCCATCAAGCGGTTTATCTCCCACACGTTGAGTAGGTGAGTCATTAGTTATTAAATCAGGATATTGCGCTTCTAAAGATTGAAGCTCTCGGTATAAACGATCATATTGCACATCAGGGATTTCAGGGTCATCCAATACGTAATATTGATAACTATGATGATTTAGCTGGTCACGTAAGTGTGTGATATCTTCGGATATTTTATTTTTATCGGACATTTTGTTATGTATAACTTTTAGGATTAGCCCAAAATACAATTTGCCACACCTTGCAAAAACATTATGCAATGGTGAAAATATGCACAATCAAGACTAAACTGATTGTGATTTCAAATTTTCCAGGTATTTTACTTTTTCTCGCAGCTCATTTGTTTGAGCTTCATCCAGAGGTTTGCGTTGTGCACCACATAAAGTTGCCTCTATCATTGAAGATAAACCATGTGCTGTGATCAACATCTCATCTAGCACCGCTGAAGGTTTATCTACCAGATTAACCTGCATAAAGAAACTGACACCGGGTGTTTCTAATTCATGCATATTATCAATATCAAACCAACCTGGCTGTTTAATATTAGCCATACTAAACTGAATTTTTCTTTCTTCATCCTGGTCATGTCGGTGAAATATTTTCATTGCGCCAAAATCCAGATTTAAAGCATAACTGGCACTGAGTATTTTTTCACCCTTTATCATTTCACCCGGCTGCCCCAGAACATAAACTGAAATAACATCATCAACTGATACATCTGTATCTTCAGTTTGTGCATTGGTTTGTTCTACAACAGGTTCATTAACAGGTGGTGAATTTTCAGTAACTGGCGGTTCTCCTGGGGTTTTGTCTTCGCAAGTAAGCTCATCAAGATTATTATTTTCAGAAATTACATCATCAATTTCGTTTTTAACTGATTCGACCTGCTCTGCAAGCGCCTCTGATTTGAGCGTATTTTCTGTTTCAACGCTGGCTTTAAAATCTTCGATTTCTGTTGCAGAAAATTTGACCTCATTCTCACTTAAAGAACTAGTCGGGCCATGACTTTTAGCTGAGACAACACGCACTGGCCCGACGCCATGCATCCATTCATTTTCAGTTGCGCTCTCAGCTCTAAATGACGGGACATCATTTGCCGCATCTAACGGTGATTGATACTGATCTTTTTTACGCGCACGACTGAAAAAATACACGGCGACAACTAATATAATAGCAACGCCTAATAAAATCCACCGTAAGTATTCCATCTCCATTAGTTAACCTTTACGCGCTTTCTACCATTTTCGCAGCTTCTTCAATATCAACAGAAACCAGACGTGATACACCTGCTTCACGCATAGTAACACCACTCATCGTTTGCGCCATTTCCATGGTCACTTTATGGTGAGTAATAAAAATAAACTGCACAGTTTTAGACATGGCTTTTACCAATGAGCAGAAACGCCCAACGTTAGCTTCATCTAGCGGAGCATCAACTTCATCTAACATACAGAATGGAGCTGGATTTAGTTCAAAAATAGCAAATACCAGGGCAACTGCAGTTAAGGCTTTTTCACCGCCTGACATTAACTGGATATGACTAATACGTTTTCCCGGTGGACGAGCCATTACAACCACCCCGGTATCCAGTAAATCATCACCCGTTAATTCAAGGTACGCCTGTCCGCCACCAAATAATCGTGGGAACATTTCCTGAATTCGGGCATTAACATGCTCATAGGTGTCTTTAAATTTAGTACGGGTTTCTTTATCGATTTTGGCAATAGCCGCTTCCAGTGTTTCTAAGGCTTCAATAATATCCCCGTGCTGAGAGTCCAGATACTCTTTACGTTTATTTTGCTCTTCAAACTCTTCGATTGCAGCAAGGTTAATGGGCCCAAGACGTGAAATACGCTGAGCTATTTCTTCAACCTTACGCGACCAGACATCAATGTTTGCATCTTCACCTAACTCTTCAAGCAAGTCTTCGGCTTTAAAATCGGTTTCTGCAAGCTGCTCCTGAACTGTCTGACTTCGTACTTTAACTTCTGAGGTATTTAAACGCGCCTGTTCTAAACTTGAACGAATCATCTGTGATTTCTGATCTAATTCGTTACGTTTCTGTTCAAGCTGGCGCAAACTATTATCAATGCTTTCAACAGATCGTCGAGCTTCTGTTAACTGCTCTTCAACCTGTAATCTTTCTTCAAGCAAAGTTTCCAGTTCTTCCGCTTTATCTTCACCCGAATGAACTGTTTGCAAACTTTCTGTTAATTCTTCACGGCGTTGTTGTTGAGACTCTAACTGCCGAGCCATGCGCTCTATATTCTGTTCTAAATTTCGCTTTAAAGTTCGACGAGATTCAATTTGAATCGCTAATTCATGTACAGACTCTCGTTCATTCTGTGCTTTACTACGTGCTTCTAGCAACTGGTTTTGTAAACTTTCTCGTTTACCCGTTAACTCTTCGCGTTCACGTGACAGAGATTCCATTTGCGTCATCGCTTCATTACGTTTGCGACGCGCCTCTTCCATTTCATCTTGCTGACGTTCAATGTTTTTTGAAATTTCTACTGATTCTTCCTGCAGATTCTGATTACGACTCAATAATTGCTCTAACTTTGACTGACCTGAGGTTAACTGCGCCTGAATCTGTGAACACTGGCTATGGGTATTATTTAACTCTGCCTGCCATTGCTCACGCTGTTGCTCTATGTTTTGTAACTGTGCCCGGGCATCCTGAATTTGAACTTCCAGTTCCTCAAGCGTCATATCCTGCTCTTCTATCAGCTGTTGCAGTTCTTTTATTTCCAGCTCACGCGCCAATACACCAGACTTTTCATCTTTATCACGGGCCACGCGCAACCATGACTGACCTAACCAGATACCGTCAGCTGTAATAACCGACTCATTAGCCGTTAATGAAGCTCGCATAGCTAAAGCCTGATTCAAATCATCTGCCGCTTTAACGCCATTTAAAATACCGGCCAAAGAGACTGATGATTTAATTTTGCTGGCTAAACTTGAACTTTCATCTTTAAGCGTTGCAGAGGATGAGGTATCAAACAAGTTCAGATTACCCTGTTCTAAATCACCCAGCACCTGTGCCACGGCGTCCATTCCATCGACACAAACCGCTTCAAGGTGAGAACCCAGCACAGTTTCTGCTGCCCTTTCCCAACCCGCATCTACTTCAATATTTTCAGCCAGGCGAGAGTTATCAGATAAACCATGTTTTTCTAACCAGCCACCCACTGCATTTTCATTTTTACCCAGAGCTGCTTTCTGTAAAGCTTCAAGTGAAGCCAGGCGACCACGACTCTCATTTAACTTTCGACGTAAACCATCTTCTTCCTGGCTAAACTGTGTCGATTTTTCACGTTGATTACGAATTTGATCTATAACGTCAGAAACCTTATCCTGCATTTCTGATTTTTTCATTTCTGCAGTTTCACTCTGTTCACGTAACTGCTCTAACTCAATTTCTAAATCATCGCCAACAAGTTTACGTTTTTCTTCTTCGACTTTTTCCTGACGTTGTTTTAACTGTAATACATGTTTCTCAAGCTGCTCCATGCGGGTACGTTCAACCTGCGCTGTTTGCGAGGGTTTTGCAGCCTGTTCATTATGTAAATCCCAGGCACTTTGCCATTCCTGCATAGCCTGTTCAGCTTCATGCAAATGCTCATTTATCGCCTGTTGCGACTCCCGTTGCATTTCAAGTTTAGGCTCGGCCTCACTCAATACTAAATCAATTTCTTCTAACTGTTCACGGTCAGACTGTAATGACTCCTGAATTTCACTTAACGCGCTTTCCAGCTCATTTAAATCATTTTGCTGACGGTTAAGAATTTCTTTTTCATGCTGAATATTTTGTTCAATACGTGAAATTTCAGAACCCAGACTATAAAAGCGCGCCTGAACTGCATTTAATGATTCATTTTGCTCTACACGTTGTTCACGTAAGGTTTCTAACTCAGATTCAACTGCGCGTTGTTCAGCAATGACTTGCTGTAAACGGGTTTCCTGTTCTTCGATTGCCTGTTCACGGGTTTCCATCTGTCCATGAAGTTCTTTCCAGCGTAATGCCAGATGTTCAGCTTTTAAGCGACGTTCATCAACTTTTAGTTCTTTATATTTTTCGGCAGTTCGAGATTGACGCTGTAAGCGCTCTAACTGTTTATCAATTTCTTCACGCAGGTCATCTAAACGCTCCAGATTTTCACGGGTATGACGAATACGTGTTTCTGTTTCACGACGGCGCTCTTTATATTTAGAGATACCCGCCGCTTCTTCCAGGAACGAGCGCAACTCTTCGGGTTTGGCATCAATTAATCGTGAAATCATGCCCTGCTCGATAATCGCGTAACTACGCGGGCCTAAACCGGTACCCAGAAACAGGTCGGCAATATCACGGCGGCGACACTTACTGCCATTAAGAAAATACTTTGACTGACCATCACGGGTTACCATACGTTTTGCCGATATCTCAGTAAACGTGGCGTATGGGCCTTCTAACTTACCTTCACTATTATCAAAAATCAGCTCAACTGATGCCTGACTTACAGGTTTACGTGAAGATGAACCACTGAAAATGACATCGTCCATGGAAGCACCACGTAAGTGCTTGGCCGATGATTCACCCATAACCCAACGTACCGCATCTATGGTATTTGATTTGCCGCAGCCATTTGGCCCTACGATACCGTTTAAATTAGATGGAAACTCAATGGTAGTGGGATCTACAAAAGATTTGAAGCCCGCCAGTTTGATTTTGCTTAAACGCATTTATAACCCGTTATATAATTTTTTATTTGATCTGATTTTACGACCTGATACTTCCAATAGCTGCAGAACAAAGCTTAACAACTAAATTTCAGGTTCAAGCCGCCTAGTATATCAATTTCATTGTATAATGCCGCCAAAATTTACACTTATATAGAGAAACCCATGAGCACACAGCCAACAAAAGACCTTGAAACATTTGACAACCCCCGCCCAGAGCGCGATTACACCGTTCGCATCCATACACCCGAGTTCACCTGCATCTGCCCAAAAACCGGTCAACCAGACTTCGCAACCATCCATTTAGATTATATTGCAGACAAAAAATGCGTTGAGCTCAAATCATTCAAGCTCTATATGTGGTCATTTCGTGAGCAGGGTGCGTTTCATGAAGATATTACTAACCAGATTTTAAGTGATCTGGTAGACGCGACAGACCCCAGGTTTATGCGTATTACAGCAGAGTTCAATGTGCGTGGTGGAGTTTATACTACGGTTATAGCCGAGCATAGACAGGATGGCTGGGTTGCGCCAGAGCCGGTGGTATTACCTTAAATTTTAACGGAGCCCTGAATAGCAATGTCCGACCCGGAGTTTATCTCCCTTATCCCTCGAGGTCGGAATGATAATTAAGTATTAACCTTTCTTCTAATTACCCCTGCCAGAGCAATTAGACCCGAACCAAATAACCAGAAAGCAGCCGGTACAGGCACAGCAGACACAGGGTCTAACCCTTCTACACCCATAGTTATCACGATTCCATTTAAATTAGGATCTTCCTGGCCTGTTATAGTGGCTTGTCCAACCAGATAGGTTAAACCCGTTTCATAACTCATTGAAGTGCCACTTAACTCACTAATGGGCAAACCTGTATCAGGATCAATTGCACTACCTAACTGATAGGTAGCATTTGATGACAGGGTAAAATCAGAAAAATCGAATCTTAATTCATTCCAGAGCATATACATCGGCGTCTCTAGCGTCCACTCACCCGTCTCATTACCATTATCAATTAAAGAGCCAGTACCATTACCTGTAATATAAATACTGCCTGATCCACCAAAAAAGCTAAAATCAGCTATTCTCCAGTCCTGATCTGATGTGAGCATTAACTGCGATGTTCCCACGCCGGCACCAGTGCCATCAAAAGTAGTCGCATCAAAATTAATTCTATTTTGATTTTGATCTAACAGCATTTCAAATGAGCCTCTAGAGTCAATAAAAACATCTCCAGCTAGTAAATCCATATGGAATGAATTTGGAAAGTCACCAGGAACATTTAACACTGCCGATAGAACATTTCCTGACTGTAACGCTATGAGCATTACAGGTACTTGTAATAATTTTTTTAACATTTCAAGCCAGCCTAATTAATTTTATATTTATATTATTTTTTAATTGTATAGAGCAAAACTCATGCCACACACATAAGTAATTAATTATTATAGTGATAAATACTTTTTGCGTTATATTTCTAACTCATATTGTTAAATATCTCGACATAAAAATTGTGACACAACTCATCTCATACGTTTTATGGCTTAATATGGCCCCAACACCTGAAAATTGCCCGCTGTAAAATGAGAATTGACTCCGACACCTGATAATTCATAATACAAAACATGACCAACACCCCCTCTCTCTATATAGGTATCGATCTCGGCACATCGGGCGTTAGAGCCTGCGCCATCAACAACAATAAAGCCTTATTACACATCTGTAAAACATCACTTCCCGCCCCCGAAAAACAGGGTAACTCCATCACTCAGGATGCAAACCTCTGGTGGCAGGCAACTGAAAAAGTATTAAGTGAATTATTCAGCCATATAGATGTTAATAAGGTCAGGGCCATTTCAGTCAATGGTACCTCCGGCACTGTTTTAGCCTGTAATGAGCAGGGTACCCCTCTAGCCCCAGCCAGAATGTATAACGATGGTTTTTGCACTGAGCAAGCTGAGTTAATTAAATCTATTGCGCCATCTTCCAGCGCAGCTCATGGCACAAGTTCTGGTTTGGCCAAATTACTTTATTTACAGCAAGAATATCCAGATGTTACATATTTAGTACATCAGGCAGACTGGATTGTGGGGAAGTTATGCGGTCGCTTTGATATTAGTGATGAAAACAATGCTTTAAAAACAGGTTATGACCCCATCAAAGCTTGCTGGCCCGAATGGCTTGCACAACTCAAAATCGACCTGGCATTATTACCTAAAGTCTTACCACCTGGAAACTTCATTTCTAGTATTAATAACAATTCTTTTGGACTTGGATCTGATTGCCAGATAATCAGCGGTACAACCGATAGCATTGCCGCCTTTATCGCCACTGGTTCCAATAAACCCGGTGATGCTGTGACTTCACTTGGCAGTACACTGGTATTAAAAGTCATTTCAGAAAAACCAGTAAATGCACCTGAATTTGGTATCTATAGTCATAAACTGGGTAAATACTGGCTTGCAGGAGGCGCATCTAATTCAGGTGGTGCAGTTTTACAGCATTACTTCACGCCTCAACAGATGGACACAATGAGCCAGTTGCTCAAACCACAACAACCTACCCTGCTTGATTACTACCCTTTAGTAAGCGCAGGTGAGCGATTTCCTGTTAATGATGCAAAACTAAAACCTCGACTGGAACCAAAAGCTAAAACTGAACTCGAATTTTTTCAGGCTATGTTAGAAGGTATTAGTCAAATAGAGCTCGATGGCTACCAGAAGTTACAACAGCTGGGTGCCCCCTACCCGACTCAGGTGGTAACAGCGGGTGGTGGAAGTAAAAACTCGGCCTGGACTGAAATACGTAAACGAACATTAGGTATTAATGTAAAACAGGCAGAATTTAGCGAGGCATGTTATGGTAGCGCGCTATTGGCATTGCGTGGATATATACACAAACATGATTGCCAGTGAGGCACAAAATTTAAACTCGGGGTCGTAATCAAATTTGATATTTAAGGTATTATAAATACTGCAAACTAGTTTTATCAAATTTGACTCCGACTCCTGAATATTCTTACAATATTTAGGTGTAGAGAGCTCACCGAGACTTACTCAATAAACTCTGCCACCTTAACAAACGAAAATATATATAAACATTATGATTGGAAATATACTCTCCGGCTTCGGCCATATATTCAGTGGCTTAAAACTGATTACTCAACCTGGTTTACGACGTTTTGTAGTCATTCCCCTAAGTATTAATGTGGCACTTTTTGGTGGTGCAAGCTGGTATTTATTAGTTAAGTTTGATGAATGGATGAGCAGCTTATTACCTGATTTTCCCGACTGGTTAAGCTGGCTGGAAACTGCATTAATCTGGTTATTATGGCCATTATTTGCAATTATGATATTGCTGGTTATATTTTATAGCTTTACTTTTCTAGCCAACTTAATTGCCGCGCCATTTAATAGTTTACTGGCAGAAAAAGTTGAAAAACATTTAACAGGGCAAGCCCTGGATACCGGGCCGAGTTACCCAACTGCTGAAATGATTAAACGCAGCATTGGTTCTGAAGTGGGCAAATTGCTTTATTTCATAAAATGGTGGGTGTTGTTATTCATAATCACACTAATACCTGTCATTAATCTTGCAGCGCCTTTTATCTGGCTAGTGTTTGGCGCATGGATGTTATCATTAGAGTATCTTGATTATCCTATGGCTAATCACAATAAGTTTTTTAAAGATATCAACAAACAGGCTGTTTCAAAACGCAGCCTCTCACTGAGCTTTGGCGGTGGCGTTATGTTGTTTACCAGTATTCCCGTCTTAAACCTGATTGCAATGCCTGCAAGTGTGGCCGGCGCAACGTCATTGTGGGTTAAACATAAGGATATTATTTATATTGATAATGCTAGCGATGAAAAGATTTCATGAGTTCCTCAGCTGAAAACAGGCTGCAAGAAAAAATAGTTGACCTGGAAATTCGACTCACTCATCAGGAAGATCATATTTTGTCTTTAGATAAAATTGTATACGAACAGGATAAATTACTCTGTGTTTTACTTGAAAAAGTAAAACAGATGGATGAGAAATTAAAATCTAGCGGAGAGAACAATATTCTCTCCGCCGATGAAGAGAGCCCACCCCCTCATTACTAATTTTATAATAATTGTTGAAATGTCCAGCTTTGCGACGAAGGTTTTTTACGAGAAAGTCTACCCAACGTTTTATTTAAGAAGCTATCTCTGGAAACAAATGATATAACCTGCTTTGAGCGGGTCCCAAGATGTCGTTGAAGTTTATTTAAACCCGGGTGATGACTATCAACATATAAGCCTTTTTCCAGGGTTTTAATACTGCGCTTTCGGCTTTTCATATGTAATTCTGCATAAGCCAGATTGAGATAAACATCACCATCAACAGCCTCTTGCCTTGCAGCATCACGGCATAATTCCACACCGGCTCGATCACCGGTTAATACACGTGCTAAGCCGCAATATGAAGCGTACTTATTATGATAGATATCACCATAAGGCGCAGCATCATATGCTCGTTGAAAATTGTTTAAAGCCTGTGGAACTGAGTACTCTTTTAGATAACCCAGACCCTCTACAAAATAATTACAATGTTCAGTTACGTTCTGCTTATTTTCTTTTATGATCATTTTTATCCTTTGCCCGAGTGGCACTTAAAAACACGCATCATGCAAGCAGTAATTATGGCACTAATACTAACCTTCGACCAATACCTGGGTATAAAGTTTTGCCAGATATGTCACAGTATGAGCAATATTTCTCCTGGCCTGTTAAAATAGCCGTTTAGTTATCAAACAAGTCAATACACAATGTCATCCATATCAGATAAAGATACACCACAAAACTCAAAAAAAGTCGGTTTCATTAGCCTTGGCTGCCCTAAAGCGCTGGTCGATTCTGAGCAGATTATTACCAAATTACGCGCCGAAGGTTATGAAATAAGCCCATCATACGAAGGTTCAGATATTGTTGTGGTCAATACCTGCGGTTTTATAGATGACGCAGTAGAAGAGTCACTCGATGCCATAGGTGAGGCTTTAAACGAAAATGGCAAAGTTATAGTGACAGGCTGTCTGGGTGCAAAAGGGGACATTGTCTCCAACAACTACCCACAGGTTTTAGCAGTAACCGGCCCTCATGCGGCAAATGAGGTTTTAGAAGCGGTTCATGAGCACTTACCACCGCTACATGACCCTTACATCAGTTTGATACCACCCGCTGGCATTAAGCTCACCCCTAAACATTATGCCTATTTAAAAATATCTGAGGGTTGTAATCACCGTTGTACATTCTGCATTATCCCTTCATTAAGAGGCGATCTGGTAAGTCGACCCATTGGTGAAGTAATGACTGAAGCTGAAAATCTGGTAAATAGCGGTGTTAAAGAACTGCTCGTAATTTCACAAGATACCAGTGCTTATGGTGTAGACATGAAGTACCAGACTGATTTCTGGAATGGTCGTCCAATAAAAACAAAATTTGAAGATCTGGCCAATAACCTGGGGGAGTTAGGCATATGGACGCGGATGCATTATGTATACCCATATCCCCATGTTGATAATGTCATTCCATTAATGGCTGAAGGTAAAATCCTGCCTTATCTGGACATCCCCTTTCAACACGCCAGCCACAGTATATTACGTGCAATGAAACGCCCTGCCAGCTCTGAAAACGTGTTGGCGCGTATAAAAAAATGGCGTGAAATCTGTCCCGACATCACTCTACGCAGTACTTTTATAGCCGGTTTTCCTGGTGAGACTGAAGATGATTTCAAAGAACTACTCGACTTTCTTGTGGAAGCCGATCTTGATCGTGTAGGTTGTTTTGCTTATTCCCCGGTTGAAGGTGCAACTGCCAACCATATTGCTGAACAGGTACCAGAAGATGTCAAACAGGATCGCCTACAACGGTTTATGCAATTACAGGCTGAAATTAGTGCCAGTAAACTCAGTAAAAAAGTTGGCCAGACCATGCAGGTGATGGTCGACGACATTGATGAAGAAGGTATAATCGCGCGTAGCAAAGCCGATGCCCCCGAAATAGACGGACTGGTCTTTGTAGACTCGGATAAACAATATGAAGCGGGTACTTTAATTGATGTAAAAATCACAGACTCTAGTGAGCATGATTTATTTGCGATTGAAGTTGAATAGCTAAATTTAAGCTATTGCCTGATATTTCACATTGGCAATAGCTTAACTTAAATACCCGTAACTCAAGCTTAACTTAAATACCCGTAACTCAGAACTGAATCCAAAAATAAAACGATACTTTAATAGCGCAAGATCAAATTAACTAGCCTCACTATATATTAAACTCTCATTTTTTAACTGATTAAACCTATGACGACACTTGCCGATACCCGCCGTGAATACGACTTTAGCAGCTTAAGTAAAAAGCAGTTAAATCAGAACCCTGTTGAACAAATGAAACTTTGGCTGGATCAGGCCAAGCAGGCTGAATTTAAAGATGCCACCTGCATGACATTATCAACCACCGATAAAAATGGCATGCCCGATTCTCGTATCGTATTACTAAAACAAATTGATGAATCCGGTTTTAGCTGGTACACCAATTACACCAGCCACAAAGGCCAGCAACTTCTGCATAATCCCCAGGCCTGCTTGCTATTTTACTGGCGTGATGCGGACCGACAGGTAAAAATTCAGGGACAAGTCGAAAAATTAAGCACTAAAGAAGCTGAAGAGTATTTTCACTCTCGCCCACTGGACAGCCAGTTTAGTGCAGCGGCATCTAAACAGAGCCAGCCAATTGGTTCGCGTAAACAACTGGAAGACAAATTAGAACAGCTTAAAAAAACTAATGCCAATACCGTAGACAGACCTGAAAGCTGGGGCGGCTATCGATTACTACCAGAATCATTTGAATTTTGGCAAGGTCGTGAAAACAGGTTACATGATCGTTTTACCTATACAAAAGATGATTCAGGTAAGTGGCTAATAACCCGTCTACAACCATAATCTGATATAATCGAAAACAGAATTGTCTGCGCCTGCTTTACCAGGCCAGCTCCCCCCAATACAGCGTAAACCCAATATAGAGTTAAATATGAGTGACAAAGTTCTAATATCCATCGGTAAAGTTAAAATAGAAGCCAGACTACTCGACACACCTACAGCCAGAAATATAAAAGATGCACTCCCATTTGGCTGCAAGGCTTCAACATGGGGTGAAGAGGTATTTTTTGAAACCCCCGTAATGGCTGAACTTGAGAATGATGCAAAAGATGTTGTTAAAGCCGGTGAAATAGCTTTCTGGACTGAAGGCGGCTGTATTGCAATAGGTTTTGGTAAGACCCCTGCTTCTAAAACCGATGAGATTCGTTTAGCGACAAAAGCTAATATCTGGGCGCACGCAGTTACAGATGTCACATTACTAAAACCCTGCAAGCCAGGAGATTTTGTTTTTATTGAAATGATTTAAGAGGCTTTGAATAACTCATATCTGAATTATGTAAAACTAAACGCGTATACAGATACATACTTTACAGATTCAGATAATGAATAACCATGTCATGAATAATACATCCAGAAAGAAACCTGAATGTGATCTATAAAAAACTAATTATTTTCTCGATAATGCTTTAAAAATCTATCCATCTTTTCCATTACGCCGTCCATATCTTCACGGCGTGATAAAAAGACTAATCTAAAATGATCTGTTTTAGGCCAGTTAAATGCCGTGCCTTGCACTAACAGAATTTTTTCCTGTTGCAATAACTGTAAAACAAATTTTTCATCATCTTCAATTCTGTAAATATCAGGATCAAGTTTAGCAAATAAGTACAGCGCACCTTTAGGCCTTAGACAACTCACCCCTTCAAGCTGGTTTAACATCTTCCAGCTATAGTCCATCTGCTCATATAAACGACCGCCGGGTTTAACCAGATCGTTAATACTTTGATACCCCCCTAGAGAGGTTTGAATTGCGTGCTGTCCCGGCACGTTAGAACATAAACGCATCGATGCCAGTAACTCCATACCTTCAATAAAATCACGGGCATGATCTTTGGCTCCACTTATTACCATCCAGCCAGCTCGAAATCCTGCAACTCTATAAGATTTTGATAAGCCATTAAAACTAAGCATTAATAAATCATCGGCCAGTGAAGCCAATGCAATATGTACAGCATCGTCATAAATTATTTTGTCGTAAATTTCATCGGCAAAAACAACCAGCTTATGTTTACGGGCAATTTCAAGTAATGCGAGAAGGCTTTGCTTTGTATATACCGCACCAGTTGGATTATTAGGATTTATAACTACTATACCACGGGTTTTAGATGTGATTTTACTTTCTATATCCGCAATATCTGGTTGCCATTCGTTTTCTTCATCACACAAATAATGTACTGGATTACCACCAGATAACCTGACTGCCGCTGTCCATAATGGATAATCTGGTGCAGGTATTAACACCTCATCATCATTATTCAATAATGCCTGCATCGACATTACGATTAATTCACTGACCCCATTACCAATAAAGATATCATCTACATCCACATCATAAGGAAAATTTTTCTCCTGACAATATTGCATTACGGCTTTACGGGCATAATACACACCCTTTGAATCTGAATACCCCTGACAGTTCACCAGATTGCGCATCACATCCTGAATAATTTCATCCGGTGCACACAGCCCAAACGGTGCAGGATTACCAATATTTAATTTGGTTATACTATGACCTTCTTCTTCAAGACGTTTGGCTTCCTGTAATACAGGGCCGCGAATGTCGTAACAAACCTGATTTAGTTTGTCGGATTTTAATATGTTGGTCATAAAATTATTAATTTTTCAAAGGTATTTAAGTTACGCCATCATACAATCTACAAATTTATATATAAAGTTATTTTAATGAATATAGTATTAGTCGACAGTGGGCAACTTTAAGGCATGCCTGAATTTACTCCCGTAAACCTGCCAAAATTTGTCTGGCTAGAGCATGTCGACTTAACCGAAGATGCTGTTGACGATTGTGAGCACCAATACAGCGGTTAATGCAAAAGTAATTCAGGAAGCATTTAAGCTGAAGTTATAATCGCTGCAGGTGATAAAATCGACCATATTGATTTAGCAGCCGCTAAAAACGAGGAGTTCGGGTTTGTAATATTTATGATTTAACCGGAGATACACCTGAAAATGCACAAATAATCGCTGAGCAGATTATTGTTACAATACACGCATGGCTAAACGAGAAACCGATAAATTTAATTGCTTAAAAAACCCAAATGAGTATAATTCTCATTTAAATCCTACTTTAAAGAGTATATTATGAATGATCTGCTAGAGACATTGCTTGATTGCCCTAATCTTAGTCTGCGTTTGCTTGACTCTAATACGGGTCGTTCTGTGAAAAAAGTTAACCATGACCAGCTTCATAAAATGATTATAGATCAACAGGTTGGCTGCACTAAAGACTGTGGCAATATGAGTTGTTATAACCGTTCAATCGACAAATAAAAAAAGCCATTACTTACTTGTCTGCCTTTAACTTTGGCGGGCTAAGCCTTTCTTCTTGCTCTGACGGCTTCCGCTAATTCTCTTAGCAGCACTTCTGTTTCATCCCAGGCGATACATGCATCAGTGATGCTTTGCCCATAGTTTAAACTATCAATGTCATCTACATTCTGACGACCTGCTACTAAATGGCTCTCAAGCATGACACCTATAATATCGTTATTACCTGCGCTTATTTGCCCTGCTACATTACGGCATACATCTAACTGGCGATTGTGATCTTTCTCACTATTAGCATGAGAACAATCAATCATCAGGCGCGGGCTCTGCCCATTTTCCTGTAATTGTTGTGCCGCCAGTTTTACATTATCAGCATCATAATTGGGGGACTTTCCACCGCGTAAGATAATATGGCAATCTTCATTTCCTGTTGTAGAGAAGATAGCTGAACGCCCTTGCTTGGTTAATGACATAAAAACATGTGGGCGTGAAGCCGCCTGTATTGCGTCTATCGCTACTTTAAGGCCGCCGTCCGTGCCATTTTTAAAGCCAACCGGACAGGATAAGCCTGATGCAAGTTCTCGATGCCCCTGGCTCTCCGTCGTTCTGGCGCCTATTGCTCCCCAGCTAACCAGATCTGAAATATACTGGGGGCTAATTAAATCCAGATATTCGGTACCTGCTGGTATGCCCATATCAGCAATATCCAGCAGAAAACTTCGAGCCTGACGAAGACCGTGGTTTATATTAAAACTATCATCCAGATGAGGATCATTAATTAAACCTTTCCAACCTACTGTTGTACGAGGCTTTTCAAAATAAATACGCATCACAATACTTAAATCTTCAGCTAACTCATCGATAAGGGGTTTTAACAGTCGAGCATACTCTCTACCCGCTTTAGTATCATGTATAGAACAGGGCCCCACGATAACCAGTAAACGGTCACTTTCAGCCTGAAGAATTTCATGGATAGCCTGACGTGCGCCATGCACCGTTTCTGATGCGGCATCTGTTATGGGATACTCCCGATGCAACTCTTCTGGTGGTAGTACTTCTTGCAGGCCGGATATACGTAAATCGTCAGTTTTATACTTCATTAAATATTCATTCTGGGTTAATTGAACAAGGCATTATATATGATGATGGCAGCTACATAAATATCAGTGTAGTTAAAATAACGAGTTAAGTTGCCTGACTGGCTTATTTCATCTCTGATAACCACTTATGAAACTGCTTCAAATTATCGAATTGCTGCTCCGGTTCTGCTTCACCGAGGTCCCAGCTCTGAGCAAATCGCCTAAGCCAGACAGAATCAACACCGGCATTTCTTGCACCCTGAATATCATGCTCGGGATGATCTCCCACATGTAAGGTTTGTGCTGGACTGACTCCTGCCTTATGCATTGCAGTAACAAACATAGCTGGATCTGGTTTAGAAGCCAGAACATCTGCAGCGGACACCTGAAAATCAAAATATTCAGATAAACCGGTTTTACTGATATGCGCATTACCATTGGTTAACGCAGCCAATATATAGTTTTTTTTCAATACTGACAAAACAGGAATCACGTCTTCAAACAGGCTTACTTTTTGTCGCGCCTGATAAAATACATCAAACGCAGCGTCCACCCAGTCATCTGTATCACCCGTTTCACTTGCAAGCTGCTTCAAATGCACCTTTCTCGCAGCTGACAAATCATGTATTAATTCAGGCTGCTCTTCAATAAGCTGTTTACGTTTTAATCGTAACTGATCAATATCATAAATTTGAGTAACCCCTGGTTTATACTCACTTAACCAGTTATAAAGTGTTTGTTCTGCAAACTGAATAGTTGGCGTGCATGGCCAAAGTGTATCGTCTAAATCAAAACAGATTAATTTATACATCAAATTATCGTGAAATTACCACGTACGCGGGTGAAGAAAATGATTTTTGAAATTCTTTGAGTAACTCTCTTGCCTGTTCGCGTTCTGCAAATCGACCAACTCGAACATTATATTTTGTAGTACCTGAGCTCGACATAAAACTACTCACATAAGCATCAAACTGTTTAGCTGCTAATTTATCAATAAAACTATTTGCATTGGCCTCACTGGCAAACATACCCGCCTGTATTGAATAAACTTTTTTCTCTACATCAGACTCATCTAAATCAGATTCATCTACAGGCATTTGTGTTTTAGTTATATCCGATTTTATGTCATTTTCATTTTTTTGTTTCGATATATCTTCTAATTTAGCGGCTTCTACCTTTGCGGCTTCAATCTTAGCGGCTTCTTTCCTGGCGGCTTCTTTCCTGGCTGCTTCTTTCCTGGCGGCTGCTTTCCTGGCTGCTTCTTTCTTTGCTGCTGCTTTCCTGGCCGCTTCTTTTTTTGCTGCTGCTTTTTTTGCCGCTTCTTTCTTAGCCGCCTCTTTTTTGGCTAACTGTTTTTTTTCTGCTTCTTTCCTGGCAGCTGCTTCTTTTTCCTTCAGTAAACGCTTCTCTTCAGCGACTTTATCTGCTTTTATTGTTTCAGGGTTAATCACATCATTTTTTTGAAGCGTCTCAGTTTCAAGCTGTTTAATATTTTGCTTAGAATTAAGATTTTCCTGTGCCTGGTTTGCTAAATCTGCAGATGATGATGGCAATGACCCCAGATAGTATCCGAATATAAAAGCAGCTAGCAAGGCACCCACCAGTAGCATTACACTATTTTTTATTTGATCTTCATTGATTACAAATGCTTTCATTTTTATTTCATCTCTTCAGCTGTTAATACTTCTGAATTTTTTGAATATATCCAGAAGTTGACTATTTCCTGCATTCCATTGAAGTCAGGTATTTTTGTAATTGTTTAAATAAAGATAAATTCACTGCAGCCATAACCGATCTGGGTGCTAATGTCTTTTTAAACACTTTATCGCCACCGAATGTTTTAGCAAAACCACCTGCTTCAGTTAAAATTAACTGTCCAGCCACGTAATCCCAGAGTTTTTGCCCACCATGTATATTAATCTGGCAACGCCCCAGCGCCAACCAACACCAGTCTAACGCACCAGAGCCAAAATTGCGCTGTGATGCATAAGGATGTTCGCGAGAAAGGCAAACTCGCATTTCAGGCGTAAGGCGTTTAAAATCTATTTGAGCTGTACATTGATTTAAAAGCTCTCTTTCTGTTTGACTCTTTAATAACTGATTATTGAACCAGGCGCCCTGACCTTTAATTGCGCTAAACGTTTCATCTCTATTCGGGTCATAAATCAAACCCAGTACGACTTCAGAATCTATTATTAAGGCGATAGAAACAGAAAAAACGGGAATTCCGCTAGCAAAATTACTAGTGCCATCTAATGGGTCCAATATCCAGATACCAGCAGCATCATTATCTAGTTTCGCCTGCTGCTCTGCTTCATCCATTTCCTCGCCTAATACAACGTATTCAGGCCAAAACTTCTGCAGGCTGACAATCATCGCTTTTTGCATTTCAGAGTCAGCCTCTGTCACCAGGCTACCATCTTGCTTTAAACTATACGCAACATGATTATAACGAGACATAATTTGCTCAGCGGCATGCAATTTAATTATTTCTTCTAATTTGTTTAAAATATTATTCATTAATAATTAATTAGTTTTAGTAAACAGGGCAATAGACTCAACATGAGCCGTATGAGGAAACATATCCATTACGCCTGCATCCTCTAACGTATAGCCATATTCATGCACTAGCACTTGAGCGTCACGGGCCAGTGTTGCCGGGTTACATGATACATAAACAATACGTTTTGCATTTAATTTACCAATATACTTGAGCATTTCCATGGCACCTGATCTGGGTGGATCGAGCAATATCTTATCGTAAGTCTGATGAACACCGACCTTACATAACCAGATCTCATTAGCTATATCCTGAGACAAATCCGCGGCAAAAAAATCACAGTTTTTAATATCATTTAGCTGCGCATTCTCACGGGCTTTAATAACCATGCTTTCAGAGCCTTCCACCCCGACAACTTCTGCACACTGTC
The DNA here is from genome assembly GCA_026195255.1 of Gammaproteobacteria bacterium. Lineage (GTDB taxonomy): Bacteria > Pseudomonadota > Gammaproteobacteria > SZUA-229 > SZUA-229 > SZUA-229. Next base: position 102,557 of record JAPHSS010000011.1, on the reverse strand, counting down.
TCGCCATAGCTAGAGTAAAGTTACCCAGACCACAAAACAAGTCTAATACCCTGTCTTGTGAATCCAGTTCTAACATTTGCAGCGCTTTACTCACCATTGACTGGTTTATTTCACTATTTACCTGCGTGAAATCATTGACCTGAAATTCAATAGTGATCTGTTGTTCATGTAATGTATAACTTAGGGCAGGCGGATTTTCTGGCCATAAAGCAGTGATCGTATGCGGCCCGCCAGATTGCAGCATAATTTGTAAATTATTTTTTTGAGCAAACTCGATTAAGGCTGTTTTATCGCTTTCACACAATTCTTCAAGGTGGCGAAAAACCAGAGCGGTTTTTGTGTCATCTATCGCCACCTCAATCTGAGGAATACTTTGCCTCGCTTTCATTGTTACTAATAAACTGGATAAATCAGTAATACGCAAACCCACTGATTCGTGTAATACGGGACAATTTAGTATATCTGCTAAAAAGGAATTACCCTTTTCACGGAAACCGACCAGCACTTTGTCTTTTTTATGAACATATTTCACACCTAACCGGGCTTTTTGTCGATAGTGCTTAACAGGGCCTCTTAAGGGTGGCAGAATATTTTTTGGCTGCACCTGCCCCAGGTGCTGAAACTGTAACATCAGAGCATCCTGTTTACTGATAATTTGTGCTTCATGATTTTGGTGCTGCATACTACAGCCACCACACACGGTAAAGTGCTCACAAATGGGTGTTACCCTATCTGCAGAGGCTTTTAAAATATTGACAGCACGACCTTCATCAAACTTTTTGCTCATACGACTGTATTTAAACTCAACTACTTCACCCGCAAGAGCAAAATCAATAAACACAACCTTACCTTCTATATGAGCCACTCCCCTGCCTTCTGGGCTTAGTGACTCTATTGTGGCTTCAACAAGCTCTTCTGGCAGACGTTTTCTACGAACTCTTCTTTTTGACATATAGGTAATTCTTTCTGTAATTTCTGGTTCAGGTCAATTTAAGCAATAAGCACAACTAAACCCTTACTTCATAACCCGCATCCAACAACTGAATTTAATGATTAAACCGGGAAAACCCCGGTTGATAGATAACGATCTCCACGGTCACAGATGATGGATACAATAACTGCATTTTCAACCTGCTCGCAAAGCTTTAAAGCTGCTGCAACAGCTCCGCCAGATGAAACACCACAAAAAATACCTTCTTCGGCTGCCAGACGCCGTGTTGTTTCCTCTGCCAGTTGCTGATCAATATCAATGGTTAAATCCACACGATTCTCATCGAAAATACCTGGTAAATACGCTTTAGGCCAACGACGAATACCCGGTATTCTGGAACCTGCTTCTGGTTGTACACCGACTATTTGAATTTTGTCATTTTGCTCTTTAAGGTAACGCGAAGTTCCCATTATGGTCCCCGTGGTGCCCATTGCGCTTACAAAATGGGTTATCTTACCCTTTGTATCACGCCAGATTTCAGGGCCTGTGCCTTCATAATGAGCCACGGGATTATCCTCATTATTAAACTGATCGAGTACTATTCCCTTACCATCAGCTTGCATTTGCAAAGCCAGATCACGGGCGCCTTCCATGCTCTGCTCCTGTGTAACACTGATTAATTCAGCACCATAGGCTTTCATACTGGCCCTGCGCTCTTCACTCATATTATCAGGCATAATCAACACTATCTTATAACCTTTAATAGCCGCCGCCATAGCCAACGCAATACCCGTATTGCCACTTGTGGCTTCAATTAAAGTGTCACCAGGTTTAATTTCTCCCCGTTCTTCAGCTAACTTAATCATGTACATAGCCGGACGATCTTTCACCGAACCCGCTGGATTATTGCCTTCCAGTTTAACCAGTATAATATTATTGTTCGGCACCATCCGTTGCAGGCGCACCAATGGTGTATTACCGATAAAGTATTCTAAGGTTGGAAATTCGTCAGAATGCATAAATTTAGTCACTTTCAAAATTAGTTTTTACAACAAAAGCTGCTAGAATCAACTTTAATCATAAATCGTCAGGAAATTCAGAACATTATCACATATTTAGGAGCCTCCTAAAATTAAATCAGTGAGTCGTTGCAGATACTAAATGAATTTAAATATACCTTTTCTTTGCTTGTTACTAATACCCATAAGCCTGCTTGCAGAAAACACAAACAATACACTGTCCATGCTTGGCACCGAGGAGATGTATCTTGATGATATGCCGGTTATTATCTCGGCTACGCGACTTTCTCAACCATTAAACGAATCTCCCGTCTCAACCACTGTCATAGATCGACAGATGATTGATGCCTCAGGCGCTCAGAACATTCCAGATATACTGCGCCTGGTACCCGGTTTTACTGTAGGTTATTTAAATGGAAATAGCCCGGTTGCTACCTATCACGGGCATAGCGACAGGCAGTCTAGTCGCATACAGCTGGTTATAGATGGGCGCTCTGTTTATTTGCCAACATTAGCCGGGGTTTCCTGGTCAGACCTGATAGTGACCACAGATGATATTGAGCGCATCGAGGTAACTCGTGGGCCGAATGCATCAACCTACGGCAATAATTCATTTTTAGCTGTTGTCAGCATTACCACGAAACATGCCTCCGAAGAGCAGGGGCAGTACATTAAAAGCACAGTGGGCGCGCATGATACAGCGGATGTTTTTTACCGTTTTGGTGGCCAGTCAGAAGATCTGGACTACCGGGTTTCGCTTGGTACTAAAAATAACTCAGGCACTGACCTGCTGAACGACTTCACAGAAACTGACTATCTGAGTTATCGCCTCGATTACCAGATAAATTTATCAACACAGCTTTATTATTCGGGTGGTGCACAAGATAGCACCTACGGTGATGTACTTGAATTTGTAGCTGACATGGATAATGATTTTGATGTCACAACCGCTTTTCAACACATTAGACTTGAGCACAATTTTGAAAATGAAACAAGCTTATCAGTACAGTACTATTACAATAAAACCAATAGTTTTGAATCATCACTTTTAGGCACTTTTGATGGATCTGCATATGGTTTAGATTCTTTTGATGTTTATGATACCTTTGACCTGATGTCTGAACGCCATGATCTGGAAGCTGCCTATTACTATCAACCCCTTGAATCACTTCGGTTAGTCTCGGGCAGCAGCGTCAGGCTCGACAAAGTTGGCGCCAATAACGTTTTCGATGCAGATGCAGATAATAGCCTTTTACTGTACAGAGTTTTCACCCATGGTGAATTCAGCTTTACTGATGACTGGTTATTAAATGCTGGCCTGATGATTGAGGATAATGATATCTCGGGCACCGATGTCGCGCCCAGACTCGCCTTGATTCACCACCTTACAGATAATCATACTTTCAGGCTGGGGGCATCCCAGGCGACTCGAACACCCACTATATTTGATGAATCAGCTTATGTCGCTTTTGAGCAGGTTCTAACAAGAAATAATGGTCAACCACTTGCACCGAATGACCCCATTATAGCTATACTTGGTAGTGACCAGCTTATTGATGTAGAGATATTCTCTCCAGGAAATGTAGATTCGGAAGAAATCACCAGTTTCGAATTTGGCTGGATGATGAATTTCCTTAACAATGAACTGGTTATAGACTTCAAGTTTTTTAAAGATGAAACTAACTCTCTCATATCTGAAATTAAACAGTTAGACAATATTCCCGGTGAGAATATAGGCAACGTGAATCCAGAAGGTGCAGGGGCTTCATATTTTGGTAACACGGCGAAAACAGATACACAGGGATTTGAAGCCTATAGTGATTATCAGATATCCCCCGATTTACGTTTATATGCTTATTATGCTTATGTCGAGATTACGGCTGAAATAACCAACACCGACATCCTGGAAAGCGACCAGTCGCGCATAGTTGGCCGTCTTGAAGAATCCACACCCAGGCAAAGCTTTGGAGCCATGATAATGAAACAGTGGCCCAACAACCTGAACACAAGCCTTTCGATTTATCATGTGCAGGATATGGACTGGTTAGACCGGACCAGTTCTCGAGGCGCTACTGTAAATGACTACAGAGACCGTTCTGCAGAAAATTACACCAAAATCGATTTAGTCATACGTAAATCTCATAAAACAGCTGATGGGCGCATCGACTTTTCTTTGATTGTTCAAAATCTGGGTGGCACACATTTTGACTACACACAAACCAGTTTTAACGATCCTGCTCGACAGGAGGTTCTGGTTCCAGGTAGTGAGCAGGACCGAAGGGGATATTTTGAGCTTGCCTTTAAGTTCAATTAAGTTGAATAATTAACCGTACTTTAAGTGGAGGAAGCTACTCTCCTGATCTATAACAGATGACAGGAAGAAGGTATTACACGGAATGATTCAGGCAACATTACTAAATTGCAGAAGGAATAGTAAAAGAGCAAATGGTTCAATGCCATTAAACTTCTTTGTGCCTACTATTAAATTATTAGTAATTGCATTTCTTTTATTATCCGTTATTCATGTACATGCAAATTCGGCAGATAATACTGTCCTCATTGTATATCAAAAATCACAGGGGTTTAGCCAGCAACTTATAGAACAACTAGAGGTAAGTTTGCCTAAGAAAGGCTACCTGGTTAGCAAGATGTTGCTCAAGCCACAACAATTAGACTTACAAACCATAAACAAACAGTCTCTACTAATTGCCATAGGAAGCCAGGCAACTAAAACTCTATTAGAAGCGAATATAGATACCCCCATATTAAGCACCTTAATACCCAGGCATATTTCAAACTCATTACATGCTAAGTACCCAAACAGGAAAAACTGGAGCCGCTTGCTTATCGACCAGCCTTTAGATCGACAGTTTCACTTAATCACCTCCCTTTTAGGTGAAAATAAAAAAACAGGTATTTTACTTGGGCAATACACCAAAGATTTAGCCAAACCATTGCAAGATATTGCAGTTAAAACATCACACAAAATAAATATTGAAGAGATAGAAAACTCAGACGAGCTAACTTCTTCACTAAAATCATTAAGTAATAAGTCCAGTGTGTTACTGACGTTACCCGATCCTGTGATATACAACAAAAGTTCTATACGGGGAATATTATTATTAGCCTATCGTAACAAACTCCCCATTATAGGTTTTTCACAAGCCTATGTTCGAGCAGGTGCCATCGCAGCTATTTATTCAAAACCTGAACAGATAAGTGAGCAAATAAATAATATTTCAACAAGTTTTTTCATGAATAATAATTTTGAAAAAAAAGAACATTATCCTCATAGTTTCTCGGTTGCATTGAATAAAAATATTGCACGATCATTAGGCATTAAACTTCCCACAAGCAAAACCATTATTCAGCAGATAAAAAAGGCTGAGATGCAATAATGAAAAACTGGGGAATTAATAAACGAGTTATGTTTCTGGCATTATTGCCAACCTTACTAATAGCTTTGACACTTGCAACCTACTTCAGTTTCAACCGCTATACATATATTGAAGAAGCTCTGCATATCAAAGGACAACTTATTGCTGATAACCTGTCACCTGCAACTGAGTATGGCGTATTTGCCGGGAATCTCGAAATACTGGAAAACCTGATTAACAATACATTAAAGGAAAGTGATATAACCAACATCACCATTAGTAATAAGTACAATGAAGTCCTAATCAGTCGCACACGAAAGATAAGCCCTCCTAAAACAGTTCTACCCATATTCATAAGCCCAGAAGAATTTAAATATACTGCAAAAATAACGGGAAGCGATCTAAATGTTACAGATTATGACGAACTTTTCGTAGACAATACGACAACCTCAATTCCTTCAAGCACATTAGGTTACGTTCATGTCACATTGAATAATCAGTCGACTCAAATTCAACAGATAGATAGTTTAATTAAGGGGTTTTTAATAACATTTTTTGGATTATTAATAACGGTATTTCTTGCTATCAGCATTAGTCGAAGCGTTGTTAAACCAATTCAACGACTTACCGATGCGGTTAAAAGAATTGCTCAGGGTGAGTTAAACACACGCATAAAAATAGACAGTGGTGGAGAAATTGGCTCGCTTGAAGAAGGTGTAAATAAAATGGCAAGCGAAATGCAGTTAATTCGTGCTGAATTATTAAGCCAGGTGAGCAATACAACAGCAGACTTGAAGAAAACTCTGGAAGAACTTGAAATTCAGAATATTGAAATCGACCTGGCAAGAAACCAGGCGCTCTCCGCAAGCAAAATAAAATCTGAATTTTTAGCCAATATGAGCCATGAAATTCGCACGCCTATGAATGGTGTAATTGGTTTCACTGAACTACTGGGAAAAACTGAATTAACAGATGAGCAAGATGATTTTGTAAATACAATACGTAGCTCGGCAAGCAGTCTATTAACCATAATAAATGACATTCTAGACTTCTCAAAAATAGAGTCAGGAAAGCTTAACATTGAAAACATTAATTTCAATCTAGATGATGTAATGGACGAGATCATTAGCATGTTTGCACCTATGGCTTACCAGAAAGACTTAGAACTGATTTATCATCCCTCATCAAAATTACCTGAAAATATTTCAGGAGACCCATCACGCATTCGTCAAATTTTAATAAATTTAATTAGCAACGCGGTAAAATTCACACAAACTGGACATGTTATTATTCGCGTTATTGTAGAAACACTACCAAATAAAGAAAAAATCATTCGATTCACTGTAACCGATACAGGCATGGGCATGGACGAGTTGAGTAAACAACGATTATTCACTGCGTTTACTCAGGCAGACACATCAATCAGTCGCAACTTTGGTGGCACAGGCCTTGGATTAGTGATTTCTCGAAAACTTGCCGAATTAATGAATGGTGAAATTGGTTTTGAAAGCAATTTAAATAAAGGCTCCAGCTTCTGGTTCACGGTTCCATTATCATCAAATCAAGCATCACTAAACATAGTAGAGAGCAACACCGAATTAAAAGTTATTCTCTTTGAATCAATTGATCAGCATAAAATTTCGAGTCGAGCGTTATTAAATAGCTCAGGTATAGAAACCATAGAAACGAGCCGCATTGAAAAGATTCCTGAGTTACTTGCAACTGATACAGATAGTAAAATTGTAGGCATTGTAGCCGGCATAAATAGAGGCAACCTGAATAATACCGCACTACTAAGCAGTCTAGCTAAAACACTTATAAAAACAGAGCTTCCATTTATCACATTAGCCAGTATCTTTGACATTAATGATGCCCAGAATTTAACTCGGCTTGGATTCAAAAAAATAATTTACCGTTGTTCCAGAACCAGTTTAATTAAAAATCTGATTCAATCCACATTCAGTGCAAACAAGAAAGAAATGAATATGACAATAGGCAAGGCTACTGAACCTGTTAACACGCCACAGCTTTCTCATATTAAAGTCCTTTTAGTTGATGATAATAAAATAAATCTTAAATTAGCTAAAACACTATTAGAAATACAGGGCATTCAGGTAGTCACCGCTGAAGATGGAGAAGAAGCAGTTGAGTACGCTAGTCGCCAATATTTCCATTTAATATTTATGGATTTACATATGCCAAAATTGAATGGTTTTTCAGCAGCAAAAGAAATACGCAAAACTGATAATCCCTGCAAACAAACAACTATCGTTGCCTTAACGGCTAATGCTATGCCTGAAGAGCAATTACAGGTTTTTGATTCAGGCATGAATGATATTTTACTTAAACCAATAACAGAACAACAATTACTCGATGTATTTACTCGCTGGATAAACACAGAGAACATTATTACAAATGATAAAAATGATGAGGGAACACCAATGAATGAAATATTTAATGCTAAATTGGGTGTAGATTTAGCAGGCGGCAATGAACAATTGGCAAATGAACTACTTCCAATGTTAATCAGTGAACTTCCTGCTCACAGAAAAAACTTATTGAAAGCTAAAGAAGAAAATATTACTGAAGATTTAAAGAAACACATCCATAAACTACACGGTGGTACAAAATATTGCGGTGTTCCCGATTTATTAGCGTCTTCAGCCAATTTCGAGAATATTATTGACCTTAAAGAATACGATAAAATCGATGCCGGACTGGAAAGAGTCATTAATTCAATTGATAATTTACTTGAATTTTATGAACATAACTTTTAACAACCTTAGGGCTGTACCTGTTGTCTGTTTTGACCTATTGACAACAGGTACACTCCTGAAAACTCATTTACATTCTTGCTTCCAACATTAGTCTTTTCATAGCACTAACGGCTGGTTGTATGCCACAGAATAAGGCTTCGGCAATAATCGCATGTCCAATATTTAATTCCTTAATATGAGGTATTGCCGCAATTGCCTTAACATTATGGTAGTGCAGACCGTGCCCTGCATTTACCTGCAGGCCTAAATCATGTGCAACATTAACTGCTTCAGCAATTTTTTTAAGCTGCTGCAGCTCTTCATCTTTATTTTCAGCATCTGCAAAATGCCCGGTATGAATTTCAATCACGGGTGCACCACAGCGTTTAGCTGCCTCAATCTGACTTAGCTCCGCATCTATAAATAAAGAGACTCGCACATTAGACTCAGCTAATTGCTGGCAGGCCTCATTAATTCGGGTTTCCTGGTTTGCTACATCAAGACCGCCTTCCGTGGTTAGCTCCTTCCTGCTCTCGGGTACCAGACAACAGTCTCTGGGCTGGACTTTGCTGGCAAAAGATAGCATCTCATCAGTAACAGCCATTTCAAGATTCATGTGAGTTAACATCATATCTTTAAGCATCAAAACATCATTTTCCTGTATATGCCGGCGATCTTCCCGTAAATGCAGTGTAATTGAGTCTGCGCCTGCCTGCTCCGCCTGCAAAGCCGCATGCACCGGATCAGGGTAACGGGTTCCCCTTGCCTGCCTTAACGTGGCAACATGGTCTATATTTACACCCAGTAAAATTCTGCTTGTCTCTGGCATTACGCTATCCTGTTTTATTTTGATCCTGTATTTTATTAGAAATATCTGTTAGTTGAAACAGCCATTATTAAAACATCAACTTAATTTCAGAATATGGCAGTCACTGTCGTTCTCTGCTATTGTCATAAAGATAAGTAAAATAACTATTACAGAGGCAAATGGGTGTTTAAACAGAGATTTTTTAGATACAGTTTAGGGTTACTGATTACTTTTATTCTCTTTGCTAACGCCAGTGGCATGATTCCACTTCGTTTTGTAGAAACACTCGAAAACCTTTCCTATGATTTTCGTCTTCAACTTTCTCTGCCTTCTAATGTTACAAAAAAAGTTATTATTATTGATATCGATGAAAAAAGTCTGGCTGAAATTGGTCAATGGCCCTGGGAGCGGAACATACTTGGTAACATTGTTACAAACTTATTCGACTATTATGATATTAATGTTCTTGGTTTCGATATTCTATTTGCCGAAAAAGATGAAGGCCCTGGTGACAGAATTATCGAGCAATTATCTAATAGCCCTATTTCAAGTAGCCACGAATTTAAACAGATAATAAAAAACAATCGCAATATGATGCTTCGAGATGAAAGCTTTGCTAAAAGCCTGACTAATCGAAATACCATACTGGGAGTGATTTTTAACAACCTGGATGAAGAACTCTCTAAAGGAACTCTGCCTCCTTCAATACCACAGTTCACACCTGATATTATAAACTCATTCGACTTTTTAGACGCGAGAGGTTATACAGCCAATATTAATACACTGCAAAAAAATGCTTTATCCGGGGGTTTTTTTGATAACCCACTTATAGATGAAGACGGCGTATTTAGACGCGTTCCTTTATTACAATCTTATAATGAGAAGTTATACCCATCATTAGCACTGGAAATAACACGTGCATCTTTAAAAAACAACACATTAAAACTAGGTTATGGTGCGAGTGATGAAACTGGTGACAGCAAGTCTTTAGAGTGGGTATATGTAGGTGATATTGCGATTCCAGTTGATGAGCATTCTGCTGTTATGGTGCCCTATATTGGCAAACAAAAAACATTCGATTATATTTCCGCAACAGACATATTAAATAAATCTATTCCTCGTAATTTATTGAAAGATAAAATTGCTATTTTTGGTACAAGCGCTGCTGGCTTACTCGACCTTCGAACGACTCCACTTGAGTCTGCATACCCCGGGGTGGAAGTACACGCAAATATAATACAGGGCATATTAGATCAGTCTATAAAACATAAACCCGAGTATATGATTGGTTTTGAAATTTTATTACTCTTTTTATTAGGTATTATCCTTACCATCATTTTACCTATGTTATCCCCTGCATGGAGCACTATTACCGCCGTCTTAACTATCGGTATAATTTTATTACTGGACAATTATGCATGGAATCAATTGATGGTCATTATGCCAATAGCCTCACCACTAATACTGGTAATGATGTTATATTTGATGAATATGTCTTACGGTTTCTTTGTTGAATCTCGCGGCAAACGGCAACTTACTCATTTGTTCGGTCAATATGTACCACCAGATCTTGTTGATGAAATGAGCCGTAACTTAAAAGAAATAAATCTGGATGGTGAAATTCGTAATATGACCGTACTTTTTACTGACGTGCGTGGTTTCACCAGTATCTCAGAAAAAATGGAACCTAAAGAACTCACTGCTTTTATTAACGCTTTTTTAACACCACTTACTGAAGTCATTCATAAAAACAGGGGGACAATCGATAAATACATGGGTGATGCCATTATGGCTTTCTGGGGAGCTCCCCTAAAAGATCCTCATCATGGCAGAAATGCGTTAAATGCAGGTCTTGCTATGTTAAAGGCCATAAAGATATTAAACAAAAACTTTAAGGCGAAAGGTCAGCCCGAAATTAAAATTGGTATCGGGGTAAATACAGGTGAAATGAACGTCGGCAACAAGGGCTCTGAGTTCCGTGTTGACTACACTGTTTTGGGTGATTCTGTTAACCTCGGCTCGCGATTAGAAGGCTTAACAAAAAATTACGGTGTTGATTTTATTGTTAACGAATCCACTCAACATGAGGTACCAGAGTTTGAATATCGCATGTTAGATTTTGTAAGAGTTAAGGGTAAAAACAAACCCGTTACTATTTATGAACCTGTCGATTTAGTTGAGAACGTTGACAAAACCGAACGTAAAAGAATTAAAGAATTTCACCATGCTATTAAACTATACAGAAAACAAAACTGGGATAGTGCTGAGCAAACTATATTTCAATTAAGTCAACAGGAACCAGACAGATTAATTTACAAAATTTATCTTGATCGAATTGCATTTTTCCGTGCTAACCCGCCTGATGAAAACTGGGATGGTGTATTTACACATACCAGTAAATAGAAAAACAAAATTTAATCCCCCAAACGGGTGACTAAAAATTAAACTGACTATGGCTCCCTGTTTATATGTCTTGCATATTATTGTTGTAACTACTTATATAAAGCAGAAATATAAGTATTAATTCACATAAATAATAAAATTTTCACTAAATTCCGTTTGTCGCTAAACTGAGTGTGATAAATCTCACAGATATTTTGCCTATGCCTTTGTAGGATTGACACCATACAAAAGGCAACCAACATAATCCAGACTCTGCAATGAAATCACGACAATCACAATACGATGTATCTAACACAATAAAAGTCACTGACAGTCAGGCTGTTTGTGACGCCGTATGTGATATTTTTCATAGCTGTTATCTGGCAACTGATGACAGCTATATACGTCAGGCTTTTGAAGATTTTGATAACCTGTTTGAGGGGCATTACAGCGGTTTTAATGCCTGTGATACTTTTTACCATGACAAACAACATACATTGGACATGACATTAGCTCTGGCCCGTCTCATTGATGGTCATGAAAGACAACGCGATCGTGTTCATACCTTTGGTGCTAAATTAACCAGTCTGGCTATTATTACCGCCCTGTTTCATGATTCTGGTTATATTCGTAAAACTAATGATCAGAAGTTCCACAATGGGGCGCAATATACCGCGGTGCATGTGAGCCGAAGTGCCGATTTTTTGCATAATTACCTACACCTTATTGGTATGCCTGAATTGGCAGAAATTGCAGCTAATATGGTGCACTACACGGGATATGAAGTGCCTCCAGATCAAATTCAATTACCTGATGAAAAATTGCACTTACTCGGCTATATGTTAGGCACTGCAGACCTTATTGCTCAAATGTCAGATCGCTGTTATCTGGAAAAATGCAAAGAAAGGTTATTCCCGGAGTTTGAACTGGGCGGTATGACAACAGGCAAGGACGAGTCCGGCAAGCCGGTGATCTTATTTGAGTCTGCTGAAGACTTATTAGAAAAAACACCTGTATTTTACAATTCAGAAGTTAAAGGCCGCTTGAATAATTTATTTCGACAGGTATACAAATATGCTGAAGCCCACTTCGGCGATAACAATCTGTATTTAGATTACCTGGATAAAAACATTGAACATGTTGAGTCACTTATTGCAGCTAATAGCCTGGATACTTTACGTAGATTACCCCCTGAAAATCCGGGAAGCAAAATTTTAACTCACCATTAGAGCGTCTATTTTTCGACAACCCCTGATTATATATCACTATTGAAGGGATGATAGAATGACTACCACCCCTTTTGCAGCGTTACTACTTTATTGCAAAAACCTCCCCATTCACAGAGCTGATAATAACCATACCATCGGCAATAGCAGGGGTTGAGTAAATTTTAGAGTCCACTTTATAACGCCAACGGCGTTTGCCGGTTTCTGCATGCATCGCATATAAATAACCATCAGTACTACCTATATACACTGTCTCTGATGCAATAACGGGTGATGAATAAATTGCCCCTCGAGTTTGGTACTCCCAGATACGACCACTTTTTTGCTCATCATAAGCATATATATAATTATCAGTGCTACCTACATAAACCTTGTCACCTGATACCGCAGGAGATGAGAACAGTTTGCCTGCCGTCTTTTTCTTCCACTTCAACTGCCCTGTATCAATATTAATGGCATATAACTGTTTATCATCTGCACCAATATATACATATCCATTATTTATACTGGGAGATGAATAAATGGAACTGTTTATTGCGTACTTCCATTGCTCCTGTCCTGACTTTTGATTAATGGCGCGTACATAACCATTCAATGTACCTACGAATACCATTCCATTAGAAACTGCCGGAGAAGTATAAACAACTGACTGCGCATCAAAGTGCCATATTTCTGCACCCGTATCTGCATCTACCGCATAAACGTTTTTATCCTTACTGCCGAAATAAACAACACCACCTTCAATAACTGGCGCTGAATAAATAAGCCCTCCCGTGCGGAACTTCCATTTAAGTTCATGACTGTTTATATCAACAGCATAAAGGTAACCATCCCAGCTGCCGATATACAGCGTGTCACCTTTCACTGCGACCGATGCCTCAACATTATCTTTTGTAGCAAAGCTCCATTTTAAGTGTCCATCATATAGATCGAGCGCATATACAGAACCATCTTTACAGCCAACATATACAGTCTCATCTGCAACGATAGGTGAAGAGTATACTTTACTCGGTGCGGAAAATTTCCAAACCAGCTTATCTAATTCTATGGGTGCCGATGAATTTGCGACGCCTGAATGTTGCGGGTTTTCACGAAACATCGAAGTTCCGCCACCACAGCCGGTTAGTAAACTAACGAGAATTGTAATTATAAAAAGAGAAAAACCCTTAAACATTTTTGACTCCAGAATATTATTTTTTTCATTATGCATCAGACACTAGCGGATTAGTCTTTATAGATCAAGTCAACCTAAATTACACAGTAACTCATAAGCTATTGTTTCTGAACAGGCTGCGACTTCATCAACCGAAACTTGCTGCCCCCAACATTCGACCAGATCTCCACATTCAGCCTTAACACCTCGCAAGTCCACTGCAATTGAATCCATAGAAACTCTACCAAGCAAATGACATAGCTGGCCGTTTACTGCAATCGGTGCAGCTGTTGCATGCCGTGGATAACCATCACCATAACCAATATTAACAATTCCCACTCGCATATCCTGAGGGCAGACCCAGCTATCGCCATAACCAACAGTTTGACCTTTCTTCATTTCATTAATAGCGATCAATTCCGCATATAAACTCATTACAGGTTTCAGATTCAACTCTTCAGCTGTTTTATCTGATAAAGGTGAAGCCCCATAGAGCATAATGCCGGGACGCACCCAGTCCTGTTTTTTACATAAATTACTTATAAGAGCGCCAGAGTTAGAAACACTGGTTTGAGCTGTATATAATTTAGATAGTGTTTCAAAACGTTCAAGTTGTAACTGGTTTGATTTGTGATCAGGTTTATCGGCATTTGCAAAGTGTGTCATTAGACCTGTTTGATTTATAGAATTTATATTTTGTAAACGTTTATAACACGTTTCGACATCATCAAGCTGAACGCCCAAACGCCCCATACCGGTATTTATTTTTAACCACACATCAATTTTAGATGTTTGTTCAGATGTCGCTAACAGATCAATTTGCCAGTGCTGACTAATAGCCGGACGTAAAGAATACTGAAAAACAGACTGTAATTGCTGCTGATTTGAAAACCCCTGAAATACAGTAATCGGTTTATCAATTCCATTTTCACGCAAAGCAATCGCTTCGGGTAATTGCGCAACCGCAAAACCATCTGCAGATGTTAAACTTTCAGCTACTCGCAACATTCCATGACCATAAGCGTTAGCCTTAATCACTGGCATAACCTGACTAGTAGCTGCGTATTTTTTTACCTGTTGAAAATTATGTTGCAAAGCAGCCAGATCAATTGAAACTTTTGCTGATCTATTACCTGTCATTTAAAAAGCGTCCGTGAATTTTTTATTCAAAACCGTTAGATGAATACATCTCAGGGCTGTAATTTTCAAATTTTGTAAACTGCCCCAGAAAAGTCAAACGCGTCGTGCCGATTGGGCCATTTCGTTGTTTACCAACAATTATTTCAGCAATACCTTTATCAGTGGTATCTTCATTATAAACTTCATCGCGATATATAAATACGATTACATCAGCGTCCTGCTCAATCGCGCCTGATTCACGTAAGTCTGACATAACCGGTCTTTTATTAGGCCGTTGTTCTAAACTCCGGTTTAACTGTGATAATGCAATTACCGGCACCTCAAGCTCTTTAGCCAGGGCTTTTAATCCGCGAGATATTTCAGAAATTTCATTGGTGCGGTTTTCAGATGAGCCCGCCACCTGCATTAACTGGAGATAATCAATTACGATCAGCCCCAAACCATGTTCGCGTTTTAGTCGCCGTGCTCTGGCACGTAAATCAGTGGGAGATAATGCTGGTGTATCATCAATAAATACTTTTGCTTCCGACAGCAGAGAAACAGCTGAAGTTATTCTAGGCCAGTCTTCATCATTAAGCTGGCCCGTACGCAAGCGATGCTGGTCAATTCGCCCCATTGATGAAATCATCCTCATAGCTAATGACTCAGCGGGCATTTCCATACTAAATATAGCGACCGAAGTACCCTGCGCAATGGCTGCATTTTCAGCAATATTCATTGAAAAAGTGGTTTTACCCATGGATGGACGACCAGCAACAATCACCAGATCACCCTTCTGCAAACCACTGGTTTGCTCATCAAAATCTTTAAACCCGGTTGTTACACCGGTAAGTGTACCTTCCTGCTCGAACAGTTTATCTATTTGTTCAACGGTTGAGGTTAATAACTGTTTAATGCCCTTAAAGCCACTATTCGCATGATTACCCTGCTCGGCAATCTTAAAAACCCGACGCTCAGCATCATCCAGAAGCTCCTTACTCTCGCGCCCTTCAGGATTAAAGGCACTGCCAGCTATATCGGTGCCAACTTCTATTAGTTGCCTAAAAACGGAGCGTTCATGCACAATATCCGCATAAGCACGTATATTGGCTGCACTTGGTGTATCTTTGGCAAGCTGCCCTAAATAGGCCAGGCCTCCCGCGTCTTCGAGTTCATGGGTTTTGGATAATTCATCTGAAAGTGTCACTACATCAAAAGGCTTGTCTGCTGCCTCGAGTTTGGCAATACTACGAAAAATAAGGCGATGATCGTGGCGATAAAAGTCTTCTTCGGTGATACGGTCAGCAATTTGCTCCCAGGCCCGCTTATCCAGCATAAGCCCACCTAATACCGCTTGCTCACCCTCTATAGAGTGAGGTGGCACCTTTAAATTCTTGGTAGGTGCATCAGCGACCTGATAGTCGTTGTTTGTAGGATAAGTTAAGGATTCGGGCATAATAATCTTGCAAGCTGATTGGTGGATTAGTTTGCCTTCTCAGGAGCAGGACTGCAATAAATTTCAGGACAAAATGATATATATCAGCGATATTTTTTTTATAATTGATTGAGCCATGATGTTATCGGAATAATTGAATCTCCTGAAAATGCAAAGGATTAACGCAAATAGAACCGTTTTATATTCTCGACGTGATTTTACCCTGCCAAGGCCCATCTCCCTCGGGGACAGACCACCGCTTTTTGGTGCTCTGTCCCCTTAACCCAAGCCACTAGAATTTGACAGAGTAAAGAGCCGACTCTGCAAAACTCTTGATGGCATTACAACAGGGGACAGGGCTCAAAAAACGAGACCTTTCCCCGAGTTAGTCAAGCATATGATTGACATTATCTGATTCTGTTCAGACTTCCTGAGACACTAGAACAACACGAGAAAAAACAATAACTCAGTATCATTTATTTTCTTTTGATAAATTATTTGCGTAATGCTTTATAATTCAAAACTCATTTAATTTTGATAAATAAACATGCCTAATTTAGAAAACGATCCAACCATCCAACTTGCCTTAGACTTAATAACTCGCTCATCTGTTACCCCTGAAGACAAGGGCTGTCAGCCACTCATGACTGATCGCCTGAAAAAATTAGGATTTGAAATAGAAAACTTACGTTTTGCAGATGTGGATAACTTCTGGGCCAGAAAAAACAAAACCGGCCCACTTCTTGTTTTTGCGGGCCATACTGATGTTGTCCCAACAGGGCCAATTGAAAAATGGGATGTACATCCGTTTCAACCTGAAATAATTGATGGTATTTTATACGGTCGAGGCGCGGCCGATATGAAAGGCAGTCTGGCATCTATGATTACGGCGTGTGAAAACTTTATATCTGAACACCCTGACCATAAAGGCTCAATTGGCTTTTTAATCACCAGTGACGAAGAAGGCCCATCAATTAATGGAACGGTGAAAGTGATTGAACACCTTGAAGCACGTAACGAAAAAATCGATATGTGCCTGGTTGGAGAACCCTCAAGTACAAATAAACTAGGGGATGTTGTAAAAAATGGTCGCCGTGGCTCCCTGTCTGGCAATTTAACCATTATAGGCAAACAGGGCCATGTTGCTTACCCTCACCTTTCCGAAAACCCGATTCACACCTCTGCCCCTGCAATAGCTGAATTAGTAACAGAAGAGTGGGATAAGGGTAACGAATTTTTTCCCGCAACCAGCTTGCAGATTTCTAATATTAATGCAGGAACCGGTGCAAACAATGTAATACCCGGTGAATGTAAAATCATGTTTAACCTTCGATTTTCTACCGAGCTTACTGAAGCCCAAATCAAGCAACGTGTCGAAGCCATTCTAGATAAACATAATTTAAAATATGAGCTTGAATGGGTCTTGTCAGGGCAACCTTTTCTAACACCTGCAGGAGAACTGGTAGAAGCCACGTGCAAGGCAATAAATGACATCTGTGGATATGAGACACAGCTTTCAACAGCAGGTGGTACATCAGATGGTCGTTTTATAGCACCAACTGGAGCTCAGGTTCTTGAACTTGGCCCTCTTAATGCCACTATTCACCAGGTAAACGAACATGTGAAAGCAGAAGATTTAATTACGCTTTCAAAAATATACCAACGAATGATGGAACATCTACTATTATAAAGAGTAGATTCCCTGAAATAACAATACAAAAGTAACAGAAAGGGCGTATAAAAATGAACCGCGAAAAAGTTGTCTTTAGTTTTTTTATGATTCTGGCACTCACCCTGAACTTCGGTTTTTATGCAGGTGAGGTAGATAACCCTAATCACCACAACGTCTATGAGTTATTCGCTGTTATAGTTGTCAACCTGATTGCTACCGTGCTCAAGTTCGGCGATCGTTCACAAATGGGTGCGATGTTACTCGCAACCAGCCTGGTTGCATTAGTTCAGTTATTTTCAGCCTCCATTGTCTGGGCGTATGTGGTTAATATCCAGGGAAATGTTATGACGGCTGATACTATGTCGACAATTATATCCCTAAGTGGTGGCGCTATGATTGCCAATTTTATTTCCGTAATACTGCTGATCATTGAAACATCAATGATGCGTCACTAACAAAGTAGCGCAGGTAAAACCATGTCACTTGTGACATCCTTAATTATGCGCCAGATGCGGGTGCCCATTATTATTTTAATAATGGCTTACGCAATTTCCATTTTAGGAATGGTAATCTCAGAAGGCGTAGACGATCAGGGCAATCCCTGGCACATGTCCTTTTTTGATGCCTTCTATTTCGTTAGTTATACAGCTACCACCATTGGTTTTGGTGAAATTCCATACACTTTAAGTAATGCTCAACGTACCTGGGCACTCATCACAATATATTTAACAGTAGTCGCCTGGTTTTTCTCATTAGGTAAAATCATCTCTTTAGTGCAGGACCCTATGTTTCGTGAAGCTCTGAAAGAAAATCAGTTTTCACAGCAGCTCAAACGTATACCTGACACATTTGTTTTAATTTGCGGTTTCGGTGAAACCGGGCACGCACTGGCTAAAGCGCTCACAGAAAGAAATATTCATACGGTTGTTATTGAAAACAAAGACAAAATCATACAAACCTTGCCCCTGGAAGATTTTTCGTTAGTCATCCCGGCTATCAAAGGTGATGCACGCGACCCGGAAAAACTGATACAAGCCGGCTTACAAAATGAAAAATGCGCAGCTGTCATTGCGGTAACCGCTTCTGACGAAACCAATTTAAAAATTGCTGTAACCAGCAAGCTATTACATCCTGAAACTTGTGTTGTGTGTCGTTCTGAATTAGAAGAATTTGAAAGCAATATGTTTTCATTTGGTACTGATTTTGTTGTTAACCCATTTGATACATTTGCCAATATTTTTGCTATGGCAATGCACTCTCCTTCATTACATTTATTATATGACTGGCTTACCGGAGTTCCAGATGCTGATTTAACGAACCCAATTTATGTTAAAGAAGGTCAATGGATTATTTGTGGTTTTGGGCGTTTCGGTAATGAACTGTATAAACAATTATTAAAAAGCAATGTTCAAGTTACAATAATTGATCCCTCTGAAGAAAAACGAGAAACATTTCTTAATCGCCCGGAAAATAAAAATAACTCCTTTATAATAGGTACAGGCTTTGATGCCCATACACTAACGGTTGCCGGCGTTACTCAAGCCGTTGGTTTAGTCTCTGGCACAGATAATGATTCGAATAACTTATCCATCATTATGACAGCCAGAGAACTCAACCCTGAATTATTTATAGTTGCTCGACACAATAAAAAATCAAATGAAAAATTATTTGAAGCAACTCACGCTAATTTAATTATGCAACCCAGTGAAATTATTGCGCGAAAAATACGCACGTTACTGGTTTCTCCACTCATGATTGCTTTTTTAAACAAGGCACGCAACCAGGACACTTCCTGGGCCAACATTACAATTAGCCGAATTGTCGGTGCACTAGGAGAGTCAGTTCCCAGTATCTGGACTCTACATGTAAATGAAAAAGAAGCCCGCGCACTTTGTCAGGTGTTACATTTAGGGCGTGTCATTCGTGTTGGTAATTTACTACAAAATCCACGACAAAGAGAGAATCAGTTAGAAGCCGTGCCCTTAATGCTTAAACGAAAACAAAAACTGCTTTTAATGCCGACTAATGATATAGCCATTAAATCTGGAGACCAGATTCTATTCTGCGGTACGCCTGGAGCGCTGCGTAGCATGCAGTGGTCACAAAACGATATCCACAGCCTGAATTACATTATGACCTATGAAGAAACACACGACGCCTTTGTATGGAGAAAAATACAGCAATTTATCAAGCGAAACGACCGTAGAAACCGACCCAGACAAAAAAGACACATAATGAAATAAGCCGGCTCTTTAACTTTAACCAACAACAAACCGAGAAATCTGATTACAAATTATTACAATATCCCTCAATAGAGTCTTCATCCGTTTATTTCAATTTTGATAACACTGGTATGGCTGTTATAATTCAGCGCAAATTTGTCCCCGTAGCTCAGCAGGATAGAGCCACCGCCTCCTAAGCGGTAGGTCGGACGTTCGAATCGTCTCGGGGACGCCATATTTCAACCAGAACCCTGAACTTAAAAATTCAGGTAAATGCCCATAAGGGGCACCACTAATCACCGTAAGAGTAAATATTATGTCAGAAAAGATATGCCTGGATACAAATCACGGAAAAATCATCATAGAACTAAATGCTGACAAAGCGCCCATTTCTGCTGAAAACTTTTTAACTTATGTAAAGTCTGACTTCTTCAACAACACTATCTTTCACCGTGTAATTCCTGGTTTTATGATTCAGGGCGGCGGTTTTACTGAAGATATGCAGCAAAAAGAGACTAATGCTAATATCAAAAATGAAGCTGACAACGGTCTTCCAAATAAGCGCGGCAGCCTTGCAATGGCTCGTACACCTGACCCAGACTCTGCTAGTTCGCAGTTTTTCATTAACCTCAAAGACAACGATTTTCTGAATTACTCAGCGCCTACGTCTCAGGGCTGGGGCTATGCTGTATTTGGTGAAGTTGTTGAAGGCATGGATGTTGTAGACAGCATCGCACAGGTAGCCACAGGCAACAATATGGGCCACGGCGATGTACCTGTTGAAGCGGTTATAATTAATAGTGCGACAATCGTTTAAGACGGCTTAAGTAGCCCCATGGCTAAACACCTCTTCATATCTGATTTACACCTGGCTCCTGAACGACCTGAGATTATTCAACTGTTTGTTGAATTCCTGAATAATCAGGCCGCTCAGGCAGAGTCACTTTATATTCTAGGTGATCTGGTGGAATATTGGCTAGGAGATGATGATCAGGCTAGTGGCTTAAACGATGTGTTTAATGCCATGAAGTTACAATCAGAAAAAGGCCTGAAAATTTATTTAATGCACGGTAACCGTGATTTTCTAATGGGTGAAAAATTAGCTCAGCGAGCCGGTTGCATATTAATTCATGAACCTTACATTGCAACTTTTGATGATACCCCTGTATTACTTCTGCATGGTGATACTTTGTGTACTGATGACCTTCGTTATCAGGAATTACGCAAAATGCTTAGAAACCCGGCATGGATAAGCGACTTCCTGAGTAAACCTCTAATAGAGCGTGAACAGCTTGCTATTGCGCTGCGCAAGCAAAGTAAGGAAGAAACACAAACCAAATCTCCTGAAATTATGGATGTAAACCCATCCGCTGTTGAACAGGCTTTTATAGAGAATAAAGTTTCATTATTAATACATGGTCATACCCATCGCCCGGGAATTCATGACAGTGTAATTAATAATAAACCTGTAAAACGCATTGTACTCGGTGACTGGTACTCACAGGGCAGTGTTCTGGAATTTAATAATCCTGCAGATTACCAGCTAAATCACTTTAGTTAATTCTAAATATCTTGCACATTAGTAACAATGCAGTACCTTTAGTTTGCTATACAGGTGATTTTTAAAATGCAGCAGTATATTCGCTGTAACCTTCAGGTTTTATAAATAACTTCACGTCAATCTCGCTTTCTTTATAATCTTTTAGAAATTTTTCATAGCCACGACTATAACTGATATGCACGGGCAAGCCCTTTTTATAGTAGTCACCCGAATGATAAATCTGATCTATTAAAAAACAGGGAGTATGTAATTCTTCAGGTGTATTATTTAACGTTGCAACTTGTTGACCTGACAAAACTTGTTGGTATTGATAAAACACCTGCATATCATCAGCAAACATATCTTTAATTAGTGATACCTGTGTACAGATAATATCATCTGCTTTAAGAAAATAACTAAACACCTGTTTATCTGATATTTTAGGCGCGTCCTGCATTGTTTTAAATTGCGCATTAACGTTAAAGTCAAATTTTGGAGTTTGCCATTTTTTATTCTCAATTTTTAAAATAGTTTTATCTTCATGATTAATGCTGTGAATCATCTTTTGTTCAACATCAAATAAAATAAAATCGGCATTGTCCTGCCCATTATCTATTCGCAAGTAGTTTTTATTTACAATATAACGCATGGTCTGGCTTGCCGCTCCCTGCTCAGCCTCATCATAATAAAATACTCGACTGATAGCGTCTTTAGCAAAAGCGCTATTAACCAGAAACAAACTGCAAAGCAGGATAAAAATACTATTTTTCATTATTAATTAATCTCTAATGCCTTCAAATCTGCAATTTCCTGCTGCGTAAATCCGGCCTGTAAACGAGCCACTTCATCAAATGGGCCTCTTAATGAACCGTTCATATAATCTTCAATTAGTTGTTTAAAAGTTTGCCGAGGATTCAGCTCGCGTTTTTCGCACATAAACTTATACCAGCGACTACCTATAGCGACATGCCCAATTTCATCTTTATGTATAATTTCAAGATAACCTATAAATTCTTCGTCTTTCTGTTGTGCCAGCTTTTTTAAGATACCCGGTGTTACATCTAAACCCCGCGCCTCAAGAACACGGGGCACTAGTGCCATTCTAATCATTACATCATGTGCCGTAAGCTGGGCCATTTCCCACAAACCATTATGCGCATCATAGTCACCATATTTAGCATTCCGCTTGTGTAGATACTTTTCTAACAGTGTAAAATGATATGCTTCTTCAGAGGCAACCTTTAACCAGTCCCGATAATAATCCTCAGGCATATCAGTAAATCTATATGCCGCATCCAGAGCCAGATTAATCGCATTAAATTCTATATGGGCAATAGCATGACATAAAATGACTCTACCCTCATCAGTATTAATACTACGCTTTGGAACATCCCTTGAGGCAACAAGTTCAGGTTGTTCTGGTCGACCTACCTCAGCTATCTCTTCTGCTATAAATGATCGGTCGATTTCCAGCTTGCCTGCGCACCAGTCTTTATAAAGCGCTCTGGTCAGACTAACTTTAAGATCAGGATCTTGCGCATTTAAACACTGTTCTGTTCTGAGAAATAATGATGATTCAGGTGTAAACAAGGACATAAGAGACAACCCTTAATAAGTTGTTATCGTTAAATAAGGGGGGGGTAAAAATTTAAATATCAAGTCTAAAAAGACAGGACGAATAATCATCCTGTCTTTTTAAAAATCACTACCGGATTCAAGCCTGTTGCCAAAAAATTCGATTTTCAGTCAAAAAGCAGCTGATTTATCCGCTTATTTGGGTTTCCATACACCAAAAGCATCTTCTGATGGTGGTGGAGCCATCTGTGGCTTTTGAGATTCCATATATTCAAAAACATGTTTCATAAAACCACTTAAATCTTCAAGTGCATCTTTTTTGTTCATTTGAGGATTATTATTTTCTGAGAGCATCATACCGGCTGCAGCAACTAGATATTGCATAGCCATAACATCGTCTTTTGTACGTGCATCCTGCTTTTTCAATGCATCTCTTAGGTCATCCATTAATTGGGGCGATAGTTGAATACCGTCATCACTCATTTTATTTTTCCTGAAATTAGTTCAATATAGGTTAATGAAGTGCATTCTACATGAAACATCCTTTTTATATCATTCCAAATCATCAGGAATTAACACTTACTATGTATAAACTTAACGTCTACATCCCCCAAAGCCATCTAGAACAGGTAAAAGCCGCTATTTTTGAGGCTGGAGGTGGCAAAATTGGTAATTATGATAATTGCTGCTGGCAAACCCTGGGCCAGGGCCAGTTCAGGCCTCTTATCAATAGCCAGCCGTTCATTGGCCAGCCAGGTAAAGTTGAGACAGTAGAAGAGGTAAAGATTGAACTGGTTGTAGAGAACTCACTCATTAAACCGGTAATTGCCCGTATGAAGCAGGCACACCCCTATGAAGAACCTGCATATGATGTCTGGTTACTGGCAAATATTTAAAAACCAGTTGAATATGCTAATATTCGTCCTCACAGATAATTTGGAGAATCCATATGTACGGTTTTAATGTAACGATTGATGCAACAATGGAAGAAGCCGAAACAAAAGTGCGCGATGCCCTTGCTGTTGAAGGTTTTGGTGTATTAACTGAAATTGACGTTCAAAAAGTAATGAAAGCAAAGTTAGATATCGATCGCACAGGATATAAAATTCTGGGTGCGTGTAACCCTAATCTGGCAAATGAAGCTATTCAGGCAGAACCGGATATAGGTCTGTTATTACCCTGTAATGTACTGTTACGTGAAGAAGACGGCGGTAAGGTAAATGTTAGTTTTATGGATCCCGTTGCGGTTTTAGGTATGGTTGATAACCCCAAGATTGCAGAAGTTGCTCCCCTGGTTCAAGGTAAACTTAAAAACGTTGCCGCTAACTTATAACGCATTAGAACGGATATTTAATAGTGATAATTAAACCTAAAACTCGTGGATTCATTTGCACCACTACACACCCAACTGGCTGCGCTGCAAATGTAGCTGAACAAATTGCTCGCGTCGAAAAAGACGGCGCAGTTAAAAACGGCCCTAAAAACGTTCTTGTTATTGGCGCCTCGACTGGTTACGGGCTTGCTTCAAGAATAACCGCAGCATTTGGTTCAGATGCTGCAACACTTGGTATTTTTCTTGAAAAACCTGCAACTGAGAAGAAACCTGGTTCAGCTGGCTGGTATAACTCAGCCGCATTTGAAAAAGCCGCCCACGCAAAAGGGCTATACGCAAAAAGTATTAACGGTGATGCTTTTTCAAATGAGATGCGCACTAAAGTCATAGAAACAATTAAGGCTGACATGGACAAAATTGATCTGGTTGTTTACTCACTGGCTTCGCCTGTACGCAAGTTACCCGAAAGCGGTGAAGTAATACGTTCAGTTTTAAAACCTATTGGTGAAACGTATAAAGCAACGGCTATTGATACCAGTAAAGATATTATTATTGAAACAGAAATCGAGCCCGCTACAGATGAAGAAATTCAAAACACCATTACTGTTATGGGTGGAGAAGACTGGGAGTTGTGGATAAACGCACTTAAAGAAGCCGATGTTTTGGCAGAAGGTGTTAAAACCGTTTCTTATAGTTATATCGGTACCGAAATTACCTGGCCTATTTACTGGCACGGTGCATTAGGTAAAGCAAAAGAAGATATGGATCGCGCAGCTTCAGCTTTAAGAAACAATCTGTCTGAACTCAATGGCAGCGCCAATATGGCTGTTTTAAAAAGCGTTGTAACCCAGGCATCTGCAGCAATCCCGGTAATGCCTTTGTATATTGCCATGGGTTTTAAAGTAATGAAATCAATGGATATTCATGAAGGTTGCATTGAACAGATTAATCGCATGTTCCGCACCCAGTTATATAAAGATGGTGGTGCAGACCTTGATGAAAGCGCTAGAATTCGCATGGATGACTGGGAATTACGTGACGAAGTGCAAAACAAGGTGAAAGAAGTCTGGCCTAAAGTAACGACAGAAAACTTATTCGAATTAACTGATTACCAGGGTTATAAAGATGAGTTTCTTAAACTATTTGGTTTTGGTATAAGCGGTATCGATTATGAAGCTGAGGTAGATACCCTGGTAGATTTCGAGCCCATAACTATATAAATCTTCATAATTTTCGTCAAATGGGTGAGGAGTCAAATTTAAATGCTTTATCAGCACAGATTAAGACGATTGTAATATTAAATTTGACTCCGAATCTTTTTCTTAAAAACCTGTTACATACTCTGTTCTTTTATTGAAAACCAGCATCTACTCATCAACTTCTACGTTTTGAAACATGATGAACTGACTCATAAAATGCAACTGAAATAATTACCAGCCCACCAATAATAATCCCCAGTGTTGGTTCTTCATCTAAAATTATCCATGCTAAAAAAGCCGCTGCTAATGGCTGCAAACAACTAATCATTGCAATTGATTTTGCCGCTAGATGTTTCAGACTAAATGACAGTAAACTATGTGCGGCTGCCGTACTAATCGAGCCCAGTGCAACCAGTAATAACCAGTCTTTAAAATCCAGCGAAGCCACCGCATCAACATCAACAAACAGAAGCAGCATAAACGAAATAGCAATTACCTGATGCAGTATAAGCCCATCAGATGACACCGTTGAATGATTATATTTTTGTAATAAGTTTCTAATAGAAAACAGAAATGCTGATATCACACCCCAGAAAACACCTTGCATAGCAGTACTATCAAACTGATTTAAGTCATCTCCTATCATGATGAGGATACCTAAAAAAACCATAAATGCTGCAACAACGTCAGAAATCTGTATCTTGTTTTTACTAAATACGGGCTCCAACATTACAGTAATAACCGGGTAAGTAAACAGTGACAACATACCGATGGCAACCGTGGAAACTTGCATTGAGTGATAAAAGCAAACCCAGTGCAATCCTAATATCACACCTATCAGGTAGACATTTACATATTCCTTAAAACCATTTAAGCGAAAAGCCCGCTTACCCGCATAAGCAAAGATCAATAATGCCATAGCAGCCATTACACTGCGCAATTGCGTGACAGTCACAGCATCAAGCGGTATCACCTTAGAAAACAAACCGTTTAAGGAAAGTAAAAAGACCGCGACATATAAAACACTTAAGCCATGTTTAGAATCTGTCATAACACTCTATATAATTATTAAACTGGAAATGCATTATAAACCAGCCACAAACAAAACGGGTTTAAAAAACTACTCACGGTTATTGGTATATTACTAGTCGTGAACACTATTATTCTGGCTGTTTTTTTATTTTAATTCCAGGAGTTTGGAGATATTTTGTTGTATTTTAAATTATGGGGTATCTAGTTAGTGGAGCTAATCGACTTCGCTCAACTCCTGGTGGTATCAATCAGGGGACGGAGCTCAAAAAGCGAGGTCCATCCCCGAGGGATATGTGCCTGAACGGATGTACCTGAACAGATATATAAAAGCGGATGTATCTCCGATAGTTATGTGCGCCTTCGGCATAAACTCATAACCATTCTCTGTCTGCAGAGATTAACTCTAATTCAGAATACTCCAGAACTACTGTTTCTATTAAGCTATATTGTTTATCAAGATATGACTTATCATTGCTTATCAAACACACACCTATCAATGACTTCTGCCAGTTATCTAACATATCCACTTCAGCCACAGAGGCATTAAATCGACTACTTAATCTGTCTTTTAAGCTTTTTATTTCACGACGTTTTTCTTTTAATGAATGGGCATTGGGTATATTTAAGTTTAACTTTATTAAGAGAATATGCATGATATTTTATTAAATAGAATGACATCAAAAAATCACAAACCATAATTTAAATGGTTCGTGAATCTGAAAAATATATTTACAAATGATAAATATCTAAACCCAGTTCTTTTACAGCTTCTTCATTGGCTGGATTAGTCACCACCGCTACACTTGCATATTCAGGTTTTAGATATTTTTCACCAACCCGTTTTAGATCATCAACCGTTACTTTTAATACCCGTTCTCTAAAGAGCTGGCGTTGCTCAGGTGTTCGACCATAGAGCTCATTATGATATGCCTGCTTAGCCTCTCCCGCTGGAGAACCCGGTTTATCCATACTGCCAATCACACCTAAAATTGATTCTTCTACCTGTAACTCAGTGTGTTCTTCATTTAACAACCATTCGATGGACTTGTCGAAATCATCCAGCGTCTCAGCTAAACGAGGGTCACGATAGGAGAAGAATCGAAAGCAGGCATTTCCAGGTTCATGGCTTGCGCCTCCACCATATGCACCACCCTGCTCACGAATAACCCGGTGCAAAAAGCCATTTCTTAAAAAACCACCCAGCACGGATAATGCTGCCGCATCTTCATGATTAACACTCACTGTAGGATAAGATTTAGAGCTAAAATTAACCTGAGTACTGGTTAACCAGGCTTGCTTAACCTGTTGTTTAATTTCGGGCAAACTAAACTGGGTTTGCTCCTGGTTACCTTTATCAGACCAGAAAGTTAGAATATCATTTTCGATTTCACTTCTGGACTCCTTCTCAGAAATAGTCAGGTACTTACGCGGTGCTTTAATTATTTTCTTATGAATAATGTCGAACTTTTCAGCAAGTTCTTTTAATAACTTTTCAGAACTTAATGAATCATCAATTTCTTTAAGGCGTTTAATACCTTGCAGGCCTGACAGTCGATGACTTAACTCGGCAGCCGGACTCATGCCACTGCTCGCGGCCGTCATGGCCAGACTATGTCCTTGACCCGTAACACTTTGTTCTCTTCTAGCACGTTTTTGAGACACCAGTTCACGTATGCGTTCCAGCTCATCAAAACGAGCACTTTCCAGCATTTCTGACATCAGTTCATTTAATTCTTTATGATTTCGAGCCAAAGCTTTGCCCGAAAAAATAAAATGACCTTTGATATTCTGCTCATTATCAACTGAACCCCTTACCGTTGTATATGCGCCAACCCCACCACTTACAGCATCTTGCCAGGCCTGAGATTGTAAATAATCTTTATCACCACAACCAAGCTCAGTTAAACAATAAGTATATATAGGCAATAAATTCACCAGTTCTGTTTCTAACTCAGGTAAATCGATTATTATTTGCTCATATATTAAACCGTTAGTTCCCTGCTCAAAAAATGAAACCTCTGAATCACCAATGTTGCTAGAAGAGCCGGTTGGAATTTGCATTTTAGCCGGTACATCTTCAAGCCCGACTTTGGGCAGAATACTAATATCATCAATTTCGTTTTGTCTTTTCTCTAACGCAGCTGCCTGATTTATGATTTGCTGTTTTTCTTCATCTGATAATTTGGCTTTTATTTCTGCCAGCTTATCCGCTTCAGCTTTTTCTTTTGCTTTACTTAAATTTGTATCTGGCGTCATCACCAGACGGATGCGATGCTGATTATCAAGTAAATTTTTCTTAACCAGATTTTTAATAAAATTCGGGTCTTTTATATCTTCTCTTAACTGTTCTAAAACAGGCTCAAGATTCATAACCGCAATCGGATCACCACGATGAATTGCCGCCGGCAAACCACCCAGTATTAACTGCATACCATAGGGGTAACCATCTCCACCTATTTCGCGTTGCCCCAGCTCAAGCTGATGTAAAACAGCTTCAACCTGTGATTGTTCAACACCATTTTCAGCTACATCCCGAAGAACCTTTAACACCAGGCTTTCAATGGCATCAGCATTTTCTGCCTCGGACGCCTCAAGGCCACACATGAAACTCATTTCACGGTTTGAGTCTTCCAGGCCACACAATGGTGAAGGTGATGCTCCTAAATCCGTTGTTTCCAGTGCCTGTTGCAATGGTGAAGCCGAATTATCCAGTAACACACTGGACATTAAGTGTGCCTGCAGCATATCTTCTAAAGATGTACTTCGCCCTAACAGCCAGCTAATAACAACGTGTGTTTTACTTTTTGTGTCTTCTTCATCAAACGCATAACTATCGGTAAAGTTTTGTGGTTCTTTATAACGCGTTTCATCGTCGACTTTAATTTGCGTGTCGAGCTTTTCAAATCGACTCAATGCTTTTTCTTCAAATACTCTATGGTGCTCAAACGCAGGAATATCACCAAAGGTCATAAACACTGAATTTGATGGGTGGTAATGCACCTTATAAAAATCTTTCAGCTGCTGATAACTTAAATCGGGAATATTTTCCGGTTCACCACCAGAGTTATAATGATAAGTAGTCGTTGGAAACAGGTGCCCGGTTACCGTTTGCCATAAGGTGCTCACCGGTGAGCTCATGGCACCTTTCATTTCATTGAATACTACACCCTTATATACGAGTGGTGTTTCTGCATCATCTGGGGTTTCAAATTCAAATCTATGCCCTTCCTGTGCAAAATCCAGTTCATGTAAACGAGAGAAAAAAACCGCATCCAGATAAACATCCATTAAGTTATCAAAGTCTTTGCGGTTCTGGCTAGCAAATGGATAGGCCGTCCAGTCACTGCTGGTAAAGGCATTCATAAATGTATTAAGTGAACGGCGAATCATCATAAAGAACGGATCACGAACAGGAAAGCGCTCACTACCACACAGGACGGTATGCTCTAACATATGAGCAACACCAGTTGAATCAGTCGGGATGGTTCTAAGGGCAACCAGAAAAACATTCTCATTGTTTTCTGCCACCAGATGGTAATGGGCAGCACCTGTTTTTATATGCTCGTATTCTTCAATGGTGATATTGAGTGAATCAATTCGCTCTGAACGTTTCCACTGGAATGCAGGGTGTACTTGAGCGGGCTTCAAATCAACAGACGACATATAAAATTTCCACAATTATTTATTAAGTTACGGATTGTATCTTGTTACACAATTGAATAATACGGCTATTATTTCTACTACTATAAGCAGGGTTTTTCCTGCTGAGGTAAGCATCTGTATACCAGACAGATGCCAGCCAGCCTGTGAATCAGCCAGAACTCGACAACAGATGGCCTTTTCATGTGATTCAACGACCAAATTATGCGAGAATAGCCTGACAATAAGTAAACTAAGAATGTGATACACCGAATGATTAAGCCCCTCTCCTCCGATCAGTTGCGCCCCCAGTGCACAGCCGAAACTTTACCATTTAAAACATCAGCAGAACTTGAAGACCTGCCAGACATACTCGGGCAGGACCGGGCATTTCAAGCTATTGAATTTGGTATTAATGTAACCCATCGAGGATTTAACCTTTTCGTTATGGGCTCATCAGGCCTTGGTAAACACGGTTTAATACGTAAATATCTGAGTAAAGTCGCCCTGCAAAAAGAGCCTCCTTCTGACTGGTGTTATGTTCACAACTTTGAGCAGGATTACAAACCCAAAGCGCTAAAATTACCCGCTGGAAAGGGCCGTGACTTTAAAAAGGACATGAAAAACCTGATAGAAGACCTGGGCAAGGCTATTAATGCAGCCTTTGAAACCAGTGAGTACCAGGAGCAGATTCAGGTTATTGAACGATCTTTTCAGAATAAGCAAAGTAGCCTGCTCGAAAAACACGCGGAGCAAGCACGATTACAGAGTATAAATCTCAGTAATACACCGTCAGGTTTTATGCTCACACCAATCGTCGATGGTCGTAATATAACCGAAGAAGAGTACGACGAACTACCTAATGAACTTAAAGATGAGATTGAAGATAAAATTGCCAGCTTTCAGGAAGAGCTTGAGTATCTGGCACCGGAAATGTCTCGCCAACGTCGCGAACATAATATAAAGATTAAAAAGCTTAATCGTAAAGTAGCATTATTCGCCTCTGGTAATTTAATTAAAGACACCAAACGCAAATATAAAGCCCTGACTCAAGTTGTAAATTACCTTAAAGGTTTACAGGAAGATGTACTGCATCACCTGGAAGAGTTCACTGAGATTGAAGAAGAGGATTCTGCCAATGAGTCTGCGCAACAAAGCAGCAAAAGTGAGTCTTTACAACGTTACCAGGTGAATTTAATCGTTGAATGCGGCAACCAGAAAGGCGCACCTGTCGTATATCTCGACAACCCTACTTACCAGAACCTTGTCGGAAGAATTGAATACGAAAATCGCTCCAATAACCCGGGCAACAATTTCACCTTAATCAAACCAGGTGCATTATTACAGGCTAATGGTGGTTATCTGATACTCGATGCCCATAAAATACTCAGCACTCCTCATGCATGGGATGCGCTTAAACGTAGCATGTATGCCAAAAAAGCTAAAATTGAAAACCTGGATCAGGTAGTTGGCGGTGATAATTCAGTTACCCTTGAACCAGAACCCATTCCTTTAAAAATTAAAATTATTTTACTGGGTGATCGTGGAACTTATTATACACTTCATGAAATCGACCCTGACTTTCCCGAATTATTTAAAGTTGAAGCCGATTTTGAAGAAGAAATATTAAGAGATGAAGACACAACCCTGAAATACGCCCGGTTAATTGCTTCTCGCACCCGCAAGTTCGAACTAAAAGATATGGATGCAGCAGCTGTTGCCCGCATAATCGAATTCAGTTCACGCATTGCCAATGACTCAGAAAGGCTTTCTACACGTTTACGTACCATCGACGATCTTTTAATCGAATCTCACTATCACGCATTACAGGGCGGCAGTAAATTAATGACTGATACACATGTGCAACAGGCCATTGATGCACAAATACAACGTACCTGTAGAATTCAGGGTTTAATACAAAGTGATATTCAACGTGGCACATTGATGATCCGTACTGAAGGTAAAGTGGTCGGTGAGATTAACGGTTTATCTGTATTTGAGATCGGTAAATTTGGCTTCGGTCAACCATCACGCATATCTGCTACAGTTCATCTGGGCAACGGAAAAATAATAAATATCGAGCGTGAAGTCGACTTAAGTGGTTCCATTCATGATAAAGGTGTTTTGATTTTATCTGCTCTTTTAGCCAGCAGATATACTAAAGACACCCCGCTTGCTTTTTCTGCCAGCATTACATTTGAACAATCCTATGGAATGATCGACGGCGACAGTGCATCGGTTGCAGAGTTATGTGTATTAATTTCTGCATTAACTGACTTACCTATTCAACAGGGTTTCGCCATAACCGGGTCGCTTAACCAACAGGGCTTTGTACAGGCAATTGGTGGTGTTAACGAAAAAATTGAAGGTTTCTTTGATATATGTAATCAACGAGGATTAACCGGCAGTCAGGGTTGTATTATTCCTGACGTAAATGTAAAAAACCTGTCATTAAGAAAAGACGTTATTGATGCCGTTGAGCAGGGCACATTTAAAATTTACCCGGTTGTACACTATCAGGAGGCGCTGGAATTATTACTAAATATGCCTACAGGTGAAGTAGATGCTAATGGTAATTATGATAAAGGCAGCATAAACGATCGCCTGGTAAATCGATTATATCAGTTTTCTAAAAACCGCAAAGCTTCACAAATTATTCTGTAACTGCTCAGTAAAAAGTCACAGAGATTTAATAATGTAAAAAATCTGTGACTCGATGTTCCTGTGTTAAGCGTTTAAGAGTCAATGATTTCTTGGCTCTTAATTCCCAGCAGACGTTTTAAAAATGCCCTCACATCATGCCCAACCGCCAGTGTTGCAGGAATAGTAAACAGGGTAACGACTGTGGCAAATACCAGCCCTGATGATAAAGCTAAAGCCATTGGTGAGACGAATTGATCTAACCCGCCCCAACCATAGGCCGTAGGCAATAACCCCATTACCGTTGTTGCCGCAGTTAATAAAACGGCTCTGAAACGTCTACGGCCCGCTAGTAAAATAGCTTCTATTATTTCCATCCCATCAGATCTTGCGCGTTGAACAAAAACCAGTAAAACTAGTGAACTGTTAACCACAACACCAGTTAATGCGACCATGCCCATTGTTGAAAAGAAAGATAAGGGCATAGGCTTCCAGAACAAATCATGCAAATAGAAACTCAAAATTACACCAATGGCACCAAAAGGAATAGCCATCATAACCAGTAAGGGATAAGCCATATTATTAAACTGAATAGCCAGAATAAAAAATATAGCGACCAGCGCAAAAACAAATGCAATCAACAAACTGACAAATGATTCCTGATTCTTTTCCTGCTCACCACCGTAGTTAACGGTAATTTCACTGTTTATACCTTTAAGCCAGACGGATTCATTATCTTTAACTATTTTATTTAATTTTAAACTTGATAAAATAGTGCTATCTATATCAGCAACAACATTCACAATACGTAAACCATCTTTGTGACGAATAGTGGTATAACCCCTGTGTTCTTCTAACCTGGCTATTTTATGCAGAGGTACTAAACCGCCTCTATTGTTAGGTATTAAAACATTATTTATTTGTTCAAGCTCATCAACCCCCTCTGATGGAAAACGAATTGTCACATCAATTTCTTCTGTACCTTTTCGTATGGTTGATACAACCAGGCCATCTGCAGCTGCTCGTACATGTCGCGAAACAATATCTAAATTTATACCGGCATAAGTAGCAAGTTGTCGATCTAACACAACGTGTAATTCAGCATCCCCCGGTTTTAACCCACTATCAATGGTTGTAACACCATCTACCGTTAATAAATAATCCATCAACTGTTGAGCAGCTATCTCACCTTCTTTTATATCAAGACCACTGATTTCTGCTTCTAAGGCACGACCCAATGGTGGCCCGTTAGAGATTAAGGTCGATGAAATTTCCAGCTGGGGATATTTTTCTTTTAAAAGTAACGTTACTTCATTCATATCATTACTTGCATCATGCTCAGGCCGGCCTACCGCCGGAGTATAAATAGCCCTGATTTGACCATAACGACTCCCCCTTTGTGTCAGAGGGTCTCCTTCATCCATAGAAATATCACCGCTTTGTGCAACCGTTGCTTCCAGATATTCAGGATTTGCCTGATCACGCATATCCTGGTCGACTTTACGTAAAATTTCTCGCATGCTTTTCAATGAGGTACCCGGTTTAGCAGTAACCCGCACTAAATACTCTTCGACCCCCGCAGGTGGAAACAATTGAAATTGCATATTCTGTTTAGCAAATAACATAGTCCCTATTAATACTGAGAAAGAAATAATAACGGTAAGCCAGCGAAATCTTATTGCTTTTTCAAGCATCCAGCCATAGCTATTTTCAAGCGCTAACAACCAGGCTCTTTCTTTTGGGTGTTTATTAGCGTTTGTGACATGCGCTACATGGCTGGGTAACATAAAAAAGGATTCAAGCCATGACAATATTAATAAGGTAATGACAACAATTGGAATAGCGATAACAAACTTACCAATAATTCCTGACATAAACATCATCGGCAAGAAAGCAGCGATCGTCGTTAGTATTGTTGTTGTAACCGGTCCAATTAATTCCACAGCACCTTTTACGGCTGCATCTACCGGACTTAAACCTTTCTCCATATGATAGGTAATATTCTCTCCAATAATAATGGCATCATCCACCAACATGCCAAGCACCATTATAAAACCCATCATAGATATTAAATTGAGCGTCATTCCTAATGCATAAATAATTGCTATACCTGTCATAAAAATAATTGGTAGCCCCCAGGTGGTTGTCATAGCTACAGAGAAGCGTAAAAATAAAATCAGGGAAATAAAAACCAGCACAACACCTACCAGACCATTATTAGTTAATACGCCTAAACGCATGCGTGCGAAGCGAGAAAAATCCTGAAATGACTTAACCGATAAGTCATCACCATAGCGCGTAGGAATACTATCCAGGTAAGGTTTTACTAAATCAATCGTATCAATGATATCCGCATCGGAACGTTTTAAAATTAATAATGAAACGGCAGAAACACCTTGCACATCATGTAATGTTCGTGGTTTTTCAAGAGCCTCAGATATTTTTGCAATATCACCCAGACGTAATAAATTTCCACTGGCGTTGGCACGAATAACTATATTTTCAGCGTCTTCAATACTACTAAATTCACCCACAATACGAATCGCTTTCTGGCCTTCAGATGTTTCAATTTCTCCGCCAGGCGTATTAATATTCCAGCCGCGTAATATTTGTGAAATCTGATCAACTGAAACTCGCGCTTTAGCTGATTTTTTGGGATCGACAATAACACTGTATTCTGCTTTTCTATCACTTAATATAGCGATTTTAGCAACACCCTCTATCGCTAATAAATCCTCTTTAATATCGTCACCCAGGCGTTTTAATTCTAACTCCGTGCGGTCACCAGAAATAGCCACCCTTAAAATTGGAAAGACAGCGCCATCTACTTCCGTAACAAATGGGTCTATTGCCAGATCATCTGGTAAGTTTGCCCGGTCAACAGCCAGTGAAATATCAGAAGTTAATCTGTCACGATTATTAGCATGCGGGTCCACTTCCATAGAAATACGACCGGAACCGGGAAATGCCATAGAAATCATTTTATCTATACCATTAATTGCCCGCAGCTCCTGTTCAATCGGTGTAATTATTAACTGTTCAACTTCACCTGGAGATGCACCCGGATAGGTTGTGTCAATTTGTATAATATCCAGATTAACATTTGGAAATGCTTCCACCTGCATAAACATAACAGCCGTCACACCACCAACAGCTAATAAAAAAATCGAAACCAGATTTACAACCAGCCCACGTGTCACCAGGTAACGTATAATAGATTCCATTAATTACTTCTCTCTTGTATGCCACTCAGGGTTTTATCATCAAAGACAAACTCGGGTAATAAAACATCTTTCCAGATAAACCCACGAATCACATTAAGCTGATGATAACGGCGAGTTAGCTCAATTGATTGTAAATCAAGGGATAACTCGGCTACGGATAATTGTGATTCAAAATCAATAATTCGATCCGTTTCTATACGCCCATCTTCATAACGTGTTATGGCTTCTTTTAACTTTTTATCTTCCGCTTTAACACTATTTTTAAACGCATTTAAAGCCTGCTCACTTGATTTTATTTCAGCTAACAAACTTGAAATATTATATTGTAAATCTTCTAATATCTGTTTTTTGTCTTCTAACGCAATACCCTTATCGTAATGTGCCTGGCGTAATTGCGCATCAAAACCGCTTTTATCTAATCCCCTGTTAAACTCCACACTAATACCACCGACAATTTCAGACTCATCGAGGTTACCGCTGGCTGTATCACCGTCATTGAATTCATTACCCACATATAAGACCAGATCCAGATCATCTTTTCTTTTATCTCGACTACTTCTAATAGAGCTATCTGCTAACTGTAATCTTGCATCTATACGTTTTAAGGCGGGACTATGTGATTGCGACTGCTGATATAGCTGGTTATAACTTTTAAGATTCAAAGGTTCAATCTTTATATCGGTTAACAAGGGTTTATCCCACGCTCTACCCATTAACCTGTTTAGAGAAATAACCTGCTTTTGCATCGCAACCTGCAAACTAATTTTATCCGCTTCATTGATTCTAAGTCTGGCATCAACCTGCAAAACATCTTTCTCTTCAGATAAGCCCAACTTAAACTCATCTTCTATATATTTTTTTAAACGTAATGCCCTTTCAATTGTTTTATCTATGCTATTTATTCTGGCCTGTGTTGTGGCTGATGCAAGGTACAGATCAATAACCTGTGATGCGAGCTGATCATACAAACTTAATTTATCACTTAAAGCGAGCAACTCTCCCGCTTGTGCGGACTCCATACCCTCTGCATATAAAGGATTACCTGCACCTTTCGCAAATTTGTGTCGATAATTAACATCAAGCCGTGATTTTGTTGATGGATTCGGAATAGAGGGGCCAAATGTATCTGCCGCATCTTCCTTTGCTATGCTCGCATTAAAACCTAGTAAACCACCATTATCTAAACTTCTATTTACACCCGCACCCATATTATATCGATCTGTCGCTGTACCAAATAAACTGGTTTCACGCGCATAACCTGCTTTACTGTTTAATAACCACGACAACTGACTTTCTACTTTAATATTTTCCTGGCTGGCTTTTTCAACCTGATAGGCTGCCGATTTTATAGCTGGATAATGATCTACTACTCTTTGTAATACCTGTTGTAGACTTAAATTTTCAGCCGAAGCAGAAGTTACTAAAAAACTGATGCAGACAAGTACAATATTTATATTTGCAAACTTCATGAGTCACTCTTATTCTGTATTAAGTTCAACCGTGGCTGCTTAACAAGGCTGTTTAATATAAATTCAGTATGTAATTGTAAATAGCCTTGTGTACCTGACTCATCATCATAGGGTTTTAAAGAGTGCATCCAGATTGTTGCCTGCACTAACGGCGCCACAACAAGGCGGGCAACCGTTTCTGATTCATAGAGATTAAACTCACCATTAATCATGCCACGGCTAATCACCTTACTAAACAGATTACGTGATCGCACAACTACACTTTGCGTAAAATATTTTGCGAGTTCTGGAAAATTACCTGACTCTGCCACAATAATTTTGGGGATTGCTGATAAGGATGTGCAGGCGATACTCATCCACCAGACATTTATTAATTGCCTGAGTAAATCTTCCTGTGTGCCTTCAAACGACTCAACCATGGCTTCAACCTGATCTAGTTGCGGCGTTATACGTTGCTGCACAACATCTCTAAAAATAGCCTCTTTACTATCAAAGTATAAATAAAGCGTACCTTTAGAAATACCGGCTGCCTTTGCTACATCAACCATGCGGGTTGAACTAAAGCCTTTTTCTGTAAATAACTGTAACGCCGCATCCAGAATTTCCTCTGGACGCGCTTCTTTTCGTCGTTTCCAGCGACAAGCTGAATCTGAATTTTTATTACAAAACATATTTATCACTATTATATTACTGACCAGTCAGTAATATAATAGTGATAAATGACCCATTGTCCAGTAATTAATCCGATACGACAGCTATTACAAAGACAGAATAAACAGGCAATTATAAGATTAGCTCTATTACCGGGGTTAAAAATAGAGCTCAGATAGAAATCACATCAAACAAGATTTTAAAGACAAATTCACTACATTTAGATTCAGTGGCTCAGTTGCTATTACCTCAAAAACAGAAAAATCACTTGCTGTTACCTGATTAACCTGAGATTCATTTGGGGTATAATTAATTGCCAAGCAGCCGCTTTCTGTGAAAACAACCCCTTTAACTCTTTCCACGTCTGAACTTTCAAATAAATCTTTAATATTTTTTAATAATTTTTCTTTATTAAAAACTAAGGATTTATTAATTCTCCAGCCCAGGCTATAAAAATTGTCTGCATGCCCTTCAACTACGAACCAGTCAGCGGTATTTTCATTTATGATTTCACAGGTTTGATCGTCTTGATGATGTGAATGAGAATGAAACTCGGGAAATTCTGCAAACCGTTTTAGACTACGTGACATATCAAGCCACTCTAATGGCAACCTGCCCTGCTCAATCATGGCCACTTTTACTTTTGCTGGTTCAAAGCTGCTCGCATAATCAAAAAATAATTCTTTATCAGTCTCGCAATAGGTATCTAACTTACTAGCCACCAGGATATCGGCGAGGTTTGACTGGTCAATAAATGTTTCATTAGTAGTATAACGATCATCTTTTAACTGCCTCGCATCCAGTAGATTTATAATGGCTTTTAAATCCAGCACTGAATGATAAAACTCACCCGTTAGTGACTCAACCAGCCTGGCCGGATGCCCAAGCCCCGTGGGCTCAATAATTATACGTTGTGGTTTAATCGTGCGAATAATCTGATTTAACCCAACACTTAATGACTGACTGCCCACACAACAAAGACACCCACCAGCTATCTCTTTTATTTCAACACTGTCATTTTTTAATAACGCACCATCGATACCAATTTGGCCAAATTCATTAACAACCACCGCCCACACTTCTCCTCGAGGTTTATGCTTGAGC
This sequence comes from Gammaproteobacteria bacterium, assembly GCA_026195255.1. Lineage (GTDB taxonomy): Bacteria > Pseudomonadota > Gammaproteobacteria > SZUA-229 > SZUA-229 > SZUA-229. Next base: position 63,051 of record JAPHSS010000011.1, on the reverse strand, counting down.
AAAAACTGTACGACCGTTGTTTTTCCTGCACCGAGAAAACCTGAAATAATATTTGTAGGGATGTTTTTATAGGTACTCATTTATTAATACTTGTATTTCAGTGAATATATTTTTTAATTAAAAAAGAACAAGATAAGATATAAGTGATTCATAACATATTCTTAATTATTTAAATATTTAAAAAAACAGGTTAGTAATTTTAGAGTCTGTTAGGATTTTCGATACGGGCATTCGGGTAAAGTTGCATAGAACAGCTTTAAACAGGCTCTGCCAGCCCCGAAGCCCGGGACAGGAGTCATCACGACATTAATTATGTTAACAAGACCGCACTGCCTTCCAGTATTAAAAACTCCGTGCCTAAGTGCCTCCGTGTCAAAGTCATTTCATAATATCAACATGTACACCCTGTTCTTCCAGCTTATTCGCACGGGCATCAATATAACGCTGGAAATTAGCCTGTGTTTTATAATCGCCGCTACTGACATAATCCATCACAGACTGCACATGAAATGATTTTAGGTATGCATCACTTCTAAACACTTCGTTACCATCAGGGTCAAAATAAACCAGGCTAGGCGCATACTGTATATCCAGTTGTTTAGCCCATTCCCTAACACTCGATTTTTTACCCTTCGGTTGAACAATTTTATCTTCTGACCACATATCCAGTACGGACACATTAAACCTGGCTAACAGCTCTTTTGATTCCTTACGTTTGAGTATGTCATTATGTAATTCATCACACTCAACACACTGCTTTTGCTCAAACATGACTAGCGTATATTTGCCTGCTGCTTTGCTAAAATCATAAGGCGCTTTAAAACTTTCAATGTCTTTATAGATTTTCCCCTTTGTTTTAACCGCTGAACTACGTGCTAGATAAGATCTGAATTTTTCTTTTTTATCATGGTGCCCCAGCACATAATCAAGAGCCGCATTAAATTTAGCAGGATGATAATAACCATTAGTTCTTAAAACAGCCTTGCCCTCTTCATCAAAGAAAATAAGCGTCGGGGTGTACATTACTTCAAGGCGTGCAGCAAAGTCTTTTTCTATGGTCTCTACACCCGCAAAACTAACCTCTCTGTCACCCCATATATTTAAAGAAACCACATCAAAATTAGATTTTGTTTTTTTAGCAATATCTCGCTGACCAAAATTATCCTGTAATAATTTTTTACAATATGGGCAACCATCCTGATAAAAAAACAACATTAATCGTTTACCCGACTTACGGGCTTCATTTATGTCATCATCCAGGTCTAAAAAAGAATTTTTAAACCAGGCTGGCTGTTCTACATAACCGGGGTTTACCATACCCTCAGCTAAAGTACCTTCCGTTTTTGCGCTGGCCGACATCATGCCGACTATGAAAGTCATCAATAAAAAAGCGCATAGTTTAACGACGTTTATTATCATTGCCCTGCCTCGTTCGATTTGAAGATGTTTTTTTAGAATTACCTGTTCGACTTTTCGTTGTTGATCGACCACTTCCAGCGCCGTCTCTACCAGCACTAGATCGACCACCTCTCGTGGTTTGCTTACGCCCCTGCATGCGAAATACTTTTTGCACCGGCACACCAGATTTAAGCGAACTGTCATACTCAATACCTGCAAGACTCGCCAGTTCACGAATATCTTTAGGCTCTAATTCATAAAAACGCCCTGGGCGATTACTTTTTGTCATTGCTACAGAGCCATAACGAACACGTATCAAACGACTCACTTTGAGATCAACCGCCTCCCACATACGACGCACTTCACGATTTCGCCCTTCCATCAGCACCACATGGTACCAGCGATTAAAACTTGCAGGCCCCGCCGCAGGATCATCATTGGTTGTTTCTACTATATCCTCAAATCGGGCCTTACCATCCTCAAGCTCTACGCCATGAGTTAACTTCTTTAGCTGCTCCGGGGACGCTTTACCCATAACCCGCACTGCATATTCTCTTTGCAACTGACTGGAAGGATGCATGAGTTTATTGGCCAGATCACCATCGTCAGTCAGCAGAATCAGACCTGAAGTATTGATATCTAGACGCCCAACAGCAATCCACCTGCTGTGTTTTAAACCAGGTGCATTTTCAAAGATAGTGGGTCGGCCTTCCGGGTCATTTCGGCTACAAACTTCACCTTCAGGCTTGTGATACATCAATACCCGTGGCAAAGTCTGTTGCACATCACGAATAATAATTTTACGACCGCTGTGCATCACAATGTCACCGGTATCGACTAACTGGCCGAGTTCTATGACTTCACCATTAAGCTTGATTAAACCTTCCTTAATCCAGCCCTCAATTTGTCGTCTTGACCCCAGGCCCTGTCGAGCCAATGCTTTTTGTATACGTTCTTTACTCATAAAGTGAATCTTTTCCGGATATAACAATGAAAATAATATTAATCTGTATTGTACTACTTTCTAGCACCCAATACGCCTTTGGGGATGCGACTTTAGAATTTAAAGAAATAACCAGTAAAGGCTTGATTACATACAAAATAAAAGATGAAAAACTAAAGTTTACCCAGTCAACGCAGGAGCGCATTAATTTATTCAACCGAAATAAGCTGGAATTCATCAGTTTTGACCCTGAATCAGGGGTCAGTTCCGTATTTAATAATGACGTATTAAAGCAACGGGTAAGCCAGTTAACACAACAACGCCTCAAAAAACTGTCTCAGGTAGAGCTTAAACTGGAAGAAAAACTAAAAACCATGACACCTGAACAACAGGAGGCGGGGGAGTCTTTAATCAATATATTAAAATACCCGGATTTGTATGGAGAACACACCTTACTCAAAATAAACAAGTCAGACACATCTAAAGAAATAAATAACATTACCTGCCAGCTCTACCAGGTTTACCGGGCTAAACAACTAATTAAAGACTTCTGCATGGCCAGTGCCAAATCCCTCAAATTAAGCCCGGAAGACTACCTGACTCAGCGGAGCTTTTATGCATTTAATTACAATATGCAAAGCCAGTTGATGATCGCTATGGGTAAAACACGTTTTTCACTGGTTGATTATGACAAGCATGATATTGATGGTGTTCTCATTGAGAGCATAGATTATCGTGACTCCACTATTCAGCAACACCTGATATTAAACAGCATCAGTCACGATAAAGTCGATAAGTCTGAATTTACCTTACCCAAAACTGATCTGAACACAGAATAACATTGCCTTAAATAAGCGCCCAGTCGCTTTATTTAAGCCTCGTACAATGGCTGCAAGCGCCTTTATTTGGACTATACTCGAAGGATCGATTAAATTTATACCCGGTTACACATAAGCGGCGGCGGCTATGACCATAAGCACTAAATTGAAAAAAGTTCTGTTCAAATTGAGCAACCTTTACTTTCCATTCAACAATTTAAGCCCTGGGCGATTAAAGGAAATTGTTAATCATATTCGTATAATTGAATTACAACAGGATGAAATTCTGCAAATGAGGGGCAGCCGCTCTCAGGACTACCTTTATCTAATGGAGGGTGAAATAGATATTGTCTGTGAAGGCAACATTCGCACTATCAGTGACCCTGTGGACACCCAACGTAGCCCCGTATTACTACCCAATGAGAAAAATAGCTGCAGCATCATCGCTAAGAGCGATTGTATTATCAGCCACGCAAACAGAGATATTTTAGACACTATAATTGCATGGGATTATATCGGCCGGGAAACTAAAAACGCGGTCAAATACATAGATATGATACGTAATACGCTGGTATTTCAACGTTTACCAATAGAATATATCGAAAATGCATTCTCTTGCATGAAACCCACACTATTTCGTAAAGGTGAAACTATTTCTGCCGATCAAAGTGATGCCTATTATCTAATACTGAGCGGTCGGGCTGAGGTGCAAAAATTTGACAGTACAGAACAGAACTTTAAGCGCGTTACCGAATTAGGTATTGGTGATACTTTTGGTGATGAAGCACATGTTTCCGGCAAAAACCCTGATGAAACCGTCGCCATACTGGAAGACAGTGAAATACTGATTTTAGGTAAAGACGATTACCAGCAACTACTAAGTCGCCCCAAAGTCCAGACAGTGCAGGCTCAGGTGGCAAAAACAATGCTGGATAACGGTTATCAGTTAATCGATGTTCGTTACCCTGAAGAATACGCTGAAAACAGAATACCTGGCTCACGGGCAGTCCCCTTATCAGATTTAAACCAACACCTGGCAAAACTCAATAAACAACAGCCATACATTCTTTATTGTCACTCTGGACCAAGAAGTGCTATTGCGACTTTAATACTACATGAGCACAATTTTGAGGCCCTCTCACTGGAGGGCGGTATTAGAGACTGGCCCTATGAGGTAGAAGAAGCCTCAGCCAAACCCAATATTGTGCCTCTCGCTAAGAAATTCCACTAGATATAGTAGATATTCTTCACAAAACCAGATAAAAGGCATAGATTTTCAATAATCCGGGTTCTAAACTGAAGGTAGGCAGTCGCTTCTGCTTAACCTATGCAAAACATATAGAAACGGGGAATTTATGGCTACAGACTACTCTGAGAAACGTAACTTCTTTCGCATGAATATTGAGTGCAATGCGGAATACACCATCAACGGTTCAGGTAATCAAAAATCAGGCAAAGTAAGCGATCTAAGTGGTGACGGCATTTCTATTATTGCTGACCAGTCCGTTGCTCCAGGTACAGAAGTGCGCGTATTAATTCAGCCTGAAAACGACGTAACTCCACCACTTGATGTTGTGATGGAAGTTGTTCGCTGTGAAGCACAAGATGCAGATAATTTTTTGCTTGCTGGCAATATAACCAGGCGATAATTTAGTTAGTTACCGCTAACTAAAACATCTCATTAAAATATCTACTAGCTGTTCCAGCTGGTACAAGTTTCAAACCCCCTAATAAACTTCAAAACGCTCATTTATATTCATTATTAATCTTCACGCAGAGTAATATGCTGAACAGGTCAGGTCTCACTTCCAGCTATTTTGCTTAAATACTAACAACTGGTTTTCAGGCGAACTGATTAAATAGTACTGGCGCTGCTTCAGTTTGAGCTGTTGCCATAAACGCACTGATTGCAGCGGCAGGAGGCTCATTACTGCGCAAGTTCGTTGATTGTACGCCTGTAGAAGCGGGAACAACTGTTGATGGTGAAGCCGAATTATCTGGCTGGACACCTTCTGTAGCAGAGGTTGAACTTACATCCTGCGGGTTATTTGAATCATTTTGCAAGTTATCAAGCTGCTCCTGATTTTCTTCCAGTTTAATTTCTTCTCTTCGCTGTACTGCTAAATCAATACGTGCTCGAGAAGCCAACTGATTTGCATTAGCCGCGACCCTTACATCTTGAGCTGATGGGTTAGCAGGTGCTAGCGCTGCTGCACGAATCTGGCTTGCTTTGGCTAATGTTGCCTGCGGGTTATTAGGTACCGCAGAGACATCAAGCTGAACCTCTCCCCCAACCGCATAAGAACGACCATCTGGGCCTGTTTGAAAAGTGTAACTGGGCCCGCCTCTAACAAGACTGCCACCGGCAGCCGTATGAGCAGCTTCATGGGCCCTGACCTCACGATCACGAGCACGCAGCTGACGGAGAATATTATCATTCTCCTGCCTTTGAAGTTTTTCTGCTTCTTTATCTTCTGAGTCGATATTTGTGGCGCGAGAAATGTTATTAACACGCCTGGGTGAGCTGGTGTCTAGCGGGTTACTGCTTTGAATATTTTGTGAGCTGCTTACAATCATAAGGCACTTCTATGATGAGCACTATAAGACCTATAGTTTAAACCAGAGCTAGGCGCGTATATCTATTATTGTCCCAACAACTTCATCTATTGCCGAAACAACTTTAGCAGAAGCCTGCACCTGGGTTTTATTTTGCTGTAGATCTAGTAAAGAGCCCTCAAGATTAGACCCTTTACCAGCCTTGTTTAGTTGATCAGCACTGGCAATTTCTGATGCATTTTTACGCAAACCATCCATACCACGCTGAATACCTTGCACTGCTTCACTTTGAACCGACAAAACGCCCATAGCTTTACTCCAGAAAAATTAATACTTAGGGTTAACTTATAACATAGGGCAGCATCAACTTCAATATGAAGCGCTTAAACGGCGCTCTGATACGATAAGCGGTGAATTCCTGGAATAGATGCCTTAAAGCGGCTTCAATTACTACTGAAAAGCATCTTTAAACTGATATAAAGCATTCTTTTTTAACAGCAAACAAACCTTCCGGAGAAGAAAAGCTAGTTAATTACAGGCTCTTTTTCACTCTCATTCCTGCTAGAATTTTCTTCCATTTCCTGCTCATTTTCCGAAGTTATAGCATTTTCAAGCTCATTATCAGCTTTTTCGACTGGAATCGCTGAAGTTTCTGAAGTTTCTGAAGTTTCTGAAGTTTCTGAAGTTTCTGAAGTTTCTGAAGTTTCTGAAGTTTCTGACGTTTCTGACGTTTCTGACGTTTCTGACGTTTCTGACGTTTCTGACGTATCTGAAGTATCTGATATTTCCTGATTATCAGACTCACTCTTCTCTACAGCGCCATCATCCGCAGCCACTTCCTGCTCAAGCGCCAGTTCCGGGTGTAATTTATCGAGATCAGTAATATCAGCAAGACCAGGTAACTCATCCAGGCTTTTAAGATTAAAGTAATCAAGAAAATCACGGGTTGTGCCATACATAGATGGACGTCCTGGCACATCTTTATGCCCCAAAACCCTTACCCACTCACGTTCCGTAAGTGTTTTAACTATATGAGAACTAACACTTACACCGCGAATTTCTTCAATTTCACCACGAGTAATAGGCTGTCGATATGCAATAAGCACCAGAGTTTCCAGTAAAGCCCTGGAATAACGAGGCGGTTTCTCCTCCCACATCCGTGACACCCAGGGTGCATTGGATGGCTCCACCTGCATTCGGTAACCACTGGCCACTTCTTTTAGCTCAATACCACGACCTTCGTAATCGGATTGTAAATCTTCCAGTGCCTGAAGAATATTATCTCTACTCGGACGCTGCTCTTCATCTGCTTCAAAAACCGCTTCCAGCTTACGCATGTCCATTGGCTGATCTGCAGTCAGTAAAACAGCCTCTATGATATTTTTTAGTTGTGCTTGTTCCATATCTTTTAACTATGACTCTTTAATCTGTAACTATTTGATTATTCTTGAATTTCAAGATCCGGTGGCAATTCAGAATCAGTTGCCGCTTTTAAATAAATAGGTGCGAACGGTTCAGACTGAACCAGATCAATCATCGCACCTTTTAACAATTCTAATACCGCCATAAAGGTAACCACTATGCCTTTACGACCTTCTTTAAAACTAAACAAACTCGTGAAGTCGGTAAAACCATCTGCACTTACCGCGGATAAAACCTCAGTCATTTTTTCTCGTATCGATAATGTTTCACGCTGAATCATATGACTACTACTAATATCCACCCTGTTCAGAATATCTTTAAACGCAATCAGCAGCTCACGTAAATCAACTTCTGGCTCAGGCCGGGTTAACTCAAGCGGTGGTGCCTCGGCCTTAGCCACCCAGGTATCACGCTCCTGACGCGGAATTTCATTAAGATTTTCAGCCGCCTGTTTAAAACGTTCATATTCCTGTAAACGACGTACCAGCTCAGCCCGTGGATCAGTCTCATCTTCTTCCGCCTCAGGCCGGGGTAATAACATACGTGATTTTATTTCCGCCAGCATAGCTGCCATTAACAGGTATTCAGCAGCCAGCTCAAAACGCATGGTTTCCATCATATCGATGTACTGCATGTATTGTTTGGTAATATTGGAAATGGGAATGTCCAGTACATCAAGATTTTGTCGCTTAATCAAATAGAGCAATAAATCCAACGGCCCCTCAAACGCCTCCATAAAGACTTCAAGCGCATCTGGCGGAATATATAAATCTTCAGGCATAATCGCCAAAGGCTCACCCTGAATAACCGCAAAAGGCATTTCAGATTGAGACGGCGACACTTTCGACGCTGATTCTTCAGTACTGTTAACAGGTTGATTCATTCAATTAATTTCTATTGTTAAGTTCTTACGTAGAGTATGTCTACGATTACACAGTTACGATTACCCGGTGCAAGCAAAACAGCAGCTAAAGCACCCACAACATAAATAACACTGCTTCTCATATCCAAAATTTTGGGTAATGACTCAAGTTGCCCTTAGCCATTTCAGAGCTCTCCTGGTAATAACTCAGCTTGCCCTCAGCATTTCAGAACTCTTCAGGTAATTTCTCAGGTTAGCCCTTCTCAGAATGACTCTTGCTAATCGTTCAAGCTCACCTCAGGCTGCCCCTTAAGAAGATTCCTCCGGTAATAACTCAGGTTGCCTCTAGATGGCGGCAGATCAAGGCGGAAAATGTGAGTTTACAAATGTAAATGTCCATTTTCTAACGAAGATATGCCGTCATCTAGAGGTGAGCTGAGTTATTATCGGCTTAAGCACATTACCTTGCGTATTTCATCCAGTGTATCACGAGCAACGTCTCTTGCGGCTTCACAACCTTCATCAATTATCGCTTTTACAGCTGATGGATCATCAATATAGTCTTTAGCTCTTTCGCGTATGGGTTTAAGCTCCGCAATCATCGAATCGATTACCGGTTGCTTACAGTCAACACAGCCAATACCGGCTGTGGTGCAGCCTTCCTGTACCCAGTGCTGGGTTTCTTCATCTGAGTAAACTTCGTGTAACTGCCATACAGGGCAGCGCCCGGGGTCACCAGGATCGGTACGACGCACACGATTAGTATCCGTAGGCATGGTGCGTATTTTCTTTGACACCTCATCCGCCGATTCACGTAGTGAAATTGCATTGTTATATGACTTGGACATTTTACGACCATCTAAACCCGGCATTTTAGCTGCGGGAGTCAGTAATGCCTGGGGTTCTGGTAAAATTATTTTGCCAGCGCCTTCAAGAAAGCCAAATAATCTCTCACGATCGCCTAAGGAGATATTCTGCTGGTTTTCGAGTAATGCCTGCGCCACATCCAGAGCCTGCTGGTCACCCTGCTCTGTATACGCTTTACGTAACTCGCGGTAAAGCCGGGCATCTTTTTTGCCCATTTTCTTTATTGCAGCTTCGGCTTTTTCTTCAAAACCCGGTTCACGCCCATAAATATGATTAAAACGGCGGGCCACCTCACGCGTTAACTCTACGTGGGCCACCTGGTCTTCACCAACAGGTACCTGGCCGGCTTTATAAACCAGAATATCCGCCGCCTGTAATAACGGGTATCCCAGGAAACCGTAAGTCGCTAAATCTTTTTCTTTAAGTGCTTCCTGCTGATCTTTATAGGTAGGCACACGCTCTAACCAGCTTAGTGGCGTTATCATGGAGAGTAATAAATGCAGTTCCGCATGTTCGGGGACTCTTGACTGAATAAATATTTTCGCCGCACCCGGGCTCACACCCGCTGCCAACCAGTCAATGACCATATCTATGGTACTTTCAGAAATGATACGTGGGTCTTCATAATGTGTCGTTAATGCATGCCAGTCGGCTACAAAAAAGAAACATTCGTATTCATGCTGCAAATTAATCCAGTTTTTTAATACCCCGTGATAATGACCAAGGTGCAATAACCCCGTGGGACGCATACCCGATAAGACGCGCTGATGTTGCGTTAGAACTGAACTCAAAATATCTCCTAAAATTGTGCCGTTAACCTAAACCAAACAGGCTGAATAAATTTTTCTGTACCATCTGAACCATGGGCATGAGTATTTTATCTAGAATTCCTGTGAATAAAAGTAAAATAACGAACAGGAAGCCAAAGCGTTCTGTTTTAGTAAACATAACAGCCCACTTAAAGGGTAAAACCCCCATAAGCACTCTTCCACCGTCTAGTGGCAATATGGGTAAAAAATTAACCACCATTAATACAATATTGATAATGACACCTACACCCGCCATATATTGTAAGGCATCACCCAGCATGCCATTGGGCACTAACTTCAGCGATATCACCAATACAAGCATCCAGAAAATAGCCATTATAAGGTTTGATATGGGGCCCGCCAGGGCCACTAATGCCATATCTTTCTGCGGGTGCTCAAAATTACGTACATCTACCGGCACCGGTTTAGCGTAACCAAAAGCCATACCAGTGAAAACAATCATAACTAATGGCATTAAAACTGTACCGATAAGATCCATGTGTTTAACTGGATTAACCGTAATACGGCCTAAATCTTTTGCCGTGGAATCGCCCAGTTTGTAGGCTACCCAGCCATGAGAAACTTCATGTAATGTGATAGCGCTAATAACCGCAGGCAAAGCAAGTAATATCTTGTATGTCAGATCCATTAAATATTAATCCAGCCCATGATCAACACCCTTACCCTGACGAACAACGAAAGGCGTATCCTCTACCATATTAATTACCGTAGTCGCTTCAAAACCGCAATTACCACCATCCACAATTAAATCCACCTGACGCTCGAGTTTTTCACGAATGATTTGGGCATCGGTTTCCGGCATATCATTTCCTGGCATAATAAGTGTTGAACTCATAATGGGCTGCCCGAGCTCTTCAAGTATCGCTCTAACGATAGGGTCTTCGATCACTCGAATACCAATCACTCTACGTTTTGGATGCATAAGCCTACGGGGAACCTCATGGGTGGCTTTTAGCAAAAATGTATAAGGCCCGGGGGTCAGCGACTTTAGTAAACGATAATCAGAGTTGCTGACTTTGGCATAGGTGGCTATTTCAGATAAATCACTACAAACCAATGTAAAGTGGTGTTTATCATCAACCTGTCGAATACGTCGAATTTTTTCCATAGCCGACTTATCACCAAGGTGACAACCAATGGCGTAACTGGAATCCGTGGGATAGACCACCACACCGCCATTATCAATAATTTCAACGGTTTGGTGTATCAGCCGCTTCTGCGGATTATCGGGATGAATTTCGAAAAATTGACTCATAAGGCGACGTATTTTGAAGCAAAGTGTCTAATAGGCAAAGTAAAACTTCACCTAATATCCCGCTTTATTGCTTCATTTTTTAGTTATTAAGGTTTTTCTCACTCAAGCTTCCACTCACCATTGTCAAGCTGGCAAACCTGTGTGTTTTGACTATCGATTTGTCTGTTATTTTTATTTACCGTTATGTTTAACTTGCGGCAATGTTTACCGTCATCACTTGTCTCTGAAACAACCTTAACTTCACCTGAATGTTTAGAATCCGTATTCGTCCATTTATGGGTAGTTCCTATGTTAGCCTGCAATGCGTTTATTGATGCCTGTCTGATTTTATCAACATCGGAGTCCGACAGTTTAGCTGTCTCAAACTTCTCTTTTATGCCTCCAAACATTTTAAAAGGCAACTTAATTATGCCGCTAAACAAACCCAAAACAGCACCTTCACTGGCTTCCTGCCCTGCACTTCTAACTTCTTGCGCTAAACGCTCTGCTCGATCCAGTGTTGGTGGAATAATCTCACGTACTGCTGCCACTTCTGTTAAAACATCAGGCACCAGTTTTCTATAAGCCTCTAACTCGCTTAATATAACCGGCATCTCCTCTCGAATAGCTTTAACTTCATTTAATATAAGAGGCACCTGTAACCTGAGCTGCTCCACTTCTTTAACAATACCTGGTACAAGCAATCTGTTCTCTTTAACTTCTGCCAATATTGAAGGTATTTTTTTCTGCAATAAATCAACTTGCTCAATAATCAATGGCACCTGATCACTGACTAGCTTCACCTCGTCCAGCACTCGATCAATACGCTCGCCCGCTTTATCAATTTCTGCAAACGTATCTGGCACCTGCTTGACCGTATACATAATGGCGTAAGAAAGATAAATTAATCCCGCCCCTAATGAAATAATACCTGCCGACATCAGATAACGCGTAATAATATGATGTGTTTTTATCTGCATTTTTTAATCTTTTAAAATTACAATTTAATTATCATAGCTTATATTAATGAACATAAAAAAGGCGACTAAAAAGCCGCCTTAAATCAAAACCATTTTTATTTACTTATTGTTATCTGTTTATCTTAATTTTACTCATCTCTTTTTGCTTCGCGCAAAACCGGCTAATGCGATTAAACCAGAGCCAAATAACCATAGCGCTGCTGGCACCGGAACAACTACCAGTGAAGAACCAGCAAACTGAGCACTGGTCACACCATTTATTTCATCAAAGCCTGCCACATGAGCCGCAAAGTACTCACTTGAACTTGGGTTCAATGATGAACCTGTGGCATAAGATGTAACCATATCTCCATCAACACCGGAAATACTGAATGATAACAGCTCAGTTCTTGAGCCCCCCGTTCCATCAAGTTGTAAATCAAACTTAAAAAAACCACCACCGGCATTCTGGTTTTCACTAATCATCCATGTCGCCGGATTGAGATTGATAATATCCGTCGCACTAACAGCAATAGTGTCATCAAAATTAAATGAGAAACTTTGCATACCAAAGTTCGCACCCGGTGATACAGAAAACGCTTCGCTTAATACATCAACACTGAAATCGATATCACCCAGAACTGTTGTGCTATCACTGATAGTGACCTGCAGGTAATTAGTGCCATCAAGCAGATCATTAGACTGGTCCAGATAATAACTAACACTTGCAGCCTGCACTGTAGAAACAGCTAACAGCGCTATTGCAGCAAGAATTATTTTAGATATTTGTTTAAACACATTATTATGCGTTTCCATATTAAAGCGCCTCCCGGCATCATTTTTATCATTTATGTAGAACCGCTGCAATAAACGTGACAAATCGAGAAATAAAAGCATTTTCAAACACTTACACTTTCACTACTCTGAAACCACTAAGCCATCAACAATAAAGTGTAAAAGAAATAGTACAAAATTAGCTGCTTTTTAGGTGGTATATAAAAGCCCTTACATATACAGTTTTTTTCATGATTAACTGAAGTGCCATGTGATAGCTCAAATACTGAAACGCCTTTAACATCTTTACAGGCCGCTACAATAAGAGGCATTCGCATATAAAAACTAAAAAACTGGACGTTTTATACGCAAAACAAACAATTATTAGCAATACAGACCGAATAGCAGCCCGCGCACTTTCATGCTAATCTCGCGCCTGATTTTTTGATAAACTGCCGACATGAAAATATTTTACGATCTTGCCCCAATAATTCTTTTTTTTCTTGGTTACCATAACGCTAGTTCAATAGCTGAAAATACACCTGTCGGCAGCTGGTTAGACCCTGCACAGCCTGAAGTAATATCAGCCACCATTATCGCCACTGGCATCGCAATAGTCGCCAGCTTTATTCAGGTAGGTGGATTCTGGCTCAAGCATAAACGTTTTGAACGTATGCATATATTTTCCCTGGTACTGATTAGCGGTCTGGGTGGTATTACGATTGTTTTTGGTGACCCGGCTTTTATTCAGTGGAAACCCACGGTTTTAAACTGGGTTTTTGCCGGCGCCTTTTTAATTAGCCAGTTTGTGGGTAAAAAAAGCCTGGTGCATCGTATGATGGGGGGGCAAATCAACTTGCCCGAACCTGTCTGGTTTAAACTCAATTTATCATGGGTGGCTTTTTTTATACTCAGTGGATTTGCTAACTTATATGTGGCTTTTTACTACGCAACCGAACTTGATGAAAAAACCAGAATGGACTTTTGGGTTGATTTCAAACTATTCGGTTTAATGGGCATGACCCTGGTGTTTGTAATTGCCCAGGCCTTTTATCTTTCAAAATATATGGAAGATCCCGATGAAGGCAATGAACAGGATGAAACAAATAAAAAACAAGCAATAAGCAACTCATCGAAGGAAGGTTAAAATGCTTTACGCCATTATTTCTCAGGATGTGAAAAACAGCCTGCAAAACCGACTTAATGCTCGTCCTGATCATCTGGCCAGACTTGAGCAGTTACAAAATGAAGGTCGCCTCATTATCGCAGGGCCTCACCCCTCTATCGATAGTAATGACCCGGGGGAAGCCGGCTTTAGTGGCAGCCTGATTGTAGCCGAGTTTGCCTCACTTGGTGATGCAGAAAACTGGGCTGAGGCAGACCCTTATATAACTGCAGGCGTCTATCAACAAGTCATTGTAAAACCATTCAAAAAAGTTTTCCCCGCCAGCTAGTTTCCAGCCAGCTCTCACGCCTCTTGTAACTTGAGCTAAAAACTTGCCAGAGTCACTTCTGGCAACTATAAAGAGGGTCTAAGGTTAATATAATAACGGAAGTAACAATGAAACCCAGTATTCTGCGTAATATACTTTTAGCTTTTCTCGGTTTTGGTATAATGATGGGCATAATTTTCCCTTTCTTTGCAAACTTCTTTGTAGATTATAAAGAAGGGCTACATGGATGGTTTGTTGTTAGCTGTCTGGTCGCTGGCGTTATTATCGGTTTACTTAACTACTACATACTTAATGTAGTGCTCGTATCAAAACTTAGACGTATTGCACAGGTCTCTGTTGCCATTAGTAACCATGATTTGAGTTTTACCTGTGACATGAAAAGCGATGATGTCGTTGGCGAAATCATTGACAGTTTTAACAATATGGCCGCCACATTACGTAACGTTGTGGGTGAACTTAAAACCAGCAGCGAACAAATGTTAAACGGTGTAAACCAGATTTGCGCTGTTGCCGATAGCACAAGTCAGGGCGTACAAAATCAACACAGTCAGACACAAAACGTAGAAATAGCCATAGAGCGCATGACCCAGATTGCTCAGGATGTTTCAAGTAAGGCTGCACAGGCAGCTGAAGCAGCCGCCATCGCCAAAGAAGAAGCTGAAAAAGGTAATACCGTAGTTGGTCAAACGGTTAGTTCAATTAAAAATCTAGCGAGTGCCGTTGAAAACGCCTCCACATCCATTAATCGCGTTGAGAAAGAAAGCCTGAATATTGGTGGTGTACTTGATGTTATCCAGGGCATATCAGAACAAACTAATCTGTTAGCTTTAAACGCAGCCATAGAAGCCGCACGAGCAGGTGAACAAGGTCGTGGTTTTGCCGTGGTTGCAGATGAAGTAAGAACACTGGCTCAGCGAACACAGGAATCAACAAAAGAAATTCAAACAATGATCGAGACTTTACAGTCAGTTTCCAGGGAAACGGTTGAAGTAATGGAAAAAGGCCAGGCTCAGGCAAATGAGAGTGTGGTTCATGCAACCGCTGCTGGTGACTCATTACAACAAATTAAAGAGGCCGTAAAAGGCATTACGGAAATCAATACACTTATAAATGACGAAGCGGGCTCTCAGTCTGGCGTTGCAGTTGAAATAAACCAGAACATGCACTCGATTAGTGAAATCGCCACAGAAAGCATGAATGGCGCTGAAAGAACTAATCAGGAAAGCCAGGGATTATCTAATCTCGCACAGAACCTTCAGCAACTGGTAGCCAAGTTCAAGCTTTAAACTAAACGCAATAATTTCACCTTATTTAAACCTGGGTGGCTGAAACTTAACTTGCTCATCAGACAAAAATCATTAGAATAGCCCGCCTACTTATCAAGTATTGCCAGTGTGGTGGAATTGGTAGACACGCCGGATTCAAAATCCGGTTCCTTCACGGGAGTGCCGGTTCAAGTCCGGCCACTGGTACCATATTCAAAGTTCAAAAAAGTCAATCTTCGGTCGTATCTGCGACCGAAAGATTAACATTCAGCTATTCATTTCAGTCATTCTAAATCAATTAATCAGTATTTATAGTTTCATACCACGCCATAAGGCTTTAATATATCTCGCTTAAAGCCTGTTAAACATTTACAAGAGTTATTACTAATGGCATTTTCTCGTAGTATTGTTTTAACCCTGTTTAGCCTTATAAGCTTTTTTAGTAACACCTGTTATTCTCAAACTGAGATCACCGTATCTACTTCTTCCGACATTGAAATTAATGTTAGTCGATTTACCGCTACACATAAAACACCTGGAAAATATTTAATTATTTGGGTAGCACCTGAATATGGTTTTCGTATTAGTCATAGATCAATGGCGCAACTGTTAACTGAACAAAATATAGAAGTATGGCAAAGCAATATAGTTGAATCACTGTTTATGCCACAGGGTTCAGCTTCATTAAAACAACTCGATGGCAATAACATTGCTGACTTAATTGAATATGCACATAAAACAACCGGTAAAAAAATAATTGTAGCTGGTGATTCTTATGCCTCGGTAAGTGCTCTGATGGGTGCTCATCAATGGCAGTCAAGAAAACACAAGTCTGCTTACCTGGTTGGCGCAATACTGTTCTCACCTTATAGTTACGCCTACATTCCATCACTCGGCATAGACCCTGAATATATGCCTATTATTAACGCTACCAATATACCGGTAATGATTTACCAGACAAAAGGCAGTGTCAGCATAAATCAATTTGAAAACTTATTAGAAAAACTTCAGCAACACAATAACCCGGTATACACAAAAATGATTCCGAATATCATAAGTCTTTTTTATGATGAAAATCCGACTGAAGAGATTAAAAATCAGATTAAATCCCTGGCACCAAACATTAAAAAAATGATTGCTTTTCTGGATAAAAAAACAGTACCTGTAAACCCTGTTCCATTAAACAATAGAGAAACAATTAAAAGTGGAATTGATATAGATTTAAAAAAATTCAAAGGAAACACTGAACCACTAGTTATAAATTTATTAGATGCCCATGGTGTGCAGTTTAATAAGAATAATTACAAAAATCGTGTAACAGTTGTCAATTTCTGGGCAACCTGGTGTCCTCCCTGCGTTGAGGAGATTCCATCACTAAACCGTCTAATACAAAAAATGAAAGGCAAACCCTTTGATTTAATCTCTATTAATTATGCGGAAGATAAGCAGGTTATTTTAGACTTTTTAAAAGAAATAGATGTAGATTATCCGGTACTTATGGACCAGGATGGTAGCTTTGCCAAAAAATGGAACGTTATCACCTATCCCTCTACTTTTCTGATTGATAAAAATGGAAAAATTATTTATGGCGTTAACTCTGCAATAGAATGGGATGCGCCTGAAATCATAGATATTATCAATGCATTATATTAGTTAACCAATACCTGGTCATTCACTGGCATAACTAACTGGATTTATTTTATTCTGCGTTTTGGTTTTTTAGAGGCTCTTGGTGTATTGATTTTTTTAAGATACTGCTGATGATCTACATTATCCATATCCCATAAACCACAGTTTAAAGACACCGCCGGTAATAAGCCGGTTTGTGTTTTACCCTGAACATATATAATTTCATAACAACGTTTTTTATCACAAACAAGTTGTTCAGACAATAAACCCATAGATAGAGAAGATAAATATTCACGTAACAGTTTATGCCTGCTACTCGGGCAAAATATATAATCAATCTGAACATCAGGATGTTTTGACTCGATTTTGCTAATAATCTCAATTAAACACTCACCACCTACCCCCGCCAGTATAACCAGATGTCGATTTTGTGAGTCAAACACTAAATCACCTGCATCCGCAGTTATAAGCTCATGTTTACCCGTGCCAAAAGGTGCTATTTTAGCTGCTAATTGCTCAATTATATGCGGCAACTGATCAACAAACACCAGCTTCTCACATAAGTTGTAGCTAAGAATTTTAATACCTAAATAACCATGATCACAGCAGCAGTCCCATATACATGGGTAAGCTTCTTTCTGCTGAGCTTCTGTAACGAGCTCAAGAATTGCGTTTAAGCGCGGACCGATGCTGGCAGATGGATTCATATTACTAACCTGGCACCTAATATAATGCAATATTATCGAAAACAACCATAAAACTATTACCATTCATTCAAGAACGTCTACTCTGTGATTGATATATAGAGAATAACAACATAATTAACCATGGTCTTATATAAAACGGGATTTTTTCCTAGAGACAATACAATCAAAGGCGTTTAACTTACTGTTTGTTTTGAAGTGAAGCGGTGATAATTATGGCAGCAATACATAAAAAAACATTTAAAGATACTCTCAATCAACAATATGAGACCAGACTACATCGGCTTTTATTAGACAAATATAATTACGATCCAATATATTCTCAATATATCCCGCAAAACTTCATTGATTTTGACTTTTATCTAAAAGTTAGTTTCGACTCTAACAACAGAGTAAAAAGCATTACCTCAAAATAACATCAACGTATTATGGCTATTTAATTACAATAGGTATATCAACCAACAATAATGATAATGCGGCCATCACTTTATCAAAATCTTTCTTATTAACTATAAATTTAATATTATTTAACTTATCAGCATACAAATCAATAATGATATTATTTTTGTTTAAATCTTTTTTATAACAATCTGGAAAGCCTGTTAATAACAAAGGATCATCGTATAGATTAATAGCAACAAGCTTATCAAATTCAAAGTCATAAGCGTAATATTCCTTTTCGAATACAACTATGTCATTAAAACCTCTATTTGTATTTTTTAACTCTTTGCCTCGTTTATACGCATTGAGAAATATTTTATTTTCAAACACCTGTATATTGGCTTTTTCATCAAACCAGAAACCCCGAGCACCACATATACCCGATAACTTACTGAGATCATTAATACTCTCCTCAATAACTGTTCTGGCCTGCTCACTCGTCATTGTTTTTTTAAGAGCCAGCATCTGCTCACTTGGTGTATAACTGGATGAACACGAACTGGCAAAAACGACTAATAAAGTCAATATTATATATTTCATATTTTTCACTTACCTATCCGTTAACAGACTGATTTTTGGTAAATACCTTAAGTCTGAATAATTATTTCTATTTAATATTATTCTTTAACCAGTCATTTACACTGCTTACAAGCTCTTCATTTTTATTAACAAAAAAATGGTCTGCACCCGCGACAACTTTTTGGGAATAATTTTTATTTTTTGAACTGGCTTCTCTACGCTGCTTTGCAGAATCAACAACAGATTCAAGATCTTTCTCTCCATATAAATCCAGTACAGGAATACTGATATTCTGCAACGTTAATAATGTATTCATACGCTTGTCTTCTCTTGCACCGGGCATACCAATTGCAACAAGCGCCTTAATAGATGTATTTTTTTCATTTGCCAGATAATACGCACTCATCGCAGAACCAAGACTATGGGCTACAATGACTATTTTTTTAATACCTTTATCCTGTAAGTTTTTAATAGCTGCATCCATGCGAGGTTTTACTTCATCAAACAATGGTGCATATTCCTTATAATCAGCATCATTATCTAATACCGGCATTTGTATTGATAAGGTAGCCCAACCACTATCTGGTAAACTGGTACGTAACGGCTGCACAATATCTTGCCAGTTGGGATGTACACCTGAGCCATGAACCACGATAACCCCGGCTTTAGTTTCATCAGTATTTGATTCCATATAAATAGCCAGCGCTTTGTGTTTACCAAGATCAAGCCATTCCGCCTCTCCATCAACAATAAAATCGACTACCTGCTCAACCCAGCGTTTTTCTTTAGCCAAATCAGATGCATATGCATAACTTATAAACTGGTTCGTGAGTAAAAGGAGAGAAAGTAATATAGTTTTCATGGTTCACACTCATAGTTTGATGATATTAATGATTATGCTGTAGTTTAACATAAGGTGATATTCGATATAGTTTGCCACTATCCGTTGAAAAGTAAACCCAGCCTTCGGGGCTTTGCGTTAATGCACGAATACGCTCGTCAAGTTTTTCCAGTAACCTTTCTTCTTTTAAGAAGCTACCATCATCATTTAAAACAATTCTATTAATATGGCGTAATTTAAGCGCACCTGCCAGTAAATTTCCCTTCCATTCAGGAAATGCATCGCCTGTATAAAAAATTAGACTTGAAGGTGCTATAGAAGGAATATATACCTTAACCGGTGGTGTAATGCCTTCACGGTGAGTGCCCTCTCCTACGCTTAAAGGCCCCCAGTACTCTTTGCCATGCGACACCAGTGGCCAGCCATAATTATTTGCAGCCACAATCAGGTTTATTTCATCACCGCCTCTGGGGCCGTGTTCTATTGACCACAAACGTTTATTATCAAAGTCATAAGCCATACCCTGCGGATTTCTATGCCCATAACTCCATATTTCTGGCAATGCCGAGACATTTTTTACAGATTTTTTATTAAAAGGATTATCAACGGGCACAGTGCCATCCAGATTCAAACGCATAATTGTACCCGCGTGATTTGATAAGTCCTGTGAATTAGGACGCTTGCCTCGATCCCCTACACCAAAGTAAACATGATTGTTACTATCAAATGTGATACGACTGCCAAAATGATAGTTTTGACTGTTCGCAGACTCGGTTACCAGTAATTCCTGCCAGTCAGTAAATGTCTGTTTATCTAATTTAGCCCTGGCAAGCACGGTTGCACCTTCTCCATTAACTGATTTTACATAGGTAAAATATATCCAGCCATTGGCCTTAAAATTCGGAGCTAATGCAACATCAAGCATACCGCCTTGCCCATCTGCAAGAACCTCAGGTGTATTTTTTAATGTAACTGTTGTTGATTTTTCAAGATTAATTAGCTTAATAGAGCCTTCACGCTCTGTTATTAATAACTCATTCGATGATAAAACTGCTATAGCCCACGGCACACCAAAACCATCTGCAACTTTTTCAACCTTGAGCTTCATTCCCTCGCTTTCAATTACAAAAAAAACATCATCCGCTAGAACGCTAAATGACAGACTCAGGATACTTATAATAAAAATTGAAATCAGATTTTTCATGTCTTAATAGCTCTTTTTAAATTATTAGTCTTCTACAAGTATAAACAAGGCTAAATACAATTGTATTAATTTTGATTGACTTCACTCTTCGAGTAATTAATAGTCTCATATAATCACTTCAATAATATATCAAGAGCATGAGCACTAAAACCTCAATAAATATAACGCTAGATGCTGATAAATTAAAAGATTTTTGTCAACAATTACTCAAACGGTCCCGTGATATCAGCAAAACTCATGATGCACTCATTACATTAGAGACATTTATTTCCGTTTTTGCTCGCCCTGCACACGGTACCGTTGAATATAAAATAATTGAAGACACCATCAATGAAATCACCGAAATCAGCCGCCAGCAGTTATTAAAGAAATCAACTACAGATCTGATAAGCGCACTTAGGTTATGTGATGCAAAATCGATAACTTCTATACATACACCATTATCAAGAAACGGTTTTTATCAAATTCTCCAGACCTCAATAGAGAAGCTGTCAGATGATGACATTCGTCTGGTCATGTTATGGTCAGATAACTGGGTAAAAGAAGCCGCTGAAATGGCCGAAGAAGCCAGTGCTTATCCTGATTCTATGAATTTCAATAATGCGGGTATTACTATTGAAGAATTTCAGGCTATTAGCGATATAGACAGGGTTTTAAACCCTAAGTAAGCCATAAAGCCATGTAACAATCATCCTGCTCTGCTTTACGTCATACGACTACCTTTGAACCAGGTCAATCAGACTCAATAGAAACACGCTGCACAAGTGAATATCCCTCTTCAGGCAACATAGCTGAGCTGCCCGTAAACACCGCTGCCTTGAATTTTATGATAGAGATTAAGTAATGATTGAACCTGAGTATATATAGTAATTATTAATATCTGATATATAAGCATGTTATTGAGTCACAAATAATGTATAAACTTAGCTAATTTATTTGCAAATAGGCGTAAACGTCTCCAAAATTTAGCAACATCATTAACCGCTATAAAGAGCACTAAAGGATTAAAAAAATGAAGACAACTCATATATTACACATAATCATATCACTTGCTTTGTTAGCGGGTTGTTCCAGCTCAGGAACAAAACACCCCAGCCAACTTCCTAAAATAGCACAGATTAACTCAACTCACTGTTACAACGAAGATGTAGAGACACTTACAAATCGGCTTAATGAGTTTTTACAAACCTGTTATGTTGCTAGTAAATTCAGTAGCAACACTATAAAAATCGGTGATATTCCCCTGGGTACAAGAATTTCATTAAATACCGGTAGTGCATACCCATATTCAGCTGAATTACGCGCAGGCATTAATGACTGTAAAACAGAAGCTAAAATGTATGGCATCGATAAAGGTTGGTCAGAAGCACTTTATCAATCAAACCTTGCTGCATATGGTAAGGCTTATGAGTGTCCTTGAAAGTTTAATTCATGAGTAACAGAGCATAGTTTTAATATTAGAAACAATTATGCACTGACAACAGCGACTCTTATAATTCCCTTTTACCAGGGAATTATAGTACCGTCTATATCAAAAAAACCTCCACTGTTGTCGAGACTTAATGTACTTAATGTTTTTTGCAATTGTAATACACATTTAACGGTATTTATTTCACCATTGGGGCCACCCATATCGGTTTTAACCCAGCCCGGATGTAATATGGCGACTTTAATTCCCTGAGGTTTCAGGTCTATTGCCATACTGGTCATTACCGCGTTCACTGCTGCTTTTGATGAACGATATAAATAACTACCACCGGAACCATTATCTGACATGCTGCCCATTTTACTACTCATTGTTGCAATGGTTTTCAGTTGGCTACTTGCTACATGTTTAACAAATGCCTCTGACATTTTCATGGGAGACAGGGTGTTAATTCTGAAACACGCTAACCATTCTTGTTCATTGGTATTCCCAAAGTTAGCATCATAAGGGCCATAAATACCCGCGTTATTAAATAAAATATCGATGGGTGTATTTTTAAGTTCACTAGCCAGCGCTGTAATTTGTTGTGAGTCTGATACATCTAAGGCATGAACGGATATATTAGAATTTTCGTCAGCCAGCTTCTGTAAAGCAGGCGCATTTTCTGGTGAACGGCAACAGGCAAATACACGCCAGTTATTATCTGCGTATTGATTTACCAGCTCCAGACCAATTCCCCTGTTAGTGCCTGTAATTAAAATAGTGTTCATTATTTATACCTTGTTCATTGAGTAGATAAAGAATAAAAGTGGCCGAATAAAATGATCAGGAATAAAAATTCCAGTGAATAATTTTTTCTCATATTTTAGAAGAAACAGTATTAGAAACAATCGCGCCATAATACAAATAACATGGCACGAATGACACCTATTATGTTTATTATTTGCATAATATGTCGTCATAATATTTTAAGGGTCTTATCAGAACACCCACAATAAGAAGCTATTTTTAAATACACATAAGCCTTTGGTTTTAATATCTAAATAACATAGCTATTACCATGGGTCCTATTAGCACTGATTATCAGATTATTCTCTGATATTTATTAGCATATATTAGTTGTAATTGTGATCTGGTCCTACTTTCTGCCTGCATTTAATGATCCATTAAACTGGGGGAGGCTCACACCAACCCCTTTAATTTTTGATGAGAATAAGAATCGATTGTCATCGCCCCTCACAATCTATAACATCAAATTATGTTGAACTTTGACATCACAAATCTCATTTCTTAAAGCTTTTTCTATATAAGGTCGCATTACATCATACTGAGTAATTATTGGCTTATATAATAGATCTTCTTTATTAGACTTATGAAGTTCTTCTAGTATGAGCTTGTCTTGTTTGAAAGCTAGATATTGAAATGGAAACAATACTGACACTAGCATAAAGAAAGGTATTCTTTGTTTCTTTAAATAATTTCTCACAATCAACTTACACTTATCACCCTGTTCTTTATTTACATATATAACAGTCGAAAGCTCAATACCCTTAGAAGAATAGTATTCAATCTCAATAATGCCGGGGAACCTTATTCGGCCAACGCTCTTATAAATATGCTTTCCAAATAATTGACTGATAATCCCTGATTGCTGGTTTTCTTCAATGTAAGTTGCTTGATAACCATCTTTAACGTTAGTAATAGTAACCGCACAATTGTGTCGTCTTTTGTTCCTCGAGCGAATGATACCCGAATGAACAAAATGGGTATGTAAAGCATCAAGAAAATTTTCAGATATATCAATAATATCTGCTTTTATACTTGTAGTTACAGTATAAAATGAATAGTTAGAGTGAATTTGTGGAATATAACGGCGACTAACACAATCACTCTTCAGTCGAAGCCAAATAAGTCCAGCCTCTTCTGCTACTTCATAAGACTGCACTATGTCTTGTTTGGTTTTAGAAAAACAAGGGTTTCCTGGCATTTCTAAATGTTCACCAGCACCATTAAACTTCCAACCATGATATGGGCAAACAATTGAGTCATTACACACCTGTCCCATTGAAAGTGGAGCCCCCCGATGTGGACATTGATCTTTCAAAGCACACAAATGATTCTCACCTCGAAATAAGACTACAGGTACATCATGAAAAAAGACACGTATGGGTGTTTTCTTAAGTTCTTTTGAACTTGTAACGACAGTCCATTCACTATTTTTAAACTCAGATATCATAACTGATACTTTTTCATAATAGGTACAAACAATTTACGCATAATATAAGCCAGTACCTTCCAGATACATTGAGAATGAGCAGAAAGGTGTTTTATATATACAGCTGAATATTCGATATGAGGAACAGCACCCCTTAATTTTTTAAAATGAGGTGCTCCAGAACTTGCATTGAAGCAATAATTATTTCTCTCAGAATAGAGCAATGCAGACATAAGAACCATACGATATAAACCTAGTTTTGCAGGTTTAGATGTGTCATAACCAACTATTGGTAAGGTAGTTGTATTTGCAATAGTAAATCTGCCTCCCACAGCATCAAGTATTCCGTGAATATTTCGAAACCCTTCCACGTAGAACAACGGGTGTTTAATTATTACCGCTATATATTGGATTGTAAATTGTGGATTGTGCTTCGAATATTTATTAATATATAGCATATTATATAATTCAACTATACGAGCATAATCTGACTCATTAATATCTGATTGTTTAACATATTGATATTCTGTTTTTTCAATTAATTTTTTATCAACTTTATAATTATGTGTTTTACTGTAGTCGTTTAAAGATTTATAATAAAGATACACCTGCCTTGTCGGCACGATCATACAGCCTGCTGACATAAATTCAGATATGAGCGCAGGATTTAGAAAATAATTTAATGAGCGAAAAATAACAGTATGATTTTTGTATTGACGTGTAATTCCTTCAATGAGCGATTCGATATTTAGAGCTTTATCTTTTTGTGGATATAGGTTAGTAGATAACAACCAATTATTGATATGTATAACTCGATTGATATTATTCTTTTTAAGTATTCTATCAAAAATCAATATTAACTTTTCAACACCTATTCTCAATAACCAATTATCCAGTTTCCCTAATTCCTCAATGCAATAGGGTATCAATGCTGTATAGGGTGAGCAAACATAACTATTATCATATTCTGCTTCATTTATTGTAAAAGGTAAAACCACATCATCTATCTGACAACAACCCACTTCTGTTTTTACATTGGTAATCATTGCTTCAGTTTTATCGAGAAAACCCATCAAATATTCATCTGCAGGACTTACGGCTTCAGAAATAGGTGAACGAAGTTGAATTAACATTACTTAATTTCTTCTCCGTCCCATTCTATATCCATAGTTGAAGCTTGCCTAATAGACACCTTCTTTCTGAGAGAAATCACTAATAATTCCCCCAATGATAAAAATTTGAAAAGCATAAAGCTCTTATCCTTTTTCAAGTTAATCACATCTCTGGCTGATGAGTAATCTGACCACCATTGACTGAGTTTATTTTTTTTTATGGCTATTGGTATTCCTATCAAAAGCATTACCAGGCCTATCATGCTTGCTTTATCACTTTGTTTTATTTCTTGTATATTCCTACCAATAAAGGCTTTGAATAAATCAGCCTCCTGTAACAAGTGAACACCGCTGGTCGTACGGGGATTACACTCAATAACATAGACAATATCATTTGCAACAATTACATCAAATCCGATTTGTCCGGTAAACTGGTACTCCTTACAAAAATCTTTTACAAATTTTGATATAGCATCATTTATTATCGGCTTAAAATAGATGCCTGCAGCAAGCCTTATTCTATGAGATGGCTCATAGATAGCCTCAGCATACACAGTTCCATTATTTACAATGGCATAAGTGCAATACTCGACACCTACAATTTTTTCTTGCAATAAAATTCGCCCATCATTTTTATCAACTGCATCTTTTATCATTTTACGTGTTGGATTAAGCAATACATCAGTGCCGAATCGGCAAAACTCTTTTTTAACAATAATGTTCTTAATTTCAGAAAATTCTTTCAAATTTGACTTATCAACAATTTTCGTAGACGGTATTCCCACTCCTTTATTCGTGCACAAGTTCAATATTTCAATTTTACTGTGAAACTTGGTGATTAAATCAAAGTCCGGACAAATGATCTGGCAGAATCTATCAAGCTCATTTTTTATAAATGAGATATAAAATATTTCTTCACAGGTAGGAATCAAGTAATCAACATTTTCTTGTTGAATTATCAATAAAAGATTTTTTCTAAATCCTTCAAGGTTCTCTCTGGGACCAGGTATTTTATAAAACTGGTTTATTGCCTTACTGTTTCGTGCTAACGGATACAGCAGTGAATCTACCATAATCACCTGATGGCCATGTCCGTGTAAATTTCTTGCCAACTCCAGAGCAACAGGTGCCCTTGCACCCGTAATAAGTAATTTAGCCATCAATCTGCCTCATTACGCGTCGTCTTTTTTTACCGTTATCGATGACTTTAAATTCATCGAATTCATATTGAGGGATCAGAACATCTAATCGATTAAATAGTTCATCAAGTGCAGAAGATATATTTTTACGAATTACTTCATTGAAAGGTAATATATAAATTACTAATTTATTCTTCTCAGATTGAATAACCTGATACTCTATTAGTTCAGCAGAGACAATAATTAGTGAATTTCTGATAAAATCAGGAAAAACATCAATCAGCTCATTACGATTATTTCGTAAATAGAAAATATCATCTTTACGCCCCTCAATGGCTTTTAATCTCGTAAAGTTTGAGCCACATGCACAGGGAGCTTTATCCTCTATCAATATATCATCTAGGTAATAACGAATAACGGGCTGAGTAACTCTTTTAAGATCTGTCAGAATCGGAGAGAATCGACCACTCTCCTGATTTATCCACTTCTTTTCAATGATTAGAACATCTTCATTAAGATGCAGATTTCCCTCAGAACACGTTGCTGCTACAAAACCTTCTGTACATTGATAAATCTGATGTATTTTCTGTTGGAAATATGATTCGAGTAGCCTCTTATCAGAAGCCTCTAAAACTTCTGCAATAGCTATTACTTTTACTGGATTAATTTTTGGTTTTTTCTCTATGATCTTAAGAAGCACACTAGCTGGAGCAATTAATATTGTTGGGTTAAATTTCACCAGTTTTTTGATATTCTTATTAAGACCATCAATCAAATCGAAAAACTTAAAGATAAGAAGTATTCCATTTGAACTTTCATAAAGATTATTATTTGCCCTAAGAAAGAAAGCCACTCGATGCTTTCCACAACGAAATGGCAAAAGCTTACCAATAATATATCCAGCCCATTGTGCTCGCTCTTCAACAGAAGTTACAAACAACCCTCGATTCCCACTAGTCCCCGAAGACAATCCTACAGAAAACCCCTTATAGTCAGGCGTAAAGTCTCGGCTTTTTTCTGAAGCTATTGCAATCTCAAATGCGGTATCTTTATCAAGCCCAGCGGTATTAATTATATTGAAATTTTCTACATGAATAGCTTTTCTGATAACTGGATATTCATCTAAAGGTTTATTAACGTAACATGAGTAAAATTCAGATGTAGATAAAGCTTCCCTTTGAAGTTTATTAAACCGAGTTTGTTGAATCTTTTCAATTTTTTCACGAGACAATTTTGAACCTAGCTTTGCATTAATAAAGCCTCTAATAAAAGCTATCATTTTCTTCAGTTGCTTACCCACTTTTAAATGACTCAAAAGATAACTGACAGTGAGAAGGTATAATTTGTATCTTTTTATTTGATAAATATACTTGCGAAAGTTTATCCAGGGTTTCTAAATATTGCTTACCATTGTCCATAATTGCATACGTTAGTATGTTTGGTCTTACACCTTCCTGGTATGCTTCTCTTGTCCAACAGGCATCTCCTATCAAAAAGCAAGATTTCCCACTACTCTCCAGTAGTAATCCAAATTGACCTACAGCATGACCAGGCAGCGGAATAGCTATAAATCCACCATCTGAAAAAACATCATACCCTGCGGAAAAAGGAGCATACTTATTTCTAATTATTATTTTTTTAGTATCCTCTATGAAACTACACCGTTTAACAAAATCACTAGGTAACAATTTTGGCAAATAGCCTTTAATTAAACCTTTTATACGCCCTAAACTGATAAAAGTGTCCAATGCAACCTTCGAACATATAAATGATGCGCTAGGGAAATCTAATAAACCTGATATATGGTCCGCATGAAAGTGTGAAATAAATATCGCATTAATTTCATCAGCGCCAATATTAAGCTGAGATAGTTGATAAACAAGGCTCTCCTTTTCACATATGTGAAAAGGGGTTAACCAGCGATAGAATCTCTCGGGAAATCGTTCGGTTTCCTGCTTGAAACGTTTAGCGTATCCTGTATCAAATAAAACATACCCTTTTTGTGGGTGCTTAATCAAACCAACAATTGCAGGAAACTGCATTGACTGCCAGGAATGTCCTTTCATCACCATCGCTTCTGGATGAAAACAGTGCCCTACTTTTAATAGCTTAAGCATCCTTACTTTCCCACTCCAGATATTTTTCTATTGCATAATCCATTGAATAGACCGGCTCATAGCCTAATACATTTTTAGCCGCTTCAATATCCAATGTTTGCGTTTTTGCTAATAGACCAACACCGTAACATGTGATACTAGGTTCTCCCAAAGACAATCTTATTGAAATAACCTCCATCAACTTGGCTATCCCATACATAAATCTGTAATCAACAGGAACCAAACTGCATTTCTTTTTTCGTGCTTTAAGAACTCTTTGAAGTAATTCCTTAACACTTAATGGCTCAAAATTTGAAATATTGAAACATTTACCATTAATGTTTAATTTCTCCCCTGCAAGAATCAGCGCATGTGCAACATTTTTAACATAGGTTAAATCTACAGTTGCTTGACCCTTGTTAATAAGAGGAAAGAATCCTTTATCCGCAATTCTTAATATTCTTGGCATTATAGAAGTATCACCATCTCCTATAATGCCACGTGGACGTATTATCACTACTTCAGTATTTTTCTTCTCTGTTAGCAAAAGCACTTCTGCTTGATATTTAGTTCTAGCATAGTTATTAACAAAACCATGATGCAAACTTTCGCTTTCCTTAATATTGGTTTTATCTCTGTAGTCAAAATATACACTGGTGGAGGATACATATACTAACTTTTTTACTGACCACTTTTCACAACATTCAAGAACATTTTGGGTACCTTGAACATTAACAAGTTCGAAGTCTTCAGGACTTCCCCACACACTCGAAAGTGCAGCGCAGTGAAACACAACATCAGCACACTCAAATACTGAATCTACAGAATGCTTATCTGTAATTTCCATAGATTTAAATACAATATTTTTTGATGCTAACGCAGCCCCCTTATTAGCATCTCGACCAAGTGCAATAACTTCATAGTGCTTTTGTTCCAGTATAGAAACTAAATGCGACCCTAAAAAACCAGTTGCTCCAGTTACAATTGCTTTCATCACAAGACCAATATCATCCCACCAATACTTAAACCAGCAGACGTACCAATAAGTAAGACCTTATCTCCTGCACTAGCTTTACCACTTATTATTAGTTCATGCAGTGCCGACGGTAGTGAAGCTGCTATCTGATTTCCACGTGAATTCAAAATATTAATTATCTTATCTGTGGGGATTTTTAATCGTTTCTGGAGGTGGCTTATTGCGAGTGCACTAGCCTGGTGAGGCACAACCCAGTCAATGTCATTTAGTGAATATGGAAGGCCTGAGAATAACTTAATTATAAAGTCATCAATAACCTTTGCAGTTAAGCGAAAAATTTCCTTACCCTGCATTTCAAAGATGCCATACTTTTTATAATCAGTATTAACCTTAGAAGGATGATTCAAGCTCCCACCTCCCTGAATTTGGCAGTAATTAATACCCTCGCTGTAGGTTGCAAAATGAGAAACCAAAATCCCCTTATCAGGAACACTACTTTCAGTAACTACCAGTGCAGCAGCTCCATCACCAAATAATCCCACAGTTTCTCTGTCTTTTAAGTCTATACCAACAGATGCAATATCAGATGACACAATGAGGATTACCTTATATTGGCCACTCATAATCATGGAAGCAGCTAAATCTAAAGCCATCAGCGCACTTAAGCAGGTCATATTGATGTCAAATGCTGGAATAGGATTGCTCAAATTTAACCTTGCGTGAATTTTCGCCGCATTACATGGTATAGCCTGCTCCATTGTTCCACTGGCTGCGATAATACATTCAACATCCTGTAAGGTAACAGAGGTATTGGAAAATGCTTCAAAAACAGCCGCTATAGCTAAATCTGTGGCAGACTCAGTGGTTGCGTAGTAGCGGGAAAACACACCGGAAATGGCTTCTATTTGCCCACTTTTATAGCCTAGTTGTTTATCAATTTCCGATGATTTTACAACTCGTTTGGGCAGAGCAATACCTGAACCTACAATCTCTATTGATCTCATATACTAAACACAATCCTTGCGAAAATATCTCTCATTATCACCATATAATTAATTTGGGCAATCAATATCAATAATATTTAATATATCTATGGTCTCACAAATTATAAGTATGCTTAAGTTCAGAATTATAAGGTAATGCTACACAGAACCTTAAGTAGTATTAAGTTATGAACACATTTTTTATTAATACCATCTATCGGAAAAGATAATGCAGAAAACTGCGACCAGTATGCAACCAGCGACGATTTCACTGGTGATACTAAAATAGGTAAGTCATTGATTTAATTGGTCGGGACGACAGGATTTGAACCTGTGACCACCACACCCCCAGTGTGGTGCGCTACCAAACTGCGCTACGCCCCGAATAGGGGGTGAATTCTACACTGAGTGGATATATGAATAAAGCAAATACTTAATTATCAACCGATTAGACACTCTATAAATAGTCTATCGCATTATTAACAGGTCTCTATTCGCCTCAATTCTGTGTTCTTTATATTATTCGATATCGTCTACTTTTATATTTAAAATTTTGCTGCGATTTGTATCAAACATTTTAGTGATTAAATCTGAGGCGGTTTGTTTGGGTATATTATCAATAGACATTTTCCAGGGCGTTTTGCCTGCTTTAGCCATTTTTGTGTATATGTGTAACTCCTCGTCATCATTTTTAAACTCAATTGTTATAATTGACGATGTTGGAAATACAAAGTATTCATCACTATCTTCATAAACCCTGATGAGATTATTAGCGAAAGCTGCGCCAGAAAAAGCTATGACTATTGCGATAATAATTATATTTTTCATCACATTTGATCCTTTTATTTCGTAGATACTGGAAGTATGACTAAGCCCGTTAAAGCAAATGGAGTAATAATAAAGCCTATAACTGGAACCGTAAAAACAGCTCATGCATAATTATGAGCCATTTTATTCTCAACTATTCGCACAGCAGATAATAAGTAAAAACCACACATAGAGTGGAATTTAGAGAATAGACTGTTTCTAATTAAAAATATGCATGAATGTGGAGGTTTTTATTTGAAATTGCTGCTGATTTGACTCAATCAGCAACATGATGATTTATTTCTTCAGGGTTTGTAAGATTTCTTCAAGTTCGTTACGAATCTGCTTAATCAGCTGATTACTCTGCGAAGTATCTTCTTTAGCTGTTTCACCCGTTAGCTGCTGACGCGCGCCACCAATGGTAAAACCCTGATCATATAACAGGCTACGTATTTGACGAATTAAGATAACGTCATGACGCTGGTAATAACGACGGTTTCCACGGCGTTTTACTGGTTTTAATTGGGTAAATTCCTGCTCCCAGTAACGCAGTACATGGGGTTTTACACCACATAACTCACTTACTTCACCAATGGTGAAGTAACGTTTGCTTGGTATAACAGGTAATTCCTTATTATTGCTGGCTTCCAGCATAGGCCTCAACTCTTTGTTTTAATTTTTGTCCAGGGCGGAATGTAACAACACGACGGGCACAGATAGGAATTTCCTGACCAGTCTTGGGGTTACGACCCGGGCGCTGAGTTTTATCTCTTAATGTGAAGTTACCGAAACCTGAAAGCTTAACATTGTAAGTATCTTCCAGTGCTTCGCGCACTTCTTCAAAAAACAGTTCAACCAACTCTTTGGCTTCTCGCTTGTTGAGCCCTAACTCATCAAACAATCGCTCTGCCATATCGGCTTTGGTTAACGCCATTTCTACTCCCGTAGTGTAGCACCATATCTATCATTTAAGACGGTGACGATCTTGTTAATTTCTTTTTCCACGTCCTCATCCGTAAGAGTGCTGGAAAATCCCTGTAAAATCAAGCCTAAAGCGACACTTTTTAGACCATCTTCTATATTAACACCAGTATAGACGTCAAATAACAATATTTCTTGGAATATTTCAGAAGTCACTGATTTAATTGATTTAACCAGCTCTTCAACCGTAATTTCCTGTTTTACTAATACAGCTAAATCACGGCGCACTTCAGGGAATTTTGAAAGGGGCTTAAACACTGGCACAGCGCCCTCTAACAGCAACTTCTGATCAACTTCAAAAACATACACTGGTGGGTCTATATCCAGCTTTTTCTGGGTATTTGGGTGTAATGCCCCAATCCATCCAATTGCCTGATTTTTCTTAAATATTTTCGCAGATTGCCCTGGATGTAATGCAGAATGCTGGGCTTTTTCAAAATACACATCATTTAGACCACCTGCAGATAAAATAGCCTCAAGATCTGATTTGGCATCAAAAAAGTCGACTTTTCTGTCTTCCGTTGACCATTGCTCAGCGAAAATGCTACCGGTAATCGCGCCAGAGACTTTTGCATTTTGAACCAGCTCTCCATCCTGTTTTACAAATGTTAAACCTGTTTCAAACAAACGCACTCTGGGCTGCTGGCGATTAAGATTATGTGAAACCGCTTTTAATAACCCCGGCCAGATACTGGTACGCATTACCGAAAGATCGGCTGAAATCGGGTTAGCCAGTTTAACCGGCTCTATATCCGGGTCTATCGCCGCCTGCCATTTAGGGTCTACAAAACTATAACTAATGGCTTCGTGATAACCTCGTTCAACCAGTATGTCTTTTATGCGCTGCAGGCCTATCTCAGCCTCAACCAGAGGTTTCATCGTAGGCTGGTAGGTAGGCAGTTTTCTCGGAATATTGTTATAACCGTGAATTCGAATAATCTCCTCGATTAAATCGGCCTCAATGGCAATATCAAATCGAAAGCTTGGCGCTGTAACTAACCAGCCACCACTCTGTTTCTTTAATTGCATACCCAGTCTATTCAAGATGGATTCTATATCCGCAGCTTCAAACTCAATACCTAACATGCGATTAATTCGCTCCAGGCGCAATTGAACCGGTTTACGCTGTGGCATATCAGCTTTTGAAGTTTGTTCCACTACGGGGCCAGCCTGACCGCCACAGATACCAATTAACAGCTCTGTAGCTCGCTCAAGTGCCTGCAAAGGTAATTCAGGGTCGACGCCTCTCTCAAATCGATGAGATGAGTCTGTATGTAAGCCATATTCACGTGCTTTACCCGCAATAGCCAATGGGTTGAAGTGGGCTGCTTCTAAAAAGATATGCTGGGTTTTGTCTGCAACACCGCTTTTTTCACCCCCCATAATACCGGCAAGCGCCAGCGCTTTTTCTTCGTCTGCAATTAGTAACGTGTTTTCAGTGGCTTTAATTTCCTTACCATCAAGTAAAGTAATGCTCTCACCTACATTCGCCATACGCACCTGAATGCCGCCTTTTAGCTCATCCAGATCAAATGCATGCATGGGCTGACCTAACTCAATCATCACAAAATTAGTTACATCCACACAGGGGCCCAGGCTACGAATTCCCGCTCGACGTAATTTTTCCACCATCCAGAGCGGTGTAGTCGCCTGTGTATTCACTTCACGAATAACGCGGCCTGTATAACGAGGACATGCCTGTTTTGCAGTAACCGATACCGACAACTTCGCGTCAGTGCCTACAGCTACTTTTGTCGTTTCTAGTGCATTCAAATCACTCTTATACAAAGTAGCGACTTCGCGGGCCACACCTGCAACACTTAAACAATCTGCACGATTCGGCGTTAAATCCACTTCGATGATGGTGTCATTTAACTGAAGGTACTCACGAATATCCGTACCAATGGGTGCATCCACAGGCAACTCCATTAAACCGTCTGCCTGCTCAGTTAAACCCATTTCTTTTTCTGAACACAACATGCCGGATGACTCAACACCGCGTAATTTAGATTTTTTAATTTTAAAGTTGCCGGGCAAAACCGCTCCGATAGTTGCGCAGGCAACAATCAGGCCTTCTCGCACATTAGGCGCACCACATACAATTTGCAACTCTTCACCACCCGCATCTACTTTGCAAACATTTAACTTGTCCGCATCGGGGTGTTTTTCTACCGAGTTAACACGTGCAACCACAATTTTTGTAAATTCACCGGCCGCAGGTTCAATAGAATCTACCTCCAGACCCGCCATTGTAATTGTTGCGCAAAATTCCTCTAAATCAGTTTGAGGGTTAACCCACTCGTGTAACCAGTTTTGCGAGATTTTCATGTATTAAGCCTATAATTTATTCGTCATTCCCGAATGCTTCTATCGGAAATCTAGTGTCTTTAAATACTTAAGGTCGCTGAATCTTCGACAGAAGCATTCGAAGATAACGACATTTATTTATAATTTATCTTCGTCTTACTGCCTACACAGAAATAACGAGACTGTTTATCTTTTTTATTACGCAAACTGTTTCAAAAACTTAATATCGTTTTCAAAAAATAGTCTTAAATCATTTACGCCGTAGCGCAACATTGCTAAACGCTCGACACCCATGCCAAAAGCATAACCGGTGAACTTCTCGTTATCTATACCCGCATGTTTAAATACTTCCGGGTGTACCATGCCGCAACCTAAAACTTCTAACCAACCTGTATGGCTACACACGCGACAACCTTCGCCCTCACACATTACGCACTGTATATCAACTTCAGATGAAGGTTCTGTGAATGGAAAATAGGAAGGACGGAATCGAGTTTCCAGTTTTTCATTTTCAAAAAACAAACGTAAGAAACGATCTAACGTGCCCATTAAATCGGCAAAACTAACATCCGTATCAACCATTAAACCTTCAACCTGATGAAACATAGGCGTGTGGGTTAAATCAGAGTCGCAACGATATACTCGACCCGGCGCAATTAAACGTAACGGCGGTTCTGTTTTTTCCATAGTACGTACTTGCACAGGTGATGTATGGGTACGTAATAAAGTATTGGCATCAAAATAAAATGTATCATGCATCGCACGAGCCGGATGATGAGAGGGTATATTCAAAGCCTCGAAATTATGAAAATCATCTTCAATTTCCGGGCCTTCTGCCACATCAAAACCTAAATCACTGAAGAGTTCTTTAATTCGATTCATGGTGCGGGTAACAGGGTGTAAACCTCCAGGCTGTTGTCCACGACCCGGCATAGTCACGTCTACTGTTTCAGACGAAAGCTGTGCATTTAATTTTGCAGATTCAAGCTGCTGCTTTTTTTCTTCCAGTGTTAACTGAAAGGCACGCTTGGCATCATTAATTTTCTGCCCGGCTTCTTTGCGCTCATTACCAGGTAATTTACCCAACTCTTTTAGTTGCGCGGTGAATTCACCTTTTTTACCGAGATATTTAACACGAACTTCATCTAATGATTGCAAGTCAGTTGAATCATTTACCGATTGTTGTGCCTGTTTTAAAACGTCTTGTAAGTCTGCCACGATTTTATTTACCGTTTATGTTTTGAAATGTGTCATTTTAATTTTCACCAAAATCCAGCTTCATTGCACTTTCAAAGTCACTGGATTCCTGCCTTCGCAGGAATGACGGAATCTGTTTATTTTTTAATGCTTTGCTTTGAAAATTGCTCCTGCATTTTCAAAATACCATACGTCCTGTACACAAAAATTGCTCCTGCATTTTCAAAATACCGTACGTCCTGCACATAAAAAAGGGAAAGACCATGGCCTTTCCCTTTAGTATAACTTGAAGTAACTGCTCAGGTTTGCCGCTGGCTGGCTTCAGATCAAGGCGAAAAATGTGAGCTTACACAGGTAAGTGACCATTTTTTAACGAAGATATGAAGTCAGCCAGTGGTGAGCTGAGTAGTTACGACTTAGCCAGGCCGGCTTTTGCTGCATCTACTAATTGACCAAATGCGTCAATATCATGCACAGCGATGTCAGCCAGTACTTTACGATCAAGATCGATTTCAGCTTTGCTTAAACCGTTAATGAAACGACTGTATGACATGTCAAACATACGTGCTGCTGCATTAATACGAGTGATCCATAATTTACGGAACTCACGTTTCTTAACACGACGGTCACGGTATGCGTATTGACCTGCTTTAATTACGGCCTGATGAGCTACACGATAAACACGACTACGTGCTCCGTAATAACCTTTAGCCTTCTTCATTACTTTCTTGTGATTAGCTCTCGCCTGAACACCACGTTTAACTCTTGCCATTATTCAGACTCCTATAAGTAAGGTAACATGCGGCTAACCATGCGAGAATCGCACTTAGCTACTTGTGAAGGTTCACGTAGATGACGCTTACGCTTAGTCGATTTTTTGGTCAAGATATGACGACGGAATGACTTGCCACGTTTAAAGCCGCCAGAGCCGTTTTTGCGGAAACGCTTTGCAGCGCCGCGATTTGTTTTCATCTTAGGCATTATATTGCTCCAAAATAATTCTTAAAAAGGACCCAGTACCTACCACCATGTTTATAACTACCTGGTAGCGGCTTCGGGGTGATTATTTCCGGTATTTCACTACTACGTAGCTATGAACCTGGTGAACACATCTTAGCCACAGAGACACGGAGGTCACAGAGTTTTTTATTTTGTCATCAAGCTAAGCTTAATTACAAAAAACTCTCTGTGTTCTCCGTGTCTCTGTGGCAAATCTTTTAGGCTTTTGCCTTCTTAGGTGACATCATCATCACCATTTGACGACCTTCCATCTTAGGCATCTGGTCTACAATACCAAACTCATCAAGATCAGCAGCCACTCGTTTCAGTAAGTCCAGACCCAGTTCCTGATGGGCAAATTCACGACCACGGTAACGTAATGTTACTTTGATCTTGTCGCCCTTCTCTAAAAACTCACGTAATTTACGTGTTTTAGTCTTGTAATCACCTTCTTCGGTACGCGGACGGAATTTAATTTCCTTCACCTGTACCTGCTTGGTTTTCTTCTTGTTCGCGTTTTTCTGCTTCTTCGCTTCAAACTTGAACTTGCCGTAATCCATGATTCGGCAAACGGGAGGTTTCGCATTTGGTGATACTTCTACCAAATCCAGGCCTGAGGCACTTGCTTTTGCTATTGCATCAGCAGGCGTCATAATGCCGAGCTGCTCTCCTTCATCATCAATTACCCTGACTTCAGGATAAGGGATCTTGTCATTTATGAGAGTTTTTTTCTTATCAGCTGCGATGTTTTATTCCTCCGAAATAGTGAGATCGTGATTTTCGATGGCGTCTGTAAGGTGGTCAGCAAAAGCGTCTATGCTCATACTGCCAAGATCCTCACCGCTTCGAGAACGCACGGTCACACTTTCTGTTTCTAATTCACGGTCCCCAATTACCAACATATAGGGGACACGCGCTAAAGTATGCTCGCGGATTTTAAAGCCTACCTTCTCATTTCTCAAGTCCGACGTGACCTTAAATCCACGTTTATGCAATATTTCTTCAACTTTTTTCGCAAATCCGGCCTGTTTGTCCGTAATATTCAAAATTACTGCATGTTGGGGGCTCAACCACAGTGGAAACTTGCCCTCATAATGCTCAATCA
Organism: Gammaproteobacteria bacterium; assembly: GCA_026195255.1. Taxonomy (GTDB): domain Bacteria; phylum Pseudomonadota; class Gammaproteobacteria; order SZUA-229; family SZUA-229; genus SZUA-229. The sequence goes on along the minus strand of JAPHSS010000011.1, from coordinate 24,988 downwards.
AAATACCGATAAATCGTTCAACTGAACCCAAAATAGCCCGGTGTAACATAACCGGCACCTTTCGATTACCATCTTCTGCAACATATTGTGCGTCTAAACGGCCAGGCATTGAGAAATCAACCTGCATGGTTCCACATTGCCAGCCTCGCTCTAGACAGTCTTTTAATGTGAACTCAATTTTCGGGCCATAAAAAGCACCCTCACCCGGCTGCACTTTATACTCAATACCTTTTGAGTCGAGTGCATCTGCCAGCGCTTTCTCAGCCTGATCCCATACTTCATCAGAACCCACTCGCTCCTCGGGACGGGTAGACAGGGCAATTTCAATATTATCGAAACCGAAGTCTTTATATACGTCATATGTCAGATCGATAAAATCCGATACTTCATCCTGTAACTGCTCATCAGTACAAAAAATATGCGCATCATCCTGCACAAAATTTCTAACCCGCATTAGGCCATGCAAGGTACCCGATGGTTCATTTCGATGACACGAACCAAATTCGGCTAAACGCAGAGGCAAATCACGATATGACTTCAAACCCTGATTAAACACCTGAATATGACACGGGCAGTTCATCGGTTTAACCGCGTAATCTCTATTCTCAGAATGTGTCGTAAACATCATTTCACTGAATTTATCCCAGTGGCCTGATTTTTCCCACAAGCTACGATCAACCACCTGTGGTGTATTAATTTCCTGATAATCATGATCACGTAAACGTTTACGAATATAATCCTGAATAGTCAGGTTTAAATCCCAGCCATCTTTATGCCAGAACACCATACCCGGTGCTTCTTCCTGCGTATGAAATAACCCTAAAGCTTTACCAATTTTACGGTGATCTCGTTTTTCAGCTTCTTCAATACGTTTTAAATAAGCTTTAAGCTGTTTTTTGTCGGGCCAGGCCGTGCCGTAAATACGCTGCAGCATCTTATTATTTGAATCACCACGCCAGTAAGCACCTGCCAGTTTTGTTAGTTTAAACGCCTTAATTTTACCGGTAGCTGGCAGGTGTGGGCCACGACACAGATCTGTGAATTCACCCTGCGTATATAAGGACAGTTGCTGGTCTGCTGGAATATCTTCAATTATCTGAGCTTTGTACTCTTCACCCAGATCTCGGAAAAACTTAACCGCTTCATCTCTTGTTTTAACAGAACGTGTAATTTTAAAATTTTCTTTGGCCAGTTGCGCCATTTTCTTTTCGATTTTTTCTAAATCTTCAGGACCAAAGCTTTCTTCATAATCAATATCATAAAAGAACCCATCATCAATCACCGGGCCAATGGTAATTTGAGCCGATGGATAAAGCTGCTTAACTGCCTGCGCCAATAAGTGAGCTGTAGAGTGGCGAATAACCTCCAGACCTTCTTCATTTTTATCAGTAATAATTGAAAGACTGGAGTCCTCCTGCATAATATATGAGGCATCAACCATTTCGCCGTTAACCTTTCCGGCTAATGTGGCTTTAGCTAAACCCGGACCGATTTCGGCAGCTACGTCATAAACAGATACGGGAGATGAAAAAGTACGCTGACTACCGTCAGGCAAAGTAATAACAGGCATTGTATGCTCCTGGTTTCAGTGGTGGCCCATACGTAAGGTCACGTGTTTTATTTAATCCCCCATACTAAAGGCGAATTAAACAGAGTTAATTAAGAATTTAAGACAGCAGAGTCTAGCCAGACTATACCGAGATTACAATTGATTTTTATTCTATTACCTTGATTTGTCTAATTATTTCTTCTTTAATGCAATAAACGAAGAGCAGTCATATTTTTCATTAATCACAGCATTATGTGTAAGGCATAAGCCGAACAGGCTAACGATATGACATTAAATAAAACAACAAAATAAAAGTTAAATATGAGTTTAATAATAAGAACGATGACAGATTCTTACTTTCATGTTTTAAATATGTCTTTGTTTAGAAAGGCGGCTTTACGAATAATCCAGAAAACATCCGAAAAGCCCGACATTAGAGTCTGTTGAAAGACTCATGATGTAAATAATTAATACGCAGTGGATGGTTTTTAATATCAACATCAGGCATGTTAATCACATCATTTACTGTTATGACACACGCCTTACAAGTTATTGAATACCAGCACGAAAAACGCTAAAACCTTAATCATTCTTTACACCTGTAGAACGGTGAAGATGATTAGTAATTCGCACCCCAGCTTTCTTTCTTCCTCCAGCGAATTCGTGTTAACACGATGCCAAAAATCAAACTACCCATGGAAACAGCCCCGCCGATTAGAAACCATTGTTTGATATTTTGATCACCAAGTATAATGTTCTGCTGAGTCAATTTATTCAGTTTCAATTTAACACTTGTCAGTTGTTGTTTTAACTGCTCATTTTCATCTGCGATACGAATAGGGTCAGATGCATTTTTTCGTAAGCTGGTCAGAGTAGTCTGTAAGCTTTTAATTTTATTTTCTAACTCATTCTGAATATTCTGTAATTCATTATTCTGACTCTTGCTTTCAGCCAGTTCTTTTTTTAAATCACTTAGTGTTGTTTTAATAGACTGATTTCTCTTCTTCTCAACAACCAGTTGATCACGGGCACTCTTATTATTCATAAGTAAACGCGTTTCAACCCAGCCTGTTTTTGAGGCATCATCAACAGGAACCACGAGTGAATGTTTTTCGTCATCCGTTATTTCAACAACCTCAACTGCCATACCACTATTTAAAAACTTTAAAATTTTATGACCGGTAGTCGTTCCCGATCTCATTGGTATAGTTAAATCATCACTCACATATTGAATAGTTTTCGCCGATAATGGCGTAATAGATAAAGATAAAACGACAGGTAATAGTATGATAAATAGCTGTTTTTTCATTTTTACAAGGTTCATGATTGCGAAGTTCATTGTTACAGGTTCAAAAATAAATTAAAGAGTAATTTACAGTAAAGTAAAGCGAATTGAAAATATGAAGTCTGGTATTGGGTAATAAATCACAATTGATAGTCTAGTTCTATTCGTTAGACGTCTAAAAATAGAGCCAGAATCTGCCGAGAAAATCATCAATGTGAATTCATCAATGAAGAAAATGGTGCACCCTGTTGGACTTGAACCAACGACTTCTTCCATGTCATGGAAGCACTCTACCAACTGAGTTAAGGGTGCATTATCTCTGTTAAGCAATGATTAGATACTTAAAGAGGCGTGAATATTACTGATTGTTACACAAAAAGCAAGAGAGACATAATTAACAGGCTTAAAACATTTACTGGGTAAATATTAACTGGCTGTGTTTACACATGGGCACAGAAAAGCTTATCCGGCTATCGCCACAATTGTTGCCCCTGAACCATGGAGCTATGGGCAAAAGCTCAGGCCTTCGGCCTGGTTGCCCTACTCACCCTGGAGGCCATGTCATTTGCCGTTTGCCTAAAACATGCAGATGGATATGGTGAACAGTTTGCCCACCATCATCATTGCAATTCATCACACAACGATAACCGGATTCATCCATCTGTTCCTGTTTTGCCAGCATTTTTGCAGCAAGAAATAATTTACCAATCAAAGCCGTATCGTCAAGCTGAATGTCATTAATGGTTGAAATATGCTTTTTGGGAATCACTAAAAAATGCACCGGAGCCTGAGGGCTCAAATCTCGAAAGGCAAGCACATCATCATCCTGATAAAGAATATCAGCTGGAATATCACCATTTATAATTTTACAGAAAATACACTCGCTCATCATTTGTCCTTATTTTAAGTATTTGATGATTATATAGGAAAAACGATAAAGATTGATTACGCGCGGTCCAATCACTCTTTTATAAAACTTATTGTTTTAGCCAAATTAGATGGCTTTTTTCAGTGAGGATATAAAATCAATTATGCTGAACAGGGTTAAACAAACACATCTATTATGCCGGACACCTGGCGTTGTTGATTACCCGCGGGTACCAGGTCTTCATTTTCCTGAAAGGTTTGAATTGCCTGCTGCGCACTGATTCTGCGATTATCTGGCTGTCCCGAGGGCTGCTGATTAGCAGAGCGTGATAAAAGACCAGAAGCCATTTCCCGGGTTTCAATACGCCGTGTTTCAGATGAAAGCACCTCGCCATTAATAATTCGAGAATTTTCCGTATTGGGAGGGGTTCGTTGATTACTTTCAGCGCGAGTTTGATCTAGCCGGCTCTGATTTTCCTGAGCCTGATTCTCCCGGGCACGAGTATCCCCGGCTGATGCCTGACGTTGTGATGCCTGCTGCTGACGCTGTCTTGCGGCATCAATAGACGCAGTAGAGTCAAATTGTCGGGTTAAACCGGATAGTGCGATTTCCATTAACGGGTCTTCATTTGATAATAAAAAGAGTATAGCAAGCAATTGCGGCGATTTTTAGCCGCAAGTCGGAATTTTTATGCCGTTACTGTTTTAACTTTTGCCGCCCGCTAAAAGCATGAGCCAATGTGCCGCCATCAATATATTCAAGCTCACCCCCAAGGGGTATACCATGAGCTAATCGAGTTGATTCCACCTGATATTCAGCTGCCATTTCTGATATATAGTGAGCTGTAGTTTCACCTTCAACCGTTGGATTGGTCGCCAGAATCAGCTCTTTGATGCCACCTTCTTTAAGGCGCTGCTCCAGCAGGTCTAACCCGAGTTCACCCGGGCCTATTCCATCTAATGGTGATAAATGCCCCATTAAGACAAAATACTTACCATTAAAATCAGCCGCCTGATTGATAGCTAGCACATCTGCGGGTGTCTCTACTATGCATAACAACTCGTCATTACGCCGATTATCAGCGCAATATCCACAAATATCGGTTTCCGACAAAGTGCGACACCGTGAGCAATGCCCGATATGCTCAACTGCCTGCTGTAATGCATCCGCAAGAACCGATGCGCCTTTACGGTCGCGCTCTAACAGATGAAATGCCATACGTTGAGCCGACTTGGGGCCAACACCAGGCAAGCAGCGTAGCGCTTCAATTAATTGGAGTAGTAAGGGGGATTGGCTCATTAGTGATATTTATTGTGTGTATGAAAAGCGTGATCACACGCCTTCAGCTGAAACTAAAATCTTAACTAATATTTCTGTAAGTTTTAAATTTCAGCTGATGACTAACTAAAGTGATGACAGTTTAAAATGGTAATTTCATTCCACCAGGTAGATTCATGCCGGCTGTAACACCTGACATTTTCTCAGATGACGTAGTTTCAATTTTACGCACCGCATCATTAACCGCTGCCGCCAACAAATCTTCAATCATATCTTTATCATCTTCCATCAAGCTATCATCCAGCTCAACTCGACGCACTTCATGACGACCGTTCATTAATACTTTAACCATTCCACCACCGGATTGACCTTCAACTTCCATATTGGCGATTTCTTCCTGCGCTTTTTGCATATCAGCCTGCATTTTTTGCGCCTGCTTCATCATATTGCCTATGCCACCTTTCATCTTTATTCTCTCTTCTATTAATGACTATTCGTTTACGGGTTTCACCGAGTTTGGAACCACCTCGGCATTAAAATTTTCTTTGAGCGCCTGCACCATAGGGTCATGCTGAATTGAATCTTCAGCCATCTGTTGGCGTTCTGCAGTATTACGAGCCGTGGTTTTCGCAGGTGATTCAACCTGCTGGTTTCCCAGCTCAATATGCAATTTTAATTTTTGCTGGAGACTGGTGCACAGCGCTTCTTCAAGTTTTTTCTGCATTGCAGGGTTCAATAACTGCTGATTTTCCTTATTCAGAACAAGCTTTACTTCTGATGACGATTTTTCCTGTAATGTACAGTTTACCGCCAGCTGCTTCACCATGCCACGTAAGTTAAGCGCCTCAACCAGACCGGCCCAGTTACCATCAAACTGAATAACCGCCCCAGGTTCTTCAACTGCTGGCGTTGAAGCCGCCACTGAAACCGCGGGTGATGGTGCTGAGACAGAGTTTGTAGAGGCGGCTTGCACCGCTTTCACGGGTGCGGCATTAGTCACAGCTGGCGTAGGCGAACTACTAGTCGCTTGCGAATTTGCGACTGACGGCCTTTTTTCACGGCCTTCTAATGACGGTTTAAATGCCAGCATTCTAAGCAACGCCATTTCTAGCCCTGCTCTTGGGTCAGGTGCTAAAGGTAAATCCCTGCGCCCGATTAAACCAACCTGATAATAAAGCTGTATATCTTCAGAGGTAACCTCTGTTGCCAGCTGCTGCAAAGCCTCTCGATCAACCAGGTTTTCATCCACTGCATCAGGCACTTTTTGAGCCAGGGCCATCTGGTGTAACATGGCTAATAACTCAGCTAATACACTGGCATAATCCGGGCTCAAATCAGATAAATCGTCCACATGTTTCATCATTAAAGAAGCGTCATTAGCTACCAGTGCTTTGAGAATATGCATTACCCGATCGCGGGAAACGGAACCCAACATGGCCTGTACTTCAGTCTGTTCAAGCTTTCCACCACCAAAGGCAATTGCCTGATCTAATAAACTTAATGCATCACGCATTGAGCCATCGGCACCATGAGCTAAAAGGCGAATGGACGGGGCATCAAACTCAACCTGCTCCTGCTGCAATATGTGTTTAAGATGCCCATCAATGAGTGGGACAGGCATACGTTTTAAATTAAACTGCAAACAGCGAGATAATATTGTCACCGGTAATTTCTGCGGATCGGTTGTCGCCAGTAAAAACTTAACATGCGGTGGCGGCTCTTCTAATGTTTTCAACAGGGCATTAAAACTATGCCCGGATAACATGTGCACCTCATCTATCAGGTATACCTTGAAACGCCCATGGGTAGGTGCATATTGCACATTATCCAAAAGCTCACGGGTATCTTCAACCTTGGTGCGTGATGCTGCATCAACCTCAATTAAATCAATAAAACGCCCATCAGTTATATCTTTACAGGCCCCACACTCACCACAGGGTTTAGAGGTAATGCCCGTTTCACAGTTAAGTGATTTAGCAAAGATGCGGGCGATGGTGGTTTTGCCCACACCCCGGGTGCCCGTGAATAAATAGGCATGGTGCAGACGATCTTCATCCAGAGCATTAATCAAAGCACGAAGAATATGCTCCTGACCGACCATTTCAGTAAAATTGCCGGGACGCCATTTGCGTGCAAGTACCTGATAGCTCATGAATTATTGTTGTTTGGGGTTATGAAAATCGATGCTAAGTTTAACATGGTGTGAAGAAAAGTTGTTAGGGAATATCAAATACAGTTCAGCCGGGAAAACGATCTTCGTTTTAACGATTTTATGCCTTGAATCTTTTACAAACGAGAGCGAAGCGAGAGCGGAAAGCACAAAAAAACCTGAATGGAGCTTTTAACCTGAATGGAGCTTTTAATTTGTCAGGTTGCCCCTGTAAGGTTTCAGATTAAGGCGTGAAATGTGAGCTTACACTGCTAAGTGTCCATTTCATAACGAAGAGCTGGGACCTTACAGGGGTAAGCTGGGAAATTAAAAAAAGCAACTTGCACCAGCCACACCCCGGCACCCGATGTCACCACTACCGTTGCTTCCTTCCGGACCTGGCGGAGTTTGCGGTTAATCGTCGCGAGGGGACCAATGCAAGTTACCAAGCGGGATTATCCAGACTTTAAGCCTCGCTTACAACTTATATTTGAAATTTAAATCTAAAACAGCAACAGTGATGACTCAGTAAACACATTACCCAATATCTAATGAATATCAGTTTACTTGTACTTTATTTCGTCCCGATTCTTTTGCTTTATATAAAGCGGCATCGGCCTTTTCAAGCATATATACCGAATCATGAGTTCTATCAGGCTCATCAGAATAAACCCCCAAACTAATAGTTACCACTTTATGCTCAGATTCCGGATGCTCATATTTCATAGCAGAGACAGCATTGCACATTGCCTGAGCTAATTTTAACGCCTCATCAATATTAGTGTCTGGTAAAACAACAGCAAACTCTTCACCACCGTAACGCGCCACCAGATCTGAGGCACGTTTACAAACACTTTGCAAAGCCCCAGCTACAGCTTTCAGGCAATCATCACCCTTGAGGTGACCAAAAGTATCATTATATTTCTTAAAATGGTCGACATCACACAATATAACTGCAAGCTGATGTTTGTTTCGAATGCTTCTGGCAATTTCAACACGCAGGTATTTGTCCAGATAACGTCGATTCGCCAAACCTGTTAAACCATCTATATTTGCCTGTTTCTTTAACTCGGAATTAACAATTTCCAGTTCATTAGACACATCAATCAACTTGCGACGCATTTTTGCAATACGCTGCATAGAAACCATCTTGGCTTCTAAAATACGAAAATCAACCGGTTTTGTAAGATAATCATCACCACCAGCTTCTATACCTGCAAAAATATCATCAGGCTCTACACGACCACTTAAAAACATTATAGGCACCCAAATATTTTCATCATGACGCATTCGCCGTGCAGCCTCATGCCCGTCCATCTCCGGCATAATGACATCCATTAAAACCAGATCTGGCTTTTCATCGTGATATAAGGCTACCGCAAGCTTACCGTTTTCTGCAGTAACGACATCATGTCCCATTTTTTCTAAAAATGATGAAATTATTAAACGCTCTGTTTTGGTATCATCAACCAGTAATACTTTCATATATTAATCTTCGACCTTTAGGGGGAGGCATCCTATCCCTCTATAGTATATAGACTAATTCCCAGAAAATTAACCTATATCACATATCAAAAATATTGACCTGAATGCGAGTCTAAGCTAGTCTAGCGCACCTTCTAGAGAGGTGTCTGAGTGGCTGACTAGAATTGTCCGGAACAATTCTGAACATAATCGATGCTTCTCCGATTATGGCCGCGAAGCGGTGAGGCACACGACGTGCCGAATAGAGAGCTCGCTGCGAGCTCTGATGTTTCAGTACTTCAAACATCAAAAAAAAAAGCAGGTATGAAAGTTTATAGAGAGGTGTCTGAGTGGTTGAAAGAGCTCGCCTGGAAAGCGTGTATACCTTACGGTATCGAGGGTTCGAATCCCTTCCTCTCTGCCAAATAAAAAAGGCCCACCTAAACGGTGGGCCTTTTTTATTTGGCAGAGAGGAAACCCATGATGAGAACCAGTTTCGAAAAAAATGCAGGAAAGCCTTTTTTAGACGCGATGCATTTTCGCGCCCCGAAGGGGTGGCACACACGACGTGTGCCATCAATCCCTCTCCCAGCTCATCATGAAAACAAACAAGACCCACCCATAACAAATACGGCCTTTTTTATTTGGCAGAGAGGAAGCCCATGACGAGAACCCATTTCGAAAAAAATGCAGGAAAGCATTTTTTAGATTTTTAATCTCATAAGATTGACAAACTCGGGGAAAAGTAAATTATATCGAACTGACAGTATTACATCACTTGGCTAAACAGAATAACCCTCGCTTTTTGAGCTCCGTCCCCTGTAGTAATTCCGATCTGACTGGCAGTGCCATACACAACTACTCTCAACTCTTGACGACATCAACCAAAAACAGAACGCCCCATGCGCATTAAAAGTGGGCGGCAGTCTGTCCTCAAGGAACATGCTCCTTAACAGTGCACTTTTCAGCTTCAATAGTTTTATGTGAATTATCAGATTTTGCCTACAATTTAAATCCAAACATCCTTATTGTTTTTCTATTTTCACAGTACATCATGTCCGTGGTAAATAATTTTTCTATTTAATAGCAAATGACACTAAGTTAACACTATGAAAGTTAGCGTAATCATACCAACATACAATCGTGCAGAACTTGTTTGCGAAAGCATAGATAGCGTTCTTGCACAATCATATAATGATTATGAAATAATAGTCGTTAATGACGGTTCTACAGATAACACTGCAAGCAAACTAAAAAAATACGGCAATAAAATACGCTATTATGAGCAAGCCAACGGTGGAGTAAATAAGGCACGTAATTTTGCCTTATCAAAAGCCAGGGGAGAATATATTGCTACATTAGACAATGATGATTTGTGGCAACATAACAAACTGGATCTTCAGGTTAAAATACTCAATAATTTCCCTGAAATAGCTTTCACATTTTCCAACTTTTCCATTTATAAAAGCCAGAACAATATTCAACCTGATGGTATTCAGACATGGTATTCTTCTCCTAAGTCATGGAATGATTTTTATGAAAAATCTATAAAACTAAACGAATTTACAAATGAAGATAGTACTTCCAATACAGGAAGCGCCAGTCTATTTATTGGTAACATATATCAAGCATCATTGCAGACCTACTACGTACTACCTAGTACCGCACTATTTCGTCGCAACATGATTCCTGAAGACGTAAAGTTTGTAGAGCATGATTCAATCTGTGGTGACTGGGATTTTTTTGCACGACTTTCACGTGATAATAAGGTTGCCTATCTGGATTACGACACAACATATAATCGTAGCCATGAAGACGACGTCAGATTAACTAGAACTAATTGGAAAAAACAACTTGAATTACGAATTGATTTTATAGAAAGACTCTATCTACAAGATAAAGAGTTTTACGAAAATAATAAATATATTACTGATTTGACATACTCTAAAAGACTAAAAGCTTTATATCGCCAACAGCTACTGGATGGTGAAAGGCATGCTGCAAAAACCACCCTACAAAAATATCACTCACATACGGCTGAACCAGGTATATCATATACTTTCCTGTGGTTATTATGTCATGTTCCTGCAATCCAGTACCCGCTAAGCGCGCTTAGGCATTTGCGTGGTAGCATGAGAAATAACTAAAGGTATATTACTAACTATAACGATACATATATAGTGCCCGAAACTCGAAACCTAAACTTGTGTAACCACAATGTCAGTGGAAACTTGAATCTGCCTGAGTATTTGAATGCATGAAGCAGGGCCACATGATTAAATATAATTTATTAAAAGCATGAAATCTCGATAGCTTCTGAAAATACGTTATATGCTGTTTTTTAGCTAATACTCTAAGCAAGCTACCTACACTCACTACTGCTCTCCAAAATATTTCAATCTGCGCTGAAACGATTCCCTTTCAATAGGCGCAAGAATCTCACTTATTAAACTATTAACCGGTTTACCAGCTGATGCCCTTTTATCGGGTTCTTTCCAGGGAACAATATATAGCGACTTAGGTAATTCACTATTACCGACTATAGAAATACCCTCCATTTCAAGCTTATCTTCAGCTATAAGCTGCTGTGAGGTTAATAAAGCGAATACAAATAAATATAATTTTAATTTCATAACTGCTCTTTCAAATCTACAACCCAGTTTATTACAGCTTCATCATCACCATTTAAAGCCAGATAAGCTTCAAAGTGCTGCATTGCACAAGCTTTATCCTGCAGATATATATCACATAATATTCCCAGATTAAGGTGCGCATTAACATGATTTTCATTAATAGCCAATGCAGCTTCATAATTAGTGCGTGCGCCAGAAAAATCTTTTTTCTCTCGTAGCAAGATACCCAGTTGATTTAAAGCAGTTACATTTTTTGCATTCCGACCGATTGCTTCCCTGAACTGTTGTTCAGCTTTAACTTTATCATTTAACCTTAAATATATTAAACCGCGATTAACATAAGGCCCTGACAAGCTGTTATTTAAATCACTCACATCATTAAGCATTTTTAAAGCCGCTGCGTCGTTACCTGCCCCCATTAGCTGTAGTGCATAAGCATATTTCTGTTTAACTTCTGTACTCAAATCACTCTTTGAGACTTCAGCATCATGCGTTTTTGTCACTGTAGTTTGACACGCCGCTATTGAAACAACCGCCAGTAAAAATAATGTTATTTTTATAAAATGCAGATTTTTAAAATTCATATTCATAGTATCTCCATCACAACTGCATCACTTCGCTCAGTTTTGTTATAACGCACAGGCAAAAATTCTTTTAACTGTTCAAGACTTTTCCAAACCCAAACACCGTATAAACCATCTGCAAATCTGGATACATTAACTTCATGAAATTCAATCGCTTTCTCCTCAAATGGATAAGCTTTTTCCTCAAGTAACATGTCATACTGCTCAAGCTCTTCTTCATTGAGTTTTTCAGGCCTTTCGGAGTTATATATTGCCAGACCTAAATCCTGATATATTTCTGCAATACGATAAGTTGAGGCGGTTAATACTTCCGGCACATTATATGAGGCAGCTCGACCATAAGAACTTAACGCCTTATTCATTAACTGACGTTTAGATTTAAGACTTTTCTTTAAAGGCACGGTTAATTTAGCTTTTCGATAATCATCGAAAACTGGCTCAGCTAAAGCAAAACTCGCTTTAGCTGCCAGGTAACGAGTTCTCTCTGTTCGCTGATTACCACCTTTAGCATCTGCGTTAACCAGTTTTACTCGCCATTGAGTTGCAAGCACGAACTTCGCATCTCGTTCATAAAGCTCAACTAATCTCTGACATGCTTCAATTGAACGCTCTAAAGGCAAAGGAAAACGATTAACAAAATTTTGATATATTTTTCTAGCTCGCTCATTATCACTTAACTGTTCTGATAATTCAGCCGCCTGCCATAAAGCTTCTACCTGATAAGCAGTCTCAGCGGGTAAATATGATACCTTTTCAAATTCTTCAGAGGCTTTTCTTAAATCACCATTTTCAAGATAAGCCACAGCCAGTTTTTTAGTGACTTCTGTTTGTAACTTATGCTTAGGGTTTGCTCTACGAAAACTTTCCAGCACAACTGCAGCTTTAGCCCAGTCACGTAATCCAATTAGCGCGGAAGCCGCATCAAATTCAGCACTCGCCACCAGGCCCACTTCAGCTGAAACTGTTTTTACGCGACTAAAATGCTCAACTGCAGACTTTAAATCACCTTTTTGCCGGCTAATCTCACCTTGCTTATACACAGCAACCGCCTGCTTCTTCATCAGGGCATCACGGGCTGGTGCATTTTCAGGCATATACTTAAGCGCTTTATTATATGATTTTTCAGCCATGTTAAAATCAGTCCATTCGAATTCAATATGCCCCATAATCACCCAGACCGATGCCAATAGAGCTGAATCCTTAACAGACAGAGTCATTTGTTCAGCAATCTGGTGGGCCTTTTCATACTCGCCTAATGTAAATAAATTTTCTATAGACTGGGTTAATACCTTATCTGCTTCAGCATGCTCTGGAAACTGATTTGCGAAACGTATTGAGCTATCGATAGACTGACGGTGCCATTGCTGTTTAACAAAGCCCTGCAACTCTTTTTCTCTATTGGCATACATTAGTAATGCCGCATAACCTGCAACTGCTGACTTAGGATGTTTTTTATAATCATAAGCAGTATTTTCATACTGCAAAACAGCAGCTTCATATTGTTTGTCTTCATTCAATATTTCAGCGTATAAAAAATTCATTTCCCATGCTTTTGAATCATTAGGGAAAGAGTCAATCCATGTACGATACCAGCGCTGTGACTCCCGATAGTGTAATTTACTTTTTGATTGCTGAGCTAAAGAATGATAATGACTTGCCAGTTGATTTAAATTAGTTTTTAAAGCCTCTAACTGAACATAAGTTTCACTTTTATCATACAACCCCCAATACGAATTCTTAATATTATATCGCTGTACAAAATTCTTTTTAGCATCTAACAACAAGTCAGGAAAACCGCCCTGCTCATATATATTAATAACTTCCAGTAAAAAATCTGGTGACTTTGGGTGCAGTTCATTTGTTGACACGAATAAGCGATAAGTTTTTACTGCATCAGAATATTGTTTCTTGTCTTTATAAAACATAGCCAAAGAAGCATAAATACTATTTTCATAGACACGTTTCTGTTTATTAGAAAAATACTCATGTACGCTTATAGGGCCAGCCTGATACGTAAAACTAAGGTTTATTGCGCGCATTGCATCTTCAACAAAATCACGTTCGGAGGATTTCATTCCTGGCAGATTTAATTCGCCATTCACTGTATGTAAATCAAGCAAGTGCATGAATGAGTTAAGAGCTTCGTTATAGTGGCTTTGCTTAAACTGTGACCAGCCCTGTTTATATACAGCCTGCTCATAGTAAATAGATTTATCATCGTACTTTCTAAATGCCACTACCTGCGCATACGCTTTTTCTGCATCGGCGAACTGACGTTTACTAAATAAAATTTCACCCCTACGAAACTGAGCTTCATCAAAATATTGTGTTTTCGGATATTGTGTTACAAGCCTGTTCAGGCCATTTAAAGCAGCATCTCTTTCTCCGCTCTCTTCATATTCTCTGGATAACTGATAGATTAAACGATCATGTTTCTGTAAAGGGTAATTTTCAATCAAGTTCTCAAACAGCAAAACAACTGATGCCAGCGGTATAGAATCTGCATTGTTAAATTCAAGCTGTAGTTTTGCCATCTTTCGCATACCGTCACGACGCATGGCCTCGTTAGGCACGGTATCAAACAAACGAATAAAGCGACTATATTCAACCACCGATGAATCTTTTTGCAAAGTCACTTCTTCTACATCATCGGTTAGAAGTGTTGATTGCTGCCCCAGACTACCAATACTCCCCTCTCGAACATTACTATTACAGGAAGCGACCAGCAAAAAAACAATACTTAATATTAATTTATTTAATTTCATAACCTTACTAACTAATTACTTCTCAACTTGTACATCAATAACTGAAACATACTCACTAAGGATTTAATCGATCATAACTTTGCGCTAGAGCCAGTCGACTCTGCACAAGGTATACATCAAGTTTAACTTTTCTAAGGGCAAGCAGTTTTAAAGCGCTTGCCTTCATTTGCAGGACAATAAGATCAATGTTCTCTTGCGCTTTCAGCTGCATCATATTACTTCGCTTAAGAAGATCGGCGGCTAAAATTTTAATAAACTTAATTTGATCTCTATGTTTCTCTGATTCTTTCAGGTTATCTGAGCCCAGCTCTTGTAACAGGTGCATTTGTATATCAGATATTTTTTCCACTTTCTGATCGGCGTTTATCTTTAATAATGTAGCTTCACGAAAATTTAACAAAAGGTTAAAGAAATCCGCATCTTCAATAAGCTGCTTGATATAACGTAAACTTTCACTCGTACTTACTTCATTAACAGACTTAAGCCAGACAGACTCTGATGCAACATTCAGTTTAAGTAAATCTGTTTTTAGAAAATCCTGTCTAATTGACTCCATGCTAGAGGTCAAATCCACAAGTTCTTTTTCATATACATTTACAGAGTTCTGATAGTAACGCACAGCCTTTTTAAGCAACCCCATCTGTTCGAATGCATAGGGCACGGTAAGCATTGATTCCTGCACGGGGATATCCCGAATATCATTTTTCTGTAGTTCCATCCATGGCACGACGGCCTGATTGTATTGCTGCAATCTCGCGCTTGCCCAGCCGGCACCCAGTAATGCCAGATTAGAATAAGCACCATTAAGGCTCACTTTCTCTAGATAACTTCTAGCCTGTTCAGGTTTATTCTGGTTAAGCAAAAGATATCCTAATGACTGATTTGCTTTATCAACTAATGATTTAGCCTCTTTATCTTCAGGTTTCTTTTGGCCAAGTTTTCTAATCAAATCAAAACCTGCTTTTTGTTCATTGCTGTGTATTAAAGCGACACCTAAATTAAGTCGTTTGTACAAATCCCAGTTACCCGGAGCTTTCCACCAGTTATTTCGTAAATACAAAGCTGCTTCTTTATATTTGCCCTGCGACATTAAAATGAGACTATACAAATGTTGAAGTTCAGCCCTTACGCTTTTACTTACAGGTTCATTTACCTTTATAAGTAAAGCCAATGCCGCTTCATATTTCTCAGAATGATAATAACTTTTACCTAAATAAAATCGTGCTTCATTTTGTAGCTTTTTTGATGCAGCCGGATTATTGATAATTTTTTTAAAAATCTCACCTGCTTCAATATGCAAGCCTTTATCAAGATAAAGCTGACCTTTTATTAATTGAGCATCAACACTAAATACACCTAATTTATTAAGCTTTTGCGCTTTCAGTACCTGGCTTAAAATATCTATATTTGGCTGTGCATCTTTCAAATACTTCAAATGGCGATATGCAACAGACGCAGTAATTGAATTATCGTTTTTAACTGCCTGAATTGATAACTTCGGTTGTAGTCGAGACTCTTTCGACTCGCCTCTGTTGATGCTAATTTCAATAGATTGCGAATCTGAGCTTTTATTAAACTCAAATTCAGCGCCACCCTGATAGTCCTTATTACTACGATAGTAGGCAATAATTTTATGTGTGCCGTCAGCCAGGACACCTTTGTATATAAGCTGTGCACCGCCATTTTTTAATGCTTTTCTTTCTAAATCTGTATAGTTGTGGATAGTTAGCGGTTTATCGTCAAGCTTGATTGTCATGACTTCTAATACAAATTTTGCATCGGTCATTTGCGACAGATAAATACTAAAAGGCTTTTTTATTTTATCGTCAAGAATCAATAAGTCTCGATCTAATAACAGTGATTTCTGTTTAAGCGTCTGAAGTTCATGATTAATGCTTTGTTCAGCATAAACAACAAACGATAATACGATTAATAGCAAGCCGCTTAAAAAGTGATAAAACCGCATCTTAGTGTGTAACCATCCTGCCGCGTGAAGGTGAATCTATTAGAGTAGTGTAAGTAGTTGAGATTATAAAGGATATTGGCTGTTAGTTGCGAAGAAGGTCACGACTTTACAATGCATTATCTATATCCGGCATTACTAATATTCATTTGTCCAATTATGCTATAACACGCGTAATGCATTTGACACATCCTGCTTAGCTCAAATTACTATCATTATTTTTGTGCAAATGCACACACAGCCCACCGAGTAGTGAGGAACTTCGTAGTTCTATCTGCATATCATGGAGCTCTGTTACCCGCCTAACTATTGATAAACCAATACCACTGCCCGTTTGCTCACTACTTTCTACTTTTTTAAAACGCTGCATCACCGCGTCTCGTTGCTCTGCAGGAATACCGGGGCCGCTATCATGTAAGTACAGGTCTATAACACCTTCCTGGCCGCGAAGCTCAAGCACAATTTCACCTCCCTGGGGCGTATATGTAACCGCGTTACTTAACAGGTTTCGCAACATACTCTCAAGAGGATAAACATAAGCCTGCATATATACGCTTTCATCACCAATTATACTTATGCTCTGTTTTTTATTATTGGCCAGGGGGTAGATTTCTGTAACTTGATCAACACATAAATCGTAGAGGTTAAGAGTTTTTATTTCCTGGGTTACACGAATTGCCTGCGTATCAAGTCTCGCCAGACCTAACAATTGATTCACCAGATGACCCGCCCTGTCAACCCCCTGACTAATAGCCGCCAATGCATCTGCTTTATCGTTACTATTATCACTAACCTGTAGCAATTGCAGGTGAACCTTTAAAGCAGCCAGAGGTGTTCTTAACTCATGTGCCGCATCAGAGGTAAAACTTCTCTCCTTATCAAATGAAAGTCGCAGAGATTTAAATAAATGATTTAATTCATCAACCAATGGCTGTATTTCAGACGGCACATGCTCAAACTGTAAATCATGTAACTGTTCATCTTCTCTACCCGCAATATCTCTGGCAATTTGCTCAATCGGTAATAAACCTCGACTCACAAAATACCAGACCAGCCCCCCCATAATCGGTAATAACAGAATAAATGGCCAGGTCATTTGTAATGTGATTTTATTCACCAGTTCCTGGCGCACATCTTCTCGCTCAGCTGTTATTACCTGATAGTTTTTATGAGTATCCCATAGCGTAAATGTGCGCCAGCTTTGTTGATTTATAACTTGATTATCATATCCCTGCTGCAGATTAGTCATAGGCTGCAACGGTGCATTGGCAGAGCGCAGCAACATATTACCGTATGAATCCCAAACCTGATAAGCCAGCTTCAACTCATAAAAATGGCCTTCATTGTAAATCTCATTTTCAATCTGTTGCTTATTCAGAATTTTAAATCGGCTTTCTTTCACACCGTCTGAAAACTCTTTTATATGACCCAGTTTTACTTCCGCTAGCACCATCCCCATCATTAACCTTGAAGAACGAGATAATTGCGCATCAAATAATTCTTCAACTTCGTGCACACTGGCACGATAACCGCCCCAGATAGTGATACCACCAACCACCACAAGTGCCAGTAATATGGAGAATAATAAATAATGCCTCAGGGAGTTTTTCATTACTTCTTATGATCTTCGCTTAATTTATCAATGGTATAACCAACACCACGGATCGTGCGTATTAACTTGCTGCCTAATTTTTTTCTTAAATGGTGAATATGCACTTCTACAGCATTACTCGCCATATCCTCATCAATACTATACAAGCTTTCTTCCAGACGACTACGCGATAAAACGCGCCCAAGATTCTCAAACAACTCGAGTAAAACATCATATTCACGTCGAGATAAATCAACTATCTGACCATCTTTTGTTACAGAGTGCGCGGCGGGATCAAGTTGAATTCCCAGATAATTAATAAGCGGATTAGCTCTTCCACCGACACGTCTAAGAAGCGCGCGTATCCGCGCATACACCTCTTGCAGATCGAAGGGTTTTGTTAAATAATCATCGGCTCCCGCATCAAGGCCTGATATACGGTCTTCAACGCTATCCATCGCGGTTAAAATTAACACAGGCAGCAAAGCCCCCTGCGCTCTTATCCTCTGTAACAACTCAATACCACTGATATCAGGCAAGCCAAGATCAAGCACCATGACATCAAAAGCCTCATACTTTAAAAATTCAACTGCGGGCGCACCCTTCTGAAACCATTCAACATTATAATTTTGTTGTTTAAGCCCCCTTACAATGCCTTCGCCCAATAACCTGTCATCTTCAACCAATATTACTCGCATACTCAACCTGTGATGTGTTTCTGGTATAACCAGTCTGCCTGTTATTTCTTAAATGCAGCTTAATTAGAATGTGAACTAATACCCTGTATTTTATAACCTTTCTTAAGCTTGTCTTAAGTTTAGGTCAATATAGTTCAAACCATGCAACATGATTTATTTTAAGCAGGCCAGAAAAACCTTGAAACCGCTAAAATCATCAATATACATATTAATCATTCTGGTAATTAATATGCCGGTCTATGCTGACTATCCACCAGCTCCAAAGTTTCAACTACCCACTGAGGGCGGAGTTCTTAATTCAGCTCAATTGAAGGGAAAACTGGTTTATATAGATTTCTGGGCATCATGGTGCCGGCCGTGCAAAAAATCATTTCCATGGATGATTGCCATGAAAGAAAAATTCAAAGACCAGGCTTTTGAAATTGTCGCCATTAATCTGGATAAGGATAAAACCTTAGCTGATGAATTTATCGCCTCTCAAAATATCAACTTCCCGATCGCTTTTGATCCACAGGCAGCGGTTGCCGAGCAATTCAATATAGAAGGTATGCCAAGTAGTTACCTGATAGATCAACAAGGTAATTTACGAATTCGCTATACCGGTTTCTGGAACAAAAGCAAAAATGAAAAAGAGCAGATGATTAGCCAGCTTTTAAAAAATTCATTAAACCCGTAAACATAAAACCGAGTCACTATTATGTATAAAATAATTTTACTTCTAAGTTTTCTCTTATTAAGCGCCTGTACAAACGTACAACCCTGGGATAAAGACCTGCTTGCCAAACCCTCTATGGCGTTGGTTCCCAGCGAAATTGATAACGCACTGGATGAACATATCTATTTTAGTAAAGAAGCCTCTATGGGTGGTCAGGGTGTAGGCGGCGGCGGTTGTGGCTGCAACTAATCAAACATTCAAATTTAATAGTTTCAGTAACCACATACATTTAGTTAGTAGATTTTTAAAAGTCAGGATTTATTATGAATAACACTAAAAAAATTCGTGAAAAGTTAACCATCGCAAGTGCTACCCTGCTTCAAGTAGCTAATGTATCAGCTACAGAGATTCCTGATGATGCATGGGACATTGGAACCGCCGTATTATTTTATTCAGAAAATGATGGCCGGGTTTCTGCAATTGAACCGGTTATTAGTGGCACTAAAGAATATAAAGACGGTGACATTATAAATTTGAAAGCCGTATTTGACTCATTAACCGGTGCCACCCCCACCGGTGCACATGCATCTAGTGTTGAGCAGACTTTTACCAACCCGTCAGGCAAAAAACCTTACACCGTAGCCGCAGGTGAACTGCCCCTGGATGATACATTCCTCGATACGCGTATCGCCTTAAGTGGCTCCTGGAATACCGCTATTTTTGACGAATACAGCCGAATTATTCTTGGCGGTAATATTTCTAATGAATATGACTATTCATCGATAGGTGTTTCAGCTAACTTCCTACGTGATTTTAATAACCGTAACACGACATTTAGTGCGGCACTTGGCCTTAGCTCTGATTCAATAGAACCTTCAGGTGGAATACCCACACCTTTTACAAATATGAAAGTTGCCGGTACCGGTACAAACCGGGACGGCGCTGATGACAGCAAAACAATATCTGATGTCATGTTTGGTATAACACAGGTAATTAATCGCAGCACTTTAATGCAGTTTAATCTTGGTTTTAGTGAAACATCCGGATATATGACCGACCCGTATAAAATTATTACCGTGATTGATGCTGCAGGACTACCAACAACAAGCCTAAACACAGATGACCTTCCCTATGTTTATGAAAATCGTCCTGACTCACGTTCGAGACAGACGTTTTACTGGAAAACCGTGCATCACTTAACCGAGGATGTTATCAATGTTGCATATCGATATCACACTGATGACTGGGGTATTGACTCACATACTATTGATTTTCATTACCGTTATGAATTAGGTAATGGCAGTTACTTACAACCTCACTTACGTTATTACTCTCAATCCGCCGCTGATTTCTTTGTAACAAGTCTTAGTGAGAGTGATGCGGCAGCAGCAACCATAACAGACTATGCCAGTGCCGATTATCGATTAGGTGAATTTGTAACCAATACCATTGGTCTTAAATATGCAATGCCTGTTGGTAAAAACAGTGAATTCAGTGTGCGCGCTGAAGTCATTAGTCAGATACAAAGTGATGTGAGTACAGCGGTTGGTGATCAGGTGAATCATGATCTAACACCCGATCTTGATTCTTTTATCATTCAATTTGGATATGATTTCTATTTTGACCAGTAATAAACAGGTTAAACCCGGCATGGATAAAACAGTGGGGGATCAAGCCGTGGAGATCAACAGGAGTCGCCACCTAAGCCTGCGGTTAGGTAACTCAAATGACTTGAACTTAGCAGATAAAGCCCGCTGACTAACGGCCTGCAAACATATAGTCAGGCCTGGGATTTATTTATGCTAAATATAAAACATCTAACACTATATTCTAATATAAAAAAAACTCATAGCGCCCAAAATGAAATGAATTAGCTAATCTTCTAATCCCCTTTATGATGTTCACACAAAATTTTTTAGTAAATCCGCCAAATTAACTAAATTTTTATTGAATCATGATAAATATCAATCATTTACATAATCAGAACAGTTAATCTGCTGGCAGAATTAAAATGATCTTATAAATCTTGAGTTTAAACAGACTCAAGCAGAGGAGAACACAATGATCAAACCACATGGTTCTATCGAGCTGAACCCGTTATTTGTATATGACACGGCTGAAAATGAAGCCCTACAGAAAGAAGCAGAAGGTTTAGCTTCAATTACTGTCAGTTCTGCGTCAGCTGCTAACGCAGTAATGATGGGTGCCGGTTACTTCAATCCTTTAACAGGTTATATGACTAAAGCAGATGCTTTATCAGTTGCTAAAGAAATGAAGACAACTTCAGGATTATTTTTCCCTACTCCTGTATTAAATCTTGTTGAAGATGCAGGTAGTATTAAAGCAGGCGACAGAATTGCACTTAAAGATCCTAATGTAGACGGCAACCCTGTTTTAGCCGTTATGGATGTAGAGGCTGTTGAAGAGTTCTCTGATGAAGACATGGCTTTCATAAGTCAGAAAGTTTACGCACCCGCTGCTGGTGAAGACCACCCCGGTGTTGAAGCTTTTAACTCACAGGGTAAGGTATGTCTATCTGGCCCTATCAAGGTTCTTAACTTCTCTTATTTCCAGACTGAGTTCCCTGATACATTCAGAACAGCAGTAGAAATTCGTAACGAAATTAAAGAACGTGGCTGGAAAAAAGTTGTTGCCTTCCAGACACGTAACCCAATGCACCTTGCTCATGAAGAACTTTGCCATATGGCAATGGAGCGTTTAAATTGCGATGGTTTAGTGATTCATATGTTACTTGGTAAACTTAAGCCTGGTGATATCCCTGCACCTGTTCGTGATGCGGCTATTCGTAAGATGGTAGAGCTTTACTTCCCTGAAAACAGCGCAATGGTTACCGGTTATGGTTTCGATATGTTATATGCTGGCCCACGTGAAGCTGTATTACATGCTCTGTTCCGTCAGAACATGGGAGCCACTCACTTCATTATAGGTCGTGACCATGCAGGCGTTGGTGATCACTACGGTGCATTTGATGCACAGACTATATTCAAAAATGAAGTGCCTGAAGGCGCTTTAGAGATTGAAATTTTTGAAGCTGACCATACGGCTTATTCCAAGAAACTGGATAAAGTAGTTATGATGTGTGAAGCACCTGATCACGAAAAAGATGACTTTGTATTATTATCAGGCACCAAGGTTCGTGAAATGTTAGGCCAGGGCATTGCCCCACCTAAAGAGTTCTCACGCCCTGAAGTAGCCGAGATTTTAATTAGTTACTATCAGGAACTTGATAAGAAAAAATAAAAACATTCTTATTATAAAAAAAGCCCCATATCTGTATAGATTGGGGCTTTTTTTATGCATTAGATAATATCTCCGTGAAAATAGTTAAAAATCCATTTGTATTTTTAGTTCACACGATTTGGCGTTACAGCAGAAGGTTTTCTAGCGACAGTGGATTATTCTCGTTCCCATGCTCCTGTCTGGGAACGAGTTAATAAATATTTATTGCACGGATATCATTTTAGAATGTCTTTTTTACATTCGGCGATGGCGTAATCTCGCATCTTTTTCGGCTCCATCCTGGCCATGTAGGATATCATTACCATGCCGCGCACATTGCTAGTGGTTACACCAGACCCCGGTTGATCATACATTTTTATCAGGGTGCTGGTGGCGGTGTCCTTATCAGCACCAGAAATTCGCATATTACTCGCTTTCTCAGCCACCTCACCAAGCTTCAGGCAACGCTCTTCATCTGTCATATCAGCAGAAAATGCCGGAAAAGAAAACAGCACGAGACTGACAATAACTCCCAAATAACGCATCGATATTCCCCTCAAAGTATGTATGCAGAATAATAGACCACAATTTCTATATCCGTTCAAGTGAGATAGCGCAAGTTTGATAAAGTATCAATTTGAAATCCATTATAAGAAGACTTTAAAACAAGGACTTAAGTTGCACTTAGATCTTTTGTTAATGTGGGTGTATGGATAAGCCTGGATAAGCCAGTCTGGATAAGCCTATGCTCTACAACGAAAATCTCTTGGTGGTATGGGCTAAAACAGACTTACCCCGCTAAGGCACATCTCCATCGGGGACAGACCGCCGCTGTTTGGCGCTCTGTCCCCTTAACCCATACCACTAGAAGATGTTCGATGTAGTAGGCTTGTCCAGAAAGGCTTATCCAGACACCCACATTAAAAAACAACTATATTTATCTCGTTCCCATGCTCCCGCGTCACTAGTGTCCGGTTAAAGTTTAAAAACCCCATAACTCTCCCTGAACTTCCTTCAGGGCGGCTTTCCTCTCTCTTTGCTTTTGATAATAATAACGCTCAATTCGTTCTCTTTTAAACAGGTTATGCCGTAACTCGATGGCGATGTCACTTAATGAAGCCAACGCGTTTTTTTGCTGCTTAAATATCACCATTAACAGGTAAGCAATGAGCGCACAATAAATCTGAATCAGTGTCGCGTTCTCTGAATAACCAAAGTATTTTTTAAGTTTTAATTTTTGTTTTAACCATTTGAATAACAGTTCGATCTGCCAGCGTTGTTTATACAATGCAGCAATTTCCTCTGCACTACGATCAAAGTCATTTGTGACAATGACCATGGCTTTTTTATTGCCTGCACGATGAACCGTTATAAGCCTTAAATCTTTATTTGCATAGGCATTTTTACGCCCTTTACTTAGGTTTTTTCTGGGTAACTGAATGACTTCGTCAGAGAGTATCGAGGTGTCTTTTTTGGGGTTAGATAATAGGTTACGAACCACAATATAATTAGCATTGTATTTTAAACGAGTGACAAATTTTGCCTGTTTTGATTCAATATGGTGCCACCAGTTATAGTCACAATACCCTTTATCTATAACATATGTCATACCGGCTTCTATAGACAGGTTCTTTACATCGGTAACATCATTGATATTGACGGGTGTGATGTTCGCGTAGGTAGGTGCGTTCTGTTGCGCATCAATGGCGACATGAACTTTTAAACCCTGTGTTTGACGCGTTCTGTTTTCCAATGTCCATTCATCGTAGTGATCACCCCTCAGTGTAATGATCGTTGAGTCGATAATACAAAGCAGTTCTTTGCAGGATTTTCGTTGCTGACGCGAGATGACACTCATCAATGATTCGCATAGCGCTTTGTAAGGCTCAGGACTTCGGGAGGCCAGCGCATCTGACACAGTTGAGCGCCTGACAGCTTGAGTATTTAAATGATAATGATGCGATTCATGTGCATTAAACCCGGTGACTAAAGTGCGCAAACTATCTACTTTTTTAATTTGTCCATAAAGCATAAGAACAAGCAGATCCCATGATTTAAATGACTTGGCATATCGATCACTTTTATGCTGTTCAATACTGTTATAAAAAGGGGTTTTAGGAATCGCTTGAAGTAAATCAGCAAAACGGGATTGACTAAACATGATGAGAGGGCCTGATTTCGAATGGGTGCCTTGTGTTTTACCCTTTAGAACCAGACCTGGCAAGTCTGTAGAGCGAGTGCGGCTATTTTAACCGGACACTAGTGA
>JAPHSS010000030.1 GCA_026195255.1 Gammaproteobacteria bacterium | reverse complement strand
TTACGACTCAATCCCTATCTTTGAAATTGCTGCATCTGCTGCTGCATCATTTTTTGCATTTCAGGCGTCATATTATTCATCATTTCTTTCATTTGCGGTTGCATTTTCTGCATCGCTTCATTCATTATTTTTGACGGGTCGGTGACAGTGTAATCAGCAGGCACCATAAATGCATTTTTAGGCAGGCGTGCTTTTTTGTTTATTTTCGTGACAACAGATTCAAGACGTTTATTTTTATCGATGCTTTTTAATGGAAAACCTATCTCTCTCAATCGTAAACTGGCTTTACGTTCTGCTTCATCACAGGGGTCAGTAAATGCATCCGTACTCATACCTGTCATCGCGGAAATTTTTGCTTCCATATTTCTTTCCATATTAGCGAATGCATTTACAAATTTTTTGATACCCATATCACGCATGGCTTCAACGGAAACATAAAGACTGGAACAGTAGTTGTCATTGGCATACAAAGCGTATTCTTCTGTTTCGTAACCTACAATAGTGGGTCCAAGGCCCATGCTTTTTGTATAGGTATCTACATATTTTTTTGGTGCAGACGGGTTATCGTTTTGCAGTAAAAATTCGCTCATATCTAAAATCGTACGCTGTTTATGAATAACCGCATTCATGGTATTTTTTGCCACATCCATAACGATGTAACCTTCATTGTCGGGCATTTCAATACGTGCTTTGCTGTCGCTAATGTAAATTGATGATAACTCGTTATCAGCGTCACGGGTTTGAATTAAAACCGCAGCGTTGAGAGAGTTTGTAATGAAATTAGCAATTAGAAGGCTGCTAAATAGGGCAAGTTTTTTCATATCCAGATTTCCTTATTATTTTGACCTGTTATTTTATGGGTAAAAATAACATAACTGGATAGTTTTGTGGAGAATTAAGCAAGGATAAAAGGGAAAAACGCTGTAAGTTTAAAACCCTTTTGGCCATGCTTATAAGTCATACCATTAAAGATTGCTTGGTATTTTCTATGATTTCCTGATTTTCTTCTATTTCAACAATGTTAACGTCAGAGTCCATTCCGAGTTTTGCAAATGCCGGGACCGTTGACCAGTCTATATCTTCTGACTCATGCCCACCCTGTAACAGGGCGACTTGCACCAGATCAACCAGATCAGCTCCGCCTTCATGGTCATACTTGAAATTATGTGCGTGCTTTACAACATCGGTCATGCTGTCACCGAAGTTCCATGTTTTAAGAATAAGCTCACCAACCGGTGAGGTTAGTTCTTCAATGACTTTTCCTAAAGCATCACTGTCGTTAAACAGCTCATCATCATCTTCAGCCATAACCAGAATTGGCAGGGCGCCTATATTATGGATAAGACCAGCCAGAAGAGCCTGTTCGGGGTTTATGCCGGGTACGGTAGTGGCTAACATTCGGCATATTGCGGCGACCTCAACCGAGGTGTTCCAGATTGCACGGAAATGATTATCTAATACGTCGGATGTGGCCTGATATATCTGTTTCATTGCCAAACTAATCACCAGGTCACGAACCATGCGTATACCCAGTCGTGTTACGGCCATTTGCAGATCTTCTATCGGGTTACGACTTCTATAGAGCGGGCTGTTAGAAACCTGAATTAGACGTGCCGATAAAGAAGCATCCTGGGTTAGTGTTTCAGCTATTTGTTGTGCTGACGTGCTTTCACTCTCAACCGCATCGCGTATTTTCAATGCCACCTCGGGTAATGTAGGTAACACTAACTGATCTGATTCGACAGCTGCTTTTAGTTCACTATAAAACTGTTCGGCTTTTTCTGACATGCCTTTCCTGTGCCTTTTTTAATAATTATGAAATGAGTATAGTTTATTTAAATAAAGTCGTGGTCTCATCATATACAAGTTTGTTGGCTTCAATTTCGAGAACATGAGAATCGGTATCTATATTTAATCGTGAAAATGCCGATACTGTTGACCAGTCTTCCGGGCAGTCTAAACCTGTATAAATACTGCCCTGAATTAGTGCGACCTGTACTACATCAACATAATCAGCTGGGCCGTTATGATTTCGACGAAAATGATAACATTCATTAACAACATCAATCATGTAATCCGGGAAGTGCCAGTTGCGAAAAATATAAGCACCAACTTCTCCCTGCATTTTTTCTAGAATTTTTAATAATGCTCCAGGCTGATCAAACAGGTCATCATCATCTTCAGCCATTAAAATAATAGGTAGCGCACCAATGTTATGTATTAGGCCGGCAAGCATTGCCTTTTCAGGATCAAGGTGTTTCTGAGTTTTGGCTAATAAATGCGCAATGGCGGCTGTTTTAGTGCTGGAAAGCCATAATTCATTAAAGCGCTCTGCGATTACATCACTACTGGCTTTATAAAGTTGTTTCATAGACAAACTCATTATTAAGTCTCTAACCAGCTTTAAACCGAGTTTGGTTATTGCCATTTGAATATTGTCAGTCGTAATTCGTGTGCGATATAGCGAGCTATTAGCAACTTGCAGTAAGCGTACTGACATGGCAGGGTCTTTTATTATTACCTCGGCTATTCTGTGTGCTGATGAGTTTTCTTTTTCACATTCGGCTTTAATTTTTAAGGCTACCTCAGGTAAAGAGGGTAAGAGTAACCTTTCGGTTATGACAGCATCTTTTACCTGGGCCAGGAAGAGTTCGGTTTTTTGCTGTATGGATTGCATTTATATTCAAGCCTGCATTAAACTTTTACGGGTGTCATCAAGTTCGCTTTGTAATGATTCTTCTAAATTTCGTATATTTGGGTCTAACCCCAGTTTACTAATGGCAGGGATTTGTGACCAGTCTTCAGGTGTTGAGTCCGGTATATGATTTGTATGTAGTATAGCCGCCTGAACGATGTCGACATAATCGGCTTTTGTATTTCGGTTATGAGTAAATTGATCCCAGTGTCGGGTGACGTTGATCAGTGAATCTGGAAAATTCCAGAAACTGAGTATTTTCTCACCTAACTCAGCTTGAATTTCTTGCGTTATATCGACCAGATTCTGCTTATCAGAGAACAAAGCGGGCTGCCTGTCTGCTAATTCGATAATAGGCAAGCTACCGATATTGTGAATGAGGCCGGCTAACATAGCGTGTTCAGCATCTAAACCGGACTGGGATTTAGCCAGAACCCGACAAACAGCTGCCACATCAACACTGGTTTGCCAGATAGTTTTAAGCTGGGCCTCTATGGCTTTATCTTTTGTCTTAAATGCCTGTTTAATCGCGAGCATAATAACCAGGTCTTTAACGATTCGAATGCCGAGTCGGGTTATCGCCATTTGTAGATTGTCTATTTCAGTGCGAGCGCGATATAAAGGGCTATTTGCAAGTTGTAATAATCGTGCAGAGAGTGATGAGTCCTGCGAAAGCAAGTTTGCTATATCAATTGCAGACTGGTTTTCTTTATCTACGGCCTCACGAATCTTTAATGCGACTTCAGGTAAAGTCGGTAATTTAATTTGATCTGTTTCAACGGCTTTTAATAACTGCTGAAGAACTATCTGGGCTTGTTCACTCATATTTATTTTATATGTCTTTTAAATTAAGAGTGTAGTTAGGGTTTGTTTAAAAATCCAAAAAGAGTGTGAAAATAACAGTTGTCGTGAGCTTTATTCGAGCAGCTTATGACAACTGATAATTCACCTATTCTAATGTATAAGGTAGTGTGAGTACTTTAATTGAAGGACCATTTTCATCGTGTAACTGAAGTGTGCCTGATTCTGCGTCTGTTATATCAATGACAGCCAGTGCGATAGTTTCATCATTCGCATCAATTTGCGCATTAATGATCTGACCTGTTCCCTGGCCTGATTTTGAGTCTTTACAGAATAACTTATCACCTGCAGAAACCTTATCAGTGGTGTCAATCTGAATTTTAAACATTCGACGTTTTAATTTACCCAAATATTGCATTCGAGCAACAACTTCCTGGCCGGTATAACAGCCTTTTTGAAAATTTACGCCATTTATAACATGCATATTTGTCATCTGAGGTACGAAAGCTTCAGATGTTTCCGGGGTAATAGTAGGGATGCCAGCTAATATATCTAATGTTTCCCATGCGCCGGCGCCAGCGGGTGCTGCATGAACATCAAGATGCTCCCATAATTTCTTCATAGCTTCAAGTTCACCGTATATTTCATATCTTGCTATGTCACCGGCACACTTAATAATGGTGTAACCATTTACCTGGGTGCTGTCATCAGTATTAGTAGGTAGTTCGGGGATCAAATCAGCCAGTTTTTCGTTGGCAGTTGGCCCTGATACTCCAATTCTAATCAGTGAGTTGCTACTGTCTTTAATGCATACCTTTGACATTAAAATGAACATGCTAATACGTTTTAATATGGACTCAAGTAATTCCTCAGGTAGTTTAATATAGTAACTTTCAGCGCGTTTGAACAACCTGAAATTAGCTAACATGCGGCCTTTATGTGTGCAATAAGCGCTAAGCTGGCTATGTGAAAGGCTCACATCACGCACATCATTAGTGAGCTGGCCTTGCAGAAAATCTGTAGCATCTTCACCATCAATAGAAATAAGCCCGTGGTGACTCAAATCACAGATGATAAGACCTGTGTGTAACATGCGTTGCTCACGTTCCGGATTTCCAAAACTTTGTACTCTATTGTTTTCAAACTCGGCGCCCGCATCTTTTAAAAAATCGAACCATTCTGCTTTCATGTGTTTACCTGTATCTCGAATTGAACCTTAATTAGACATATTAATCACATTATAGTGTAGTGTCAGTATACATATAATGTGGATTATTAAAATTATTACACTACAATACTATTTAAGAATAATAATAGATATCAATACAATTAATCATTTAAATAGGGAAAATGAATAATGGCGGTATCAGATAACCGACCCTTCTTTCTCAATCTGGTAAAAATAAGACTACCAGTCACGGGATTTGTTTCAATCTTTCACAGAATAAGTGGATTGCTGCTATTTTTAGCCATTCCTTTCAGCGTTTACCTTTTTGACCTCTCTTTGCAGGGAGAGGCAGGTTTTAACAGTGCAATAGATGTTTTAAATAACCCTCTAATAAAAATTGCCTGTGTTGTTTTATTGTGGTCAGTTTTGCATCACTTCATTGCAGGTATACGTTTTTTGCTCACCGATTTCGATATAGGGCTTGAAAAAAAACAGGCAACACAATTTGCCTGGGTGGTATTTATAGTGGAAGCAATATTGTTCATATGGTTAGGTCTGGAGATTTTCCTATGAGCTCGCCTGGACTTCAGGGGTTAAGGCCATGGATTATACAACGCGTCAGTGCCGTATTTATCGGTGTGTTTTTGCTTTATATATTTGTTGTTTTAATTACACACAGTCCGCTTAATGTTAACGATTGGGCCGAGTGGGTTTCTGCACCTTATAACAATATATTGATTGGTTTATTTCTAATCGCTGTTCTTTGGCATGCGTGGATTGGAATTAGAGATATCATTCTTGATTATGTTCCTAATGTAGTTGGCCGATTACTGGTCTTAACACTGCTCGGCTGTACTTTAATGGGTAGTGGCATATGGGGTTTCAAAGCACTTTTTATGGTTTTTATTAAATGAATATTGAAGATATCCCAAGAAGACGTTTCGATGCGCTTATTATTGGTGCGGGTGGTGGTGGCTTAAGAGCAGCCCTTCAGCTGGCTGAAGCGGATGCTTCAGTGGCAGTGGTTTCTAAAGTTTTTCCTACGCGCTCGCATACAGTAGCAGCGCAAGGTGGAATGAATGCTGCGCTGGCTAACGTATTACCCGATAACTGGCACTGGCATATGTTTGATACGGTTAAAGGTAGTGACTATTTAGGTGACCAGGATGCGATTGAATATATGTGTCGTGCCGCACCAAAAGCCGTTTATGAAATGGAGCATTTCGGTGTTCCGTTTTCACGTCTGGATAATGGAAAAATTTATCAACGACCCTTTGGTGGTCAGTCGCAAAATTTTGGTGGTGAACAGGCGGCCAGAACCTGCGCGGCTGCGGATAGAACGGGTCACGCAATTTTACATAGTTTATACCAGCAGAATATTCGTGCTAAAACACATTTTTTTGATGAGTACTTCGCTGTCGATTTACTGAAAGACGAGCAGGGAAATATTTTAGGTGCTTATGTTTTTGATATTCATAGTGGTGAAGAGTTAATCATTGAGGCTAAAACCACCTTATTGGCCACAGGCGGTGCAGGACAATTATTTAGAACCACAACCAATGCATTAATTAACACCGGTGATGGAATGGGTATGGCGCTAAGAGCGGGTATGCCATTACAGGATATGGAATTTTTTCAGTTTCACCCAACTGGCATAGCGGGTCGTGGTATGTTAATAACTGAAGGTGCCAGAGGTGAGGGTGGTTATCTGGTAAATGCAAAAGGTGAGCGTTTTATGGAACGTTATGCGCCATCAGCAAAAGACCTGGCATCTCGCGATGTAGTGAGTCGCTCAATTTATACAGAAGTAAAAGAAGGCAGAGGATGTGGCCCTGAAAAAGACCATGTATTGTTAAAACTTGATCATTTACCAGAAGATGTATTGCAGTCGCGCTTACCGGGTATCAGGCAAACGTGTATCACATTTTTAGGTATAGACCCTGCCGATCAGCCCATACCCGTTTACCCAACAGCGCATTATACAATGGGTGGTGTACCAACAAATCGCCATGGACAGGTTGTCATTCCGGTAAAAGATACACCGGAAGAACCCGTTACAGGATTATATGCAGCGGGTGAATGTGCCTGCGTTTCGGTTCACGGCGCTAACCGACTGGGGGGTAATTCATTACTGGATATTCTTGTCTTCGGGCGTTCAGCTGCAAACCATATTATTGAGTATTTAAAAGAGAATCGATTTCATAAAGTAATAGATGAAAAAGTTATAAAGCAGGCCTATAACAGACTGCATCGATGGGATACAAATAGTGGCGATGAATCGGTTGATGATATTCGTCATGAGTTACAAAAAGTAATGGAAGAAAACTGTGGTGTATTTAGAACTCAGGATGTTCTTAATAACGGTGTTGAAGAAGTTTCCAAATTAGCCGAGCGTTTAAAAAATGCCAGTATTACCGATCAGTCCGAACTCTTTAATACCGCGAGAGTAGAAGCACTTGAATTAGAAAATTTAATGGATGTGGCTTTGGCGACTGTTTACTCTGCAGCGGCACGAACTGAAAGTCGTGGTGCTCACTCGCGTGTTGATTTTACTGAACGTGATGATAAGGGCTGGATGCGCCACACACTCTATACAAGTGAAGAGCGTAAATTAGATTATAAACCGGTTAGAACTAAACCTATGTCTGTGGATAGTTTTCCACCTAAGCCCAGAGTTTATTAAGAGATTTTTGCCACGGAGATACATATGCGATTTCGCATTTACAGATATAATCCTGAAACAGATAAAGAACCATACATGAAAGATTATCAGTTAGATAATGTTTCATCGGACATGATGTTGCTTGATGCCTTATTGTTATTAAAAGAAAAGGATCCTGGTTTAGGTTTTAGGCGCTCTTGTCGTGAAGGTGTTTGTGGCTCAGATGGCATGAATATTAACGGCACAAATGGTCTCGCATGTATTACACGTTTGA
This sequence comes from Gammaproteobacteria bacterium, assembly GCA_026195255.1. Lineage (GTDB taxonomy): Bacteria > Pseudomonadota > Gammaproteobacteria > SZUA-229 > SZUA-229 > SZUA-229. Next base: position 19,978 of record JAPHSS010000030.1, on the reverse strand, counting down.
GCGACCTGAAAGAGCCAGTTGAGCTTCGACCTATGCCACGTTTGCCGGTTATTCGTGATTTAATTGTTGATATGGAACAGTTTTATAAACAGTACAGAGATGTTAAGCCGTATCTCGATGTTAAGGATCCTTTGCCAGAAGTTGAATTAAAACAAACACCCGAAGAAAGAGATCAGCTCGATGGTTTGTATGAATGTATAATGTGTGGTTGTTGTACTACAGCCTGTCCTTCATTCTGGTGGAACCCGGATAAGTTTTTAGGCCCGGCAGCACTATTACAGGCTGCAAGGTTTTTAGGTGATTCTCGCGATCAGGCTACCGATGAGAGATTACAGGCACTTGATGATCCGTTTAAGTTGTTCCGTTGTCACACTATTATGAATTGTGTTCAGGTATGCCCAAAAGGCCTGAATCCAACCAAAGCAATTGGTGATATTAAAAAAATGATGGTTAAGAAATCGCTGTAATGTCAGAATATGCCATGCCAGAACAGGTTAATTCAGCACTACGCTGGCGTTGTCGACGCGGCATGCTTGAGCTAGATATTTTGCTCAATGAATTTATTGATAAAAAATATACTTTATTAGATAACAGCCAAAAAGAGGTTTTTGACCAGGTGCTGGATTACCCTGATCAATTATTGTTTGATCTTTTTTTAGGTCATATGGAATCTTCAGATACTAAAGTTTCAGATCTTGTCCAGACAATACGCCAGTCAGCTTCTGTTTGATGTAACTATTTCTAAAGTTTATCAGCACATATTAATTTTGTGCATTCTGCTTTCAATTGTCTCAATCTATATTTTACAGATAAATTTAGTATTTAAGATGTTATTGTTTATATTACTAATTTATATCAGTTATAAATCATTTAAAATTAACACAGCCAGTGAACTGCAATGGCAGAAAGATGGAAGCTGGTTAGTTACTCAAAATAATCAGACACACAAAGCAAAACTTAAGTCCGGTAGTGTGGTTACAGCCTGTTTCGCATCACTAAATTTCCTGTTTGAGAATAATTCTAACAAGACGGTTGTTTTGTTTTCTGACAATGTCGATTCAGAAAAATTCAGACAACTTAGAGTGAGAATGAAAGTAGAAGGTGTTAAAAGTTAATGACATGTTACACTTAAACGCATGAGTCAAAAGTTAAAAAAACAGATTATTGATAACTGTAAACAGAAAACGAGTCATTATGGTTGTGAAGATGTGCTGCCGGTAGATTTTGTTAGTCTAATGGATATGTATGAAGACAACTACATTAAAATACGTAAGCTTATTCCTGATTTAGAGCAAATAAATGACGCCTCTGTATCAAAATCACCCGGCCATCTAAATTTGTATCTGCAAATTATAGAACGTAGTAAATTTACAACTACTTTACGTTTGAGTTACAGTTTTACTGATAATGCTGAAACGCGTTTAGAGCCTAATTTAAAAATACGAATTTATCATGATGCCGGCCTGGCTGAAGTGATGTCTGGTCATTTGCACCATGGCAGACTGGTGCTTGATCATTTACCAGCTGATGCACTTAAGCAAAAGTGGCAGCTTAATCGTTTTTTGAGTAAATGGTTAAAGTATGTTTTACGTCAGAAACATGGCTTTTCTGCTTCAAAAATAATTAAAGACACCTCTTTCACAGCCTGATTTTAATTAGTTCCTCACTTTATAAGTGCCATTTTCACAAATATCAAGCAACGATTTAGTTGTGTTTCTCAGATATTAGTTTGTGCGCATTATTGTCTAATTTATAAGCTTTTCCTGTATTTGTTTATACGTCCTTCCTGTCGCTCATTTCTTGCTTTTACAGGGGTATAAAAGGCATAAGTTAAATTACCGTTAGTCACTGATTTATGGTAGTATTTCGGGCTTTATAGCAGCGCCTGCTGCAACATTAACCAGGGCATAATAAATAACCCGATAAACTACGGAAAAGAAGCACCTTATGGCTGAATTTGCCAAAGAAGTAGTACCTGTTAATTTAGAAGATGAAATGCGCCAGTCCTACCTTGATTATGCCATGAGTGTAATCGTAGGAAGGGCTCTACCTGATGTACGAGATGGTCTTAAACCGGTACATCGCCGCGTTTTGTATGCGATGAGCGTGCTCGGCAATGACTGGAATAAACCCTATAAAAAATCTGCTCGTGTCGTCGGTGACGTAATTGGTAAATATCACCCCCACGGTGATACAGCGGTTTACGACACAATCGTACGTATGGCGCAGCCATTTTCCATGCGTTATATGCTGGTTGATGGTCAGGGTAACTTTGGCTCGGTTGATGGTGATTCACCGGCCGCTATGCGTTATACAGAAGTGCGCATGGATAAAATCGCACATCAAATTCTTGCTGACCTGGATAAAGAAACCGTAGATTTCGCAGAAAACTATGACGGTTCCGAAAGTGAACCGACGGTTATGCCGACACGTATACCTGCCTTGCTTGTAAACGGCTCCGCAGGTATCGCGGTGGGTATGGCGACTAATATTCCGCCTCACAATATAGGTGAGGTTATCGATGCCTGTATTGCTCTAATTAATAATCCTCAGTTAGATATTGAGGGATTAATGGATTACATACCTGCGCCTGATCTTCCTACGGCGGCTTTTATTAATGGTACTAAGGGCATTAGAGAAGCCTATCGTACTGGTCGTGGTCGTATGTTTATGCGTTCACGCACGTCGATTGAAACGGCAGATAATGGAAAACAAAGCATTATTGTTCATGAGCTGCCTTACCAGGTAAATAAAGCACGCCTGATTGAACGTATCGCCGAGTTGGTAAAAGAGAAAAAAATAGAAGGCATCACAGAAATACGTGATGAATCTACATCAATTATTCGTATCGTTATTGAAGTAAGAAGAGGTGATGTCGCTGAAGTATTACTTAATAATCTATACAAGCAAACATCCATGCAAACTGTATTTGGTATCAATATGGTTGCACTGGTTGATGGACAGCCAAAGTTATTAAACCTCAAGCAAATTCTTGAAGCCTTTGTAAGGCATCGTCGTGAGGTAGTTACCCGGCGTACTATTTATGAGCTGCGTAAAGCCCGTGAACGCGCTCATGTATTAGAAGGTCTTGCTATAGCACTGGCTAATATTGATGAAGTTATCGAACTCATTAAAAAATCTAAAAACTCTGCTGAAGCAAAAGCCGGTCTGATTTCCCGTTCCTGGCAGCTTGGAATGGTATCGGATATGTTAAGCCGCTCTGGTGCAGAAGCTTCAAGACCCGAGTTCCTACAGGATGAGTTTGGTATGCGTGATGGCGGATATTATCTGTCAGAGGCGCAGGCGCAGGCTATTCTTGAATTAAGACTACATCGTTTGACAGGTTTAGAGCAAGATAAAATTATTAATGAATTCAGTGAGATACTGGATATAATTAAAGCTTTAATTGAAATACTGGCAAGCCCCGATAGACTGCTTGAAGTGATACGTGAAGAGTTAGAACAGGTTAAGGAAGACTTTGGTGATGAACGTCGTTCTGAAATAATAGAAAGCCAGTTAGATTTAAGTCTTGAAGATTTAATCACCGAAGAAGATGTTCTGGTTACCTTCTCTCACGAGGGTTATGCCAAGTCACAAATACTTTCAGAATACAGTGCTCAGAAACGTGGTGGTAAAGGTAAGTCTGCTACACGTATGAAAACTGAAGATTTTATTGATAAGTTGTTTATCGCCAATACGCACGATACATTATTGTGTTTCTCTAGCCGCGGTAAGGTTTACTGGATTAAGGTTTACCAGTTACCACAGGCAAGTCGAGGCTCTCGAGGTAAACCACTGGTTAATTTATTACCATTAGAAGCGGGTGAGCGCATAAATGCGGTATTACCTATCCGTGAATATGATGAAGATCATTTCATCTTTATGGCCACGAGTTCTGGCACAGTCAAGAAAACGCCATTAACCGCATTTTCAAATCAACGCGCGGGTGGCATTATTGCGCTTGATCTACGAGATGATAATTTACTTGTGGATGTTGCCTTAACGGATGGCACAAAAGACATTATGTTAATGGCTAGCTCAGGTAAAGCCATTCGCTTTAATGAGTCAAATGTCAGAGCGATGGGTAGAACTGCAACAGGTGTAAGAGGTATTCGCATGAAGGATGGCGAAAAACTTATCAGCCTGATTGTTGTAGATGAAAACGCATCTATCTTAACGGCAACTGAAAAAGGTTATGGCAAACGTACTGCTACAACTGAATATGCATGTAAGGGTCGTGGTGGCCAGGGTGTGATTTCTATACAAACATCTGACCGTAATGGAGCTGTTGTAGGTGCCGTTCAGGTAACTAAAACAGATGAGTTTATGATGATCTCTGATGGCGGTACATTAATTCGTACCAGCGTTGAAGAAGTAAGAGAAATGGGTAGAAACACGCAGGGTGTTCGTTTAATCAGATTATCAGATGATGAAAAGCTGGTAGAAATTGAGCGCATAGAAGTATTGGCTGTAGAAGAAGCAGAATCTGATACTGACGTCGACGCTCAGCAAGACGCAGAGTAAGTTAAGGTTTATAAGTCGTCTGTGTTTCATAGGCGGCCTTTAAACTTTAGTAGTATTTTTAAATAATTTTATAGTGACGCTATAAATAATTGATCAAGGTGTAAAGGCAATGAGCCGAGTATATAATTTCAGTGCAGGTCCTGCATGTATTCCAGAGGACGTACTTAAGCAAGCGCAATCAGAAATGCTAGACTGGCAGGGAACGGGCATGTCTGTAATGGAAATGTCTCATCGTGGTAAAGCATACATGTCTATCGCAGAAAAAGCCGAAGCGGATCTGCGCGAGATAATGAATGTCCCTGATAACTATAAAGTATTATTTATGCAGGGCGGGGCAAGCACACAGTTTGCTGCTGTGCCTATAAATCTAATGGGTTCTAACCGTAAAGCCGATTATGTTTTAACCGGTCAATGGTCTAAAAAAGCCATTGCTGAAGCTAAACGTTATGGTGATGTTAATGTTGTGGCTACTACCGCGGATTCTAAATTCACAACTGTCACCGAACAATCAGAGTGGAATTTAAGTAATGATGCGGCCTATTTACATTACACACCCAATGAAACAATCGTTGGTGTTGAATTTCCATTTCTGCCTGAAACAGATGTGCCATTAGTAGCGGATATGTCATCCAGTATATTATCTAGAGAAATTGATGTTAGTAAATTCGGCATAATATATGCCGGGGCTCAAAAAAATATTGGTTGTGCCGGTTTAACGCTTGTTATTGTAAGAGATGATTTAATTGGAAATTGCATTGATGGCATGCCAGCAATGTTAGATTACAAAATTATGGCTGATAATGATTCAATGTATAACACGCCACCAACTTATAGCTGGTATATAGCAGGCCTTGTATTTGACAGAATTAAGAAAAATGGTGGTATTAAAGCCTTAGAAGAAATAAACCGTCGCAAGGCTGCAAAACTTTATTCTGCTATCGATGAATCAGGTTTTTATACAAACCCTGTAGACGTAGAGTGTCGTTCATTGATGAATGTTCCGTTTATTCTGGGTGATGACGCGCTTGATGGTGCTTTTTTAGAAGGCGCTGAAAAAGCAGGCTTAACAACATTAAAGGGTCATAGATCAGTTGGTGGTATGCGCGCGAGTATTTATAACGCTATGCCTGAGTCTGGTGTCGATGCGCTTGTTGATTATATGAAAGACTTTGAAAAAAATAATGCATAGTGTTTAAAATTCTTGTATCTGTTTAATAACATGCGGTATGAGACTTTTGCCTGTATTAAAAATATTTTCTGGGTTAAAAATGCCAATAATGTTATTGGCAGATAAAAAATAGGAATTTATATGTTTAGTGTCAAAACCTACAATGCCATCTCTCCCCTGGGTTTAGATAAACTAACTGATGAAGGTTATCAGGTAGGTGAAGATGTAAGTGAACCAGATGCCATTATGTTGCGTTCATTTAAAATGCATGATGTGCCTGTAGCGAGTTCAGTAAAGGCAATTGGAAGAGCGGGAGCGGGCGTTAATAATATACCTGTTAATAAAATGTCAGAACGTGGCATTGTTGTTTTTAATGCACCAGGTGCTAATGCTAATGCAGTAAAAGAGTTAGTTATTGCTGGAATGTTAATTGCCTGTAGAAATCTTATTCCCGCCTGGAGTTATACCACTGATTTAATGGGTACAGATGACGAAGTTACCAGGGCAGTAGAAGCAGGCAAGAAAAAATTTGCAGGTTTTGAGTTACCAGGTAAAACTTTAGGTGTGATAGGTCTGGGTGCAATTGGTGCCCAGGTTGCAAATGCGGCAGATACGCTCGGAATGAAAGTAATCGGTTTCGATCCCGGTATTACTGTGCAGGCAGCATGGCAATTATCCTCGAATGTTAAACAGATGGATAGTGCAGACGAGCTTTTTCGTGAAGCGGATTTTATTACTTTTCATGTACCATTAATTGATGCTACTCGTAATCTTTTAAATGCTGAAAGTTTGGCAACTATGAAAGACGGGGCTGTGGTTTTAAATTTTGCTAGAGAAGGTATTGTAGATGATAGTGCTGTTCTAGCTGCAATAAAAGCAGGTAAAATTCGTGCTTATGTTAATGATTTTCCTTCAAATGAAGTTAAAGGTCATGAAGGTGTTTTTACACTACCGCATTTAGGGGCGTCAACAGGCGAGGCTGAAGATAACTGCGCAGTTATGATAGCCGATCAACTAATAGACTTTTTAAATAACGGCAATATTAAAAATTCAGTTAACTATCCTAATATTAAATTAGCAAGACAAGGGGGTTTTAGATTAGCCATATCGAATTCAAATAGCCCCGATATGTTAGGTAAAATATCACATGTTTTAGGTAGTTCAAACGTTAATATTCTGCATATGGCTAATGAATCTCGTAATGAACTTGCTTATACTTTAATAGATGTAGAATGCAAGCCTGATGATGCAGTTATCGAAAAAATCCAGAACATCGATGGTGTATTGTCGGTAAGATTAATTTAAAGTTTGCTATAGAAATACATAAGTACAGGCTTTTTTATTATTATATAAGCGTAATAATGTTAATTGGGCTGTGTTTTTTATGGCTAAAAAAACGGCATGCAAGAATGAACGAACAAGATAAGTTATCAGGAATACGAGATAGAATTGATTCTATCGATAAGCAAATTCAGCAGCTGATTAATCAACGCGCTACTTGTGCTCAGGAAGTTGCCGAAATAAAAATTAAATCAGGTGAAACTGAGCATTTTTATCGACCTGAACGTGAAGCTCAGGTATTAACGGAAATTAAAAAACGAAATCAGGGCCCATTAAGTGATAATGCAATGGCTTACTTATTTCGTGAAATAATGTCATCCTGTCTTGCATTAGAAAAACCGATTAAAGTAGCATTTTTAGGGCCTGCGGGTACCTATAATCATGCCGCCTGTAGCAAACATTTTGGCTCGTCGATTGATCAGTACCCGGTTGATAATATTGAAGAAATATTTAGATCTGTAGAAACTGGCGAATCACATTTTGGTGTGGCTCCAATTGAAAATTCAACTGAGGGCGTAATTTCTCACACTCTTGATTTACTTATCAATTCTTCATTACAAATATCTGGTGAAGTAGATTTACGTATTCAGCATAATTTAATAAGCACCGAAACTGATATATCGAAAATAACAAAAGTCTACTCTCATCAGCAGTCTTTAGCTCAATGTAGGCGTTGGTTAGATGCCAATCTTCCTGATGCTGAGCTTTATGCTGTGCGCAGTAACGCTGAAGCAGTTCGTATTGCAAAAAAGGAAAAGCATGCCGCAGCCATTGCTGGCTCTATGGCATCTGAAATTTATGATGTGCCTATTCTGCGTTCTGAAATTGAAGATGAACCAAATAATACAACTCGTTTTATCATTATTGGTAAAAATGAAGTGCCACCAAGCGGTAATGATAGAACGTCACTATTAGTGACAACTAATAATAAAGCAGGGGCATTACACCATTTATTAAAACCATTGGCTGATCGTAATATTGGTATGAGTAAAATTGAGTCACGCCCATCACGACAAGGCGTATGGGAATACGTGTTTTTTATCGATATAGAGGGACATAAAGATGATCAGGCACTTGCAGAAGCTTTATCTGAAATTGAGCATGAGTCTGCGATGGTCCGAATACTAGGTTCATACCCCAAAGCAGTACTTAAATAAATTTAAATGCTTCTAAACTCTATAGTTATGAGTCATATTTTTTATATGACTTTTTCTTAATATTAATTCGAAAAAATGATTTACCAATTTTATGAATAAATTTCAAAAAAATGCAGTTCCGGGGGTTCAATTACTTAATGCTTATCAGCCGGGTAAACCAGTAGAAGAGCTGGAGCGAGAGTTAGGAATTACGAATGTTATAAAACTGGCTTCTAATGAAAACCCTCTGGGGCCAAGTCTGATAGCCGTAGAAGCAGCTCAATCTGTAATGGCTAATGTGAACTATTACCCTGATGGAGCAGGTTATAAGTTAAGTTTAGCGCTTGCTGAAAAGCAGGGTGTTGATCAATCTTGTATAACACTGGGTAACGGTTCAAATGATATTCTTGAACTAGTCGGACGGGCTTTTTTAGCCCCCTGTAATTCAGCTGTATATTCAGAATATTCATTTGCAGTTTATCCTTTGGTCGTACAGGCTGCCGGAGCAGAGGCAAGAGTAGCTAAAGCCTACGAATCTGATCATCCTGTTATGCCATATGGGCATGATTTAAATGCAATTTATGAACAGATTACAGCAACAACTCGTGTTGTATTTATAGCTAATCCAAACAACCCGACGGGTACCTGGTTTGAAAAAGATGAATTAAATCATTTTTTATCAAGAGTAGATGATGATGTTCTTGTGGTACTGGATGAAGCATATTTTGAGTACATGCCTGAAGATCTTAAACCAGATACCCAGAAATTATTACAGCAATATAAAAACCTGCTAATTACACGCACTTTTTCAAAAATATATGGCCTGGCGGGTTTAAGAATCGGTTATTCAATATCTCATCCTGATATTGCTGATATTTTAAATCGAGTTAGACAGCCTTTTAACACGAATATGCCGGCACAAGCAGCTGCTTTAGCGGCAATAAATGATCAGGATCATGTCAGTAAGAGTGCCAGCTTAAATGCAGCAGGTTTACAGCAGTATGCAAACGCATTTTCAGATTTAGGTTTAAGTTATATACCTAGCATAGCTAATTTTATTGCTGTGAATGTCAAAAAAGATGCCATGCCCGTCTATGATTCGTTATTAAGAGAAGGCGTTATTGTTCGACCGGTAGCAAGTTATAATATGCCTGAATTTTTAAGAATCACAGTTGGTAATGAGCAGCAAAATAGTCGTGTTTTAAAATCATTACAGAAAGTTCTTTGAAGGATTGCTTAAATGATAAATCATCTATGTGTTATTGGTGTTGGTTTAATAGGTGGGTCTTTATCGCTGGCTCTAAAAAAAGCCGGTTATGTAAAGCAGGTCACCGGCCTGGGGCGTAGTATTGAAAATTTGGAAAAAGCCAAACAACTTGGTGTTATCGACGATTATGAAACAGATTATGCTAAAGTTATACCTAAGGCAGATATGATTTTTGTATCTGTACCTATTGGTGCAATGTCTGAAGTATTTAGAAAAATTGAACCACATTTAAATAAACATAGCATAATTACAGATGGTGGTAGTGCAAAACATACGATTATTGAATCGGCTACTAAAATACTGGGTGTTAAAGTAAATCAATTTGTGCCAGGGCATCCGATTGCAGGAACTGAAAATTCCGGTGCAGAAGCCGCATTTGATTCTTTGTATCAAAAGCGACGAGTCATACTTACACCACTTGAAAGTAATTCGACGGATGATGTGGCTAAAGTTAGTGAGATGTGGAATATAGCCGGTGCAAAAGTCGATGAAATGGGCGCGCGTCATCATGACCTGGTGTTAGCCGGTACTAGTCACCTGCCTCATGTTTTAGCATTTGCCCTGGTTGACTGCCTTAATAACGTTGATGATGTAGACGAGATATTTAAATATGCAGCTGGAGGCTTTCGTGATTTTACACGTATCGCATCAAGTGACCCTGTAATGTGGCGAGATATCTGTGTTAATAATTCAGAGGCTATTTTGGCAATGATGCAAAGTTATCAGCAAGATCTTGATAATTTAAAAGAAGCTATACATAACTCTGATTCTGAAGAGTTGTTAAAAATATTTACAAATGCAAAAAAGGCTCGTGATAATTTCTGTATGTAGTACTAAATAACAGGTGGTATATGTATTGTTTTTATAAACTTCTTTTTATAACTGTCTCGTTAAGTTTCTCGACTTTAACTCATGCTGAAGTTTATAAATGGGTAGATCAATCAGGTCGAATGCATTTTAGTGATCAGGCTCCATTAAATATTACGTCTGAAAATATCGAAATAACTGAGCTTGTTACCTATACATCGGCTAAAGTTGTTGAAAATGATGTTGATATAAATGAGACGCTTAGCGAAGATAAAACGAAACCCAAAAAATCCAGAAGAAAAAAAGTTGTAATGTATAGTGCTGCCTGGTGTGGCGTATGTACTAAAGCTAAAAAATACTTTAAAAAGAATAAAATTCCATTCAAAGAATACGATATAGATAAATCTAAAAAAGCTAAAAGTGATTTTAAAAAACTTAAAGCCAGAGGTATACCCGTAATACTCGTTGGTAAGAAACGTTTGAATGGTTTTAATGTGAAAAAGTTTGAATCTATATATCGTTCTTAATTAAAAAAATTTAAAAGTTAAAGCACTTACCTGTTTGTTACATGTTCTTCATCTCACACAACCAGTCTAGAGCTTGTAACTATAAATTAATACGAGCTTATTTGTTAACTTGATGAAATTATTTATGAGGTTTTTAATAAAACATATTGTCAATTGTGGTTTTAGTTACACTTACTATATCTGATTTGGTTTTTGCGAGAGCTCAGCTTTGCTTGGTTCTTTATCAGAAGGTGACTGTGTTACAGATATATCATCTACAGCTATTATTTAAGCTTTGATGCCCATATTGCAATCTTGTGTCGCATAGACTTTTGTGAAACCTGATCTTCAGGTATGGCCTGTATTACTTTGTCATGAACAAGTAAACGGTATATATACTCTATTTTTTCTGCCGCAGAATCTGTTGGCTCAAACTCTACAACACCACGTGCTTCACCGTATTTTACTCCCTCTACAATTGCCTTCTTCAGCAGCTCTTTTTCGTTTTTTATCTTTTTCATGTTAAGCCCCATTATTCGTTAAACTTAAACTGTTTTCATAATAGTCAGAAAATGATGTATCCCGGTAATTAAATTTAACAGTATTGATTAATTCATCTGTATTTAATTATAGATAGTAATACATTATTATGTTTTGCAGTGAATTTGTCATATTTTGTAACATTCCTGTAATAAATGACATGTATTGTACGCACCATGAATAATCGAATGCTACAGCACAAATACAATCAACGAGCCTTAAAAGACCGTCTGGCACGGTATTTTGTTGCGATTGGCGGTATTAGTGTCATTGTCGCTATCTTACTGATTTTCTTCTATTTATTGCAGGTTGTCATCCCTATGTTTGAATCTGCAGATATTGCAGAAAGTCATGCATACAGCGTAACAGATGAAGGAAAAATACTACACATTGGTATTGAAGAGCAGGGCACTATGGCTGTCAGGTTTACTGATCGCGGGCAGGTTGTCTTTTTTGAGACAGATAGTGGTCAAATTGTTAAACGTTATAAACTTGACTTACCATCAAATATTACGACGATTTCATCTAATTTAGATCTAGTGATAATTGGTCTGGCTAATGGTCAGGTTATGCTGGTTAAATATGTATTTGAACCTGGTTACGGCGAAGATAAACGTATTTTAACCCCCTTGCTTGAATACCCGTTAGGTAAGGCCTTGATCGTGCTTGATGAATCAGCACAGGCTTTAGTGCACCTGGATTTGCGCTTTAACCAGGATGGCTTTGGTCTGGTTGGCACTACATCTGATAAAAGGCTCGTGTTTAACCATTATCTGCAGGAAGAGTCTTTCATAACTGAAGAAATTACAACTGTTATAAATTCACGCTCAGTACATAAAATAGACGAAGATATAAATTCATTAGTCTTATCATCAGATTTAAATCATTTGTATGTTGCATTAGAAGGCGGGATCTTACGTGATTACATTCTTAGTGAAGCGGGATTTGAAGATAATTACAGTGATTATAAAATCAATGAAAATATTTCAAATATCCAGGTGTTACTTGGCGGGTCGTCACTTTTAATCGGCCTTGAAAATGGCGAAGTTCAACAATGGATGTCTGTCAGGAAACAACACGGGCGTGAATTAACTTTTATCCGTAAATTTCACGAGACAAAAGAATCTATATCCGAAATAAAAAGCGAACAACAGCGTAAAGGATTTGCTGTAGGTGATACTAACGGCGCTATTACACTTTATTATTCAACCTCTCAACGTACTCTTGCAACTATTAATACCGCTAATAAAAAGATAACAAACTTGGCCTGGTCTGCTCGTGCACAACACCTTCTGGCTACTGATGATGGTGGTAAGTTCTATTTGTATGAAGTTGATAATGAATATCCAGAAGTTTCCTGGGATGTTTTATGGGGCAAGATCTGGTACGAAGGTTATGATGAAGCCGATTATATCTGGCAGTCGTCAGCATCAACTAATGAGTTCGAACCTAAATTTAGTTTAATGCCGTTAACTTTCGGGACAATTAAAGCCGCTTTTTACGCGATGATATTTGCTGTACCTATTGCAATTCTAGGTGCCATGTATACAGCTCAATTTATGGCTCCACGTATGCGTCAAACAGTAAAACCATCGATCGAAATAATGGAAGCACTGCCAACAGTAATTCTGGGTTTTCTGGCGGGGTTGTGGTTGGCTCCCTACGTTGAAACACATCTGTCAGGTGTGTTTGCGTTATTACTTGTATTACCTTTTGGTTTTATTCTTTGTGCCTGGCTGGTCGGTTATTTACCTAACAATACGGCAATTGAAGGCTGGGAAGCACTTATCTTAATGCCTGTTGTTATATTGTTAATCTGGATATCAACAGCAATTAGCGCACCAATAGAAGATTTATTCTTTAATGGTGATATGAGAACCTACATGAGTGATCAATGGGGTATTAATTATGATCAGAGAAACGCGTTAGTCGTTGGTTTGATTATGGGGTTTGCCATAATACCAACAATTTTTTCTATAGCAGAAGACGCCATATTTAGTGTGCCTCAACATTTAATTCGAGGTTCGTTAGCACTTGGTGCCAGTCGTTGGCAAACTATGTTGTATGTTGTAATGCCAGCTGCCAGTCCTGCAATATTCTCAGCGGTTATGATGGGTTTTGGTCGTGCAGTTGGGGAAACGATGATCGTATTAATGGCAACAGGTAATACGCCACTAATGGATATGAGTATATTTCAGGGGATGCGTACACTGGCAGCTAATATAGCGGTTGAAGTGCCGGAAGCAGAGGTTGCCAGTACTCATTATCGTGTTTTGTTCCTCGCGGCATTCATTCTCTTTATGTTTACATTTATATTTAACACTGCAGCCGAAATGATTCGTCATCGCCTGCGTAAGAAGTATAGCGGATTATAATGAAAAATTGGTTTGCCAGTGGTACACCCTGGATATGGTTAAATGCAGGTGCTATTTCAATAGCACTGGTTGCCGTTTTTGGTTTGTTATTTCTAATATTAGTGCGAGGAATGAGTCATTTCTGGCCCGCTAATGTGCAAGCGTTTCATTATCAAAATGCGGATAACTCACTTACTGTTATAGCTGAAATTATAGAATCAGAGACAGTACCTGCCGAATCAGTACAGGGTATTGATATCAAGCAAGGCAATGTAGAACGTTATCTAGTTAAAACAGGTAATAGGGACCTATTAGGAAGTGATTTTAGATGGTTATATAATATTGATCTAAAAAAACGTGAAACACCAATAGACGTAATGGTGATTGAACGTATTGAATGGGGTAACTTTTACGGTTATTTAAATTCAGTATACGAGAACGATATAAAAGTATCTGATGAAGATAATAAATGGGCTGAATTTAATTCACGTTTGGATCGTGCAGTTCAAATACGTGAACGCATTTTAGAGTTAGAGCAGGGTGAAATTGGAGCTATCAATTATCAACTTGAACGTTTAAGGTTAAAAGAAAAACGCTTGATCATTGATAATGAATTATCTGATAAAGAATTAAGTGTTATCAATAAAAAACGTGAGTCTCTTAAATCTCAATACGAAACATTTCTACAGCAAACACAAAAGTTATATGAAGATATAAATAGAGACTCCATACGTGCAACAGTAATGGACGGTACAGAAGTAATAATACCTTTAGAAAAAATCGTTAAAACCTGGCAGCCTAACAAGTTTAATTTACTTGAGAAAACGCTATTTTATATTCAGTCTTTATGGGCGTTTATTTCAGAAGATCCACGTGAAGCAAATACGGAAGGCGGAATATTTCCGGCGATATTTGGTACTGTTATGATGGTTATTCTGATGGCAATACTGGTTACACCGTTAGGCGTAATAGCAGCGATTTATTTACGTGAGTATGCAAAACAGGGATTAATTATTCGTGTTATTCGTATTGCGGTAAACAATCTTGCAGGTGTGCCTTCTATTGTTTATGGTGTATTTGGTTTAGGTTTTTTTGTATATTTTTTAGGTGGTAATATTGATGATCTGTTTTTTCCTGAGTCACAGCCATCACCTACTTTTGGCACGCCTGGATTATTATGGTCTTCATTGACATTGGCTTTACTTACACTACCTGTAGTCATAGTTGCAACAGAAGAAGGTCTGTCTCGAATACCCATTAGTTTAAGAGAGGGTAGCCTGGGATTAGGTGCCACTAAAGTTGAAACCTTATGGCGTGTTGTTTTACCAATGGCAAGCCCTGCAATTATGACGGGTTTGATACTTGCTGTTGCACGTGCAGCGGGTGAGGTGGCGCCTCTTATGTTAGTAGGTGTAGTTAAATTAGCGCCAAGTTTACCGCTTGATGGTAATTTCCCCTTTTTACATCTTGATAGAAAATTTATGCATCTTGGATTTCATATATATGATGTAGGATTTCAAAGTCCGAATGTAGAAGCTGCTCGACCACTAGTTTATGCTACTTCATTTTTATTAGTAGTGGTTATCGTAGGCTTGAATATTACGGCAATAAACTTAAGAAATAAATTACGCGAAAAATATCGCGCACTGGATAATTAATCTAATCTTTATGACTCTAAACTGGATTGAATCGGTTTAGTCGGATAATCAATTATGAGCGAATCTATAGCAACAAAAATCGATACATCATTGTTAAAAACAGAAGCTGCAGTGAATGAAAGTGAAATCTGTTTAGAGGTTAAAAATTTGAACCTTTTTTATGGTGAATCTCAGGCATTAAAAAATATTAGTTTTAAGATGAAAAAGAACAAAGTCACGGCTTTTATTGGACCTAGTGGATGTGGTAAATCAACTTTACTGCGTTGTTTTAACCGCTTGAATGACCTCGTTGATAGCGTAAGAGTTGAAGGTGAGATAATACTTGATAATAAGAATATCTATGCACCTAATGTGGATGTAACTTCTTTACGTCAACGTGTAGGTATGGTTTTTCAAAAACCAAATCCTTTTCCAATGAGTATTTTTGAAAATGTTGCATATGGTTTACGATTACAGGGAATAAAGAAACGTAGAGTTCTCGAAGAAAAAGTTGAATGGGCTCTTAAAGGTGCAGCATTATGGGAAGAGGTTAAAGACAGACTTGATGAAAGCGCGCTTGGAATGTCGGGTGGCCAGCAGCAAAGACTGGTTATAGCTCGTGCAATTGCAATTGAGCCAGAAATTATATTATTAGATGAACCAGCTTCTGCGCTTGACCCTATATCAACATTAAAAATAGAAGAGTTAATTTACGAATTAAAATCGAAATATACTATTCTTATAGTAACTCATAATATGCAGCAGGCGGCGCGAGTATCAGATGAAACTGCTTTTATGTATATGGGAGAAATGATCGAGTTTGGCAATACAAATACTATATTTACTAACCCCGAAAAGAAACAAACTGAGGATTACATCACTGGCCGTTACGGTTAGTAATTGAGGCTATTATGGATAACAATAATTCAAGTCAGCATATTTCTCATAAATTTGACCAGGAGATGGAAAGTCTTCGTAATAAGGTATTAAAAATGGGAGGTCTTGTAGAGCAGCAAATTGGCGGCGCTGTTGAAGCGTTACAAAGTGCTAATGCCATTGGAGCAGAAGAAATAATATTAAGGGATCATAAGGTTAACTCACTCGAGGTGTTAATCGATGAGTCCTGCACGCAGATATTAGCAAGACGACAGCCAGCTGCTTCTGATTTGAGAATGGTTGTTGCAGTTATTAAAACAATCACTGACCTTGAGCGTATAGGTGATGAAGCTGAAAAGATCGCTAAAATGGCATTGAGTCTGGCAGAAGATGATGCCGGGTTTAATAGTCGATATGCAGGTATAAGGCATCTAGGTGATCACGTTAAAAAAATGGTTCATGATGTGCTTGATGCCTATGCCAGACAAGATGTAGATGCTGCATTACAGGTGGTTAAAGATGATGATCTGGCGGATGAAGAGTATCATAACCTGACGCGGTTGCTAATTACATTTATGATGGAAGACCCGAGAAAAATATCTGAAGTACTGGATGTTTTATGGGCTGCACGTGCACTAGAAAGAATTGGTGATCATGCTAAAAATATTGGTGAATATGTTATTTATCTTGTTAAAGGCAAAGATATTCGTCATTTAGATCTTGATGAAGTTGAGAAGGATATGTTCTCATAAAAATGAATGCGCATTTATTAATATTAATATTTTGTGTTTTTTAGTTTATTTTAATATTTAGATAATGCCACCATTATTCCTGTCACCTTATTGAAATATGTAATTATGAAACATGCATCATTATTAATTGTAGAAGACGATATCGGTATACAAGAAATGCTTAACTTTTCTTTAACTCAGGAAGGCTACACTATTTATTCAGCATATACCGTAAAAGAAGGCTGGGAGTTGCTTGAAAATAATGCAATTGACCTGGTTTTACTTGACTGGATGTTGCCGGACAACAGTGGTATTGATTTATTACATCGTATACGAAAGTATCACTCCAGGTTACCTGTCATTATGGTTACTGCAAAAACTGAAGAAGAAGACAGAATATTAGGTCTTGATGTTGGTGCTGATGATTATGTAACAAAACCATTCTCAGTTAGAGAGTTGAACTCCAGGATACAGGCTATTCTTAGGCGTTCAATGCCTGATGAGCAGCCTGTTCAACTTGGTGACTTGTTTCTAGACCCTGTTAGTCATCGTGTTAAAATTAATAATGATAAATTAGAATTGTCTCCAACAGAGTTTCGTTTGTTGCATTATTTTATGGTGCATACAGATAGAGTTTTTTCACGTAGTCAGTTACTTGATCAGGTTTGGGGTGAGCAGGTTTATGTTGAAGAAAGAACTGTAGATGTTCATATTCGTCGTTTACGAAAACAATTAGAGCCGTATAACATGGATAAGTTATTACAGACTGTGCATGGTAGTGGTTACAGGTTTTCAAAACAGGTATAAAATTGACATTATCTTCAAATATACAAAGAGAGTTAGTCTTTTTAGTTGCATGGGTATTATTTATGCTGGCTTTAGGCGCTATTTTTGGCCTTGCATTGCCGGCTCTATTTCTGGCTATGGTTTTATATATTTTATGGCATATGCATAATCTTAATCGTCTTCTCTTGTGGTTGAGTAAACCTACTAATAATACACCAGAATCAATGGGTGTTTGGGATGAGGCTTTTTTTAAATTACATAATCAATATATACGTCACAGAACTTCACGTAAAAAATTAACTAAAATGTTAAAGCGCTTTCAGCGTTCGACCAAAGCAATGCCGTTTGCAACAATCGTTTTAAATTCTAATAATGAAATAGAATGGTTTAACCCAGCATCTAAATTATTATTTGGATTACGCTCTAGATTAGATATTGGGCAAAGGATTGATAATTTGATCAGACAGCCAGAATTTATTAAATATTTAAGTAATAAAGATTTCACAAAATCAGTTGAATTTGAAAATCAGCAAAAGAAAATATCACTAAGTATTATTAAATATGGAAATGGACAATATTTACTTAGCGCAAGCGATATTACGCAGCGTACTAAACTTGATGAAATGAGGCGCAACTTTATCTCTAATGCCTCTCATGAATTACGTACTCCATTAACGGTTATTTCTGGTTATGTCGAAATATTGCAGGACACTGCTGATCAAACTAATAAATTCTCAATTGATAAAATTCACCAGCAAACTGTTCGTATGGAAAAAATCATATCAGAGTTGATAGAGCTTGCTAAGTTAGAAACCTCGGTAGGATTTGATAAACATATTGATCTTGATATGAGCAAGTTATTAACTGAAGTGTTTAACGAGGCGGTTTCCCTTGATCAAAATAAACATACATTATTATTAGATATTAAAGATTTACAGATTACTGGTATATATGAAGAAATACGTACCGCTATATCCAATTTATTAACTAATGCTATTCGTTATACGCCTGAAGGTGGTGAGATAACATTGTCTACCTCTACAGATGAAAGTGGTGCTTATATACACGTTAAAGATAATGGTATTGGTATTAGCTATGAGCATATCGCCAGATTAACTGAGCGTTTTTATCGGGTAGATGAAGGGCGCTCAAGAGAGAAAGGCGGAACAGGTCTGGGCCTGGCTATTGTTAAACAAATTCTCGATCTCCATAATGCAACTTTACTTATTGAGAGTTTACCCGGAAAAGGTAGCCAATTTAGCTGTTTTTTTCCAGTTGTTGAACATTAAGTTTATTGTTTTTCTCTTTTTATCATACAAATGTCAAGTTTAACAAAACTGTAACAACTCTGTCATTTCTCATTAACAATTTTCAAACATACTGGCCATATAACTTAATCTGGAGTTTAAATAATGATTCAACGTACAAATCCATCAGCACTAGTCGCTGCTACTCTTAGTATTAGCCTGCTATTATCAGGTACTGCTTCTGCTGTTTCTGTAGACAAAGGTGTTCCCGAGTACAAGTCGGTAAGTGGTATTTCTGGTAACTTATCAAGTGTTGGTTCTGATACATTGGCTAACTTAATGACGTTATGGGCTGAATCGTTTAAACGTTCTTATCCAAATGTAAATATTCAAATCCAGGCGGCGGGTTCTTCAACTGCACCGCCATCATTAACTGAAGCAACAGCTAACTTTGGACCCATGAGTCGCAAAATGAAGTCAAAAGAAATTTCAGCTTTTGAAGATCGTTATGGTTACAAACCGATGGCTATACCTGTTGCTATAGATGCATTAGCAATATATGTAAATAAAGATAATCCAGTTAAAGGGATGGCTATTTCTCAGGTTGATGCTGTGTTTTCATCAACTCGTAAATGTGGTGCTGATGCAGATATTTCAAAATGGGGTGATCTAGGTCTCTCTGGAAACTGGAAAAACCGTGACATACAAATGTTTGGTCGTAATTCTGTTTCGGGCACCTACGGTTATTTTAAGAAAAAAGGGTTGTGTAAAGGTGATTTTAAAAACAATGTAAATGAGCAGCCGGGTTCGGCATCTGTTGTACAGTCTGTAAGTAGCTCTATGAACGGTATTGGTTATTCAGGTATTGGTTATAAAACATCAGGTGTTCGTTCAGTAGCATTGAGTAAAAAAGAAGGCGGTAAATATATTGCAGCAACACCAGAAAATGCAGTATCCGGTAAATATCCTTTATCTCGTTTTTTATATGTTTATGTGAACAAGCATCCTAATAAAGAGCTTGCGCCTTTAGAAAAAGAGTTCGTTAAACTTATTTTATC
>JAPHSS010000064.1 GCA_026195255.1 Gammaproteobacteria bacterium | reverse complement strand
GAGTGTAAAAGAGAAAGAGTAAAGAACGAAAGGAGTAAAGACCTAACCCCAAAATTTCCGTTTTTAGAATGTGGCACGGAAAGACCTGACCCCAAAATTCGAATGTGGCACGGAAAGACCTGACCCCAAAATTTTGACCCCAAAATTTTGTGACCCCAAAATTTTCTGACCCCATAATTTTCAAAATTTTGTTGCCAAAATTTAAAATTTGCCAAAATTTGCAGGTTTCAGGGCACAATTGGTTTTAATATTTCCAGGCTCTATTATTAGAGTATGTGCTTACTGACTCTGATGAATTATTCTGTTTAATTCTAAAGCGTAAAACACATGTCTTTAACCAGAACACCGGGTAGTTTTAAACTGCTATTCGATCGTTGGCCATAAGTGCTTGAGTCTAGAATAAGCTCGCGTTCGGTCGTTAAGCCAAGTAAGTTTGTGCCGAATAAATCATAAACACTGTCATCAAAACGCATCACGTTTAGCGGTGCCTGTATCTCGCCGTTTTCTACCCAGAAACAGGCGAAACGAGTCATGCCGGTTAGCTGGCATGCATTACGATCTGAAAAGTTTAGATACCAGAGATTGTTTATATACAGGCCGGTGCCTAGTTCACTTAATATTTTTTCTTCTGCCAGTTCGCCGGAGGCTAGATCTAACGCGCACGGGTATTCGCTACCGGCATTTATTTCACTGCTGTATTCCATTGCGCTGCGTGGGTTTACTAAACAGTTCTTATAACGTCCATTTTCGATGAGTTGAACCTGTTCTGGTTTTATAAATCCGCTATCGGTAAAAACCGGGGCGAGGCCGCGTGCGTGATGTTCGCGAAGAGAGATGCTGCTAGAGAGTTTTTTAGCCGGTGTGTTGGCCGGGCTATGATCCTGTTCTAACATTTGAATCAGCGGTGTGGTTTTAGTGCGATGACTTTTCAAGCCAAAACCACCCCACGACAACATGCCCATAATTTCCTCTACGGCTGAGGGTGCAAGATAGGCGCGATATGGACCGGGTTTTATGGTTTTTGCGGGTTTGGCTAAAACAGCTAACTGACGTTTACAGTTTTCGATTTTAGCTAGCAGTTTATCTTGCTGCCAGTCAAAACCGGCATAGTTACTTTTTACGGCTTTATCTTTTGTCAGGTAACAGCTCCAGTCGAAATTAAAGTTTGCGCTGCTATGCCAGTTACGTTGTCCCATTGAATTGGCGAAGCCGACATACTGACTGCCGTTGGCAAAGATACCCACAAGATCTAAATCTCTGCCAGCCTGTAATATCTGTTCGATGGCGGTATGGCTGTTTATCACTTCGGCATCATGATGATATTCGGTATTGTTAATTTCGGTGGCAAAATTAAGGTAAGGGTCTTCAGGCAAAAACGTGCGTTGTTCACGGAGTTTTTTCAGGGTGCTTGTGAGTTGTTTAATATCCTCCTGCATACTGCCGGCAAGTTCGACGCAGGCTTCTGCATGGCGTTTGCCTTCGATAAGGTCGAGGTAGAGGCTGCGTTGTGTTACGCAGCCGGACTGCCGAATCTTATTGTTGTTGAGGCGTACGAAGTCAGAGTCTTCGCCTTCGAAGTTGAGTAATAATTGTTCGTCACCTGTCAGTTGTTTAAACAGTGTTTGACTCAGTTCATGAAAATAATTTTGCATTACACCGCACCTCCAAACACATCAACGTCACTGAAGTGACAGGTTGGTGAAGCATGGCCAACATAGATAGCCTGGTTTGGTTCGCCCTTGCCGCAGTTGGTGACACCTTGCACCTGAAAGCTGTCAGCATTGCCGACAGCCGCTAAATTACGCCAGAAGGTGGCGGATATGCCGCGATAGTTCGGGTTGCGAACCAGGCCTTTCAGTTCACCGTTTTTTATTACCCGACCCAGTTCGCAGCCAAACTGAAACTTGTTGCGGCTGTCGTCTATAGACCATGAACGATTGGTTTCCATATACACACCGTGTTCGATATTCGTGATCATATCCGCGACAGGGGTCTCGCCGGGTTCAACATTGAGGTTTGCCATGCGATCGATGGGCGGGCGAAACCAGTCTGCCTGACGTGCATTGGCAACACCCTGCATTTGCGTGCGTGCCTGTGAGCTATTACCACCGAGTGGCCGTTGTAAAATACCATTACGGATGATGTGTTCGCGCTGTGCGGGTGTGCCTTCATCATCATAAGCATAACTGGCGAGTTGTTCTGAACGATTCGGGTCGAAAGTAACATTAAGCAGGTCGGAGCCATAACGGTAACTTCCGAACATATCCTGACTGACAAAACTGGTGCCGGCGTAGTTTCGTTCATCACCGAGAATTCGATCGAGCTCCAACGGGTGGCCGATGCTTTCGTGTATCTGTAGGGTCATCTGGCTGGGTGCCAATACCAGATCCATCTTGCCATGAGGGCATTCGTCAGCACTTAATAAAGCCACTGCCTGTTCCGCCAGTGTTGTAGCTTCACCAGGAAAATTAAGCAGCTCTAATTGTTCCAGGCCACCCTGACGGGAACTCTGTGATCCGCCGCCGGTTCGGGTCTGGGTGATTGAGCCTTTATTGGCAACGGCCTCCAGGCCAGGATGAATGTAATGGAAACGTTGTTCTATATGTGCACCGGCACTGCTGGTTAATAAAGTGTCTGTACAACGTCTGCCGAGATAAGCCTGCCAGTCTACGATGTTGTCATTAATTTTTAGCGCTTTGTTGGCATCTTGCAGCAGTGATATTTTTTCATTGAGCGCCAGGTTATCCCAGGATTCTTTCACAGGCGTTTCATAAAATGCTGTATTTTCAGGGCGCGGGTAATCACTGGCTGTTAAGAGACTCAAACCGGCGCTCTGTTTTGCCCATTCACTGGCCTGGCCGGCGGCTTTTGTTAAACCGCTAACACTGAGATCACTGGTTGCGGCATAACCGCAGCCATCACCGATAACAAAGGTAAGCAGCGCGCCACGTGCCTGCTGGTTATATACCGGTTGCATGACGCCCTGTCGCACACTGATCGATTCATGTTTCTCATCGGTTAATCGTAGGGTCCAGAAATCTACATCGGCTGCAATGCTGTGCGCTATGCTCTGGAAGGACTTTGCTACCTGATTAAGCTCGTGGTTCATTTAAAAGCCTCTAAATACGTTTAAGCTGTGTCAACACGGAGGTTGAATATTAACAACAATCTTAAACAGATGGTGGTGATTAATACAGGTTTCCAATAAAATGAATGTATGAATATAATTGATATTAAAAAAAATTTACAACAACTGCATGAAATACTGAAGAATCACCAGAGCATTGAAACTGCCTGGCTGGAAGATCTTATCGAGCTTTGTGAAGCTGATGATGAGCTGGCACTTTATCGAGAACTTAATTCTAAACACATGTGGGGTGGGGCAGGTTCTGTTGCTAATGAAGCGCTGGCTGATAACCCTGGCAGTGAAGACTGGGTGTGGAATGCAGAGATTCAGCAGTTTCGAGAGCTGATGATTGAACTGGGTCAGCACTTAATGCAGCGAGGTAACGCTTATCCCGATATATCATCCTGGTTACTGGCTTTTAATAACTGGAATCAGTCAGGTCAGTAAAGTGTTTTACTCATTGTTTTAAACAGAAATAACTAAGACACCTGTCATCAAGAATCATGTCAGGATCGATTACTTTCTTTACAGCAAAAAAGAACGCAGTATCGAGTATTTATGATAACTGGGCTCTCCGGCTTTTCAGATAAATTTAAACTGATTTTAGATTATAACTCGTTCCCATGCTCCCGCGCGGGAATGTATACGGACAATTCTGGTCTATCTGCTTTAAATTCACCTGCACGAATATAAAAAATATTTTGAAAAACATGCTTTATGTATCAGTGGCATTTATTGCTTGTTTTGAAATAAATAGAATACAGTAAGTTTCTTATGCATTGCCACGCGGGAGCGTGGAAGCGAGATATAAAAAATCAATAAAAAAGGTTAAAGTTGTATCCTGGTCTTTTGATATTAAGGGTGTCTCGATAAGCTTTAAGAATAGTGTGCTCTTGTTTTTTCTTTGTTGAAATTAATCAAAAAGTCCATCATGTTTTGCTTCATCTTCGGGTAATATCCGTTCCTGCACCAGTCTCCATTCTGCATCATCTTCTTTTTCTAATAGTATTTCTATGCCTTGTGCATTTACCTTGCCGTCATTGGCTTCTACGATTTCAAATGTTTTAAACATAATGTGGGTTAGCGTGCTTATGAGGGGTTTATAACCTTTGTAACTAATGCTTTTTAATATATTGTCTTCAAACTCGTGTAAGGTTTGTGCGGACCAGTCATCATAACCAATATTCTCATAACCGGGCACACCTCGTAAGGTGACTTTTTTTGATATGAGATTCATATGTGCTGCATGATCTTTATCAGCGGCTGTTGTGACCGCTTTTTCTAACCATTGTTTGGCAATTTCTTCAGACATTGAGCATCCTGTTTTTTGTGAAGTTGTTAATGTATATCAGGTTACTGGTAACATTTTGCTGACTATTATAACTAAGACACCCATAATAAGAAACCAACAAAAACAAAGGTTTAGCTTGTATGTCGATCTTTTCTTGGCATGGGTGTCTTGATAAGCTTCTCAGTTAGCACCGAGCGCTATAACTTTTAATGAGTATAGAAACTCAGCAGGCCTCTAATCAGTATCTTTCTCTGTCGAATCTGACTTCAGTTTTTGATTTTTCAAAGACAAAGGTTCACCCTTAGGCCAGGCACCGAATGGATAGGACTGATAATCGCTATTGAAAGTCAGGTACTGAATGATCTGGTAAATATAAGTGGCAATACTTTGCCCCAGCTTTTTCAGTCTTGGATTTGTGTCACCTGTAAACAGTACAAGTAGAAACTGAAATACGACAACAAAAAACATTACAAACTTTGCAACGCTGTAAAAAAGCGTAAACATCAGCATATATAAGCCGCGTGTCCAGGTAGATGGCTGTTTAATATTTTCTTTTATATCTTCGTTCATGATTTACCCTTTAGGTCTAATTCAGGTATATTATTTGAAAAGATTATCGCATTTCGTTACACGACTACTTTTCAATCTATTCACAAGTTGTAACCTCTAATATACCTATGCCACTGATTTTATACTGATTATTTAATAATATAACCGATATAAAATCTATCTAATTTCCAGGTTTAACAAGGTTGCTATTAAATGGACTTTATTAATGTATCAAATGGAGCTTCTTTGTAATATTTCAAGCCCTTATGGCGTTGAAACGGGGAATTAATAGGCTAAGGGTAAACGAAAATTATAACTGAGTGAGTGGACATTGGTTTTGACTGGTTTCATTGTTCAATGCGAACTTGTTTATAGTTTCAAATAATAATTAAAATATATGAAACAGTGCAGTTTTTTATAATATTGAGTATTCTACATGTTACCAAATAATTTAATAGACGAGGTGAGAGTATGGCTGCATGGATTCCTTTAATAAAAACTGCGCTTCCCTATGTGGCGCAGGTTTTATCAGTGGCTATTCCGGCTTTCACGTCAAAAGCAGATATTAAGAAAACCAGTGAAATTATGCCTCAACAGATAGCTGAGCTTCAATCTGCTGCCACGCAGAATGCGGAGTCTGTAAAAATACTGGCGGAACAATTAAAGGGTACAATTGAAGGCGTCGATAATGCGGCTAGCAAACTTCAAGTGGAACTTAAGTCACTTAGGCGTCGATGTTATATGGCGATGTCTATTTCCGCAGTCAGTTTATTATGTGCTCTATGGGCAGTTCTGAACTGAGATAAGTTGAGGATGTTAAATTAACAGCTGATATTAGAAAGATGGGTCGTATAATGTCTTTAGTAAACGTAAAGACGAAACCCTGATGACTTATGGCCAATAATTATCAGGTGTCATAAATTTTATACTTATTGTTTCCCTGCTTTTTAGACTGGTACATTGCTTTGTCTGCACATTGGATAAGCGCATCGCAAGTCTCTCCATGTTCCGGGTATATACTCACACCAATACTAGTGGAGGACTCGCAGAAAGTACCATCAATTTCAAATGGCATTGAAAATATATCTATAATTTTTTCAACGACATTAATAGCGCCATCAAATTGATCGATATCCGATATGATAATTGTAAATTCATCACCACCAAGCCTGGCAACAGTATCTTCTTCCCGAAGAATATCTTTTAGCCTTTTTGCAACTGCTTTGAGCAAAAGGTCACCTGCGCGATGCCCCAGGGTATCATTAATCTGTTTGAAGCCATTCAGGTCAAGAAACAATAAAGCCAGGCGTTTTTTAGTGCGACGCACGCGTTCTAGTGCATTATCAAAACGGTCATAAAACAATGCACGATTAGGTAATGTTGTAAGAGAATCAAAATAGGCCAGGTTTTTTAATCGATCTCTAATATGTTCCTGTGTTGTGAGGTCTGAGAAAATAGCCGTATAATATTTAACAAATTCATTATTATCATCTTTTATTGACTTAATCTTCAGCCACTCGAGATAAATTTCTCCATTTTTTCTACGGTTCCATATTTCGCCAGACCATTCACCTCTGTTCTTCAAACATTCCCATAATTTTTTATAAAATAATTTATCATGTTTTCCAGATTGCAACATGGCAGGGGTATTGCCTAAAGCTTCTTCTTTTGAGTAACCTGTGGTTCTGGTAAAGGCGGGATTAACCGATATTATTTTCATTTTTTGATTAGTAATAATTGCACCATCAGATGTATTAGCAATTATTAACGCAGATAATCTTGACTCTTCTTCTGCGTTTTTACGTTCGGTAACATCAATCCAGTAACCCACAATTTCAATCGGGTTACCCAGGGCGTCTCTTATGAGTCGTGACTCATCATGTACCCATATGTATGAACCATCAGCATGTAAATATCTATATTCATGAGAACATTGATCATTATTGTATATTTCTGATGTCTTTCTTAGCGCTCTTTGTTTGTCATCAGGGTGAATATGACTGGCCCAGAAATGTTTATCTTTCATAAAGTCATTAGCATCGTAACCTGTTTGTTGCTCAATGTTCTTGCCTACATAGGTAACAGTATGATCTGCAGATGCCTCAAAACTATAGATTACAGCCGGACTTGCGGCTAATAAAAACTCCAGGCGTTCGTTCGAAGATCTTATTATTTTCTGGTGATTTTCGTACTCACTCATGTCAACAATAATAGTGACATAAGCGGGCTTCTTTCGTAGTTCTGTTTTTTGTAAATGCACTTCTACAGGGTAGTGAGTCCCATTTTTACGCTGCTGAACGGTACTGAACAGTATTTTTTTCTGGTCTTTATTGTCAAGTGCGCTTGTTAATGTGGCGTATGTATCAAATGTGAAATCTGGTTTCAGATCTATTGGTGTCAGGTTCTGTAACTCCGAGAGTGTATACCCCAGGTTATCGCGGGCACCTTTATTGACCTCCAGAAACTTTAAACTTTTGGCATCAAATATATAAATTTCATTTAAAGAATCTTCTATGATTCGCTCATGACAACTTCCAACAAATCCATGTTCATTAGAATGCATTAACTTTCCAATATATTAAAGTAGGGGTAGGAACATAATATCTTTTGATACTAGGTTAATTTTATAATAACTTACTTGACTCTACTCAATTTATTTACTTAAAAAATAATTTCATTTAGGTAAGTAACAGGTATTTGCCAGGCCTTATTCCATGTTTTTATTAAGGGAAATATTATATTAAAAATATTGCTCATTGATTGCAAAATACGTAATTTCAACTACCTTTAGTATATAAATATTTACGCAATAAATAACCACATAGATGGATAAGTTGCTATTAAGAGTTGTAAAAAACATATTTAATAACTCAAATACCCCCCGGAATTTAAAATGGATGATATTAACCATGACTTTGCTTCCATAGCTTCGTTAGAGTCCTTAAATACTTCTGATTCACTCAATGATAAATTGAATGTTATTCATAATAATATGAATGATCTGATAGGAGGTATTCATCGTGTTTCTGTCTCTTTATATGATCCTATAACTGATGTAGTTAAAACATTTTTAGAAAGCACTGATGGAAGTGATCCTTTACCTCATTACCATGCCAGGTTATCAGATGTTGATAGTTTGAAATCTATTGCAGAATCCCGGTGCTCTTCTTTAAATAGGTCGGCAAATGATGCTTGCACTCAAACGCACCACGCAAAACGTATAAAAAAACACGGATTTAAAACCAGTTTTACTTTCCCCATGTATAAAAACGGCCTGTTTTTCGGTTTTATTTTTATTAACTCTCACGATAAAAATGCATTTTCTCATGTCGAAGTACCCCATTTAGAAGTATTTAGTCATCTGGTTACACTTATGGTGTCTGCGGAAGTACATGCTATTTCCTCACTTAAAGGCATTAGTCATGTAATGCAGGGTATAACTCGTTTTCGAGATATTGAGACTGGCCACCATTTAGAGCGTGTCTCACGTTATGCTAAAGCTATCGCAACTTATATCGCACCTGCGTTAAGCTTGAATGATGAATTCATAGAGAATTTATATTTATTTGCGCCTTTGCATGACATCGGTAAGATTGCGGTTCCAGATCATATTTTATTAAAACCCAATGCACTTACATGTGAAGAATATGAGGTAATAAAAAAACACACATCAGTTGGTGTCGAAATCATAAATACTGTTCTATTAGACATGCAGCTCACAACACTCAATCATGTTGATATGTTAACAAATATTGTGAAATATCATCATGAACGATGGGATGGTAATGGTTATCCTGATGGTTTAGAAAAAGAAAACATACCAATCGAAGCACGTATCATTTCAGTTGCTGATGTTTTTGATGCATTAACTCATACCAGAGTATATAAAGATGCCTGGTCTAACGAAAAAGCATTTAAATACATGAACAGCCAGGACGGTATTATGTTTGATCCTCTGTGTTTAGAAGGTTTTCGAGCCTGTAAGAATAAAATAGAAAAAATTCAGCTGGATTTTAAGGAAAATGGTTATGCTTAATTTTTCTCATCATTATTTGTAAAATAAAATTAAACAATTAAAGCATCGGCTTAATATAAATTAAGGGTCGGGCTCAGCCGTCATTAATTGACCCTTTTATATTAATAATCGTTATATATTTATTTTTGATAATGCGTCAATAATGTAAAGCCCGCCCACGCCACCAAATGGTAGTGCAATTGCAGAAATGATAGGATGTTGAGCAAGTGGCGTAAAGGGACCTGTTTTTATGTTTCTTATCTCTTCAATCAAATTTTTCACACTCTCAGACATTCTTGAATTACATAAGGTCGTTTTATTGTTTAAAAATTTATCTGGATTTGCTTCTTTGTATAATAAGGTTTTATAAATATCATTAAGATTTTTTAAGGCATAATAGCGGATCATTTTGGCTGAGTTTCTAAGTCTAATTGCACTACTAAGTGCTATAATTAGCCCTAATAAAATAACAAAGGCCAGTTGAGGTGAAGTATGCCATCTATCAAAAACACTGCTTCTTGAAAGTATCATTAAAGTAAGGATGATAAAAGGAAAGCATATAAGTTTATCAACAACTTTTGAGCGTTTTACTACCAGATCAATTTTTAATTTCTCTGTTGAAATTTCTTTGCTTAGTCCATACTTTTTGCAATATCTATCTAATATATTTTCGGGCCAAATTATGTTGTATTTTGTCATCAAAAACACAAACCGTGCATTTAGTCGCGTAATGTCTGAAATTAAAAATATAAGTAAAACATAAGGGACTAAAACGGATAGTAATATTTTAAAACTAGTATTCGCATTGACCTCGCCGACAAAGGGTGTGACGGGTGTGCTTGGGAAAGAGAATATTATAGTGTAAGTTACAATAAAGTAAAAAACGGATATAAAGAAGACTCTAATAAACCTTGGAACAGGTTTGCTCAGGTATAAGTATTGATAAAATAAATCACTTAAATGTTTTTCGTCATGTTTCTTGTCCTTACAGCCCCATGAGCTAATAAATATGCATGTGAAATATCCGGGGTTTATTTTAGATTTTGATGTTTTAGTGTCGTAATAATTATAACAAAATAACCATTTCAAGGCTGCGATTATTTGAAGAACTATTTTTTTAAAGAAGTTAGTACCGGGTTGTATAATGACCTCACGTAATGTGTCGATAAATCTAATGCAATGTTTTGTGGATAATTCATTGTCGGTAATTATGTCTATAGTGTTTGTTTTTAAATTAATGATCGCATATATAATTAGTATGATAGCGGTTATTGATGCCACCATTCGTATGATATATGCAGGCCAAACACTGGTGCCGGTAAATATTGCATGAAATTCTTTATTAGCGGACAGGTCATAGGTGTACAACCATATAGAAACATATGCAATTATAAAGAAAATAACAGATGTATAGATGCGGGTTACATTACTTGTTAATAAAAATAACAATACGAATAAACTTATAAAAATTGATATATATAAAGTTACTTTGTTATTGATATCACCTGATTCTAAGATTTTTTCAGGAAATCTATCATATGTGTTGTTTTCATGGCTGTAATCTACAGCTGTATTGTTGCCGATTTCAAATATCTTTACGGGTGAAACACAGTCTCTGGAATTCTCAGTATTATAAAACTTAGTGCATTTAGAGTACAGGTCATCCATGGGGCTGTTTAAACTCTGCTGAATTGAATTATATAGGGCGGTTTGGTAGCTATCTCTGAATGCGAGTCCATGATAATGGTGGTTTTTATTTTCTGGCGTTAACCCAAATGCGGATGCAACCACCAGATTTCGGGTATATTTATTTTCATCCTGATGTAGCATTCGCGCATCTAAATCTGTTGTAAAAAATAAAACATCTGGAAATCGATATCTTAATGCCTGAAGAATCAATAATTTGTCATAGGTGTCGCTTCCTACTATGCCAATGGCTCTGATGGTGCCTTTGTCTATATATTTTTTTTCCAGGTCTGAAATTTGAACCCCGAGCCGCCTTAAATAATCAAATTGATTTGCGCCAGCGGCTCTTCTAAAGCTCTTTTTTGAATTTTTAGAGTCAGATGAGCTTTTTGATTTTGTTTTTGTGTCATCTGAGTTGTTGTTTTTAGAAATTTCGCCATCAAGGCCACGTAAGTAGAAAAAGCTGTATAACCAGTCAATATTTTGAGTGGTGTATTCTATGGCCTTATTTATATCTATATTTTCAGTATTAGATGGTTCATTGGCTTTTTTAACAACGGTTGATATTTTTTCTTTGAATAATGTTTTAAAGTTTCTGGAATATGATGTGTCCCATTCACCAATTAAAACTACGTAGTCTTTTTTGCCCATTTTATTTAGTGATTTAAGAGAATAATTCGTGCATTTTGTGTTGCCTATTTTTAAAGGGTTATCATTATTATATGTTTCAACGAATTTTTTCTCATGAAATGGGTTGATTCCTCTTCTTAACATTTCACACAGCAGGTTATCTACTAACATTGAATCAGTGGCGATGGTTCGATGTAATCCGGGGAAATTAAGTTTTATTTCAGGTTTGTTTTTTTGATTATTTGCAGTTGTATTAAGTGTTTGCCTTATAGCTTCATCGTCTAGTGTAGCTCTAGGAGAAAAAACCCGTATTTTATTATTTTCATCCCCATATTTATCTAATGGCAGGTTACAGTTGTTATCAGGGGTGTTGCAGTTTATGTTACGGTACATTTTTGTTAGTGTGGTTGAACCTGCGGGACCGATAATATCAAACTTTATTTTTAATTTATTATCTTTATTATCAATTTGCTGCTGGTTTAGTATGAACAGGTCTTTTAACTCTGCAAGCATATTTAAAGGTTTGTTTCTTGATATTGCTCCATCATCAAGCCACAGTACAAGAGCATTGGCTGAAAATCTTTGTTCACCTGAGTTTTTTTCGCTATCAGCTAGATTGAATAACTCATGCGGAATTATGCCTGGCCAATTATATTCATCTGTAAATTTTGTAGATTCCACATAACTAATGTGTTCAGAATCAAATGGGATGTAACCTGCGCTTAATAAGCCTGTTGATACAGCATATCTACTTCTAATTCTTGTTTCTTTATTTTCTGCATAAGGACCACCAGTTACCATAACGGCAATAACATGCAAATCATAGCTGTAGGAGACATTCTGTTTATCATGGTTTTTGTTTTGCTGTAACTGCGATATTAGTTCATCAAAACCATCTGTTGCACTGTTATGCTGTGGCGCATTTTTATAGTGTTCAACAGCCTCAAATGGATCTTGCCATAGTCTGGCGCGAACATTTTCGGTGCTGTTTAATGGTTTATTAGGGACATCTGGACGGCTAGGTTGAAATGGGTTATCTGCTATTATGAATACGCCGAGGGCGAGTAATATAACCGCGATTCCGCCAGGAAACTGAAATTGACCTGAAGATTTGTTATCACCCATGAAGCATATCCTCTGCTTTTATCATTTAGATGAAACTTAGTCAGCTGTAAATTTACTAATATTGTGCAAGAATTTGAAAACTGCTGATTTCGAAGCACATGCTATATAAGTTCCTTTTGTCCCTGTTGCAGCATGCGGGATTATTACTATCGTATGCAAAGCAGTCAGTAAAATCAAGTTATAATATAAAAGGGAAACTGGTCATTATTGTCCCTGTAAGACGGGGTGTGCGTCATAATTATGGGCTCCTGATCTTTGCTTTACGGCATGCTACTGATGTGAGATATCTTTCCAGATGAGCTTTCAGAGATGACGAAGGTGCCAGATTATTTTTCATATCTAATAGACATAGCTATACGTAAAAGTTCTATGTTTAGATGTTCGGTAATTTGATGAAATGTTTAAGGGGTAGCATTGGATCAGCTTCGATTAATTATATTAAGGGTTTAAGAAGTGTTAACTATTACAGGTGATATAAAATGAAGGTTTATTTTTTAACAATTATTTTAATTAGTGCTTCTTATTCAGCATTTGCTAAAGATATTGTTAACGTTGTTGTGCAGGAATATTTAGAGCAGCAAATACCAGTTAATATTTTTAATAGAAATAACGCAGCCTGGGAGTTCGGGGTCTATTCTATTAATGTAGTAAAAAATGGTGTTCCTGGTTTCATATCGACAGATAAATCGATTAATGCAAAGCTACCGATAAGAGTTGATCTGAATGCGAAGATTGATAAAAGTATCGGCTACATGAAATTTAAAGTCGCCTGTAAAAGCAGGTTCTATACTAATGGTAAACTTGAGTTAACACCAATAGCAGCTAAAGGTTATAAAGAGGCTAATGCAACGATAAATGTTCCTGTGCCTGAAGTTGATATG
Organism: Gammaproteobacteria bacterium; assembly: GCA_026195255.1. Classification (GTDB taxonomy): domain Bacteria; phylum Pseudomonadota; class Gammaproteobacteria; order SZUA-229; family SZUA-229; genus SZUA-229. The sequence goes on along the minus strand of JAPHSS010000064.1, from coordinate 2,584 downwards.
GATTGTGATGGGTTAAAAGTACCAATAACAGCTACTCTAACTAATTTAATTAAAGATAATAAGATGAAATGGGAACATGATATTAAAACTGCTTATAAAAATATCTGGATAAAATGACAGATGTTTTTTTAAAAATAACACATGCTAGTTTTATAGAATGCTTAAAACATGGTAAATATACATATCAAATTTAATGAATTAAACGAAACGCTTATAAAAAAACGCGGTTATATAACCTTTCATTGTCTGTAAAAAGGCACTAAGTTACTAACGGATTCAACCTTTACCCATAAAAATAGGTGGTGAAGTTTGACTCGTGTTTTGAAGGAGTATCCAGTCGCCCATATCTACAAAACGTATAAAAATAACTTAAGTCTTTTTTATGAGTTCTTATGACGGGTGTATAACTGAGCTTAATATGAAAATTGAATGGGGTATTTAAAACAGCCTCGTGAGTATCGAAATGAATAATCTGTTTATATTGTTATTTAATACTGTTACTGAATCTTTTACTTTAATGCTTCGGAGTTAATCTTCTATAACGATTAAATATGATACAAATCAATGTGATATTAAACTACTTGCAGATACTAACACTAATATAAATATACATATTCAGGAACATTATTATGGCGGACTTAAAACCCTATCTAGTCTGGGATGCAAGTATAAGATGGTTTCACTGGATCAATCTGCTGTTTATTATTGGTCTGATTGCGGTCGGTGTGGTTATTCTTAATGCCAAAGCACTAGGTGTGTCTATTGAAGGTAAGATTTTATTAAAAACGATACACGTCTGGATTGGTTATGCTTTTGCACTAAACTTACTGTGGCGACTTGTCTGGGCATTTATTGGTTCACAGCATGCACGCTGGAAAGCAATCTTGCCCGGTGGTAAAGGTTACTTTAGTGAGGTAAAGGCTTATTCATCTGATGTTAAAGCAGGCAAAAAACGTCAGTACCTTGGTCATAATCCACTCGGCCGAATAGCCATTAGCTTTATACTTTTATTACTCCTGGCACAGGCTATTACAGGGCTGGTTCTGGCAGGCACAGATATTTTCTATCCTCCATTTGGTTCATGGATTGCTAACTGGATTGCTAGTCCCGGTATCGATCCGGCAACGCTGGTACCTTACGCTAAAGAAATGTATGACCCCTTAGCTTATGATGCAATGCGTGCATTTCGTAAACCCTTTATCACTGTTCACTATTATGGCTTCTACGTTTTATCTGGATTAATAGTGCTGCATATCGTGGCTGTTGTCGTTACAGAGTTACGTGAAGGCGGTGACCTTGTATCTGCAATGTTTACAGGTAAGAAAGTTTTGAGCGAAGAGCCTGCTGATAAACCTGATGAGAATAAACAATAACAGGGGAGTTTGGTTTAGCTTATTAAATTACTCATATTATCTCGTTCCCATGCTCCTGCGTGGGAATGCATAACATCTTATTAAGACACCCATACTAAATACCCTTACTAAATAACACCCATACTAAATACCCTTACTAAATAACACATCATAAAAGACCTACATACAGCTTATCTTATTAAGACACCCGTAATAACAAAAACTGAACATCTATCTTATTAAGACACCCATAGTAACAAAAGACCTAAATATAATTTAAGTCTTTGTTTTTGTTGGTTCTTATGATGGGTGTCTAATTAAGCCACCGGTGTCTAATTAAGCCATTTCAATTATGCCTATAAATTCATTGATACCCGTGTCGTTACGGGTTACACTGTTTTAATGATTAAGAGCTTTAAGCATAAGGGATTAGAAAAGTTTTTTAAAACTGGTAAAAAATCAGGCATCCAGGCTAATCATTCAAATCGTCTTCGTTTGATACTTGGTGTGCTTAATGCGTCTACATCTTCTGATGATATGAGTTTACCAGGGCTCTTTCTGCATTCTCTATCAGGTAGGCGTTCTGAAACATGGTCTGTTAGAGTAAATGGCAACTGGCGAATTACATTTAAGTTTAATGGAGAGGATGCTGAAGTTGTTGATTATGAAGATTATCATTGAGGTTAAGTTATGATTATGCACAATCCACCACACCCTGGTTTAATTATTAAAGAACTTTGTTTAGAGCCTTTAGAGCTTACTGTGACGGATGCAGCAAAGGCTCTTGGTGTTAGTCGCAAAACGTTATCTAGTATCATTAATGGTAAATCTAATATAAGCCCGGAAATGGCTGTAAGATTATCGATCGCATTTTCCACATCTTCTGAAAGTTGGTTAAATCAACAAACGCAGTATGACCTTTGGCATGCGGAACAAAAGCGAAAAGAGCTTAATGTTATAAAGTTAGCTGCAGCTTGAACTTTTTTATATAACTTAGCTTAATGGCTTATTAAGGCTTATTAAGACACCCATCTCAAAGGCTTATTAAAACACCCATCTCAATGGGTGCTAAAAATAGTCTTATTCATAAAGACTTAACAACAGGCTTAGCGTCTTATCAAGACGTCTTATCCAGACATATATGGACGCCCCTCTAATGTCAACAAAGACTTCCCCTCACCGCGCATTAATCGCAATGATGTTTTTATGTTTATTGCCATACACCCGCATAG
>JAPHSS010000016.1 GCA_026195255.1 Gammaproteobacteria bacterium | reverse complement strand
TAATGGAAGAGATAAAACACCGGAGTAGATACCGTGCTGAAAGGGCTTAACTTAGTGCCATTCCGCCCTGTCCCCTTAATCCATACCACCAAGAGCTGAAAGAGTAGTGAAACTACTCCGTAAAACTCTTGAGGGCATCAAGACAGGCGTCAGAGCCGGAAAAGCATCGGCTCTGACCCCGAGGGAGAAGTCCCGCAGCAATTTATGATCCCCAAAGCTCCTCAACTCGAGCATCACGTCCACAGGAATACCGATAATACTTATAACGCACGGGATTCTTTTTATAATAATCCTGATGATAATCTTCAGCAGGATAAAATGCTCCGGCCTGTATAAATTCGACTTTTAGAGGCTCTTTAAAAGGTTTGGTTTTTTCAATATGTGCAGCAGATTTCAGAATGGCCTGTTTTTCTGACTCATTCTTATAAAAAATAGCCGGGCGATATTGAGGTCCCCGGTCACAAAATTGACCATCATCACGTGTTGGGTCAATATGGCGCCAGAAATAATCAAGAATGCGCGCGCGATTTATAACTTGCGGGTTATAGCTTACCTTTACAACTTCTATGTGTCCGCTGTTACCAGCTGAAACCTGTTTATAGGTCGGGTTTTTCGCATCCCCTCCTGAGTACCCTGAGACAACATCAATAACGCCATCCAGTTTTTCATAATCTGATTCGATGCACCAGAAGCAGCCACCGGCTAGAATAATACTTTCAGTGTTACTGTTAGTCTTTTCTGCTGCCTGTGATGGGCTAAATATTAAAGTTAACACTATAAAGAGAATGGAGAATAGAGGATAAGCGCGTAATGACATGTTAATAACCTGATGTGGGTGTAATTATTAGTATATCAGGAGTGGAGTTAGTTCATTTTTAACGGGTATAATGCGTTATTCTTGAATAACTTGTGAATAGATATGCTTATAGTCGTTTCCCCTGCTAAAACCCTTGATTATACAACGCCGCCTAAAATTAAAAAGTTTACAATACCTGACTATTTAAATGATTCAGCAGAATTAATACACCGTATGCGTGAGCTTTCTTCGTTGGATATTTCTGAATTAATGAAAGTCAGTACAAAAATTGCGGATTTAAATTTTGATCGATTTGAGGCCTGGAATAAGAAGTTCACAGAAAAAAATGCAAAACAGGCCGTGCTTGCATTTAAGGGCGATGTTTATACCGGTTTAGACGCAGAAAGTTTTACGGAAAAAGATTTTGCCTTTGCGCAAAAACATTTCCGTATGTTATCTGGTTTGTATGGATTGTTACGGCCACTCGACTTAATGCAGGCTTATCGACTAGAAATGGGCACCAGGTTGAGTAATGAACGCGGTAAAAACCTGTATGAATTTTGGGGCGATACAGTTACAGAGGGTTTGAATGCCCAGCTTAAAGAGATTAAATCAAAATACCTGATCAACCTGGCGTCTAATGAATACTTTAAAGTTGTAAAGCCAAAAGTGTTAAAAGGTGAAATCATAACACCTGCGTTTAAAGAATTAAAAAATGGCGAGTATAAAATGATTGGCGTTTATGCAAAAAAAGCCCGTGGTTTATTGAGTCGTTATATTATTCAAAACCAGTTATCAGATATTGAAGATATAAAGTCATTTGATCTGCAAGGTTATAAGTTTAATAAAAAAGTATCGAAAGGAAACAACTGGGTATTCACCCGTAAGCTGCCATCAGCTAAATAATTTTATCTGGAGCAATGTTTTGATTCGACCTGAAGATGTTATCCTGTTCTGGTACTCAGAACCAATGAGTAAACACTGGTTTAATTCAACGCCTGAGATTGATGCATTAATTTGCGAGAAGTATGAGGCACTCTGGATACTGGGGCGGGAAAATAAATTATCTAACTGGATGCAAACACCGCAAGGTTGTCTTGCTTTAATATTGTTGTTTGATCAGTTTCCATTAAATATGTTTCGTGGACAAGCGGATAGTTTTGCGACCGAGTCGCAAGCTATAGAAATTGCTTTATATGGTATTGATCAGGCTTTCGATAAACAGTTACCGCAATCACAGCTTAGCTTTTTTTATATGCCATTAATGCACAGTGAGTTGATGGCACATCAAAATTTGTCTGTTGAAAAATTTGAAGAGGCGGGGTTACAGGGCAATATCCGTTTTGCCAGGCATCACCGAAATATTATTGAGAAGTTTGCCCGGTTTCCCCATAGAAATACAGCTTTGCAGCGTGAATCTACGCCGGCTGAGATAGATTATTTAAACTCTAAGGATGCTTTTAAAGGCTGACAGGCTTATAACGCATTATTTCCGGTAGGGGCAAAACATATACTTATGCCTGTTAACCGGCCATTGAAGTAAAGTCATAATCCAGTTCAGCGGATGCTTCCTGTAAGAAGTTACCCTGTATAAAGTTGATTCCCATGCCCCATAATACTGACAGGCTGGTTGCATCTTGAACGCATTGTGCAATGGTGAGTTTATTCATCTCCATTGCTTTTTCAGTAATAGCTTTTACGGCTTCCTGGTTTTCTGTGCTGGTAGAAAGGTCATTCATAAATGAACGTTCCAGCTTCAGGTAGTCGGCAGGTATATGTTTTAATAACTCAAATGGATTACTACCTGTTCCAAAATCATCAAGTGCAAAACCACAATTAAGTGCCTGTAACGATTTTGCCAGTTCGGCTGTATATTTCAAGCTAGTAACCGCAACGCTTTCTTTAACTTCAAAAATAAGACTGTTCTTAGGAACGTTATACTTTTTAAGTTGCTCTTTCAGCCAGGACATCAGGCTAGTGTCTTTTAATGAGCTAGCAGCCAGTTTAACGAAGAACAGTGTACGTTTACCTTCTTTCCAGCATTTGGTGAGGGTGGTAATAGTGCTGAGTAATACCCAACGGTCAATTGCCACAGACATACCAGTGCGATCTGCCGCTGGTAAAAAGTCATCGGGCATAACCATATTACCGTCTTTATCCAGCATTCGAACAAATACTTCATAGCGCTCATCAGTATCACCATGCAAACTGATAACTGGCTGAAAGTGTAGAATAAAACGATTGCTCTTCAGGGCTTCTCTGAGGTCGTTAACTACTTGAGCATCAATTTCTTTTTGCGTTAACTCACCTTCTTTTGGCTGATATATGACAACAGAGTTTGGTCCTTTCTCAGTTGCTTCATTTACAGCACGTTCAGCACGTAACAAAATTTCGCTGGTATCCGGGGTGTTGGTATCTAAAAGGCTGACACCTATAGTGCAGGTTGTATTAATTGACTGGTCGTTGATATTTGCAATAAAATCATGAGACGCTGCGCTGATTTTTTTAGCGTATGCGTCAATAGTTTCCATATTTTGATTGTAGGCAATAATTGAAAATGTATTGCCTTCAAAATGAGCTAATACATCATCGTTTGTAATTGATTCTTCAAGCTTTCTTGATATTTCATTTAAAAATTGATCTGCACCTACTACACCAGCGCTCTGTTTGATGTCATTAAAACTGTCCAGATGTATGAGCAGTGCTGCCGCAGTGGTTTTGCCTTCTTTTGCTTTTGATGCAGATTCTTCAAGGGCATCTAAGAAATACTGGCGATTATAAAGCCCGGTAACTGAATCGGTCTGGCTCATTAAAGCGAGTTGTTTCTCTAGTTCTTTATTGTCGCTCTGTGTTCTGATAATTACCTGAATGCAGGGTTCACCCTCAATGCTGGCAGGCGAAAATTCCATTTCACCCTTGAATTCAGTGTCATCAGAATTTCTCAAACTAAGTTCTAGTTTTTCTGCGACGCAGCTATCAGGCTTGCCGTTGTCACGTAAAAAAGCTTTGAAATTATCCCGGCCATCTATACCCACCATATCCAGTATAGGCATGCCTTCCAGGTCTTCAGATTCATCAAAGCCAAATAGTTTCAGATAAGACTGGTTAGAATACACGTGCATACCTTCATGGATATAAGCAATGGCATCACGTGAAGAATCAAGTAGGGCTTCGCAGCGTTTTTCAGTTTCTTTTATTGCATTCTCAAGCTTAAACAGTTTTGCAATGCTTGAATGGGCTTGAACTTCTCTGTGGATAACCATTTCGAGATGAGAGGGGTTGTCATATGACGTTAAATCTTTTGCACCAGTTCGCATGGCTTCAATAACGTCTAACTCGTGTCCAGGTCTGTTGACTGCAATGACCGGAACAGGTTCACCTGCATTTTCCTCAATGCACTTAATGGTGTCCTGCAATGAAATTAATTCCATACCATTTGAGTAGAGAAGAATATCAGGTGTGGTTTTTTTTAATGCAGCTATCAGGTCTTCATCATCTTCAACACGAGTGGTATGTGCGACATAACCAGAACTGCGCATCAGTTTTACTATGTTTTCTTCATTGTTAAATGAGTCATCAATAATAAAAATATTTATTTTTTTCTTTTCATCCACAGCTTAAGATTCCAAAGTGATCTGGTTATTTATAGTTATAATGAAGACCAGATTGAGTCAAAATTATCAGGTTTTTTCTTACTAGAATTAGAATCACTACCATTGTCATCATCTTCAGGGGTCTCGTCTTTATTGATCTGTGAAAACTGAAACTGTGTAAATGACCCGGTGTGTTCGCGTACAGTGCCTAGTTTAATTTCCATGTCACGTTCATGCACATGCATGCTCAATGTGTTGCCACGGCGAAATGCATGTGCCGGTAAAAGTATTGTTGATGGTTGTTGTATAGGTTTAATGCCAGGCAACATCAGGCAGTTAAATGGTTCTTCGTTTTTGCGTTCTAATCTTTGTACCTGACAGGAAATGACTTTAGGTGATAAAACCTGAACACCAATTTCCAGCCCGTGTTCCTGACTATACTGCATCCAGCGAATAACGCCTACTCGCCACTGGAAGGTATGGTCGGGCTCTCTTTCACGAATACTGATTAATTCTCCAACCAGTGCGCGAGACGGCAGGTTGGAGTCCCAGAAAAGGCAATATCCACCGGCGCTTACATTGGTTATTTTCCAGTGAATATCAGGCTCTTCCTTGTAGAGTGCGCCAAGGTTGTTATCCTGATCCTGAAGTTCCTGAGAATAACTCTCCGTTAATGTACGGCCCTTAGCAATCATATCCCATGCGCCTGCAGAGCGGTTTTTTTCACTTTTCATTTCAGGGTGAGTAATGAAGAAGGTTGGGTCCTGTTGAGCAAACAGATCCTTATTAGCTTTTTCATTCTCAGGAATTGATTCCAGAGAAAACATTTTATTTGGTTTTCTGGCTTTGAGCTTTGAAGCAGGTGCAGTCATTTCTGTGTTTAGCACTTTGTGTATTGAATTTAAACCAATAGAAACACGTATATCATCTTTACGAATAGCGCGTGAAAAGCGGCGTTTGGCGCAAAGGCTCCATGAGGATACTAATGTGCGTATTGTTTCCTGAGAAACTTTGTCACCGATAGCAACAGCTGTCAGTAAGTCATCAGAATCATTATCTAGTTGCTGCAGGTGTTCAACCAGTTTGTCGGTTTCTATAGCGCGAACATGTTCGAGGTTCTTCATATCATTTTCAGAAACACAGTTGGGCGGTAGATCCCCATCCAGCTTGCTAACAAAATATCTGTTTAACTTGTTTTTTGATGGCTTATTACAAATTGTTGTTAGTTTAGCCCATTGGTTAATAGATTTGAACAGTCGTTCAGCATCACTTTGACGCAGAGCATTGGGGCGTGCTAGTGAAAATAGTAAGATTTGTTTGTAGTAATCTTCAGGTGTGATGGCTTTAACAGAAAGCTCTGGATCTTTTATGCTTTTTTTGTGTAAATTTTTCAGTTCAGCATAACCGTAAATGCGATGTATATCCCACCATACACCCTTTGGTAACTCTGCATATATCTGACTTGAACGTAGTAGTAGTTCAGAGTAATAGTGCAACGATCGCTCACTTGCTATTAAGATGGTTTTGGCATCAATTTTGGCAAGATTATTTGAAGCTTCAAAAATGAGTATTTTATAACCAACCGCCATTTCATTTAAAAGCGCCTGATTTAGATGTGTGATTTTGTGGCTTTTTTCAGGTAGTGGCAGTGTACGATTAATAAAATGCTTGTGTAACTGATTGAAAATATGGCGTGTAGGTTCACGTAATAGTTCCATGTTTTCCAGACGGTGTTTAGGAGCCATTGCCTGGCGATTTAAAGCCAGCACCCCGTTATATATTTGCCGAGTAAAATCACCCATATTGGCGCGCTTTAAGCTGGCTAGCCATTTTTTTACTTTGCGTGGATGATTCGGAAAGTCATCTTTATCTGGGGTTGTTTGTTCTGGTACGTTTAATTTCATATTGTTAATCGGCTTATATTATATCCATCTTATTGCCTGACGCCCTATGCTGCTCTTAAGTCTATACTATTTATTTATATTATTTAATAAAAACAGTTAGATAGTGGGGCTTTTTAAGCCACAACATGCAATATTCTATGATTTATAGCTCATTTGCCGGTGTTTTGCTTGTTTCTCCAGCAATTTCGCGTACCAGTTTAGGTACTAAAAAGCCGGGTAAGTTGTTTTGAAGTTGTGTAATCAAGCCTAATGCCTGAGTTAACTCTACATCAAAATGCGCAGCACCCTGAACAGGATCAAGTAGATGTAAATAGTAAGGCAGTACCCCCGCATCATAAAGTGCTTCAGATAAGTTAACCTGCTTTTTTAGGGAGTCGTTTACTCCTTTAAGCAAAACAGCCTGATTGAGAAGGTGTATGCCAGCCTGTTTTAACTTCTTTAAGGCGCTTTTTTCTGCAAGGGCGATTTCATTAGAGTGATTTGCGTGGATAACCATACAGACATTAAAACGACTGTTTGCTAACAGGTCAACCAGTGAACTCGTTATTCGGTCAGGCAAAACAACGGGTAGACGGCTATGTATACGTAAACGGCTTAAGTGCGGAATAGCTTCTAATAAGCTGATTAAGTGATTTAATTTGTTGTCGGATAATACCAAGGGGTCTCCACCGCTCAATATAACCTCTTTGATACTGCTGTCGTTCTGTATATAGGTTAATGCATCGGCCCATTGCTCACGACCTGCCTGTTGCTGCTGGTAGGGGAAGTGGCGTCTGAAACAATAACGGCAATGCACAGCACACGCCCCAGTAGTAATTAGCAGGACGCGGCCGTTATATTTGTGTAATAAACCGGGGCTTTTATTAGCCTCCAGATCTCCCACCGGGTCCTTAACGTAACCTTCTGCTTGCAGCATTTCCTGCGATTGAGCCATCACCTGTAATAATAGGGGGTCACGAGGATTACCCACTTGCATTTTATTGATATATGCATGGGGCACTTTAAGGCTAAATTGTTGAGTGGCAGGTGTGTAATGGTCAAAATCTTCAGATTTCAAATTCAGTGTCTGAAGTAACTGAGCAGGGTCAGTGATAGCCTGTGACAGTTGTTGTTGCCAGCTTAACGCTGATAATTGGTTATCTGGCACTACTTTTATGAGTTTTACAGGGTGCATAATTACATTATATTTTAAGCTTGTTTCGAAAACACATTATTTAATCATCGAATGATTTAATAGGTGAATAGATCTTAAAAGTCCTAATATTTAAGGTTATTGGCGAATTATGAGATCAAATTGGCCAATTTGATGCCTAATGTTTTTGGCATTAAGGCCGGTTCCGAGTATTATATGCGCTGCTTTAAGTCTCGATATATCTGCTGTCTGGTCGGTTGGGTGATTTAATCGGGCTCAATCTTCATATTTAAAGGTTATTTACATATGGCATCATACAGTACCAATGAATTTCGTGGCGGTCTTAAACTGATTTTAGATAATGATCCGTGCTCAATTATTGAAAATGAGTTAGTTAAACCCGGTAAAGGGCAGGCTTTCAATCGTGTTAAATTACGTAACCTGAAAACCGGCCGGGTGCTTGAAAAGACATTTAAATCAGGCGAGTCTGTAGAGGCTGCTGATGTCATTGATGTCGATATGGAGTTCTCGTATAACGATGGTGAGTTCTGGTATTTTATGGATCCCAATACATTTGAGCAGGTGGCGGCTCCTGATTCTGCAATGGTTGACTCTGGCAAATGGATCAAAGCGCAGGAATTATGTACAGTGACCTTATGGGATGGCGCTCCACTAATTGTTACGGCACCAAACTTTGTTGAACTGGCTGTTACTGAAACTGATCCAGGTTTAAAAGGTGATACTGCACAAGGCGGAACTAAACCGGCTACACTTGAATCAGGTGCGGTGGTTAAGGTGCCCTTGTTTATAGAAGAAGGTGAGTTATTAAAGGTTGATACGCGTAGTGGAGAATATGTATCACGCGTTAAATCATAATGAGCCAGCGTTGGCAACCAACAGCTACACTTGAAATACTTAAAGAAAGAGCCCGAATACTGCAAAGTATTCGGGCTTTTTTTGCGTTACGAAATGTACTGGAAGTTGAGACACCTGTTATTTCAAAAGCAGCTGTTACTGAGCCACAGGTAGAGAGTTTTTCAACGCAGTTTCATCAGAAAGAGTTTTATCTGCATACTTCCCCTGAATTTTATATGAAACGTCTACTGGCTGCAGGAAGCGGTGATATATTTCAAATTGCAAAGGTGTTCAGGGATGATGAAAACGGCAGAAATCATAACCCGGAATTTAGCATGCTGGAATGGTATCGTCTGGGTTTTAATCATCACCAGTTAATGGATGAAATGGAGCTGTTATTAAGTGGCCTGATGATCGAGGAAAAAGTAAACTTTCAACGCTTGAGTTATCAACAGGCATTTATTAATCAACTTGAAATTGATCCGTTTAATGCTGATGTTTTGCAGTTAAAAAAAGTCGCAGAAAGATACAATATTGAAACCCCACAGGGCATGGATGATGATCGGGATATGTGGCTGGACTGGTTGATGGTAGAAAAAATATCCGCTGATTTTCCTAAAAATAGTTTTACTTTCTTATATGATTATCCTGCTTCACAGGCTTCACTAGCGCGCCTGGATAAAGATGATTCACGTAAGGCAAATCGATTTGAGTTGTTTTATGGCGAACTTGAGTTGGCGAATGGTTATTATGAATTAACCGATGCCGATGAGCAGGTCAAACGTTTTGAAAATGATAATATTATTCGCCAACAAAGAGGCCAGAAATTAATGCCGGTTGATGAGTGTTTGCTGGCTGCTTTGAAATCTGGTTTGCCTGAGTGTTCTGGAGTGGCAATGGGTATTGATCGGCTTTTGATGTTGATAATGGGGGTTGATCATATTAATGAGGTTATTAGTTTTGGGGATGAGTTTTAGGGGGCATATTTTTTATGGGTGTCGTATGTTAGATGATTGCACACTCTAATTTTTATCATTTTAAAACTTTGAACATTAACTTTATTTTTTGTGGTTTCAATTTTTAGTTTATTTGCAAGCTCCTGGCTTTATGGGAACGTGAATTCTGTGGTGTCACTTTTTGTTTATTAGCTCGCTCTAGTCTTCATGGGAATTAGATTTCTGTGGTGTCGCCGCGCTGGCGAGTTACTTTTCTTACAACAGCGTAAGAAAAGTAACCAAAAGAACGCCGTCCTTTAGTCGCTTGTTCTCATTAAAAAGCTAATGAGAATTCCCAAAAATTGTAATGAAGACTTCCAGTAGTATATTAACCTGTTAGTTTATTTCTCTGTTGCCGGGTCGTCCCGGTAAGCCGTCCAGGCTTATCGTGACTCAAAATCACATCCCTGTGATTTTGCCCCTGCTGGTATACAATTTTCGGCAAGCTCCAGAGGAGAGGTAAGTCAAAACCAAATCAACCCGAAGTTTCAAAAGAAAACAATCACTTCATACTGTCATACCCGAGAAGATCTTCTGGAGAGATCTTCAATATGCGAAGCATAACCTGTAAGGCGTAGGGCAGGAGCCCGAAGTAATGCTTGTGTCGGGTATCCAGTGGCTTTGAACAAACATAGTTAAGTTAAAGGCTAATGTATAGATATAACGCAGTAGTAATTACCTCTTGAATTACTCATTATTATGCAAGCTGAAGTTTGTATTCGATATAGCTAATATTCTGCTTACACCACAAAGCCGTCATTTAGTAAACTCTAATATATGTTCCTGTATTAGCCAACTGTAGGACTACGTAGGTTATATGTTAGACTTCTGGAAACGACTCAAAGCGGACGTTAGCTCCTGCGGAAATAATGTTTATAAGGAAGAATGATTGTTAATTAGGCCACGATTTACAGAGTTTAATGATGTGCACGTTCCCCAGCACGAACTAGACTTTGCTATTCCTTTTTTAAATGAAGATATTCCCCTATATATTGATCCATTTTTAATATGGAAGAGCCCGTCTTTGTCAGATAAAGGGCTTCACCAAATGATTATTGCAGCATTCAATAACCTCGGAGCTTTAACAAAAAGTGGCCATATTGACAAAGCTGTCGAACAACTTGTTTTGGCTTCAGAATGTGATGAGGTTGGTTTAGGGAACTCGGCTACTCGCAAGGGGAAACGAATAGGAAAAAAATCTGCTATAGAGGTTTTATCCTTATTTGAGCGCATCTCTTATTACAAAGACCATGGCTTTCGACATATTGAAGAAATTCAACTTTTTGTTGATGGCATAGGAAAGGATCGCGTAAGTGATATAGCTTGCAACTTTATGAAGAGCTATCTTATAGACTTTACACATCAAGAATGTAGTGATTTAGGCATTTCTATGCAAAGAGTAAGAGTTGCAGCTGTATACAATCATGACAAAAAAGAATTTGAGACTATTGAAGCGACTTTACCAGTTCATCCTGAAACAGGTACACCATTATTACTTATACCCAAAAGGTGGTTACGGCATGTGCCTTGGTTAAGCTATGATAGTTATTTTCGAAATCATTGCCCTCAAGATGATATAGCGCATGAAGGTGAAGAACTAACCAAGGTTAAAGTTTTAACTTATAACCGCGATAATTATGGTGTCATTGACGCTTATGTTAGAGAAAGGGAAAGAACGGTCGCTGATTGCGAGCATGATCCATTATTTACTCAAATCCCAATACTTTCTGCTAAACGCAAGTTTGCTACAATTAAGAAACTTCCAACAGGTAAGACTGGAGGAGCAGACATGAAATACGAGCGTGCTATGGGAGAGCTTTTACCGTCACTATTTTATCCATATCTAGATTTTGCCCAAGAGCAGGCAAGAACGGATTCTGGAGTTAGTATCCGTGATTTAATTTTTTATAACAGTAGAACGCATGAGTTTTTACGTCAAATTATGAATGATTATGGATCAAGACAAATAACGTTCGAAATGAAAAATGTTGCTAAAATCAAAAGAGAACATGTTGATCAACTTAATCGTTATCTTCACGATGACTTAGGAAAATTTGGCGTTTTTGTTACGCGTAACCCGCTGCAAAAAGCAGAATTGACTAGAACAGTTGATTTGTGGTCCGGACAGCGCAAAGCAGTTATTGTGCTAACAGATACAGATTTAGAACAAATGGTTGAAGTTTTTGATAGCAAACAAAGACACCCAATTGATTTTCTTGTTAGAAGCTACCAGCAATATCGCAGGCGCTGCCCTTAAGGATAATAAATATGAAGACAATAGATGATGTTGAAAAATTAGAGAAAACTATAGGCCAGCTTAAAGGTGCGCACACAGAAATTTCTATCCTTGCTAAAAAATCTCCCTCTGATTCATTAAACGCTTTTAAGCTGACTTTGATTAACAACGTTATAAAAACATCAAACGAAGTGCTCGGAGAAAAATATAAACCGTTTGATCACTTTGATCACTTTGAATCTGATGATCTACCTAGTAATAGTGATGTGACAATGGTATTGGCTCAGTATATGGAAGAAGCGGAGAGGTATAGATCTGATAATGTTGTCTACGATTCATTATCTGGGTGGGGCTATAAAGTGGACGGAAAAAGAAGTAAAATTAAATCGGGCCCTCCAAGTAAAATAGGAAGAAAATAATGGATTTAACAAAGGTTACGACTGAGGAGTCAGCAGCAACTTATTTAGCTACTAACGGTATTTTTATAGGTCTTTTTAAAGAGATAAGGGAGTTATCCAAAAAAAAGCCAGATGCCGTCATGAGTGCAGGTAAAGTCAAAATAATTAATCGGGTTTTAACGGACCTAAAAGATATTCTTGAAGTTGAGCCAGAAGGTAAATTTCTTGATTTGTTAGATGACAAAGAATTGCCGCAAACAAGTGACGCCGTATTAGTTATGGTTCAGTATGAAACAGTTTTGCATGTATTTAAGAGTAAATACTATCAAAGCTATGGTGGAAGCTATGATCGTAAATATGCTTGGGTCACACCTGAATTTATAAAAGAATATGAGGGTGACGAAAATTTTGATGAATATGACGATGATGATTAAATTTACCGTACCCCAAAAATATTTTTCTAAGTAAATACGAACGTCCGCTGTTGATTGAATTCGGAAGTAATACTAAAAACATAACTAGTCGCTAATGATTAGTTAGAGACTGTCAGAAATATATAGGAAAATAATAGTGCACTATTATGAATCTCATAAATACCATATTTCATATAAAATAAACTCTATCAAAGAGACTATTTTTAGCCGATTATTACCTGTATATGAAAATATAGAAGAAGAAGCTAAAATCATTGCAAAGAAAAAACTGGAAGAATTAGGTAAATCCTTCAACCCTGATACTATGGATGTTGGAGACGCTTATCAAGAAGCATGGGAAGATGGAACGGAGCATTACGTATTACAGCATGCAATGAAAGTAGAATTTTTGTTGAGTACTGCTACGTGGCTTTTTCACCTTTTTGAGAAAGATTGCAGGGAGATGTGCCCTAGTCTCTACAATAAGCCAGAAGAACTTAAAAAGAAACTTGAAGAGATGGGTATAAGTTGTGATGTTGGTTCAAATTGGTATAAAACAAATACCGAGCTTCGTCTAGTAGCGAATACTATTAAACATGGTGAAGGTAAATCTTGTGACCGCCTTAAAGGCATTAAACCAGAGTACTTTAAAACAAATACATCATATTTAACTGATAATAAAATTGAAATACCAGAAGAAGACATGACTAAGTATATTGATAATATGAGCTCCTTTTGGGATTCTTTTTTCGATAAAGTATTGCCTAAATATGAATAGGTCTAACAATTCAGATTCACGCTAACACAGCAAAAGCCACGGCACTTCCGCTGAGCCGGTTATTTTAGCGCTCAATGTCCACTTTCTGATGTTCTTACCTGGTTACAACTGACTACTAATTATTGGCTAGAGATATAAAGGAAGTAAGAATTTATTGTAGTGAAGTCTTGTTTCTGCTACCACCACAAAGCAGACAATTATATTGCTGGGTCTCTGTTATTATCTAATCTAAGAAAACCAGTAACAAGGAGTTAATTCCGCTTTTTGTCTCTCAATAACAGATCAAAGAAATAGCTAAGCAACTGTTTTACTAAGAATTATGATCATATTTGTGATAGATTTACGGGACGATAACAGGAAATAATTCTGTTAAACAACTGTTAGGCACAATAATAATTTCAATCGCCACATGAGGTTGCAACAATGAATGAGACTTGGTTGCCGATATTTTTGGCGGCGCTATCAGGGGGAATAGTAGCAAAGCTAATTGACTACCCAGTTGCCTGGGTTAAGTATTACTTCGGTGAAAAGAAATCTGCGAAGGCACTAGTAGATGCTCACCTAGACCCTTTATTGAAGGCAGCGGATGCAATTATTGGTAAAACAAAATCCTTAGCTGAACGAGACTTCGCCACCGAAACTGAAAAGCTATCTCCAGCTTCTTCGAATGAGCTAAGCAAAGACCTTATCGGTCTAGCTTATCTATACGCAAGTTTCTGGGGTCGGATCAATATTCTTGCGGAGGAAAGCTTGGGTGTGTCTCTCGCATCGGACAAACGAGGTGCGAAGCTCCAAAAATTCATTGCTTGCCTCGGCTCACAAAGAATACGGCTAGTTAACCGAACGCACCAGAACGCAATTGGAGAACTAACAACCGATCTATCCTTTGACGGTGGCCGAAGAACAATTGGTCTCGTAGAGTTCGATATGAAAATAACTGAGGCAGCCTCAGCCAGAGCATGGTGCAAGCCACTTTTTAAACTTCTAGCAAATACACGTATAAAAACTGATCGTCAGCAACTTCTCGTTTACGGTGTGATTGTGCATGCTCTTGTGGATACGCTTGATCCCAAGCATCAATCCACACATCCCCGCCCACCATATGGAAACAAACTATCAAAGAATTCAAAGAAAGAAATAAAGCACCTTGTGTTCGGTACGTATTTGAATGAAACTGGTGCTAATAATCGGTACACATAGTGGAAATAAAAAAGGCACCCGCCGAACGCACTACCGAAGTAGAGTTGGATCATTGGATGCCTTCTACATCTTCAACGTACCACACTCCGCAAAGGCATGCAACAACAGCCAAGATACTACAGCGTATAGTTTACTAATAAGCAGTTAAAGTGAAAACTAAAATGCCTAACAAAAAATTTGCACGCAGAGTCATACCTTCCACTACGGATTCAATATGAAGTATTATTTAGGAATTCTGTGGACACGATACTTAATTGTCTAAACAATAATTACCATTAAATCTGACTGATTTAGTAACGTGCACGTAGAGTTTTGGGGACACGATACTTAATTGTCTAAACAGTAATTACCATTAAATTTTACTGATTTAGCAACGTGCACGTTGTATATTTTTAATATCAACAATCTGTTGATATCAGAAAATGCTCTGCCAGGGCTGGCATCCAAAGGTCCGCTTTTCGGGGCGGAAATTAATCAAGTGATTTTGAAGGCCTGCTGTAGTTAGAAGTTTCGACTTTATTTATAATAAAAAGTAAAACGTGGTCTGTCCCCGATTGTTTTACGATTGTTTTCAAACCTTTCCATAAGGTTTAGTCGCAGGAATGACAAGACAGATTGATTTTCTTTTGAATAAAGAATTTATATCGGTTTTGACTTACTTCTCCTCTGGAGCTTGCCAAAAATTGTATACCCGCAGGGGCAAAATCACAGGGATGTGATTTTAAGTTCTGTTAAGCCTGGATGGCGCATCAGAACGACCCGGCAACAGAGAAATAAACTAACAGGTTAATTTACTACTGGAAGTCTTCATTACAATTTTTGGGAATTCTCATCGCTTTTTGATGAGAACAAGCGACTAAAGGACGGCGTTCTTTTGCTTACTTTTCTTACGCTGTTGTAAGAAAAGTAAGTCGCCAGCGCGGCGACTACACAGAATTCTAATTCCCATGAAGTCAGGGGCTTGCAAATGCTCTAAGAGTTGAAACCACAAAACCTACAGTTAATATTTAATGATTCAGCTGCATAAGCTTTTTAGTCTAAATAAAGTAAAACAATCAAATATTATATGAAGCCAACTTCTGCCCAAGAATCACAGCTGCATCATGTTTAATAGCATCATCAAGAACAACTTTATTATTCATTAACAGAACAACCGTAGACCCCAGATTAAAACGTCCCATTTCAATACCGCCGACCAGTTCCAGTAAACTGTAATCCTGGCCTTGAGTTCTTGGGACACAGGTGCCTTATTAATTCTGACCCCTTACGTGATATAGAACCATGGATGAGTAATTGGATGCGATGCTGAAAAGATAATAAATCTTGGCTATCGGGTATTATCGGGTATAATCGGGTATGTGAATCCGGTATAGTGTCCGATAATGAGGTCTGAATGAGAGAACCAAACATCACCGTTGGCCAGAATATCTTACAGCTCATCGCTGAAATCGATGAGTTTAAAGGGCAATGGCAGGCACTCAAAACACTCTCACCAGAACGCTTACAACAACTTCGTAAGGTAGCAACGATTGAAAGTGTTGGTTCATCTACACGGATCGAGGGAGCAAAGCTCACTGATACGCAGGTAGAGAAATTGCTTTCTAACCTTGGCTCAACCTCATTTAAAACCCGTGACGAGCAGGAAGTAGCAGGATATGCTGAAACCATGGATTTGGTGTTTCAATCCTATGAAGATTTGCATTTAACCGAAAACCATATTCGTCAGTTACACCAGACCTTGCTTCGTCATAGCGCCAAAGATGAGCGTCATCGTGGCTCTTATAAGACGCTTTCCAATAGTGTTGTAGCCAAAGATGCTGAAGGTCGTGAAATAGGTGTGATCTTTGAAACCACAACGCCATTTGATACACCTGGAGAAATGGAAGAATTAGTGCGCTGGGCATCAAAAACCATTGATGAATCAGCCATGCATCCGTTATTAATCATTGCGGTTATCAATGTGGTGTTTTTAGCGATCCATCCATTTCAGGATGGTAATGGCAGGCTCTCGCGTGTACTAACCACATTACTATTATTACGGGCAGGTTATGAGTACGTGCCTTATGCTTCTTTGGAAAGCATTGTTGAAGAGAATAAAGACCTTTACTACAAGGCGCTAAGGCGTACACAAACGACACTTAAAAATGACTCCCCTGATTGGGAGCCCTGGGTTGGCTTTTTTCTGCGCTGCCTGAAAAAACAAAAAGCTAACCTTGTTATAAAGGTTGAACAAGAAAGGACTGCAAGTGATATATCATTGCCATCGCTTTCTGTGCAGGTGCTTAAACTCCTGAATGAGCATGAACGTTTAACCATTGCTCAGATGGTGGGGCTAACCAGTGCGAACCAAAATACACTGAAAGTTAGATTGCGTGAGCTGGTCGAAAACGGTCGTATTCAGCGGCATGGGAAAGCACGGGCAACTTGGTATAGCCTGGCTTGATAAAACTAAAGTGTGCTTATTATGGGCATGCGAGTTCTGGAGACACGATACTTAATTATCTAAACAATAATCACCATTAAATCTCACTGATTTAGCAACGTGCACGTTGTATATTTTTAATATCAACAATCTGTTGATATCAAAAAATGCTCTGCCAGGACTGGCACCCAAAGGCTCGCTTTCCTGAAGCGGAAGTTAATCAAGTGATTTTGAAGGCCAGCTGTAGTTAGAAATTTCGACGTTATTTATAATAAAAAAAATTTCAATATTCTAGTTTTCGACATTAACTCTACATTAGAAATTAATTATAAATTTGAAAGGCTTATAAATCGCAGTTTTGACTTTTTAACTATATTTTCTAAAAGTCGCTGGATACCCGACACAAGCATTACTTCGGGCTCCTGCCCTACGCATTACAGGTTATGCTTCGCATATTGAAGACCCTCCAGAAGACCTTCTCGGGTATGGCAGTATGAAATAGACATTTTCTTTTGAAGTTTCGGGCTTGATTTGGTTTTGACTTACCTCTCCTCTGGAGCTTGCCGAAAATTGTATTCATGTAGGGGTAAAATCACAGGGATGTGATTTTAAGTTCTGTTAAGCCTGGATGGCGCATCAGAACGACCCGACAACAGGGAAATGAACTAACAGGTTAATTTGCTACTGGAAGTCTTCTGCACAATTTTCGGGAATTCTCATTCGCTTTTTAATGAGAACAAGCGACTAAAGGACGGCGTTCTTTTGCTTACTTTTCTTACGCTGTTGTAAGAAAAGTAAGTCGCCAGCGCGGCGACTACACAGAATTCAAGTTCCCATGAAGATTAGAGCTTGCAGATACACCAGCAGACCCAATCAAAGAATGCAAATTTAATAAAACCTACAGTTGATATTTAAGGATTCAGATGTATAAGCTTTTTAGTCTAAATAAAGTAAAACAATCAAATTTTATATGAAGCCAACTTCTGCCCAAGAATCACAGCTGCATCATGTTTAATAGCATTAT
>JAPHSS010000068.1 GCA_026195255.1 Gammaproteobacteria bacterium | reverse complement strand
ATTACGCACTTCAATTAGGTGCCAGCTTTATTGCCACCGGCCACTATGTACAACGGGCCGAGACAAATAATGAATTTCAGTTATTAAAAGGCCTTGATAGCAATAAAGATCAAAGTTATTTTTTATATACCCTGAATCAGCAACAACTAAAGCACAGCTTATTTCCGGTTGGAGACATTGAAAAACCTGAAGTTCGTAATATTGCTGAAAAAAATGACTTTATAACTCACGATAAAAAAGACAGTACAGGCATCTGTTTTATTGGTGAGCGTAAATTCAAGGACTTTTTACAGAAATTTATTCCTGCCCAACCGGGTCAAATAAAAACACTTGATGGACAAATAGTTGGTCAACATCATGGCCTCATGTATTACACACTAGGTCAGCGTAAAGGTCTGGGTATTGGCGGTGTTAAAAATGCAAGCGAAGAACCCTGGTTCAGTGTTAAAAAAGATCTACAGAAAAATATTCTGTACGTCGCACAGGGTGATGACTCTGCTTTGTATCATACGCATCTGACTGCATCTCAGATTAGCTGGGTCAGCGGTAAAATGCCAGACCTACCCTACAGCTGTAAGGCAAAAGTACGTTATAGACAGGAAGATCAGAGTTGCACACTGGTATCCGTAAACAACGGTTCTATTACTGTAAGTTTTGATATAGCCCAAAGAGCCATCACTCCAGGGCAATCTGTAGTTTTTTATGATGACAATATTTGTTTAGGTGGTGGGATAATTGACACCATGTATAATTTGTAATTTTTTTAACTTTAGTAAAATAATAATTCATGGAACATAATCAAGAAGAAAGAACCCTGGCACTTGCCGGTATTTACCAGTCTGTAATATTGGTTAAAGAAGTTGCCAATACAGGAAATGTTTCTGATGCCCATTTAGCATCCATCCTCGAGACCCTGTTTCGATTTGATGCAAATAATGTTATGGATGTCTATGGCGATGTAACAACCATCAAAAAAGGTCTCATAACATTACATGAACAATTAAGTGGCGACAAAAGAAATATAGATATGGAAATAACACGTTATGTTATCAACATTCTACAACTAGAAAAAATACTTAGAAAATCACCTCACTTAATGAATAAATTAGCGACTGAACTTGAAAACAGTAAAAGTAAGGTAGAATATTTTCATATCAGCCATGACAATGTAATTGCCAGTTTAGCTGATATCTATCAACAGATAATAAGCCCTATAGGGCCCAAGATTATGGTACAGGGCAGCCATACCTATTTATCACAAACAAATAATGCTAACAAAGTTCGCGCTCTGTTATTTGCAGGTGTACGCTCAGCTGTTCTATGGAGACAATGCGGTGGAAGTCGCTGGCAACTTTTATTATCCAGAAAAAAGTATATAGACAGCGCCGCTACACTTTTGAAGAATCTATAATTTGAATTACCTTATAGCTCATTTGAAAGCTGCAAGAATTTTATCTTTATAAAATCGTTTTATTTTTTTACTGAACACTTCAATACCTGTTTTTTTATAATACTTTTCATCTTCTTCAGACAAAAGATCCATTTTTTTATGATACTTGTGTCTCGCCCAGGCATTAAAATCAAATTGTTGCGCTAATGAATATAAAAACTGGTTTATAAAATGAAAACCACCTTTTTTAGAAATTGAAACACCAAAGTCTATAATCTTTGGTTCATCCTGTTTTGTTATTAATAAGTTCTCAGAGCGTTTTAAATCAAAATGAGCAACTTCTCTAGCATGCATTTCTTTAATGGCGTCTAACAGTTTAACGTAATAATCAGAATCAGACGGCGGACGTCTTTGCCTGATCGTTTCGCCTTCAATATATTCAATTACCAGAAATTCATTATTAGCCATTCCATAACAGACAGGAATAGCCTCCAGACCCTGAAGTTTCTGGTAGATACGATATTCATGGCGTAAGAGTGCAAGATTAACAGGGCGGGTAAGAAAATTACCGAGAGGTGCTTTAATAACGAGTTTATGACCTGACTCATTAAACAGCAGGGTCTTTCCCTGATAGCCTGCTGATAATGCATATTGATCTGAATTCAGGTGCTCTCTAACCCATAGAGTTAAGTCGCTTTCTGAAATAAATTTCAGATTCTCTATCATTTAATTTATATATAGAAGATACAAACAGCCAATCAAATATACAACAATAACTGGTTCAGCATTTTGCATCAGGCTCTTTTTAAATGACCAGCTACTTTTCAAACTACCTGCCTTGCTTCCAAAAGTAGGTATCAGCGCATTAACATTTTTAGACCATGCCTCCCATTCTTCACCAAAAATACCGCGAAGTTTATTATCTTCATAAGATATTGTAGGGGGGTAATAAAATGCCAACAGGCCTGCCATCAGTACAAATGACCACCATTGCGTGGAAGCAATAGAAAACCCCACCAGTAACAGAATATTTCCAACATATAAAGGATGGCGGACATACGCATAAGGGCCTGTTGTTGCCAGCTCCTTGTTTTTCATTACATAACCAGATGCCCACATGCGAATAAGCTCACCCACTGCGGCAATGGCACCACCAACAATGAACAACACAGGATCATATGAGCCAAGCAGGCTTACTAACAGTACAAAAACCACGGCAAACCATTGACGAGACTGCTCATGGTAACGAAGAGTTAGAATTGTTTTTTTCAGACCTGTAGCGTCTGAGACCTTATCGGCACGTGACATGTCTTACCTTTTATTCAGTATTAATTTCGGGCGTATTTTATAGTATTGTTATATGTATTGATATGCTCAGTTCCACATAGGCTTGAAAAGACGCTCAATTCTCAGCATATGACGCTGTATTTAAGCCCAAAAAACAAAAAACTGGCTT
Source organism: Gammaproteobacteria bacterium (assembly GCA_026195255.1). Classification (GTDB taxonomy): domain Bacteria; phylum Pseudomonadota; class Gammaproteobacteria; order SZUA-229; family SZUA-229; genus SZUA-229. Next base: position 2,463 of record JAPHSS010000068.1, on the reverse strand, counting down.
ATAAAGTAAAAATTAGAGTTATAAATGCAGCCAAACCTCTAGAATCTCACCTGTTTAATCACAAAAGCGACTAGATTAATGCCTGTAAGACTGATTTTACCCTCAACATACCTTTATTGACTATTTTAAGCATTTGCGGATGCTCAATTTTTGTTGTGCCGGCACAGCCCGCTGCCCAGTTAACAACCAGCGCACAACAGGCATAATCAATTTCAAGCTCGCGTGCGAGTGACGCTTCTGGCATACCTGTCATACCCACTATATCAGCCCCATCACGTTTTAATTTTTGAATCTCTGCTGCGGTTTCTAAACGAGGGCCCTGTGTAGCAGCATAGGTAGCACCGTCTATTAAATCACCTGAGACGGCCAGTAATCGTTCGCGTAGAGACTTTGTATAGGGCTCAGTAAAATCGATGTGCTGAACCGCATCTAATTCATCTTCAAAATAGGTATGTTTTCTTGAGTAGGTATAATCAATAATCTGATCAGGTATCACAATGCTTTCTGGTGGCATCGACTCACTTATACCGCCAACAGCCGCGACAGAAATTATCTCTTTAACACCCATTTCTTTAAGTGCCCAGATATTTGCCCTGTAATTAACTTTATGGGGTGGAATATTATGCTCAAAGCCGTGACGAGTTATAAATGCAACGCTTGTATTATTATTTTTAATCAGAACAATTTCTGACGATGGGGCACCCCAGCGAGTAGTTAAGGTACGACGTTCAATTTCTTCAAATCTATCCAGTTGATATAATCCTGTACCACCAATGATGGCCAGTTGTGCTGAAAAAGCATTTTCATTCATCAATTATTACCTGTTACTAATGGCGTAAAAATTTATAAAAAGTAGTCACATCAGGTTTCTTTAACTGCATAAATTGCATTTAAATTACGATGATAACCCTTATAATCCATACCAAAACCAAACACATATCGATCTTCAATACTCATACCAACAAAATCACTTTTAATTGATGCTTTTGATCTGGGATGTTCTTTTTCTACAAGAACAGCGGAATATACATTAGCTGCGTTTTCAGATTTACAATATTCAATAACCGCCTGCATTGTATGACCTTCATCAAATATGTCATCAATAATTAATAATGTTCTATCAGCAAGGTTATTCTGGGGTTTAACCCTCCATTGTAAATCACTACCCGTAGTTTCATTTCTATAACGAGTTGCATGCAAATAATCAATTACGAGCGGGAACTTCAATCTAGTAATTAACTGACCACTTAATATCAACCCCCCATTCATAACAGGCAGGACAATTACTGGCGTGGAACTATTTGACAGTTGTCTATTAATTTTCAGAGCTAGTTGATCTATAGATTTCTGTATTTGATCCGCTGTATAAATCAGCTGAGCATTATCTAATATCTGTTTTGCTTTAATATATTCCGGCATTTTAATATGTGAATGTGACTACACTATCGTCCATAGATTCATTTATTATATAAGCACCACCAACAGTTTCATCAATTTCAGGGATTATATTTTCTCCCCAGAATTTTAATGCAGGTGTGCATATTTTAAAAACCACACCCGCTAATTTTGCCTGTTTAATATGATCATATACACTTTTACTGTCTTCTTCTTTTAAGAGCAGTTTTTCAGCCTCTCCAATCATCGCCAACTGACCTGCCTGTCCGGTAAACAGAACCTCAACATCATACTCCATAGCCGCTGCTACTGTTGCCTGAAGCAAAGGCGGCAGTATTTCGGCAGGTCGTTGTGTATCGACATTGGCAATAACAATTAATAATTTATCAGCCATTAGACAGGCTCTCCAGTATTTGGCATCGACTTGAGATGTAAGGTTGAAGTTGGAAAGGCAAACTCAGCCCCATTAGCTTCAACGATCTCAACTATTTTTAACAGTACATCCTGTTTGATTTCATGAAACTGAATCCAGTCAGTGGTTTTTGTAAAAGTATATATAAAAAAATCAACAGATGATGCTGCAAATCCATTAAAATTTACAATCATAGTTTGTTCTTTATCAATATCAGGGTGCTTTTTTAACATACTCTTTACCTGATCAATTATTGATGACATTTTATTTACATCATCGTAGCGAATACCCATTGTTTCTTTTATTCGACGGTTTGTCATGCGTGATGGATTTTCTACTGATATAGTATTAAAAATAGAATTTGGAACATAAAGCGGCCTTTTGTCAAAAGTACGAATACGCGTTAAGCGCCATCCTATGTTTTCCACTGTACCTTCAATTGCTTTATCATTTGAGCGAATCCAGTCACCCACTTTAAACGGTCGATCTAGATATATCATTAAACCGCCAAAAAAGTTCGCCAACAAATCTTTCGCTGCAAAACCAATTGCAATACCACCTACACCGCCAAAAGCAAGAATACCTGAGATACTATAACCCAGGGTTTGCAACATAATCAGACCACCAGTGATAAACACTGATATTCTAATAAGTTT
>JAPHSS010000051.1 GCA_026195255.1 Gammaproteobacteria bacterium | reverse complement strand
TGTTCTGACGGCTTCCAGTAGTATATTAACCTGTTAGTCATTTACTCTGTTACCGGGTCGTTCTGATGCGCCATCCAGGCTTAACAGAACTCAAAATCACATCCCTGTGATTTTGCCCCTAGAGGTATACAATTTTCGGCAAGCTCCAGAGGAGAGGTAAATCAAAACCGATGGGGAGTGGTATTTCAAAAGAAAATCAATCTATCTTGTCATTCCTGAGAAGGCAGGAATCCAGTGATTGTGTATACATAATAATAAATCCATATTGTTAGATAAGTGCTCGATCTAGTCCTCATGGGAACGTGAATTCTGTGAGGTCGCCAGCGCGGCTACTACACAGAATTCAAGTTCTCAAAAGGAGATGAGCGTGTCACAAACTGTCAGTTAATTGTTCAGAAATAAATACCCAAGAAGATAAACCTATTCACAAACCTCCCACATCTGCTTACGACATAAACCACTCATATCACAATATTCACAAGCCTTAGAGTCTCCCCATGACGGTAAGGGTTTCGAGGATCTTATATCAGAAATTACCGTTTCAAGACGTTTCAAAACGTCTGCTTTTAAATCATTTAAGACGTCACCTTCTAAAATGCCTGACTGTTTCGTTTCACCCTTATCAAGCTTTAAGTAAATAACATTACAAACATCTTTCATTAATGCGGCATAACTGGTGAGCTGTATATTTTCGGCCAGGTCTATATCACTTTGTCTTGCGGTATTACCTGTCTTGTAATCGATAATAGATAATTCACTGCCCCGTTTATCAATTCTATCGAGACGTCCAACCAGTTTGCTCTCGGTATTGAGTTGTTGCTCAGACATTGCTTCAAGCCTGTATATATCCCAGTCACATTGGCGTTGAATCTGCCAGTCTATATACGACTCTGCCGTGTCCATCCAGCGGTCAAACCAGCCTCTATGTTGTATCGAGTCTTCTGTCTGGGTTTTAAATACCTGTTTAGAAAGTTCTTCAATGTGTTTTAGAGCCTGGCTTTTGTTGCTTTTAGTTAAGGGGTTATTAAAAGGAGCTGGCAGGTCCTGGCATTGCTGGTGGAATGCATGCAAAATCAAATGTACTTTTTCACCATATTCACTTTTTAATAGTTCAAGGCTAATCTGCTCCAGGGGTTTTAACTTCAGGGCGTCGGCTGCGAAAAATTTATAAGGGCAATCAATCAAACGCTGATGTCTTGAGGCGGAATATTCTGAAGGTATTAACTCAGGATTGATTGTTGGTTTTGCCTGGGTAACAGTTTCAATATCTTTTAATAAGTCTTCTTTTCTATTGGTAACCGGTTTTAAGTTGCTTGTTAATTGATATAATTCCGGGTCTTGAAGTGATAGTTTTAAACTATGCTGGCTATAATCCTGTAATGAGCTAACCCAGGGTGATACCTGCATCCATTCACCGTTTTGTTCTGCCTGCCAGGTAATGAGTATGTCATCTGCAGCTAATAACAATTGTTGAAACTGACGAAAGTTACTGTCTTTTTTCTGGTGCCAGTTTTTTAAATGTAACTCCTGTCTTACAGATTGATTAAAAAATGGATGTTGAGAGGCGCTACCCGGAAAAACTTTCATATTGGCGCCAGCAATAATCAAGCTATCGAACTGGCAGTATTGGGCCTGTTGCATATTCATTATTTTAACTGCGGAATCTTGTCCCTGAGGTTTAAATTGTTCAGTCTCTAAAGTGCTGCCAATCCAGGTGCGTAAATCTAACCAGCTCATTTGCGGGGCAGCGGCATGATATGCGTGACTTAATTTTTCAAGTTCTTCCTGTACACGCTGGCCGGCAATATCTGATGATAATTGTTTGTATATACCCAAGTCTTTTATGCTATCAATAAAGTGGTTTATCCATACATCGGGGCTACAGGTTTGACTGCTTTGAAAAAGTGATGTTAAATTTTTAGATGCAGTTTCAACTTTTTCTAGTAATGTTAATAGTTGTTCAGCAGTAGATGTATTTTTTAAATTTAGTCGTTTAGTTCGGTTTTTTATGCCTTTTTTAAAGCGCTGTAAATCATTTGCTATGTTTTCATGAAGAACAATATCCTGTTCAAAGCGATAAACCAGATTTAAATGCTCATTAAAAAGCTCTTCTTCACAGAAGAAAGGAGATTTTAGTAAATCAAGTAGCGGCTGGTATGCAAAGTCCTGTTCAATACATTCTAGCCAGCGTTCAAGAACGGTTGCTGCACTAGTAGTGGCAAGTGCCCAGCCAGCGGTGTCTTGAATGCTGACATTGGCTCGCTCGAGTAATGCTCGTAGACGCCGCGCTAACTTTCTGTTTTCAGTTACAACAGCGATATTTGTTTTACCCTGTAGCAAGCTCATTCGAACTTTTAGATCAACTGCCTGTGTTTCTTGCTCGGCGCTTTGTGCATCGTAAAGTTTTATTTTGTTTATAAATCCAGATTTTTTTTGACTGTTCTTGCATCGTTCATAAAATATGCTTTCTTGTGAGTAAATTTCTTTCAGCAAATTTAGTTCATCTGATGTATCGTGAGTTGTTTCAGTGATGCTGCTTTGTGTTACTAAAGTAACCTGTGCTTTTTCAGATAGTTTCTCACACCATGATTGTTCAAGTGCAGTGAATCGCTCATAACCGATAATATAAAAGCATTTGCCTTTTAGGTCTTCTGGTATATCTGTAAGTAAACGATTTTTGATTGAGCAAGTATCATCTTGCAGGTTCATATCGTTTAACTGTTCTTGCCAGGCATGCCACAGTGTGTGAATGATTCTTGCTTCCTGATTCAGGTGTTCCAGGTTTGTTTCTGTTTTATATGCCTGTTGTAACTTATTGATCCATATTGGCGTTGACTCATCTAACCATTGGTGCTGACTCAAGCTTAGCTCGTCAAACAACTCAAGTAGACTGTCACAGATTTGCCAGTGGTTGTCACTCTTAAATAAAGAGCTGTGCTGTTTTAATGCCTCCAGTAATAATAATTGTCTGGCAGGTTGATTAATGTGCTTTTTAGAAATGTTTGCAGGCGTAATGTTTTCATCTAACCACTGTGTGTGGCTGCCAATATAACCTCCAAGTAAAGTCTGTTGTGCTGTTTTTATCAGGCTATGACGCATTTGTAATACAGCCTGTGCATTGGGTAAAAAGATGCAGATATTACTTAAATCAGGGAGTGACTGTTTATGCGCTAGTAAAATTAATTTTGCTAGCGCATCAGTAAAATGCAGGTTGGCAGAAATGTTAGTTTGAGTGATTTGCTGTGCTGATGTCATGGCGCAAACATTAGCATATTCCGCATAAAAATTTCGTACCTATTTTATTAATTCAAATGAAAAATTAAGTATCAATTTTAACAGCAAGTATATCGCAGGGCATTCTATGTAATACGGCGCTTGCCGTAGAACCTAGAAGAATGTTTATGCCATGTCGACCATGGGACCCCATTACAATAAGGTCACATTGATGGTCTTTTACAAACTGGGTTATTTCATGCTTGGGAGCCCCTGATAGTGTATGCAATTCTGCATTATCCAGCTTTTGTTGTTGGCTAAACTTTTTTAGTGAATTTTTAGCCTGTTCAAGCATTTCTGCTTCATCAATTACCCAGGTACTGGAGAGCGTAGGTTCGTATACTGAATCAATTGGAGGAAGATACTCTACTACATGCAGTAAGCTGAGCCTGGCGTTGTTTCTATCGCTTATTTCACGGGCTTTATTCAATACCTGCACAGCTGAGGCTGAGAAATCAACGGCTACAAGTATATGGTTATAGTTACTCATTAATATATCTCCATTAAATTTCTTATACTCTGCCAGTATAGTTTATTTCATCAGGGGGATGAGGTTTGTTGATCTGTTATAAGGTTACTACTATTGAGCCTTTAATGTATTATCAGAATATGAACGCAAATGAGCAACTTATACATAAATTTTATTCAGCATTTCAGAAGCTTGACTGGCAAGGCATGCAATCTTGTTATGTCAGTGATATCCATTTCTCAGACCCGGTTTTTAATGACCTTAAGGGGCAGGAGGTAGTCGCAATGTGGCATATGTTATGTAATAAAGCGGTGGATTTTGAATTAATTTTTACCAATATAAAAGCAGACGACACTCATGGTTCTGCACAATGGGAAGCCTCTTATACATTTTCACAGACGGGACGCAGAGTTAATAATGTCATTTTTGCGGAATTTCAGTTCTCTGAAGGTAAAATAACCCGTCATTCTGATCATTTTAGCTTCTGGAAGTGGAGTCGAATGGCATTAGGGCCTATTGGAATGGCCCTGGGCTGGTCGAGTTATTTAAAGAATAAAGTGCATCAGCAGGGGCTTAGCGGCCTAAATCAGTTTATTAAGCGAAATCATTCAAAAAAAGACGCATAAAAAACTACACATTTAAATTTATTGTTATATAATTCCGCGCCTTAGCGAGCGTGGTGAAATTGGTATACACGCCAGATTTAGGTTCTGGTGTCGCAAGACGTGAGAGTTCGAGTCTCTCCGCTCGCACCATCTTTTAAAGGAAGCTTTTTTTGAGGCTTCTTTTTGGTTTTTGGATATCCGGGATGAGTTATTTCCGGGGCATTCAGAGATATACAATTATATCTATCATCTACTGTATTGGCTGATTATAAGCTAAACAGGTACTACCGAGGTTATTATGCAAGTTTCTGTTGAATCAGGCGAAGGTCTGGAACGTAAATTAACTATTCAGGTTCCCGCTGAGACTGTTGATAAAGAAGTTGAAAGCAGACTGAGTTCAATGCGTTCACGCGTTAAAATTGATGGCTTCCGACCAGGTAAAGTGCCTTTGAGTGTTGTTAAGAAGCAATATGGTGCATCGGTAATGCAGGAGGTTGTGGGCGAAGTTATGCAGAATACTCTGCGTGATGCTGTTGTTCAGGAGTCACTAAATCCTGCAGGTAACCCTACAATTGAGCCTACATCAATGGAGCCTGGCAAACCATTAGAGTACACAGCGACTTTTGAAGTTTATCCTGAAATCGAACTAATCGATTGTGCAAGCCTTGAAGTTGAACGTACGACAGCAGAAGTTGCAGATGCTGATGTTGATAAGATGATTGAGACATTACTAAAGCAACGTACATCATATGAAGTTGTTGAACGTGCATCTAAAGATGGCGACCAGATGACAATTGATTTTGACGGATCTGTGGATGGTGTTCAGTTTGAAGGTGGCCAGGCAGACGGCGTACCGGTTGTCTTAGGTTCTGGCAGCATGATCCCCGGTTTCGAAGAAGCACTTGTTGGCAAATCAGCTGATGAAGAGTTTTCATTTGATGTGGACTTCCCTGATGATTACCATGCTGAAGAGCTAAAAGGCAAAAAAGCGACATTTGCGACTAAAGTAGTTACAGTTGCCGAGCCTAAAATACCTGAAGTTGATGATGAGTTTGCTAAATCATTTGGTGTTGCAGACGGTTCAATTGAGACGCTAAAATCAGATATCCGAGCTAATATGGAACGTGAATTACGTAACAAGCTACAGGAAACTCTTAAGAAAAACGTTATGGACAGGCTTTTAGAGGCTAATGACGTTCAGGTTCCAAAAGCCTTAGTCGATCAGGAGTCTGAGAACTTACAGAAGCAGATGATGGAGGCGGGTAAATTGCAGGGTGGTATGTCTTTACCTAAAGAGTTATTTGAAGGTGAAGCTAAACGTCGTGTTAGCCTGGGGCTGGTTATCAATGAAGTTGTAAAGAAAGCTGAGATTAAACCTCAGGAAGACAGAGTAACAGCAAAGATTGATGATATTGCTCAAACTTATGAAGATCCAGCTGAAGTTATTAATCACTACAACAGTAACCCTCAGTTAAAGCAGGGTATAGAAGCTTTAGTAATGGAAGAAATGGTTGTTGAGTGGATTGTTGATCAGGCGAAAGTAACTGATACACCCACTACATTTCATGAATTAATGAAACCTGAAGCGGGTATGCCTGCATAAGTTATGCTTCAATTGCTTAAAAAGTAATCAGGTTAATTTAAAAAGCAGGCTTTTAGTCTGCTTTTTTTATTTGCCCACTTGTAATTATTTAGTCACAACTTACAATCAGTTCATCCGGTTAATATGGCATTAACCTTTAACTACAAAACAATTAACGTCGCAATATATGTTCCTGGAGAACAATGAATGATCATTACATCAGAAAATAATAAGGGTGCATCAGGTTTACAGAGTAACCTGGTACCCATGGTAGTAGAGCAAACTGCACGTGGTGAGCGTTCTTATGATATTTATTCAAGACTTTTAAAAGAACGAGTTATCTTTATAGTGGGTCAAATTGAAGACCATATGGCTAACCTTATAGTTGCTCAGTTGTTATTTTTAGAGTCAGAAAACCCTGATAAAGATATATCAATTTATATAAATTCGCCCGGTGGAGTGGTTACTTCTGGTATGGCTATTTATGACACGATGCAGTTTATTAAGCCGGATGTTTCAACATTATGCATCGGTCAAGCAGCTAGTATGGGTGCCTTGCTATTAGCCGGTGGAGCAGCAGGAAAACGTTTTTGTTTGCCTAACTCACGCGTGATGATTCACCAGCCTCTGGGTGGTTATCAGGGTCAGGCTTCAGATATTGATATTCATGCACGTGAAATACTGTCTATGCGTGAACGTTTGAATACGATATTGGCAAATCACACAGGCCAGTCTTTAGAGAGAATAGGCGATGATACTGAGCGAGATAACTTTATGAGTGCGGATGAAGCTGCAGAATACGGTATGATTGACTCTGTATTAAGTGAAAGAACGGGCAATGTTTCAGCTGAGTAATTAGCTAACTAACTGTTATGGGGTATGTTTTCCTGCTTTAAAAGACTTTTAGAGGCTTGAAAAACACCAAAATAGCCTCATCTAAGTAAATAACCGCCCAGTGGCGGTTTTTTATTAGAATTTAGGCTATCTTCCTAGTAGGTAATAAAACATTAAAAAACTGCCTGTTTTTTATACAATACCATATATATCATGGGGTTAGGGCTAGTTTTATAAAAACCACTCAAATTATACCCTTGCAAGTTTTTACGATAATTGGCAAGGTATGGGTTAAAGTTATAGCTATTGTGATTTAATAGTTATTGAATGAATTTTAAGCTTCGGGCTAGTACATGAGGACACGTCATGAGTGACGATAAAAGTAATGAAGAAGATTCGGGCAAACTGTTATATTGCTCGTTTTGTGGAAAGAGTCAGCACGAAGTTAAAAAACTGATAGCGGGCCCTTCCGTATTTATCTGTGATGAATGCGTGGAGCTTTGTAATGATATTATCAGTGAAGAGTTGCAGGAACAGGCTGCTTCATCAGTAACAAAACTTCCCAAACCCCAGGAAATTAAAGAAATACTGGGTGATTATGTAATTGGACAGTCGCAAGCCAAGAAAGTCCTGGCTGTTGCAGTATATAACCATTACAAGCGTTTAGAAGTTAAACATAAGAAAGATGATGTAGAACTGTCTAAAAGTAATATTATGCTGATTGGGCCAACAGGTTCTGGTAAAACATTATTAGCACAAACTCTGGCGCGCTTGCTTAATGTGCCGTTTACTATTGCAGATGCAACCACTCTAACCGAAGCGGGTTATGTGGGTGAAGATGTAGAGAACATCATTCAAAAATTGTTGCAGAAATGTGATTATGATGTTGAAAAGGCGCAGACCGGTATCGTATATATTGATGAAATTGATAAAATTTCACGTAAGTCAGACAATCCTTCTATTACTCGAGACGTATCCGGGGAGGGTGTACAGCAGGCTTTATTAAAACTTATAGAGGGTACGGTTGCATCAGTACCGCCACAAGGTGGGCGCAAACATCCTCAACAGGAGTTTTTACAGGTAGATACATCAAATATTCTATTTATCTGTGGTGGGGCGTTTGCAGGTTTAGACCAGGTTATTCGAGATCGATCTGAAAAAAGTGGTATTGGTTTTGGCGCGGAAGTACATGGCAAAGAAAATACTAAATCTACGGGTGAGATTCTCAAAGATCTGGAGTCTGACGATTTGATTCGTTATGGTTTGATTCCTGAGTTCGTAGGACGTTTACCTGTTGTAGCGACTCTTGAAGAGCTTGACGAAGAAGCCTTAATCACTATTTTGACTAAACCGAAAAATGCGTTAACCAAACAGTACTCCAAAATGTTTGAAATGGAAGACTGTGAGTTAGAATTCAGAGAAGATGCACTTTCAGCTGTTGCCAAGAAAGCGATGGAACGTAAAACAGGTGCTCGTGGTTTACGTACTATTCTAGAAAATATTTTACTAGAAACTATGTATGAACTACCTTCTTTAGATAACGTAACTAAAGTTGTTATAGATGAAAGTGTGATAAATGGAGATGCTAAACCATTTATGGTGTTTGAAAACAATGAAACATCTAAAAAGGCCTCTAGCGCTGATTAAAATCGATCTGCAATTTTAGGTCGGTCAATTTTGCCGGTACTACCAGTGGGGAGTACCGGCAAAAATATCAGGTCACACACTCTTTCCCCCGCAATCATTAAAAATATTTATTGTTCAGCATTGAAGCTCCGCAGACTGCCCCAATATAGTTCTAAAGATTTAAAATACTATTGGGATTGAATACTCCCCAAATAATCGAGGTAATATCTGTGTCAGATATCGAAAACGAAATAGAATCAGCAACAGATGCGTATAAAGGGAAAACTCCCGTGCTCCCACTACGTGATGTAGTGGTCTACCCACATATGGTTATCCCACTCTTCGTAGGTCGTGAAAAGTCTATCCAGGCTCTTGATGCAGCTATGTCAAAAGATAAGCAAATTTTGCTGGTTGCGCAAAAGAGTGCGGAAATTGATGATCCTTCCATGAAGGATATCCATGAAATTGGAACCCTTTCAACGATTCTTCAGTTATTGAAACTACCTGACGGTACTATCAAGGTGTTAGTTGAGGGTGCAACCCGCGCTAAGGTAGATGCGGTGTATGACGATGAAGAGTTCTTTACTGCTGATTTCACGTTATTGGCAGATACTGTCGATGATAATGAGCGTGAACTTGAAGTGCTTTCTCGCTCTATCATGGGTGTGTTTGATCAATATGTGAAACTCAATAAAAAAGTGCCACCGGAAATCCTTACCTCATTAAGTGGTATCGATGATCCGGCTCGTTTGTCTGACACTATAGCGGCTCACATGTCACTTAAAGTTGAAGAAAAACAGAATATTCTTGGTATTGCTGATGTTAAAGAGCGTATGGAATATTTACTAAGCATGATTGAAGCGGAAATCGATTTATTACAAATTGAAAAACGTATTCGTGGTCGTGTTAAGCAGCAAATGGAAAAGAGTCAACGCGAGTATTATTTGAATGAGCAAATGAAAGCCATTCAGAAAGAACTGGGCGAGTTAGATGAAGCGCCTAATGAAATTGAAGATCTTGAAAAGAAAATCAGTAAAGCAGGCTTGAGTGCTGAAGCTAAGAAAAAGGCAAACAGCGAACTGAACAAACTTAAGATGATGTCACCAATGTCAGCTGAAGCGACGGTTGTTCGTAACTATATTGACGCTCTGGTTGGTTGCCCATGGAAAAAACGTAGCAAGATTTCCAAAGACATTAATAAAGCACAAACTATATTAGATGAAGACCATTATGGTTTAGAAAAAGTTAAAGAACGTATTCTTGAATACCTCGCGGTACAGCAGCGAGTGAAAAAGCTAAAAGGACCTATTTTATGTTTAGTAGGGCCTCCTGGTGTGGGTAAAACGTCTCTTGGGCAATCTATTGCACGTGCAACGAATAGAAAATTTACACGTATGGCCCTGGGTGGTGTACGTGATGAAGCTGAAATTCGAGGTCACCGTAGAACTTATATTGGTTCATTACCGGGTAAAGTTATTCAAAACCTGAGTAAAGTTGGCACACGTAATCCACTGTTTTTGTTAGATGAAATCGATAAAATGGCTCAGGACTTTCGAGGTGATCCAGCTTCTGCATTGCTCGAAGTGTTAGACCCCGAACAGAACCATACCTTTGGTGACCATTATCTTGAAGTAGATTTCGATCTTTCAGATGTTATGTTTATCGCTACATCTAATAGTATGAATATTCCAGGTCCTTTACTTGACCGTATGGAAGTAATTCGTATTCCCGGTTATACCGAAGATGAAAAGATGAATATCGTTAAGAACTACCTGTTGCCAAAACAGATGGAAAACAATGGTCTTAACAGCAATGAGCTGGAAGTGACGCAAGAAGCGATTATGGATACAGTTCGTTATTATACCCGTGAAGCTGGCGTACGTAGTTTAGAACGAGAAATGTCTAAGATCTGTCGTAAGGTTGTAAAAGATGTTTTGATGAACTCTAACGAAGAAAAAGTGGTTGTAACACCAGAAAACCTTGAAAAATACCTGGGTGTCGTCCGCTTTCGTTATGGTAAGGCTGAAGATAATGACCAGATAGGTCAGGTTACAGGTCTGGCCTGGACAGAAGTCGGTGGTGAGTTATTGAGCATAGAGGCTGCAGTTATGCCGGGTAAGGGTAAACAGACGTTTACCGGACAACTCGGTGATGTTATGCAGGAATCAATTTATGCGGCAATGACCGTGGTTAGAAGTAGAGCGTCTTCACTTGGTCTTGAAAATGATTTTTATGAGAATAAAGATATTCATATTCATGTACCTGAAGGTGCGACACCTAAAGATGGCCCAAGTGCGGGTATCGGCATGTGTACGGCTATTGTATCCACAATGACGGGCATACCGGTTAAATCAAGTGTCGCAATGACGGGTGAAATTACATTACGTGGTGAGGTTTTACCAATAGGTGGTTTAAAAGAAAAGCTATTGGCAGCACATCGTGGTGGAATTGAAACCATTATCATTCCGCATGAAAATGAAAAGGATTTAGCTGATATCCCGAAAACGGTACTGGATAAGCTGGAAATAAAACCTGTTCAGTGGATTGACGATGTATTAGCTATTGCATTACAAAGAGCACCTACGCCACTAAATAAACCCTCAAAGTCAGGAGGTACTGCAGAGGGAAAAGGTAAAAAGTCTAAAAAAGGTGATGATTTACGTCATCACTAAATAAAAATTCCGGGCTTAAACAATTAATATGGCCGTTAATTTTTCCAATAACGGCCATATTTTTTGGTTAGAATAAAAATATATATTTATTTTCTTATAAACTTATTTTTTGAATTTTTTGTCAACTTTCAGACAAAAGTTGCTTTTTTAGACTTGACACAAAGTTAATCTATTCATTTACCGCAATATTTACTTAAAGCCGTTGACACGGCCCTTTCAGGGCTGGTATAAAGTTTGCGCTAGTTCTATATCGAAAAATGAGATTAACAGAGCGCAATATAATGCGTTTGTCTTTAATGCTGGTTTTTCAAAGATATGAAGTTTCTCCACGGTATGACTCATTTAATAAGTCACAAGATGGTAGACTACGGGCTTTTACAAAAACATAATTATATTTATTGAAACATTTGTTTCACTTTTTAAGATAACAACAAACATTTTAGGATTAATAATGAATAAATCAGAATTGATTGACGCTATTGCTGAAAACTCAAGCTTATCAAAAGCAGACTCAGGTCGTGCACTTGATGCAGTAATTTCATCTGTTACAGGCGCATTAAAAGATAATGATCAGGTAACTATCGTTGGTTTTGGAACATTCCTTGTACGTCAGCGTGCAGCACGTGTTGGCCGTAACCCACAGACCGGTGCAGAGATTCAAATTGCAGCAGCTAATGTTCCAGCATTTAAGCCTGGCAAAGCATTAAAAGATGCAGTAAACTAGCGCCCGCACGAAAAGGCGGGTGGTTAGCTCAGCTGGTAGAGCGTCGCCCTTACAAGGCGAATGTCGGGGGTTCGACTCCCTCACCACCCACCACTTGGACCGGTAGTTCAGCTGGTTAGAATGCCGGCCTGTCACGCCGGAGGTCGCGGGTTCAAATCCCGTCCGGTCCGCCATATAAAACAAAAAGGCCCCGCA
>JAPHSS010000029.1 GCA_026195255.1 Gammaproteobacteria bacterium | reverse complement strand
TAACCGGGAACGGGAATTATTACTTCGCTAATCTGTAATTTCGTTGGTTTTTTATCAAAGTAAAGTTTAATTTCTTCCTCTAACTGGTTTTCGAAAGGAATAAACTTTTCACGTAACTGTGCAGATTGCAATACTCTTAATGCATCATATTCACCGGCGGAGGGCGCGTCCTGAGTATTTCTATATTTAGAATTAATGCCCGTCATTATGGCTTCAATGCTGGCGCGTAGCTCTATCCGGTAATTTCCATCTGCAAATACACTAATTTCAACCATAGCCGGTTTTACTATATCGGCGGTGCTATACTTGGCGACGAGCAGAGCCGATATAAAATATATAAAGATTGCAAAATGCATTTTTCGAATTGCATAATGAGCCAGGTGTTTGTTACTAAGCATTTGAAAACTCAAGAAAAAATCTATATTATTGGGTCGGTTATTATAATTAATTAAAAGCTCATTACAATCAGATAGTAGTTATAGTGACAGCGTTGAATACTTTTTTAAAGAAGATCTAAACCTGCTTTTTATACAACCACCAATATTAGGGTGATACCATGCCATTTTTAAACCGCCGTACTTTTTTAAAGTTAATGGGTGCCGCTGCAGCCACAGCCACTGTTCCTTCCATAACTGGATGCTCAGATAAGTCTAATTCAACCTCAGCTACTGCAGTTAAACCTGCGTTGGGAGCCATGCCTAAAGGGTTTTATGACTTACCAATGAAAGGTAATGTCAGGATTTTACATATTACCGATGTGCATGGTCAGTTAAACCCGGTTTATTTTAGAGAGCCGAATGTTAATCTGGGTGTGGGCGAAGCTTATGGGCGACCACCACACCTGGTCGGTAACAAGTTACTGGCAGCCATGGGTTTTCAGGCCAAAACACCTGAGTCTTATGCGTATACATATTTAGATTTTCAGAAAGCGGCAGAAAAATTTGGTAAAACCGGTGGTTTTGCACAAATTAAATCTTTATTAACGCAATTGCGAGAAACCGCAGGTGGCAAACAAAACACAATTACCATTGATGGAGGTGATTTGTGGCAGGGCTCCGGCACCTCTTTATGGACACGTGGTGTCGATATGGTAGAGGCCTCAAATATTCTTGGTTTAGACGTCATGGTAGGGCACTGGGAATTTACTTATAAAGAAGAAGAAGTGCTGAGTAATGTCGCTTTGTTTAAAGGTGATTTCATTGGCCAGAACGTAAGGGTTAAAGATGATTCATTATTCGGTGATGAATACCCTACGATGGTTGAAAAATATGATGGCAGTGGTTTATTTAATGAAGAAACCGGCCATGCTTTCAGGCCTTATGTTATTAAAGAAATTAACGGTGCGCGTATTTGTATAGTAGGTCAGGCGTTTCCGCGTACAGCTAATGCAAATCCGCAGGAGTTCTTCCCAGACTGGTCATTTGGTTTACGTGAAGATGACATGATTGAGCTGGTTAAGAATATCAAAGCAGATGAGAAACCAGATGCAATTGTACTGTTATCTCATAACGGTATGGATGTGGATATTAAAATGGCCGAGCGTGTGCCTGGTTTGAATGTTGTTTTCGGCGGGCATACTCATGACGGTATCCCTAAACCTATTGAAGTTAAAAATGTGGAAGGTGGAACTTGCCTGGTAACAAATGCGGGTTCTAACGGTAAGTTTGTAGGTGTTATGGATTTTGATATTCAGGATGGAAAGATTAAATCTATGGATTACAAAATGTTACCGGTTATTACTGACTGGTTAGAAGAAGACAAAGAGATGCAGGCGTATTTAGATCAAATGCGTAATACGGTTTATGATAAAAATATTGTTGAAAGTCGCGCACAAAAATATTTTTATAATGAAGGCCGTGTAGGTAAAACTTATAAAGAAATACTCGATGAAAAATTAGCTATTGCCGATAGATTATTATATCGCCGCGGCAACTTCATGGGTACCTGGGATCAGGTGTTATGTAATGCATTACGTGAAGAATACAGTGCAGATGTGGCAATGTCTGCCGGTGTACGTTGGGGTACAACTACGTTAGAAGGTGACTGGATCACCATGGAAGATGTAATGACTCAATGCGCTATTACTTACGGTGAAACCTATGTCAGTGAAATGACCGGGCGCGATTTATTACGCATACTGGAAGGTGTGGCCGATAACTTATTTGATGTTGACCCGTACTTGCAATCGGGTGGTGATATGGTGCGCATTGGTGGTATGGATTATACAATTGATCCATCAAAACCGTTATATCAACGTATTACAGATGCAAAACTGGATAATGGTCATGTCATTGAACCAACTCAGAAATACAAAGTAGCCGGTTGGGCATCAGTAGGCCAGGCACCTGATGGTCGACTAATGTGGGATGTGGTTCGTGATTATATTGTGAAAAACCGTGATAAAGATAATGTATTAAAACTACCTAAAATTAATCATCCAAAACTGGTGGGCATTAAAGCTAACCCGGGTATTGCGGATTATCCCGGTGAGATTAGTTAGCGGAGATAAGTTAGGCTCAATTAACTAAATGGGTTTAGTCAGTTGAAAGTAATCAGCTAAAAATTACTATAAATACAATCAGGGTTTTAATGTTTTGCATTAGAACCCTTTTTTTGATATTTATTTCTCTTCGCAATAAAAACCACATGATTTGTTTGCGTCTAACAGGCACTTTTCCAGTTTTCCAATGCAACCTGCACGGCATGAATCCAGATCGTCCTGTTTTTGAAACAAGTTTGCCTTACAGGTGGCATTACAGGTTTTATTTATTCGGCTGCAATCGTAGCCTTTTACACATGACTTGCAGCCATCTGACATATCTGCCAATGTGATGTTTGATATACCAAATAAAAATACTGTAATTAGTAAATTTCTAATTAATTGTTTCATTAAATTATCCGTTATCAGTGGTAATGGTTTTTGTGGTTGAGCATTTTTGGGTTTGTATTTATATCATAGTCCAAAATAATATAGCTGCCCAATAAACTGACCGTGAATTAGGCTGTTCTTCAGGCAAAAACTAAATCTCTGGTTTGTATTACATTTGGTTAAACCTGTAAGATATGAGGATAATTATTACACAGAGTATTAGATGAATTTTGATTCGCCCCTGATCAGGGGAAAACTTATAAAACGTTACAAACGCTTTCTGGCGGACATTGTTTTAGACGATGGTGAAGAGATTACCGCTCACTGTGCGAATACGGGTGCTATGACAGGCTGTATGCCTGCAGGCGCCAATGTCTGGTTAAGTGTTTCAGATAATCCAAAAAGAAAATATCCCCATAGTTGGCAATTAATAGAGCTTAAAACTGATGTTATGGCCTGTATTAATACCGGGCTCACAAACAAGTTAGCAAAAGAAGCCTTGTTACAGAATCAGATTACGGAACTTGCAGGCTTCGATAGTTGTCGTAGCGAAGTAACTTATGGTGATGAGGGTAGTCGGGTTGATTTTTTGCTTTCATATGCAGAAGAAAAAGTTTTTGTTGAAGTAAAACATGTGACATTAAGCACGGAGTCGGGAGTGGGGCGTTTTCCCGATGCGGTCACAAAACGAGGACAAAAACATTTGCGCGAGTTAATTCAACAGGTTAAATCAGGTGATAGGGCAGTTCTGCTATTTATAATAATGCGTACTGATGTTAGTCTTGTGAAACCGGCAGATTTAATTGATGCTGAATATGGACGATTGTTAAGAGAAGCCGTTAAGGAAGGGGTAGAAGTATTAGCATACGGAGCAAAAATTGACGCAAAGGGCATGTCAATTGACAGGCCAGTTTCTGTAGTTCTTTAGCCGTAGTGCGACAGGTGTGATCATAGATGATCACAATTTTTTTGATTAAATTTTAATCAATATAAACAGATAATTATAAAGAACCCCTTCTGATATGTTTAGACCGAAAGAGCTTTATATCGGCCTTAGATACACACGCGCCAAACGTCGTAATGGATTTGTGTCATTTATTGCATTAATTTCTATGTTAGGTATCGCCCTGGGCGTAGCCGCACTCATTGTTGTGCTCTCAGTTATGAATGGTTTTGGCAAAGAGTTACGTGAACGTACTCTAGGTATGACCGCTCATGCAACCGTTACGGGACAGGACGGTAAACTAACTGAATGGCAATCCATTCAGC
>JAPHSS010000019.1 GCA_026195255.1 Gammaproteobacteria bacterium | reverse complement strand
TCATAGATCTTTACCATTTAGCTGTTTTAGCTTCTGAGGGTTGTTTATATGATACTTCAGGATGTCTATATATGTCGCTATTTTGTAGCTTCAGATGCGCTGTTAATTCATTAATTAACCACTTCAATGAAAGATTTTGTTTTGCATTAATAGACTCGTAAGTGCTGTTGCTTTTATTATAGTTTCCGACTACTTCAATACCAATCGAATCGTTATTAGTAGGGTACCTGTCAGGATAGCTTTTAGTTTTTTCATGGTCATGCACATTTTTTACTCTAACTGGGTATGATAGTCCCTTTTTCAGATATATTGAATTAGCAGTAGATAGCTCAGTTTTAGAGCATGATTTTGTTTCAATACAGCGAGACCTCACTTTACCTACGTGATAGGTCTTTTTATTTGTTAGGCTGTTTGGTAAATTTGTCCGTTTTTATCAATTAAAAAATGCGCCCCGTTACTGGAACTTGTATATGAGTTGAAAGTATGTTGTGCAGTTGATGCGCCAGTTTGATGTACAACAATAGCATTTATAGTTGTCATGTTTCCTTTTTGTAAGCTTTTATATATTTTTTGACTTACTTTTTTATCAACTAAACTACCCCCTATTATTTTCGACATAATTTCTCCTTAAATTAATTTTGCATAACAGTTAATTGGTCAGAAGTCCTAATATTAGGAATAATGTATCTTATTAACCATAAAATGCCATACATAGTCATAAATTGCTATATCCAGGTATCATTTATTATTAGAGTGGGTGTCCATTTAGTTAATGCTGCATTGCAAGACCTGACCCCATATTCCCAAGACCTGATAATCATCTAGTGAGTTCCTCCAATAGGATATATCGTTAAGGTTCTGAAACTAAACGAAACCTAATAAAGGAACTCACATGGAATTATATTGCGGAATTGATTTACATTCAAATAACAGTGTCATTGTAATACTCGATGAGGTAGATAGAGTGATTTATCAAAAAAAATTAGATAATGATTTGACTCTAATCCTCAAGCAACTTGCAGTATATAAAAACAAAATTACAGCTATAGCCATTGAATCTACTTTTAACTGGTATTGGTTAGTTGATGGATTGATTGAAGCGGGTTATACCGTAAAGCTGGTTAATACCGCCGCCGTTCAGACATACAGCGGTTTAAAGCACACTGACGACAAAGATGATGCCAGGTGGTTAGCGCATTTAATGCGCCTGAAGATATTACCGACAGGTTTTATTTATCCGAAAGAAGAGCGAGCCGTACGCGACCTGCTTAGAAAAAGGAGTCAGTTAGTACGACAAAGCACGACTAATATTTTGAGTCTGCAAAATATATTAGCACGAAATACAGCGCAATCATTATCAAGCTATAAAATTAAAAAACTTGATGATGAGCAGGCAGATAAGTTAATTAAAGATCCAAATATCACACTGTCATTGAAGAGCAACCTGAACATAATAAGATGCCTGCAAAGTACTATCAGCGATATAGAGTATGCAGTTTTACAGCAAGTACGGATTCGACAGGAGTTCAAAAAGTTGCTCACTGTATCTGGCATTGGTGAAATATTAGGGCTCACAATCATGCTTGAAAGTGGTGATATGAGACGTTTTTCCAAAGTGGGTAATTTTTCATCGTACTGTCGTTGCGTCAAAAGTGAACGTTTTAGCAATGGAAATAAAAAAGGTGAAGGGAATCGTAAAAACGGTAACAAGTATTTAGCCTGGGCATTTATTGAAGCAGCGAATTTTGCTGTTCGTTACAACGATAAAATAAAAGCCTTTTATCAAAAAAAGAAAGCGAAAACCAACGGCATCATCGCGATTAAGGCCGTGGCTAATAAACTCGCACGAGCTTGTTACCACATACTAAAAGATCAGGTGCCTTTTGATGTAAATAAAGCCTTCGCCTGATAAAGAGTTAGGTTGAATGAGAAAACCAGAAATGGGGTTGGCTAATAACCATCAGACCTGATTAGTTGCTCATTCGACCTTTTTAAACAACTGATGTTGTAAGCGGTAAAAGTAAGTGTGCCTCAACGCTAAGCCAATTGGGGTCTGGAACTGAGTGATCAGTAGCCACAAACCTGTTAAGTGCTCAGGCACTACATGTCTGGATATGCGTTGGGAACTAAAGATTTTATGGGGCAATGACTATTGCCTGGGACAAGTTCACGCTTGTCTAGATCCTGATGGCTGACTGGTGCATATTTATTATGTCACTTTGTTTTAAATTTTAGGTGTACATATTATTTTTAATGGATTTAAACATCAGATTATTTTTTACGTGAAAAAAACACGTAAAAAACAACTGTTACCTATTGACTGAGAACTGCTAATGGCTGACCCCATATTCCTGCTAAGGCTATTCCAGCGATTAAAAATCTCAGGATTTTCCTCCCATAGGAGATCAAGGTTAATTTTAAAAACCTTTGTTGAAAAGTCATTAAATGAGGATTTGTTAGGCTGTAGCTCTAATACCCTTGTAATATCATCGTTAGTTGGTTCTACCCAAGCTAAACATAATCTAAATTCAGTATTAGACGTCTTAAGTTCTTTCCATGTTTCAAATAATTTATGAAGAGCTATTGAGTAATGGCTATCACTTGAAAGGTAATCTTTTATTAGTGTTTTTGATACTGATTCATTACTATATTTAATCTGCTTACGTTGTATATCCGCACCGTTAGTAATAACTAAGTCATCAAATCTATCAGGAATATCTCCTGTGGTATTCTTTTTATCAATTGAGAAAACACTATCAAGATTACCATCTAAAATTTCCTTTAAAATAAAGTAGCTTGTTATCAAATCTTGGTAATCGTAGCCTTCATGTGCGTTATTTAAACTCAAACTACTTTTCGCCTTCTCTAATTAATTTTAATAATGAATTAACCCAGACCATTCTATGCCTTGAGTCTAGATTCATGTGCCATTAACACTTTGAAGCTAACGTCTCAAGAAGGGTCGCCGGTTACGGCGTCCAGCTTGCTTGATTTGTTAAGTTCTGGTGGCTGGGGTGCTGATTCAGAAGCCTCGCTCTTTAGTAATTGATATAGAGATGTTTCAGAAAACCCAATACCCAAAGCGAAAGCAGATAACAAGAGACCAACAAACCAGCCCCATAGACTTATAGGGGCATGCTGATAAAGCCACTTCAATGTGAATTTTGAGGGGTAAGGGATTTCTTTAATTTTTTCATTTTCCTTGGGGGTTTCATTCTCAGGCTGTAGCTCAAGTTTAATAACTGCTTGGTTCATCACTCCTATACATTCACCCAATGCATCTTGATGTTCACGACCCATACGATACGCGGATTTCACATGATCCGACCAGAATATAAATTTCTTGTGCAATGCTTCATCAAACTCAAGTAAAGGAGTGACGCTATCGGACCATGGGAGAAATTCATCATGATTTGCGAACGCGTTGGTATCACCACGTACTTTTTGGAGAACTTTCAATTTACCGAGTAGTTGATTCTTCATAGTGAACTTAACGACCTAGCTAATGGGCGCGGCGTTTTTTGCCGCGTCCGATTGAACGCATTGTTATGTGCTGATGAATTACGGTTGCTCGGCAAGCCATGCTTCAAACTTTATTTTCATTTTATTTTTAGCTTCTTCTTCTGATTTTCCATTTTCCTCGCCAAGGTCTACATTGATGCGCTTATTGCCTTCATTTGTTTTTATATATACCCACGATATTGCTGCGTAATGTGTATACATGTTACCTAGTGGAGGTATTAATTCTTGAGTCGTTATTTCATAATCAGCTATTTCCATTTCTTTAACCTATTTTTTGTTTTCTTCTAAAACTGCCCATAACTTATCATATGTTGTGATTGCGCTATTACATTGGTCTGAGTACTGCTGCATTGACAGACCAAGACGTGCTGCTTCCGTTGCCCAAAATCTTGAAACGAATTCGTTACCACCTAGCATTTTTGTTGTTTTTTGAAACTGTAACATTGAGTCTAGAATGCCGCATGCACCAGTTATTTTTGAAACAGCCATAAATTCCTGTGCAGATTGACCTTCAGCAGAATATGACTGAATTGGAAATATTAACAAGAGAACAAATAGTTGTAGATAAAGATTGATTTTATTCATGGCTTTAATCCTTTTTGCACATAACTAGTTGATAGGATGCCACCTAAGGCATCCTATTCATTATAATATACCGCCATCTAAGGCGCCCTATTACGATATTTAAGGGGTAAAGGCGCCTTTCTGCGATATTGCCATGTTCTATGCCATAATCAGTCAGCAAAAGCTCACGTTACATATTTTCTCAAATATACCATGATTTGGACTTCGTTTGCTTAGTGGTAGAAAATCACGAACGACTAATATAACAGGGAGTTTTATCATGTGTGCCATGGGCCCGATTTTATAATCAAGGGTTCAGACTCCTTGATTACCCATTGATTCGCCTTGATTTTTTCTGATGCAAACATACAGTCACTCCTTATTCGTTTAGATGTTATCTGCGAGTCTTATTCCACTAAACTGCCACCGGTCTTTGGCATAGAAAAAATTTCGATAAGTAATTCGAGCATGTCCGGGTGGAGTAACACAGGAGCTGCCTCGAAGCACCATCTGGTTACACATAAACTTCCCATTGTATTCTCCAATCGCTCCCTTATCCGCTTGATAACCTGGATAAGCTGAATAATTTGATTGCGTCCATTGCCAGACGCTGCCAAACATCTGTAACTTTTTATCGCTACTATTGACGCATTGTGGGTGCAATTTTATCGATTCATTATCCGGTTTTTGTGACAATTTTCTACATGCCGCTTCCCATTCATGCTCAGTGGGTAAACGTTTTTCAGACCAGCGTGCAAATGCATCAGCTTCATAAAAGTTTATATGGCACAGCGGTAATTCAGTATTAAGCGGTTGTAATCCATATAGTGTATATTCAAACCACTCATTATCCTGCTGCCGCCAATAACACGGCCGTGTAATCTTATTTATCTGTTTCCACATCCAGCCATCAGCTAGCCATAACTCCGCGCGTGAATAGCCTCCATCTTCAATGAACGCCAGATATTCTGCATTGTTGATAACACGATCGGCTAATTTATATGGTTGTAAATGATATTTATGCGCAGGTCTTTCGTTGTCGAAATGAAAACCCTGCCCAACATAACCTGTCAGCACATCATCTGTATCAAACCCAGTAAATGTCAGTGGTCGGTTAGTGCATCTTTTGTTTTCAGGTACGGAGAATAAAGCGGGATACAGTGGGTTAAATGAAAAACTGTATTTGATGTCAGTGCACATCAATTCCTGATGCTGTTGTTCGTGGTTCAAGCCTAAATTGCAGCGCTGACATATTTGCTCAAATTCTGGATGTTCAACATTACACAATAGCGATTGCATGGTTTCATCAATATATTGTCGATAACTCATTACTTCTTTTACCGTCGGGCGTGATAAAAAACCGCGCTGTGATCTCGGATATTGCTCGCCGATACCGTTGTAGTAACTGTTAAAAAGCATTTCATATAACGGGTGAAATGATTGATATCCAGCAACGTAAACCTTGAGAATAAACGTTTCGAAAAACCAGCTGGTATGGGCTAGATGCCACTTAGGTGGGCTGACTTCAGGCATTGCCTGTAAACCGAAGTCTTCAATTTGCATTGACTGGCAAAGATCAAGAGAAGCCTGCCTGACAGTGCGATATTGCTCTACAAGAATTTTGCCCATTTTCACGGTATCGTTCATGTTATTTTCAATAATAGTTAGTTTTCGACTATATTTATTTGGAATATGACGATTTATCCGCAGATAACTTACCGCTGCTCAACGGGAAAAAAACTACCAGACAAGGTCGTCTGGAACTTCAAAATCCGCATAAGGGTCATTTTCATCTTTGATGTCATCTTCAAAAATAACCACTCGTTTTTCATTACGTTGTTTAATTTTTTCTGCTATATCTAAAGGCACAAGCTCATATATACCCTCAATTCGAGCAATACCTAATTTGCCTTTAACTAACTGCTGTTTCATTTCAGCATTGATATAAATTTTCTTAACTTTATTTTGATGCTCAAAATTATATGCAATATCACAAGCTTCATCACGGTTAAGTTTATTGTCCGTAATAAGTTGATTGATTTCTGCTGAGAGCGCTTTGCCTCTTGCCTGGTCCTGTTTTCGCTTATTTAATTCACGATCCCGTGCGGCTTTTTCTTCAGCCGCTTTATCAGCTTTGAGCTTGGCTTCATTAACTGGTTTTATTTTTTTATTATTATGCAGCAGCTTTTTATTTTTATTTTTTTCCTGCTGGGCTTTTTTCACCTGTTGCTTATTTACAACACCCGCCTTAAGAAGCTGTTCCGCGAAAGGATTGTTCATTCGATTATCTCTGTAATATGTCTATATCGCATTATTTTACCGCTATTTTATTACAATGTCTTGATACTAACTCTCTGCCAGGCAGATTTAGTTCCACAACCACGCTGCGCCCCTAACGCCGCTAGAGTCGCCATATTCGGGTGTTACAAGGCGGGTATTCACAACATCTGAAAATACATACTTTCCCCATAACTGAGGAATACGGGTATATAAGCTGCTGACATTAGACATACCGCCCCCCAATACAATGACATCAGGGTCCAGCACATTAATAATAAACGCCAGACCACGCGCCATTCTGTCTTCATACTTCCTCAGGCAAACCTCAGCCTGTGAATCTGTAGTTGCCAGGGCAACTATCTCAATAGCAGTCTTCTGCTCACCTGATACAGCA
This sequence comes from Gammaproteobacteria bacterium, assembly GCA_026195255.1. Lineage (GTDB taxonomy): Bacteria > Pseudomonadota > Gammaproteobacteria > SZUA-229 > SZUA-229 > SZUA-229. The sequence continues at coordinate 102,102 of JAPHSS010000019.1, read as the reverse complement.
AAATAGTCTGCGGATAAACCCGGCCCCGATAGAAAGGTTTCTATACAGCCATGTTTTCCACAATAACATTGGGGGCCGGGCAACTCACTCTTATCCGGCCAGGGCAGTGGGTTATGCCCCCATTCACCAGCTATCGCATTTGCACCATTCAAAACCTTGCCATTTATTACAATACCGGCGCCCGTACCGGTACCAATAATCACACCAAAAACAATCTCAGCGTCTTTAGCAGCACCGTCTGTCGCCTCTGATAATGCAAAACAATTTGCATCGTTCGTTATACGAATTTCACGATTAAGTAATTTTTCCAGATCCTGTTTTACAGGTTTACCGTTCATACAAACAGAATTAGAGTTTCGCAGTAAACCTGTTTTAGGAGACAAAGACCCGGGCGTACCGATTCCAATACTGCCAGTGTCATCTAAAGTCGTTTCTATATGAGTCACCAAATTTGCTACAGCTCTGATTGTTGCCTGGTAATCACCCATCGGTGTGGCAACCCTGTGCCGAATGAGTTCACGGTCCTTTATCGTCCAACGCAATACCTTCAATTTTAGTGCCACCCAGATCTATTCCAATTCGCATTTTAAAATTCATTTTTTAAGGTGATTAATATTTTATTATTAAACAATAACGGAAATAAAGAAGCTCACTCTAAATTATAAAATCACAGTAATCGTTTAAAATATTTTAAGCAGTTTTCTGAAATAACGGAGCCATGAGCTTAACTCGTAAAAAGATCAGCATTCAGGCCTGACCAATATGGCTAAATCAATCAGGTACTGATGACTGTTTAACAATTCGCTCTGATTGCCAGTAAACCTCATCAATAGACTGCGACTTATTTAACATTCTACCCGCGACAAATAACCAGTCTGATAAACGATTAATATAAGCCAGCAAATTCTGGTTAATTTCAGTTTCTGAATTTAATGAAACCAGTGCTCGCTCAGCGCGTCTGCAAATGGTCCGTGCCATATGACAAAAGCAGGACGCCTCTGCACCACCTGGCAATATGAATTCTTTAAGCGGTTCAAGTTGTGCATTCATTTTATCCAGGGTAACTTCCAGCCACTCAACTCGTTGCTGATTGATCATTTCATAATCAGGCATCGCCAACTGGCCACCTAAATTGAATAAATCATGTTGAATAGTAATCATATTCTCCTTAATCTCAGCGGATTGTGATTTATGAATAACCACCCCAAGCATGCTATTAAGCTCATCAACATCACCAATCGCATGCATTCGTAAACTGTCCTTAGTTACCCTGCTACCATCAGCCATGCCTGTAGTGCCACTATCACCTGTACGCGTATAAATTTTAGAAAGTCGATTGCCCATGATCTGAAACCTGCGTGTTAATTAAGTTAATTAAGCTTATAATCACTTTGTCATTAAATAAACCCACAGACCCTGTTTTTTAAAATGTTTAAACCCCTAACCATACTTGTTCTGCTTATTATTCTAAGCATAGCTAGCTTTTTATTTGCACTTTCAGTGGGTAGCCTGCCTTTATCCTATATGGATATATTAGAGGTTTTAAAAGGTGGTGGCTCAGATATTACACAAACCGTTATCTTAGAATTGCGGCTGCCCCGTGCTTACGTTGCTTTTCTAACAGGTGGGCTTTTATCGTTAGCGGGCATGTTAATGCAGGTATTACTTAGAAACCCGCTTGCAGACCCATACATACTTGGTGTTTCAGGCGGAGCGTCAGTTGGTGCTATGCTGGCGATATCAGCTGGTTTAGTCAGTAGCCTGATATCCGTAAGTGCTTTTATTGGTGCTCTTATATCTATCTTGCTGGTTTTTGGTCTGGCCCATGGGCGTGGTAGCTGGAACCCATCGCGACTCTTATTAACCGGTGTAGTTATTGCGGCGGGCTGGGGTGCAATCATTAATTTTATTTTATCTGTAAGTCCCGATCAGTCACTAAAAGGAATGTTGTTCTGGCTTATGGGGGATTTAAGTTATGTCCAGGCTGATCACTTAAGTGACCCATCAATGCCTGTCATTTTAATTGCCGGTTTATTGTTTAGCCTAATGTTAGCTCGCTCATTAAACATACTTTCACATGGTGAAATGCAGGCAAGCGTGCTTGGCATATCACTCAAACCTATTAGATTAAGCCTGTTTTTACTCGCTTCAGTTTTAACAGCAACCGCTGTTACCAAAGCCGGTAGTATTGGTTTTGTAGGTTTAATTGTGCCACATATGATTCGCCTGTTAATGAGCAGCGATCATCGCTGGTTAGCACCCGCATCGGTGCTCGCCGGAGGCAGCCTGTTACTCCTCTCCGACACGATTGCTCGTACTATCATTGCCCCGCAACAATTACCCACAGGTGTGATCACGGCATTCATTGGTGTACCTCTATTTTTATATTTATTAAACCGCGGCTATCGACAACAGGAGTTGTCGTGAGTTTACTAAGCACATCAAATTTAAATATTCGTATTGGTAATACACCCGTATGTCACAAGCTGAATATCACATGTGAAGCAGGTGAAGTTTGGGGCATACTCGGACGTAACGGAAAAGGCAAAACAACCTTGCTGCACACACTGGCTGGTTTACGCCCTTCTGTGAGTGGTGAGATTTTAATTCGAGAAAATAATATTCTTGAATTATCTCGCAAAAAAATTGCCCGACAATTAGGTGTTTTACTCCAGCATCACGAAGATAGTTTCCCGGCAACAGTTCTTGAAACGGTTATCACTGGACGCCATCCTCACCTGAATAATTGGCAATGGGAAAGCCCGAGCGACTGGGAATGCGCTCATCAGGCATTAAGCACGGTACAACTATCTCACCTGAGTGAGCGACCCATAAATCAGTTATCTGGTGGCGAAAGACAGAGAGTCGCCATTGCTACATTGATTACTCAGAATCCCGACATCATGTTACTAGACGAACCTAATAGTCATCTGGATTTGAAATATCAGATTCAGCTATTAAATCAGCTATGCCAACAAACCAGAGCACAGGGCAAAACAATAATAATGACACTGCACGATATTAATCTCGCTGCCCGTTACTGTGACAAATTGATATTATTACCGGGTGATGGCGAAACACTAACGGGCACCAGCAAAGAACTGCTTAACGAAAGTAATTTGCATAAACTTTATGATCACCCAATTAGCCGAATAGAATCAGATGGTTACCCTGTTTTTATAACGAAATAAGTTTACACACCCACTCCCCCTTATCCCAAATAGAAAAGCACAAGACCCACCTAATGTCTATTTCAGTAATAAATATATTTATTATTGAACTTCATCACTAAAAGCGGTATTGTGGCCGTCCTTAATCAGGTGTCCAACGATATATCATATCAACGGATTAAACGGGAAACTGGTGCGAATATTATTTTCAATGCCAGTGCTGCCCCCGCAACGGTAAGCGTTTTAAGTTTTGACAATCAGGTTAGCCCCTAACCTGAAGCCACTGTGATAATTCATGGGAAGGCGTTAAAACGAGACGTAAGCCCGGAGACCGGCCTGATTTATTACGTTAACTACGGCGGGTAGTTGGACGGATGTTTTATGTCTAACAATTCATATTCCATCTTTCCCTGTCCTCCAATATAAGCCAGGCACGGGCGGCGCTACGGAGACATTCCATGCATAAAAAAACAATTCAATCACTATTATTAAGCTCAGTATCAATATTCAGCCACACAATATATGCAGCTGAAACAAACGCTGAGGAAATTATTGTAACGGCAAATCGTTATTCTCAATCAGTAAACGACAGTCTGTCATCTGTGACCATTATCAGTCGAGACGATATTGAAAAATCTAGCGCAAAAGACCTGCCATCACTGTTAAATAATATTGCCGGCTTTGATATGAAAAATAATGGGCCTTATGGAAAATTAAGTTCTGTTTTTCTTCGTGGAACTAACTCTGGACATACATTAACACTGGTTGATGGGGTTAAGTTATTTTCAGCCTCAGCTGGCAGCACTGCTTTTCACTATTTTCCACTGGAACAAATTGAACGTATCGAAATAGTTCGTGGCCCCAGGTCTAGCCTGTACGGTTCTGAAGCGATCGGTGGTGTCATACAAATTTTTACTCGAAAAGGCCGTAAAGAAACCAGCATTTCTACCAACATTGGTTATGGCTCAAATAACACTCGCGAAATATCTGCCTTATTTGCTGGCAGCGAAGGCAATGCAAACTTTAGTTTAAATGCCAGTCACTCAAGCACTGATGGTATAGATGCAATAAAACACGCCACAGAAAATGATGACGATGGTTATTTAAATGACTCGGTTACAGCCACATTTGGTTATACCTTCAATAAGAATCTTTCTTTTGATGCAACTTTTATGAATGCACAAGGAAATACGCAATACGATAACTGCCTCAACAATACCACTTTTATCAACTCTGATGCCTGCGACTCAGATTTTGAACAACAGGTTTTTAGCAACACGTTTAATTTCGCATCAGATGGCATATGGGATGGCCAGTTAATATTAGGCACTTCTATTGATAACGATGAAAACTTCTGGGAATCAGTTGAGAATTATGCATTTGAAACCAGGCGCTCTGATGCTTCATTTATTAACAATCTCCAGTTCACTGAGAATCAACTTGTGATTTTAGGCATTGATTACGCAGAAGACACTGTAGATACGGCAGAATATCCGGCCAACACACCTGATTCTCGAGATAATGTCGCGGCTTTTATTGCCTGGGATAGTCAATACGATTATTTAGATGTAAATATCAGTTTACGCAAGGATGATAACGAACAGTTTGGCAAACACAACACCGGCAGCATTGCACTTGGCCACTCAATTAATAACACATTAAAACTGACACTTTCATATGGAACCGCATTTAAGGCACCGACATTTAATGATTTGTATTTCCCATTTTATGGTGTTGACACATTAAACCCTGAAGAATCTGAAAGTTTTGAAGTTGGAATAAAAGGCAATCACTCTTCTGTAAAGTGGTCTTTAAATATCTATCAAACTGATATTGATAACCTGATCGCCTCAGATCCAGACACATTCACCGCCAGCAATATAAATAAAGCCCAGATAACAGGCGCTGAATTTATATCTGATTTTTCTGTTGCTAAATGGAATACCAGCATGTCCGTCAGTTACGCTGATGGCACAAATGAGTCAGGCGTAAATAAAGGCAAACAACTGATAGCTCGCGCAAGAGAAACATTTAATTTTCAAACATCTCGCCAGTTTGGCAAGTATACAGTTAATGCTTCATTACTTGCTCAGGGAAAGCGATACACAAACCTTGATAACAGTTCATCCATCCCTGGTTATGGCGTTGTAGATGCCGGCCTTGATTACTCAATTAACAAACACATCACTTTATCTGCTGAAATAAACAATATCGGCGATAATGAATATGTTATTAACGAAGATACGTTTAACGGCACCTATAACACCCTTGGTAGAAACTTATTTGTTAATCTGCGTTACGACATATAACTAATATAATGAAACCCGGGTTAGTTTTATTTATTTTTTTATCCGCAACGATACACGTCGTTGCGCTTAATTTAAATAGTGAGCGGGCATTCGATTTAAACAAACACAATGAACAGGGACGTTCTTCTTTTTCGGTGCAACTAATACACCCTGACAGAACCATAAACAAAACCAGCTCATCAGATAAAAAGCCAAAAATCATCAAGAAAAGCGTCATTGCGGTAAAAAACAAAAGCACACAAACTACTCTTACTGAAACTTCATTGTCATCTAAACCAGTTAAAGAGAGAACATCAGAAAGGCCAACTGAGAAATCAATCACTCCCTTAGTAAGACATGTCAATTCACCTGATAAACAGGTTATTTTAGACAACTTCCTTAAAGCCGAATTAGATAAATTCTTCTATTACCCTAAATCGGCTATACGACGTAATTGGCAGGGTGATTTGATTATCTCTTTTTCGATTAATCACGATGGAAAAATAAGTGATATAAAAATATTAAAAACCTCTGGTTATGACATTCTGGACATGGCCGCTATTAACTCTGTAGAAAAGATAAACCTGCCAGAAAATTCATTAATAAACTACAACAGAGACACCCTGAAAAGTTTTCCTGTTTCATATAGATTAGATTGATCACAAATTATACCTGGCATCACGCGCACCTTGCAAAGCCTGACACATCAACTCTGCACCCTGCAAAATCCTTAAAGTATGGCGCACAATCAAATCAGCATCAATGCCGTAAAGCTGACTGTTTTTAACTGCATTTATTGACTTCCATGTAGACCAACTGGACAACCAGTCATCACGTGAATCACCTATACCAGCTACTATCACATCTGGATTTCTTTCAATCACTGATTCAATATCCACCTGTGGTGAGAGAATGCTTAAATCTTTAAATATATTATCCCCTCCACACATTTCTATTATGCTGGAAATTATATGTTGTTTATTAATCGTAAAAAGAGGGCTCTGCCATACCTGGTAAAAAACTCGAACTTTTTCACTATCCTTATATCTCAGCTTCAAAGATTCTAATTCAGATTTAAATTTATTAGATTGCTTTTTAGCTAACTCTCGATTACCTAACAACATACCTAAATCGATTAGATTCTCTGCTATGTCAATAAGCGATTTAGGCTCACTTAAATACAGATTAAACCCTAAATTTTTGAGCTGCTGCAATTGCGCCTGATTATTTCCACTCTGCCAACCAACAATTAAATCCGGTTGTAAGTTAATAATTGCCTCAACGTCCAGTTGATAACCTGAACCAATACGAGGCAGGTTTTTTGCCTGTTCAGGATAATTACTAAAATCTACCGCCGCTAAAATAGTTTCACCTGCACCCACTGAATACAATAATTCTGTAATATGGGGCGACAAACTAATAACCCGCCTGGCTGGCTGAGATAACTCTACCAATAAACCAGCATCATCCATTACTCTTATTGGCTCTGCTGAAGAAATGAATGCGCTAAAAAAACATATATTAAATAATAAAACATTAATTAATTTCATTTATATTTACTTTTTATCAATCACAAGCGCAGTTTGATTATCAGGGTTATATCCAGTCTTATCTTTATAGAATTTTTCAATTTCTATAAAATCATAAGTTATATCACCTGTGATTTCTAACACTTTGCCCACTCCCAGTTTTTTGTTTTTATAATCAAGATATCCAAGCACTAAAGGCACATTCGCACCATCGGCAATATGATAAAAGCCTGTTTTTAAACGCTCGGTTTTTGAGCGTGTACCTTCAGGCATCATACCCAGCACAAATTCATCTCTTTTTTGAAAGAGCGCTATATTTTTTTGAATAAAACCAGATGTCTTATCACGATCAATCGGCACACCGCCCATTGCCTTAAATATTGGGCCAAATGGCCCCCAGAACATACTGTGTTTGGCAACCCAGTTAAGTGGCATATCCATTGCCCACTTTGCCAGCATGCCCAGTATAAAATCCCAGTTACTCGTATGCGGGTAAGCTATTAATACGTATTTATTATGTGCTGGCAATTGCTCATCTAATTGCCAGCCCATAATTTTTAATGTCCATCTACTGAAACGTCTCATATATCTGTCATCTACTTTAAACTTTTGTTTCTAAATATGGTCTTTATTAACCAACAAATGATAAAATTTGCCAGCAAACTAAATTACAAGCCATTAATGGAGAGACCTTTGCCGCAGCACACTGCAATTTCACAACTTAAAGACTATATCGGCCAGCAAATACTTGGGCAGTCCACACTTGTTGACAGGCTTATTATAGCGCTTTTGGCAGATGGACACCTGTTAGTTGAGGGTGCCCCTGGTCTGGCAAAAACCCGTGCTATAAAAGTTTTGAGTGACGGTGTTGAAGCTGAGTTTCATAGAGTACAGTTTACGCCAGACCTGTTACCCGCTGATTTAACCGGTACAGAAATTTATCGCCCTCAGGATGCCTCTTTTCAATTTCAAAAAGGCCCCCTGTTTCATAACCTGATTCTTGCTGATGAGATTAACCGCGCACCGGCGAAAGTGCAATCCGCCTTGCTGGAAGCCATGGCAGAACGACAGATTACGGTGGGTTCTGTCACCTATCCTTTACCCGATTTGTTTCTGGTAATGGCGACCCAGAACCCATTAGAACAGGAAGGCACCTACCCGTTACCGGAGGCCCAGCTAGATCGCTTTTTAATGCACGTGTTTGTAGGTTACCCGAGTGCAGAAACCGAGCGTGAAATTCTACACCTGACTCGCGGTGAGGCACGACAGGGCTTAAGTGACCCCGCCAAACCAGCGCAAACTATGTCTCAGAGTGCATTATTTGAGGCACGCAATGAAGTATTAGACATTTATATGTCTGATGAACTGGAAAATTATTTATTACAACTGGTTCTCGCTACTCGAGATCCGGGGCGTTACGATGAAAAACTATCTGCCTGGCTTGAATATGGCGCTTCGCCTCGCGCATCCATGGCACTTGACCGATGCGCTCGAGCTCATGCCTGGCTATCCGGGCGTGATTTTGTAGGCCCCGAAGATATTCAGGCGGTTGCCCATGATGTTTTACGTCATCGTATTATTTTAAGTTTTGAAGCTGAGGCTGAAGGTATAACAAAAGATCAGTTTATAGATGAGTTAATTTCTCTTATTGCCGTTCCATAAAAATGCCTAGAGACACGTCAAAAAATTCTGAAATCAATGCTGATGATGTAGTGCGTATTAAACAATCTACTCTCATCTCATTAAACCGGGATGCCCGACAACTGCCGTTAAATTCAGCCAGTATTCGAGCCCAGTTTAATGGTCAATATTTATCGACCTTTAAAGGCCGGGGCATGGAGTTTGATGAATCACGCCCCTACCAGCCCGGAGACGATATTCGTGCTATGGACTGGCGAGTTACCGCTCGCACCGGTAAAGCCCACTCAAAGGTATTTCGTGAAGAACGAGAACGCCCGGTTTTATTGTGGGTAGATTATCGCCAGCCTATGTTTTTTGGTACTCAGCAACATTTTAAATCTGTACTCGCCTCAAAAGCAGCTGCGCTTTTAGCCTGGAGCACAGCACATCACGGTGACAGACTCGGTGGATTAATTTTTTCTGAAACCGAGCATATTGAACTTCGCCCAAGCAGAGGCAAGTCAGCAAGTCTGCATTTTATTAAACAGTTAGCTCAGCATTCCGCCTGGAATAATAAAAACAGGCAATCAGTACACACTAAAAGTGCAGCCGATGCACTAAGCCGGTTACAACGCGTAAATAAACCCGGCTCACTTATCTTTTTAATTAGTGACTTTCGTAATATGGATGAGCTGGGCTGGGCGAAACTATCTCAGTTAAGTCGACACTCTGACGTGGTATTAATTTCGATCTACGACCCATTAGAACAGCAACTACCACCCGCCGGTAATTACAAAATAAGTGATGGTGAAAAAGAGCTTAATCTAAATACCTACAACAAAAAACAAAGACAGCAATATCAGCAGCGTTTTTTAAACCAGCAATCACAATTAAAAAACAGCAGCATAAAAATGGGCATGCATTATTTGAATATTTCAACTGCTGATGAAATACTACCTACATTACAAAAAAAGCTCGGTTTAAAATCGCCTGTTAAAAGATCACCTGTTAATAAATCAGGAGTCAGTAAAAATGAATGAACTGCCTCTTCGCGACATTCACTTACCTGATACCGTAAGCTGGTGGCCATTAGCCATCGGCTGGTGGCTTTTGCCACTGTTGGTTTTATTGATTTCATTTGCTATTTATAGATTTATTAAATATAAAAAACAAAATAGAAAAATTGCCTATAAAAAAATAGCATTAAATGAATTAAAAGACTTACGCCTGAAATATAAAAACAATGACAATTCTGTAGAATTAATTCGAGCAGTTTCTGCTTTATTACGTCGCATAGCGTTAAGTTATTTACCCCGGGAAGATATTGCCAGCCTTACAGGCCAACAATGGACTAAACAGTTAAACCGTCTCTGCTCACAAAATATATTCATAGACGAAATAGCATTACAACTCGAAAATGCGCCTTATAAGCCACAAAGTAATATTGATAATAAAAAGTTACTCGCCACCTGCGAATCATGGATACAGGCACTACCTGAAACCCGCAATAGTAAGAGCAACAAACCGTGATCAGCATAGCTAATATACAATTTATCTGGCCCTGGTTATTTCTACTGTTACCTTTGCCTTTTTTGCTAAGAATTATTTTACCTGCAAGTGATAAAAATCAGGAACAGCCTTTACACGTGCCATTTTTAGAGGACTTTAATTCTGTTCCCCATAACACCTCATTTATTAATAAAAATAAATGGCTGGTTATACTCGCTACAATAGCCTGGGTTTGCCTCATAATTGCAGCATCCCGCCCCCAATGGATAGGCGAACGTGTTGACATTCCTGTCAGTGGCAGAGATCTAATGATGGCAGTTGATTTATCTGGCAGCATGGCGGCAGAAGATTTTGAAATAAATGGCCAGACAATTAATCGTTTACAGGCGGTAAAATTAGTTGCAGGTGAATTTATAAAACGACGTGAAGGTGATCGCATCGGTCTGATATTATTTGGCCAGCAAGCTTACCTACAAACCCCATTAACATTTGATACTAAAACTGTTAATACCATGCTACAGGAGTCACTAATTGGTATCGCTGGAAAAATGACAGCGATTGGCGATGCTATCGGTTTAGCAATTAAACGTCTTAGTGGTAAAAGCGCAGAAAAACAGGTTTTAATTTTACTGACTGACGGTGAAAATACCGCCGGTGAAGTACCCCCGATAAAAGCCGCAGAACTTGCGGCTAGTCAAAATTTAAAAATATATACCATAGGTATCGGCGCGGCTTCACGTGAAGTAGGCAGTTTCTTTTTTAAACAAACGGTGAAGAATAACGAAATAGATGAAAAAACACTGACTGAAATTGCCGAATTAACCGGAGGACGATATTTTCGTGCTCACAATACAAAAGAATTAAATAAAATTTATTCATTAATCGATCAGCTAGAACCTGTAGAACGTGAAACGCAAAGTTTTAGACCGGTTATGTCGCTCTATATGTGGCCGTTATCCGTTGCCCTGATTATTACGCTTTGTATTATGCTAATACCCGCATTAAGTCAGTTTGCAAATATAATACACGGCAAGATGTCAAGAGGACCGGTTAATAATGGATAACCTTTCGTGGCTTCAGCAACTCCACCTTATTCGACCATACTGGCTGTTAGCTGTCTTTCCGCTTGTAGCAGGCATCTGGTTATATGCCCGCATTCAGAGCAATAGCCGTAGCTGGGCAGCGGTGATTGATAAAAAATTACTGCCTCATTTATTACAGGGTGATACTCTCAGTAAAAAGTCTACGCCTGTAAAAACATTATTTATACTTGGTTTAATCGTTATATTTTCTTTAGCGGGTCCCGCGTTTGAGAAACGCCCTCAAGCAGTTTTTAAAACGCAGTCTGCACTGGTTATTATTCTGGACTTATCTCGTTCAATGGATGCAACCGACATAAAACCAAGCCGCTTAAGCCGCGCGCATTATAAAATTAACGATATTCTTAAATTACGTAAAGAAGGTCAGACGGCTTTAATTGTTTATGCAGCTAACGCATATACAGTTAGCCCCCTTACCGAGGATGCGCAAACCATAACCTCACAAATAGCCGCACTGGAAACTCATATTATGCCTGCCCAGGGCAGCCGGCTTGATATCGCGCTTGATATGGCCCTGCAACTTTTTACCAACGCAGGTCACTCAAAAGGTGACATTATTGTGATTACCGACAGCATTAACGTTGCTGACAGTAAAAAACTAAAAGAACTTAAATCTAAAAACTTTGAAACATCCATATTGGCTATAGGCACCGAAGAAGGTGCGCCTATTGCTAGCCAGAACGGTGGTTTTGTTAAAGATAGTAGTGGTTCTATTGTTGTACCTAAGCTGGATATTAATAGCTTAAAAAGTGCCGCTTTAAGCAGCGGTGGAAAATTCAGCTTAATCACCGCCAATGATAAAGATATAAATCACATTCTGGCTGCCATAGATATCAATCGAGATAATACCAAAGAAGAAAAGTCAGATGAAAAAGGTCACAAATTTAAAACTGATGTCTGGTATGAAGAAGGCCCCTGGTTATTATTGCTGATAATTCCCTTCGCCGCTTATAGCTTTCGTAAAGGTTTAATTTTTGCTCTATTAATATTCATCTTGCCCATGCCCCAACCGGCCTATGCATTTGAATGGTCAGATTTATGGAAAAATCAGAACCAGCGTGGCGAAATTGCATTAGAAAAAGGCGATGCAAAACGCGCTGCTGATCTATTTAATAACCCGCAATGGAAGGCGGCTGCCCAATATAAAGCAGGTGAATACCAGAAATCAGCTGAATTATTAAAAGATATTGATAACCCAGACGCCAACTATAATAGAGGTAACGCTCTAGCCAAAGCCGGTGATATGCAAGGGGCTATTAGAGCGTATGATCGCGCATTAGAAATAAATCCAGATCACGAGGACGCTAAATTTAATAAACAACTAGTGGAGAAAGCACAACAGGAGAAGCAGCAGCAGAATAGCGAGCAGAAAGGTGACCAGAAAAGTGACCAGGAAGATGACAAAAAAGATAGCCAGAACAGCGATAACCAGGATTCGTCTAACGATTCACAATCTGACTCTAATGATCAAAACAAACAGCAGTCTGCTAATGATTCAGATCAGCAACAAGGAAATAATGGTAACTCGCAAAATCAGTCACAAGATGAAACCAAAGAGTCAGAGCAGCAGAACCAGTCTGCAAATAAATCTAAAGACGATACCGCCGCTGAAGAAAAGGACAAGGAAAAAACAGCTTCAGAAAGTAGCGCTGAGAAGCAGTCAGATAACGAACCATCCGATGAAAAACAAAACAGCCAACAGAATATTAACGACGCCTCACCAGATTTAGAGCAACAACAGACACAACAGTGGCTGAAAAAAATACCCGATGACCCTGGTGGTTTATTACGTAGGAAATTTAAATACCAGTATAGCCGTGAACAAAACCAGAGTGAGCAAAATCCGTGGTAAAACTTCTGTTTTTAACTTAACAATATAGTTAGATCAAATTATGAAACTATTTATTAAACTTATTTTAAGCGCTTTTTTAATCGTATCATTCGCTGCGCAGGCAGTTGATATACAGGTAAGAGTTGATCGCACTCAAATAGAACTTAATGAAACTTTCACACTCACTTTCGAAAGCAGTGAAGACCCGGATGATGAGCCGGATTTTTCTCCCCTTGAAAAAGATTTTCAAATTTTAAGTCAGGGTACCAGCAGTAATATCAGTATCATAAATGGTCAATATACACGTTTAAAAAAATGGAATGTTTCTCTACTTGCCCGTCGTAAAGGCACTATCACCATCCCTCAGATCAAATTTGGCAGTGATAGCAGTCCCAGTTATCAGATAACAATCAACCAGCCTGAAAAATCATCAGGTAAAGCAGGTGAAGCATTAATTTCTGAACTGGATGTTAACACCACAAGCACATACCCTCAGGCACAAATTATTATTACCAAAAGATTACTTAGCTCAAATAATATCAATGCCTACGAATTTTCAGAATTAGAAACCAGTGGCGTACCAATATCTGAAGAAAAACTTGGTGAAGTTAAACAGTACCAGACCAAACGCGGTAGCACATCTTATCTTGTATTAGAGCAACGTTATGCCATCTACCCACAAACTGCCGGTGAGTTAAAAATAGAACCCGTAGTTGCGAGTGCCCGTATAGCCATACAGGGTTCCCGCGGTAACCGTTCAACTTTTGACCCTTTTCGCAGTAACACTAAAACAATACGCCGCTCATCGGCCAGTAAAAGCGTTACCGTTAAACCGGTCCCCGACTCATTTATCGGCAAACACTGGTTAGCCGCAAAAGAAGTTCAGTTAGTAGATGAGTTTCCAGAGTCTGATAATTTTACTGCGGGTGAACCCATTACTCGCACACTTTTATTAGTTGCCGACGGACAAAGCTCGTCTCAATTGCCTGAGTTCACACTCAATGAAATAAACGGACTCAAACAGTACCCTGACAAACCACTATTAAAAAACAATATCAGTGATGACGGCATTACCGGTATACAGCAACTCAAGGTTGCCATCATTCCTTCTGCAAAAGGCACTTATAAATTACCCGCAATTTCTGTTCCCTGGTGGAACACACAAACTAATAAACTTGAAATAGCTGAAATTAAAGCCAGAACCTTCACCGTTGGTAAATCATCTCAAGCCAGCAAACAGGATAAAACTTCGCCTATTACTGCCCCGCCTGCCATACAGGATATAAAAATTACAGAACCTGAAGTTAATAAATTAAACCCTCTTGATTCTACAGACACAAAGCTTCCTGATAACAGCCTGCTCTGGAAAATAATTTCTTTCATTCTGGCTGCAAGCCTGCTTTACACTTTATTTTTATTGTGGCAAAAAAATCGGAATACATCTCTTTCTAAAACTGTAGAGACAGCCGTAAACATCTCACAAAAGCAGGCCTTAAAACGACTTAAACAGGCCTGTGATATAAACGATGCTAAATCATCAAAAGATGCTTTACTGCAGTGGGCTGAAGTCACTTTTACTGATAACCCTGCTCACTCCCTTGGAGAAATATCAAACAGAGTGGACCAGGCCTTTGCAGAAAAGATAGACGCTTTAAACTCTTCTTTATATCGAGATAATGCAAATGAGTGGCTTTGTAATGATTTATTTGAACTCTGTTCTCAATACACCGAAAACCTGAAAAGCAAAACTCAATCAAAAGATCACGACAAACTCGAAAGCCTGTATAAATAACCCTATAAATATTGCCTGTAAAAACGTTATTTTTGAACCTGGTTCAAACTTTTGACAGTGTATGTTGTCATAGAATACCACTACTCTGATAAGCGTTATTTAAGTCTATGAAATCAATTCACTCCTTCAAACTTGTGTCTTTATTGCTAATCTGTCTGAGCTCCCCTCTAATAACTGCACAAGCAAAGCCTGACAACCCTTCTCAGCCATCACTACCCAATATTGAATTAATGGGTAGTGATGGCAAGCAACACCAGATTAGGGAATTTATAGGCAATGGCAAATGGACCACCATCGTTGTCTGGGGGCCCAAATGCCCGGCCTGTACAGAAGAAATGCCTTCTATTCAGGGTTTATATGATGATAGGGCGACAACTAATATCAATGTATTAGGCCTCGCAGTTGATTTTCCCACCTTCTCGTATGCAAAACTAAAGCAGGTGCAGCAGTTTGAAGAAGATTACTTTATTAGCTTTCCTAATTTATTAATCAGCTCAAGAATATTCTATGAATTTGGCCTCGGGGCCCTTCAGGGTACGCCAACCATTATACTTGTTGATCCGCAAGGTAAGGTATCAGCAAAACAACTCGGTGGCGTACCTAGAGATATGATTGAGAAATATATAGCCAGACAGCAGGCAAAATCTAATTTACTCAGTAACAGTGTAATAAAACACAGCAAGGACGAGTCACTGTAACGTATAATCTGATATACCTGCCAATAAGAGATGGACAACAGATATGTCAGATAAACCTATAATGGGTGTAGAAGTAAATATACGTTCTAAAACTTCTAATTCAGAAACCGCTAAATTAAGCACCCCTAAATCAAACACCCCCGAGACTCAGGCTGATAATCCATTTTGTATTACCATAATGGGGGATTTCAGCGGCAGTTTAAATCATAATAAATCTATTGCTGGCATACAGCCCAAAGCTCGTCTTATTGAAATTGACCGTGATAATTTTGAAGATGTCATGGCCAGCTTTAAAATTAATTTAAGTCTGAAATTATCAGACAGTGAAAATATTCATATAGAAATTAATGAACTCGATGATTTTCACCCGGATAAGTTATATGAAAAACTGGAGTCATTTAGCAAGTTAAGAAGTTTGCATCGACGATTAAAAAACAAGTCGAGCTTTGCAGAAGCAGCATCAGAAATACAAAGCTGGTTACCCGAAAGCAATATTGAAAATAACAGCAGCTCTGCTAAGCCAGAAACCAGTGAAAACCTGCAGAATGAAATACCAACAGATAATCTACTAGACAGTATTCTCGGTTCACAGCAATCACAGTCAGAAGACAAAACAGCTAGCGAAGCAACACATATAGACAAATTAATTAAAAGCATTGTAGCGCCTTACGTTGAAGCCGCCACAGACCCTCGACAAAAAGAAATGTTAGGTATGGTTGATATTGCGACTGAATCACATATGCGCGATGTTTTACACCATGCTGATTTTCAGGCAATGGAAGCGACATGGCAATCTGTCTATTTTTTGATTAAACGAATTGAAACCAGCAGCAGTTTAAAAATATTTTTACTCGATATAACTAAACAAGAACTACAGCAAGACCTGGCAGTAGATGACATTACAACTTCATCATTATATAAGCTATTCTGTGACCCGTCTGAAGGTGATATACCCTGGAGTTTATTACTCGGCAACTACAGCTTTAACGATAATATAGACGACATATTATCACTGGCGGGTATTGGTGAAATTGCTAAACAGGCAAATGCCCCCTTTATTGCGTCGGCTCATGAAACATTAACCGGTTGTGACTCTTTATCTAAAACACCGGATTATGAAGACTGGAATCACACTGTAACTGAAGGAGTAAGTAAAGCCTGGTTAATGTTAAGACAATCACCGGTTGCCAGATATATTGGTCTGGCACTGCCGCGCTTTTTACTCAGACTGCCCTACGGCAAGAAGAGCAAACCGATAGATGCATTTTCATTTGAAGAAATAAAAGATAATAATAATCATGAAAGTTATTTATGGGGTAATCCTGCATTTATAAAGGCAGAATGCATGGCCAGAAACTTTAATGACAATGGCTGGAATATGCAAATAAGCCAGATATTTCAAACAGATAATTTACCTGTACATTATTACGATGATGAGGGTGAAACAGTTAATAAGCCGCTAGCCGAAATTATGCTCACCGAAAAAGGCGGTGAAATCATGAGCAACAATGGTTTAATGCCCTTATGGTCAATTAGAAATATGGACTGTATTCGTTCAAGTGATTACCGTTCAATAGCAGAGAATGCAGAAACAATTAGTGGTCGTTGGAAATAAAGCTATTAATTCAGGACAAAAAATGTCTCGCCGATTTTTAAAATCAACTATATTTTTATTAATTTTTATATTCTCTGCCAGGGCATTTGCAAATGACGATCTTTTTTTTGAAAACTTAATCAGTAATAACGTAAAAGAGACTGAGTACTCCGCTCTGATAAAAACCCTATCGTTCGAGCCAGTTAACAAGATAATAAGTGGCTCTGGTTCTATAGGATATATTACCTATAAGTTTATAGCAGAAGTCGAAAAGGTATTTAAAGGTTTATTAAACAAACAGATTGAATATTACGTAACCTATGAAGCAGGCATTAAACCAGCTCTTAGCAAGCATTCTCAAATTATTAGTTTGTGTTTATCACAGGACAAAAAACTTTATGTACCGGATAATGGTTATCGAATTGATGCGACAGATAAACTAATTACCATTGCTAAAGAAGCAGCTAGTAAATCAACTAAAAACAAAAACACATGTCGATAATATAACTACTCAGGTTTTACCTTTCCAGGGCACCAGTTTCTTTTCAGCCATACGCATTAACACATCAATACCGTATCCAATAATACCAATTAATATAATACCCATAATCACAACATCGGTTTGCTGGAATTTTGATGCTGATATAATCATTTTACCGGCGCCTTTTTCAGCCGCGACAAGTTCTGCTGCAACCACAGTTCCCCAACAGACACCCATCGCTACTCGTGCCCCGGTAAATATATCGGGTAATGAATTAGGTATAATGACATGTAACAAAACCTGAAATCGGGATGCTCCCAGTGAATAAGCCGCATGCACTTTAGAAATATTAACACCTGAGACCCCGGCCCGAGCTGCAATTGTCATAATCCACAGGGCTGCCAGAAATAAAAGGCTTATTTTTCCGGTCTCCCATATGCCAAACCAGATAATAATTAATGGTATCAATGCAAGCGGGGGTATAGGTCTCATGAATTCAACAATCGGATCAAACCAGCCGCGGAACCAGCCATTTAAACCCATTGCATAACCCAGTGGTATTCCAACAAGACTACCTAATAAAAACCCGGCTAAAACGCGCAATAAAGACCAGCCAATATTTTCAGTCAGACTAATATTCTGATAACCATGACGACTTATTTCTATTAATCTTGAAACTACATTTTCAGGTGCAGGTAGCCAGATAGGCTCCATTTGCCAGCCCTTGTCCGGCACAAAGCTCAAACTGCCTTTGCTCGTTATACTTACCACACCATTGTTTACCCTAACCGGTTGCGTTTCTGTAATAGGCTGTTTATTAACTTCGACAATGCGATAACTTTTATCTTTTCCACCCTCATCATTTTTTTTCACTCTAACTAAAGCACTGCGCCATGCCATAACTTTTAATGCATCATCCTTTGCAAAGCCAGTATTGTTGACACTCTCTTGCTGACTGATCTCCGGTTTTTTAAATGTTTCATCACTGTGAGCTACACGAACATACACCGTGGCCTGATCAACTTTATTTTCTGCGTTTATCGCATTATATGTAAATGACGTTTCCCCGGTGAATGGCCCGGGCACATGAAGAGGAATTAATTTAGATCCGGTAAACGCAGCCCATATTACAAACAGGGTAATAATAGATAAAACTGAAGCAATCCGGTTAGGTTTTACTGCACTTTCATCACCAAAAGTAACTGTTTTTCTTTCATTGTAATCATGACTTTTTCTTCTATAAATCAAAGCACCAATATTTCTGGATATAAACTGATAGGATATAAAGGCAAAAATAAACAGTAGAATATAAAGAGTAAGAATTAACATGACTTATTCCTTAAGCCCCATAATATCTTCTTCCATACCCCAGATCATTGATAAAATTTCTTCTCTTTTATCTACAAAGTCCGCACGTTTTTTAATGGCACGTAAATTATCATCATTATCAGAACTGACACAATCAGCAAAGGGTAGTTTATATTCTTTATGAATGTGCCCGGGCCTGGGCGCCATAACTAATAAGCGCTTACCAAGAAGTAACGCTTCTTCAACAGAATGGGTAATTAAAATAATAGTTTTACCGGTTTCTTTCCATATTTTAAGAATTAGACCCTGCATTTTTTCACGGGTTAACGCATCGAGCGCACCTAAAGGTTCATCCATTAAAATAACATCCGGGTCATTAGCCAGGCAACGTGCCAGTGCTACACGTTGCTGCATTCCACCAGATAGCTCATAGACATTTTTATCACCGAAACCATGTAAACCAACAATTTCTAGAAGCTCATTAACTCTATTAGCTGACTCTGAGCTTGAAATACCTTTCATAGACGGGCCAAAAGCTATATTTTTACGTACACTCATCCACTCAAATAATGCGCCCTGCTGAAACACCATGCCTCGTTCAGCACCTGGCCCGTTAACCGTTTGACCATTAAGTTTTACCTCCCCTGAACCTGGATAAAGAAACCCCGCAATTATATTAAGCAAGGTCGTTTTACCACAGCCAGAAGGCCCGAGAATAGAAATCAATTCTCCTTTGTTAATATCAAGAGATATATTTTTTAATGCGTCAACAGCACTGCCATCCGGTAATTCGAATGTCATTGAAAGATTGTTTAAAAGTAAACTTGAGCCACTCAAAATAATAAATCTATTAAATTATTTACATTTTTGCAGCAGCTTGAAGATAACTCGCATCAACCGCCTCATTATAATTATTGCGGGCTTTTGGTATTACACCCTGTTTAACAAAAAAGTCAGCTACTTCTTTTAGAAACTTTTGTGTTCCACCACCTAACCATTTATCACTGAGCTGCTCATTTATACCTGGAAATTTAAAACCTGACATGGTTTCTCTAGTGCTTTTTATTTTCATACCCGATGCAGTGGCAATCACAGCCAACATTTTATCATTATCCCTGGTATCAAACCTGGCGTTCATATCTGCTGTTACTTTTAGAAACTTCGATAATAATTCATCGTTTTCCTGCGCCCACTCTGCAGAAACCGTTGTCGCATCAAAAACCTGTATGCCCAGCTTTTCTTTTTCAGCACCATTCATCAGCACATTGCCGTGTTCTTTCATTCTACGTAATGCACCACCCCAACCACACACCATATCAAGATTACCATTTGCAAAAGCCGCAGCACTATCAGAGGGCGCCATATCTACAATTTTCATAGTAGCTGTATTCACTCCGAAATGCTGCATCTGCTTTAAAAAGCCATAATGTGCGGCAGTACCTATTGGTATAGCCACCTGTTTACCTTCAAGCTCCTGAACGTTCTCCTTATCTATCTCAAGACTAGAACGCACAACACAATTATCATTTTCTGCATAAGACACCGCCACATCAACAACCTGAAGATCTTGCCCAGCTGATGCTGCAATCACAAAAGGCGGAATTCCGTGGGAGAAAGAAATATGTACATCTCCCGATGCCATAGCCGCAGACATAGCTGTGCCCGAATCAAATGAAACCCATTTTACATTAACGCCTAGAGTATCATCATAGATTTTTTTAACTTGAGCAAACTGGCTAGGGGTTGGCCACTCAAGGAAATAGGCAACTGTTATATCTTCAGCATAACTAGCCGAAGCATTGCTTATTGCAGTAATACTTAATAGTGACGCCAGATAAATTTTGTTTAACTGCGCTATAATTATTTTCATTCTGTTATCTCAAATTATAAATTATTATTGGCAGTTTACATTAATTGTAAGCAGGAATCAGCCTAACCCCTGTAGCTTTGACGCTAAATCATGCTTTAGTAGATCTCAATGTCACAGCCCAGAACAGTAGTGAAATTCCTAGTAAAACCATTTGTAATAGTGCGAAACCGGATACACTTTGAGTTATTACCGGTAACATTACCCCTGCTACCAGACCTGACATCATAATTTGCATAAAACTCTGTACTGCTGATGCAGCACCTTTATTATCTGGAAAACAGTCTAAAGCCAGAATCCCTAGCCCCGGCATTGATAAAGCCATGGCAAATGCATATATCACTATAGGCAAGATCACCCAGAAAATATCAATTTCAAAATAATTAGCCTGTAACATATTAATAATAATAGCCACGATCATAAACACAAATGCCATGTTCACTATTTTTATTGTCGACCAGGATTTAATCAGTTTCCCCGCCAGAAAAGCCCCGCTGATAACTCCCACTGTAATGGGTAAGAACAGTAACCAGAAGTGCGTACTACTCAAAGATAGAAAATCAAATATAATGCTTGGCGCACCTGCAATATAAACAAACATTCCGCCAAATGAAAAACTCAGTGTCATCACTATTGATAAGAATCTAATGTGTAATAAAGTTTTTGCATAAATTCGTATTACATGAAAGGGATGAAACGACTGTTGATCTGATGCTTGTAAAGACTCCTTAAGTGTAAAGCTTGAAAATAGCAACATGCTTACACCATAAGCACACAAAAAATAAAAGATACTCCGCCATCCAAACAGTTCATGTAACCATCCGCCTATAATAGGCGCTATCGCAGGAGCCAGTGCAAATAACATCATCACATACGCCATTACACGCTGCGCATTATTACTATCATAGATGTCTCTCACCATGGCTCGTCCTGCGACCATGCCACCACTTGCACCGACTCCCTGCAAAACTCTAAACATTAAAAACTGGGAATAGTCTGTTGAGAAAGCGCATCCTACTGAAGCAACAGAATACAAAAAAAGCGAGCCTATTATTATATATTTACGGCCTAAACGATCAGACAGCGGCCCCCAGAACAAACTAAAAATTGCTGTTGCTATCAAATAAAAGGCTATTGACTGGGAAAGCAACGCCCGATTAACTGAAAAGTCAGCCTCAATAGACTGAAATGATGGCAGGTAAGTATCAATAGTAAATGGTCCAATCATCGATACTAAAGCAACAATGATAACCACCGATAACATATTACTATTTTTAGTATTTAACATAACGGCACTGATTTCAATTCAGCGACTCTACTATTTTATATGCGTCTTCAATAGTGGGTGCATATAATTTCGCGACACAACATGAACCACTTTGAGCAGCATGCGCTTTTACCAGGCCGAGTATTGATTTAAGCTCAAGCACAAGCTCACTAGCACTGGGTCTCACAATGCCCGCTTCTTTATTAGTGATATCAAAAACACAGCCTGTTGAGTCTATAAGGCAATCTGCCTCATTATAATCAAAACTGTGTAAATCAGCATCATCATCCCATTGGACTTGATCCCTGACGTGTATCAGCTCTGCATCATCAGAGTGTTTTATAACAGCCGGCCAGTTAATCAACAGATTTCCTTAAAATATAATATTTAAACTTTTCAAGTTACTCTAATGAGTCCAAACAGTGTTCAGTTTTTTCATAACCAAGTTCAATCATTTCATCTGCTCGATCGAACTCAAGTGTAGCACAGGCATTTCTTGCAATTTCAATAATAAGATCTGGTGGATATGCGGCAAGCTTCTGCCTGGCAATGGTGCTTTGCATTGCATCAAATGCCTGATTAGCTATATCATAAGCATCCCAGTCAACCGCTGACTCTACAATGCTCGTAGTAAAATTTATTTTTTCTTTTAGTTGTTCTATATAACTATTAATTTTTTCGCCAATTCCATTAGTAACTTCATCTTTCTTATAAACGACATTTCGTTTTTTATTATTTACAATTAACTTACCTCCTAAGTTAACAGCAATTGTAATGTCAGTATTGTCACTGAATGTTGGCGCTATTGGCACAGGATTTAAAACACCTCCATCAATTAAATACGCATCTTTATAGCGATGAGGGGTAAAAAACATTGGCAATGAAATTGATGCCCGGATAGCATTAAAAAGCCGTCCCGAATTAATCCATATTTCTTTTTCTTCATTTAGATCTACTGCAACTGCTGTATAACTAATTGCTAAGTCATCGATTTTTATATCACCAACCAGCTCCTTTAAATTATCAATGACTTTATCACCTTTAACCAGACCGCTTTTGCTCCATGAAATATCAAGCAAGGTGACAATATCAATTTTCTTAACCGCACGTACCCAACTCTCAAACTCATCAAGTTTACCGGCTGCATATATACCCCCAACAAGCGCCCCCATAGAACAACCGGAAATAGACTGTATTTCATAACCATGCTCCTCCAGGCAGCGAATAACGCCAATATGCGCAAGCCCACGGGCACCTCCACTTCCTAGAACTAAAGAAACCGATTTCATATTTTGACTTTAACCTTTTCTATTATTCAGATAGCATAAAACCTATATTGCTACATAATCAGGGACGTGTAAAATTTTTACGTGCCAACTCAACTTTTTTTCGAATAACACAACCTTCTGCATGGTCATTTACCAGGCCCATTGCCTGCATAAAGGCATACGCCGTTGTCGGTCCAACAAATTTCCAGCCGAGTTGTTTTAAATCTTTAGCAAGTTTTACTGATTCTAATGTCGTTGATACAGTTTGTGGCTCTGTAAGTGAACCGGGATCCGGCTCGTATCGCCAGAAAAAGCTAGCTAAGGAACCTTCCCGTTTTACAAGCTGTATAGCACAGATGGCATTATTGATGGTTGCTTCAATTTTCCCTCTATGACGAACAATACCTTTATCATTTAATAAACGATTAATATCTCGTTGTGTAAATTTCGCTACTTTATAGAAATCAAAACATTTAAATGCATCACGAAAATTATCACGCTTAGCGAGAATAGTTCGCCAACTTAGTCCAGACTGAAAACCTTCAAGACATATTTTCTCAAAAAGTCGCTGATCATCGCTAACAGGGTAACCCCATTCAGAATCATGATAGTTTATGTATTGTGTAGTCGACTCACACCATTTACAGCGTACTTTCCCATCAGCTCCCTTAATCGTTTCTGCCATTACCTGTTCCTTTCTGCATGGTTAATTTTTTATATATCATGCCTAAGCTCGATTTTATTTAATACTTAGATCAATCAATTTATTATATTAGTGATAAGCCACTTTATTTTTTTATTCAGCATATATTAAAATCTATAACTTAAACCAATACCACCCCAGAACATATTTTTTAATAATTCATCACCTGTATAACGGATATTATCTCGATTCACTGCCAGGCTATATCCAGTATATGCATATAACTCAAGTTCTTTCATAATTAGATAATTAAAATTAGCTCGAAACTGAGCATAATTAATTCCATCGTGTCCATCAGTTACATAACCTGAATTAACGCCTAGAATAGCTTTTAAATTAATAGATAGCGCATTATTTAAACGATACTTCTTTTTAAGTGCGATATTTGTGAATACACCACTGGCATCAAATGAGTAATAAACACTTCCTAAAATCTGAAATCTTTTTTTATGAAAATAAGCCAGATCAAGAGTGATTTCATCATCATGTGAATTGATATTGGCTTCACGAGACAGAATAGAATTATAACCTGCAAATACCTGAAGATTTTCAAGCAGCTTCGTTCCATAGACCAGATTCAGATTAACCTCTGTATAGTCTGTATTAATACCCCTTGCGACCCAGGGTATGATACTAATCTCTTTATAGTTAAACTCCGAAGATAAAGACGCTATCCCCTTACCTGACAGGTTATCACGTCCTTCAGTTATATAGCGACTTTCAAAATGCAGATGGGCATGCCACTCGTAAATTTCTTCCAGTTTAGCTCTATATACATCCTCGATTTTAATATCGCCACCCACGCCAATCTCGACATCTCGTGGCACATTATTATTAACTGTTTTCGCTATAACGGTTGATGTCAGGCAAATCATAGCGGTAATAATAGAAAATATTGTGTTCTTCTTTGACAAGGACATAAAGTTCAGCTCTCCTGTTATTACTGGTTACATTTGTGTATCTACGAAAAGCTGTCGGTCTTGCGTTTAGTATCGTTCCGCTGCATGACGATTTTAGGCGTACGATCTAAATAATCTGTTAGATAAACTTAAAATAAACTCTCGATGCGAATTATATTAAAAGAGTTATAACAATTAGTTTTTATACAGGATCAACATTTTATTAATCCTCTGAAATCGAAACAGCTGGGTAAATTTATAGCATCTGTTGTCAAGTGAACCGAGTAGCTCAAACCAATTGAGACAATCAATCTTATCTACTTATAGTCATTGTTAATGAAAATATATACAGCTTGAAACGACTATTTCATTATATTTTTCTTTAAACCGATATATACCCAGACCTAATTCACGCCTGTTAGAAAAACTTACTTTCCAAGTAATCACCAGATTATCCGGGTTTTTATGGATCGTCTGAATTTTATGTATTGAATATGAGCCTAACTCATCTGCCACCCATGATCGTTGTGTTTTGAAGTCATCCTCAGTTAAGAGACTTTTTTTACTATCTTCAAAATACCCTATGAATGACTGATAGTCATCATTACTCCATGCATCAGCCATACTCTTCGCAATGGGAGTTACTATATCAACAATTTCTAATTCATTTTTCTTTAACAACTCCATTTTTAAATTTCCTTTTTAAAATATCTTAAATTCAGCTAACCGTAACAGCTTTTAAATTATGTGACAATTCGAGCGAAGCGGATGCAACACAAAACAGACACCAAGGTCAATGAAGATTCCTGATTTATGTGTAACTATTCGTCTAAATGAAATTTATGCAAGATCCTATGGAGAATGGGGGCAAGTATTATGCTACTCGTGACAATATACACATAACCAGAAAAAATCATATAGAGACTGGCAAATAGTTGTCCTGAAGTGGTCTCAGGAAGGACAGATAAGCCAAGCCCACTTGTTAAGGTAATTGAAGCAATGAGAGCTGTACCGGGTTTCATATTGTCAAAGTAAACATGTCCTGTGATGCCTATTACCAATGTAATAACAACTAAAAGAAACGCTGTAAGCACATGAAGGAGCATTCGTTTACCAAATGTTTTTCTTGATGTCAAAGGCTTGCTTTTACTTTCATACATATTTTATCTCGTTTAAGGTTTTTCTCATATAAAACTTTAGTAATCGATTGATAAACCAGTAGACTAACTAAAACTGCAATACTACTAGTATAAAATAATATACCATCGAGACTAAACACTATTATTCCTGTTGACATTTTTTAAGCGTACACAATGAAGGCCTTTTAGAAAAAACAACTAATTATTATTTAATAAGTGTGCATGTCGATTAAAATTATTACTAATATCTTCGATAAAGTAACACCAGGGTATGTAAATTTAATAAATCCCGAGCATATTTCAACATCAATAAGACTTATAAGTGTTACACAAATATACTATTTATTAGAAACAGATATCGAATTCTGCATGTTTTGTATCATTGTTTTTTGTTTAACATTGAGTTAGGTGACTGACCGTAAACGGCGCTCAGGCCTGCTGTTTTAAAGCCGGCATCTTGAACTCTGTATTAGTCATGAAGCCAAAGTTTGGCATCTTCTATTGATTCAAATACCTCTGACAACCATCTAACATCATCACCGGCAATCTCGACATAAACGTTATACATATTGAGCAACCCTTTAGCGATTAATTCGTTTGCAACAAGTGCTACTTTAATATCTGGATTTATTTTGTATGCTCTTGCATCTAATTCAGCGACTCTCCTTATACCACTTGAATCAATTGGGTAGCTGCTAACATTAATCAAATCAAGCAACTGATAATTAATTTTCTTAAACCTTGGGTCGCCTAGAATTTCCAAATTTGCATTAATTAGATCATCGTTTGTCACTTCATCTAAAAAGCACAAAATGATGCCATTCTCTTCCCAAATAATATTATAAGACATGATTTTTCTGCACCTGAAAATTATAATTAGTTTAGCTCACTTGCATGTTATGACTCGACTCCATTGTGGTGACTAAGATCACTGTTGTTTTATATGACTTAGCAATCACCACCACCTCCGCCTCCGTCACCACCGCTGTCCCCACCAAAATATCCACTCGAGCCAGCCCCTACTGAGGAATTATGGGACAATCTATATTTTATCAAAAAAAAGATGAGAGAAACTGACAACGAAATTCCAAATACCCAGGGTAACACTGAAGATGTAAAATAATTAGATGACTCAATTGACATAAATTCATAACTTGAGGTAGTCACGAGCAATAAAAAAGAAGACATAAACGACCAACCATACCAAATCAGTATAAAAGCACCAAGCCACAGCGCATAAACGTAATCATGTAAGCTGGAATCTAAATTCGAACCAAGAAAAAGCACTACACCTGAAAGAATGTATATATTTTTCATTTTTTACATATAAAGCTTAGGTAAGTGACAGAGCGTTAGCGTAGCCCGGACATATGCACTTGTCGCGTATGCGTACTTGAGCAATTTATTAGAGTTTTTTGTGTTCAATTTCATATAGTTCATTGTAGGTTAAAGAAATGGCAAAAACGCCTATAACTGTACTTATATATGTTAGGAAAGTAATAAATAATTGTTCAACTAACGTTGAATTTTCACGATATAGAGCATAAATAATTATTTCCAACGCCCAGGGGAATAAAGCCACAATAAATAAAATATGTAAATGATATTTTCTTGTGGCGTTCCAGGCCCATGCTAGTTTAGGTTTATAACCAAGAGCTACCGCTGGAAAGATGATGCAAAATCTGGCAATTATGTACATTGATGGTAAGTACGCAATATATTCTGCTATTTCAAGGTTTGTGTCTGCCTGAATACTATCGTTAAAAAGATTAACGTAAATATTAACAATGACTAACCTAACCGCTAAGCTAAGCGCATACACAATTGTGGCCAATATAATAAACCGTATAAATTGTTTTATATCTATTGCTAGCAATTGCTTAAGCGTTTTATTTTTAGTAAGTATTAACCTATGACATGTAATTGCCAGGTACGCATAAGAGGCGCAATAAACTAAAAAACCAGGACTGGAAACATAAGGGTTGTAAGGTGCCAATACAAGCCATACTGACCAGACAGAAACCAGAATCAGAATAGGAACGGATAGAACACAAGAATAAAAAAATAAATTATTCCATGGAATAATAAATGCATTGCTGACTATTTTAGTAATTGAAATCTTGTCCATGATTTTTTTATAGGTCTAACAGTGACCTGGTAGAAAACCCCAATAAAGTGGTATGTAAAATTCTTTAAATCTTTTTTAGTTATTATTGACAATACATATTGTACTTTTAACCTTTATTTGTACAGTAACTTATATTGATCTTTGGTTATCGATCAGCCTGTTGCGCGTTACCGATATAAATATTACGAAATATCAACCACCTATAGACATAAGAAAGTTATGCATCGACACTATGTTACTCACATTCAGAGCAATATTCCGCCGCATAAGAAGACACCGACTTGTTGTTATTACTGTATCAATTTAAGCTTATATATTGTGACGACAGGCACGAACATCTATTAAAAATAAATCGCGACCAGTGGCAACTGAATATTATGGATTTTTTGTAACTTATAGACTTATCACTATTAGCCTACCGATAGTCACGGAAGGAGCACAACTTGAAACATTTTATTATTAATCATTTATTTTTAACTTATGTAACAGCTGACAAAGCACTCGATCTCACCTGTTTAGTATTCTCATAATTTTTATTACTAGAATGCCAGCCAAACTGCCCAGTCCATAAAGCGTTTTTATAATCAATGTTTAACCAGTTTGGTACATAAGGTTTTTGATTAGCAATCGTGAAGTCGGTTACTGGTGGCGGCCCTATATAATTACCTACCGGGCAGCTTTTTGTCATGACTGTATTAAAGCGTATAAATATTTTATCTGTTAATTGCTGTGACTCACCTAACACATCTGCCATTTCATCAGCGGATAGCTTCCATGCACCCTCGATCACCTGTTCACTATAAAATGCCAGGCGCTTGCCTAATAAACAGCTAAAATAAATTTGAATTTCTATAAGCAATGTTGAATCTAACTGCCTGCTTTGTTCGCTAGCTGCTTTACTTAGCCTTATATCAACCTCTTTATTATGAAATATTAAGACTTCACTCATAACTTTACCTTTTTAGCGTGATGACTAGATTAGGTGCAGATTTAATATAAAATTATATGGTCTATTTTTAGCTTATTGAGCCACTTAACATCTAAGCGGCTTTATTTCAGAATTGAACAAAACATCAATAAATTAATTTAATAAATGTTTCTTATGTAGTGCGAATATTTGTTTCTCATGTTTTGTAACAACTTGATAATAAAATAATATTATTTATTTTCAAGATATTCTTCATAATTCTTTTCATAATCATTTAAGTTTTCTATCAAAACTTTCTTGTATTGATCTGTTAAAAAGTCAATAGCTAAATCTTTATCTTTTCTAAAGTCGTCCAGATTTTTAGCGGTGGATGAATACATAAATGAATTAAAACGGGCAGCTGAAAATAATATCGATGTGCTTACTTTACCGTTTTTATGTTTGTCACACTGATCATTGGCCAACTTTATAAATTCATCGGTTATTTCCCAGAATTCATCATCACGGATATTTTTGCTCATAGGGGAGTCTCTTGAAATTTAATTTAAAAGAATTTTGCTACAGAGATACAGGGTTCACTGAGAAAAATCTGATATTTACTACGTCGCATGCATAATAAGCATCAAAAAACCTGTGCTCTATGGCATATATTTTGTTTTTACTTAACCGCCGGTATAAGACATAAAACGTAAAACTTTTTCCGGATTTTCATTAAATTCATGTTTCTCAGGCTTTAAATCTATTGCTGTGCGTATCGCCTGCTCTAACTTTTCATCACTTATTCCGGCGCGTAATAATGGACGTAACTCAAAATTATCTTCCTGCCCCAGGCAGGTATAAATTGTGCCATCTACAGATAGGCGCACCCGGTTACAGGTTTCACAAAAATGTTGCGATAACGGCGTAATAAAACCAATATTAATATCTGTGCCCTGCACATTCATATATCGAGCCGGGCCGCCACCGGGCATAACACCGGGCACCAGATCAAAGCTTTTTGAAAGACGTTTTTTTATATCCTGAAGATTCACAAAACTTTCGGTCGCTTTTCGGCCCATGTCACCGACAGGCATTGTTTCTATAAACCGTAAGGTAAAACCATGTTTAGCGCAAAATTCAACCATGCTCTCAACTTCATGGTCATTCACACCTTTCATTAACACCATATTAATTTTAATAGGGCTAAGGCCCGCTTCTTTTGCGGCCATTAATCCATTAATTACTTTTTCTATCTTACCGCCGGTTAATTCTTTAAATGTATCTGCATTTAAGCTGTCGAGGCTTACATTAATTCGACTAATGCCAGCATCTTTTAATTGTACTGCATGTTTAGTCATGCGAGTGCAGTTAGTGCTGAGTGATAAATCATCTAAACCCGGTAATACAGATAAACGATTTGCCAGCTCAGGTAAATTTTTTCTAACTAAAGGTTCACCCCCGGTTAAACGAATTCGACGTGTGCCCATTCTTGCAAAGGCAGCAACCACTCTTTCGAGCTCATCAAATGTTAACCACTCTTCAGGCTCATGAAAGTCTTTGAAATGTTTTGGCATGCAATAGGTGCAACGAAGATCACATCGATCAGTTACCGATATGCGTACGTAGTCAATGCTACGCCCGAACTGATCTATTAATGCTGTTTTTGACATGACCTGTTACCTCGCGTAATTTTACGCATATGTATATGACCTGCAAAAAGCAAACAAGGCTCAGGTCACTCTAACTATTGAGCAGACAAGTGTCTTGCTCCTGGTCAATAATAAGATACTAGCCGCTTATAATATAAGAAAAAATTAATATTCGCTACATTACCGATTATAGGGTTATATCACCGTTGGTCGAGTTAATTTCTTTAGGCTTAATATTACATCACTTTTAATAAATTATTATCTATGTAAGTTATTCTAAATAAAAACAATGATTTAGAACTTTTATAATAACCACAGACTATGGATACGATTCTAAAACGCTGCTACATCAAGCTATCGACCATGTGATGCCTCTTTTTCTATGCTATACCTCATATCCTTTAGTGATAATCAAATTTACGTTTAGCATTAAATTTAATAATAGGCTATATAAGTATTTTATGATCAACTTAACAATGCTGATTAGCTTTATTGATTTCGATCAATATAATTACCTGACACTTAAGAACAGGACCTATGTATGACATCCAGTGTGATTCACGACGCGATTAAGCAACCAGCCGGGCGCATCGAAACCAAAAATACCACCTGTTATATGTGTGCATGTCGTTGTGGCATACGCGTAACACTACGTGACAACGAAGTACGCTATATAGAAGGCAACCCTGAACATCCTTTAAATATG
This sequence comes from Gammaproteobacteria bacterium, assembly GCA_026195255.1. Taxonomy (GTDB): domain Bacteria; phylum Pseudomonadota; class Gammaproteobacteria; order SZUA-229; family SZUA-229; genus SZUA-229. The sequence continues at coordinate 70,649 of JAPHSS010000019.1, read as the reverse complement.
GGTGTTATTTGCGCTAAAGGCGCATCAGGCATTATGAAACAATACTCACCTGCGCGTTTAACAAAACCGTTAATGCGCAAGAAAGGCTCTTTACGTGGCGAGGCTGATTTCGAGGAAATTTCCTGGGACAAAGCTTTCGACATTATGGAAGACCGCCTTGCAAACATTCGTGCGACTGACCCGAAGAAGTTCACTTTAATAACCGGTCGTGACCAGATGCAGGCGTTAACCGGTATGTTCGCCAAGAACTACGGCACACCTAATTATTCTGCTCATGGCGGTTTCTGTTCAGTAAACATGGCCGCGGGCATGATTTACTCTATCGGTGGCTCATTCTGGGAGTTCGGTGGTCCTGATCTTGAGCGCTCCAAGCTGTTCATTATGATCGGTACAGCAGAAGATCATCACTCTAATCCGATGAAGATAGCTCTCTCCAAATTTAAACGTGATGGCGGTCGTTTTATTTCAATTAACCCTGTTCGCACGGGTTACTCGGCTATTGCTGATGAATGGGTTCCGATTAAACCGGGTACTGATAACGCATTAATTTTAGCGATCGTACGTGAGTTAATTGAAACCGGTTTATATGACCGTGAGTTTGTAAAAGATTACTCTAACTCAGGTCAGTTAGTTAACTGTGATGAGAACTCAGAGCATCACGGTATGTTCTATCGCATGGACATTACTGACCCTGAAGAAGGCTGTTTTGATCACCAGAACCAGATGTGGTGGGATCGTCACACGAATAAAGCCGTGCGTACTCATACTGAAGGCGCTGACCCGTTCCTGATGGGTGAATTTACCATGCCAGACGGTACGCCGGTTAAACCTGCGTTCCAGCTTCTTAAAGAGTCTGTTGAAGAATACACGCCAGAATGGGCTTCATCTGTTACAGGTATTCCGGCTGAAACGATTATTCGTTTAGCTCACGAAATGGGTATTGTCGCTCGTGATGAGAAAATTGAATTACCGATCGCCTGGACTGACACATGGGGTCGTGAGCATGCATCTGTAATCGGCAACCCGGTTTCTTTCCATGCTATGCGTGGCCTGGCTGCTCACTCTAATGGCTTCCAGACAGTTCGTGGTCTGTCGATATTGATGTCTATTTTAGGCACCATTGATCGCCCGGGTGGTTTCCGTCACAAGGCGCCCTTCCCACGTCCAATTCCTCCTTGCCCTAAAACACCAACTGGCCCGGAAGGCGTTAAGCCCAATACACCACTAGGTGGTATGCCATTAGGTTTCCCTGCCTCACCGGATGATTTATTCCTCGATCAAAAAGGTGACCCGGTTCGTCTCGATAAAGGCTTCTCGTGGGAATTCCCATTATCAGCCCACGGTTTAATGCACAATGCGATCACAAACGCATGGCGCGGCGACCCGTATAAAATTGACACTATGATGATCTTCATGGCTAATATGGCATGGAACTCATCAATGAATACCAATGAAGTTCGCGATATGCTGAACGACAAAGAAGAGGATGGCGAATATAAGATTCCATTCCTGATCGTTTGCGATGCCTTCCACTCTGAAACCGTTGCTTTCGCAGATTTAGTGCTGCCGGATACAACTTACCTGGAGCGTCACGATGTAATGTCTATGTTAGACCGTCCTATCTCGGAATTTGACGGCCCGGTAGATTCAGTGCGTATTCCTGTTGTACCGCCTAAGGGTGATTGCAAACCATTTCAGGAAGTATTAATTGAACTAGGTTCACGTTTGAAACTGCCTGTATTCGTTAATAAGGATGGTTCGCGCAAATACCGTGATTACCCTGAGTTTGTAACCAACTTTGAAACTGAGCCAGGTTCTGGCATTGGCTTCCTTGCCGGCTGGCGTGGTAAAGGTGGTGAGAAGTTCATGAAAGGTGATCCGAACCCGAATCAGTGGGAAATGTACGAAAAGAACAACTGTGTTTATCAGTATCATTTACCGGTTTCTTACCAGTATATGCGTAACTGGAATCAGGGTTACCTGACCTGGGCACAGGATCATCGTTTAACCCGTTACAATGAACCGATTAATATTCATATCTATTCTGAAGTTCTGCAAAGGTTCAGACTGGCAGCACAGGGCAAACGCCCCGGCCGTCAGCCACCTGATCATTTGCGTGCGCGCGTTGAAGAGCACTTCAACCCACTGCCTTTCTACTCTGAAACATTAGAAGGTCAATTAACTGACAAACAGAAATACCCCATTAACGCAATAACACAGCGTCCAATGGCGATGTACCACTCATGGGATTCTCAGAATGCCTGGTTACGCCAGATTCACGCGCATAACTATATGCATGTTCACCCTTCTCTGGGCGAGAAACATGCTTTTGCCGATGGTGACTGGATATACGTTGAATCAATGCACGGTAAAGTGCGTTGTATGGCTCGCTTCTCAGAAGCAGTTGAGCCAGGCACAATCTGGACATGGAATGCGGTAGGTAAAGCCAAAGGCGCGTGGAACTTAAGTGACGATGCCAATGAATCACAACAGGGTTTCTTGCTTAACCACTTGATTGCGGAAGAGCTACCTAAGAATGATTGCGGCGATCACATCTCTAACTCTGACCCGGTAACGGGACAGGCTGCATGGTATGACGTACGTGTACGTGTTTACAAAGCAGAAGACGATGCAGATCACACATTGCCACAATTTGAATCAATGAAAGTTTTACCAGGAATGAGCACACGTCGCAAATGGCTTGGTTACTTCGCTGGTAAGTTTGACAAGAAGGGGGCTAAATAATGACTCAGTTAGCACTTATTATTGACCTTAATGTATGTGTAGGCTGTAGCGCCTGCGTAACTTCGTGTAAAGAATGGAACACATCTGGTCCAGCGGGTTTTATGTCTGATGAAAACCCTTATCAGAAAGATCCAACCGGTACATTCTTTAACCGTGTACAAACTTATGAAGTCGGCGAGTTTCCAAAAACGGAAACCGTTCACTTTCCAAAATCATGTTTGCATTGCGAAGAACCCCCTTGCGTGCCCGTGTGCCCAACGGGTGCCAGTTACAAACGCAAACTCGACGGTATTGTTTTAGTTGATTACGATAAATGCATCGGTTGTAAATATTGCTCATGGGCCTGCCCTTATGGCGCACGTGAAATTGATGAACACCAGAAAGTAATGAAAAAATGTACTTTATGCGTGGATCGTATTTATGACGAGAATTTACCAGAAGCAGAACGTAAACCGGCTTGTGTATTAGCTTGCCCAACTAACGCACGATTATTTGGTGATGTTCATGATGCTGACTCAGAAGTGTCTGAAATGATTCGTGATCAGGGCGGTTACCAGCTAATGCCTGAATGGGGCACACAGCCGTCTAACCATTACTTACCTCGTCGTAAGAACAAAATCACAATACATAAAGACGAACTGGTTCGTGTTGATAATCCGCTTAATAAAGAGCAGAAAGAACACCACAAACCTGTTGATGGTTCAGTACTGGATGATAGCTCATTCATCTAGCGTAACTATTCCGCTCACCTCTATGCGCTTTCATGACTGCGTTAGGAAATGGACATTTACATTTGTAAACTCACATTTCCTGCCTTGTCCTGAAAACGCATAGAGGCAACCGGAACAGCTACGAATTTTTTTAATAATTTAATTAGGAGAGAATTATGCATCCCGCATTTTCTGTCATATTTTTAACAACTTTAATTGGTGCAGCACAGGGTTTATTCCTGGCACTATTCTCAACTCAGGTTTATTCTGAGTTTGAACTGCTTCCGGGTATTGGTGATACCAATTACTACGGCATCGGTGCAGCTATATCTTTAATCCTGTTAATTGGCGGTCTGGCTTCATCATTCTTCCATTTGGGTCATCCGGAGCGTGCCTGGCGTTCGGCAGCATGCTGGAGGACATCATGGTTATCACGTGAAGTTATTGCCTTACCTACAATGATGCTTGCGGTATTTGTTTATGGCATTATTCACTTATTTGGTTTAGACAGCATTGCATTTACACACGGTGAAATCACTTTAAGCACCAGCCTTTTTGTTGGCATATTTGGTGTAGTAACTACCTTTGCATTATTTATCTGTACCGCAATGATTTATGCCTGCATTAAATTTTTACAGGAATGGGCTAGCCCGTTAACGGTTATTAACTACTTTCTGTTTGGTACGGCCTCTGGTTTTACCCTGGCAACGGCACTAGCAAGTTATCTTGGCCTTCAGGAACATATTCTATTTCTTGGTGGCTGGGCAATTGTACTAACCATACTGGTTTTCATTACACGTACTGCTTCTCTTTACAGAAACAGCCGTATAAAACATAAATCCACTATGCAGTCGGCAATTGGTATTCGCCATAATAAGATTCAGCAGAAAGCACAGGGTGCGATGGGCGGGTCATTTAATACACGTGAATATTTTCACGGCAAAACAGCCATGTTTTTAAAATCAGTTAAATTTATTTTTATGATTTTAGTATTCCCTGTTCCGGTACTGCTTTTATCTACATCACTTAACAATGGCAACACAGAAGTATTAATAGCTGCATTTGTTATTCAGTTTATCGGTTTGCTCGCTGAGCGCTGGTACTTCTTTGCGCAGGCGAATCATCCTCAGAATATTTACTACCAGACGGTATAGAGATAACCCTGAAGACGTTCCCTCAGAATATTTATTACCAGACGGTATAGTGATAACCCTGAAGAGCTTTCTTCAGGGCATTTACTATTAAACGATTAAACTGTTCGTCAAAACACAACAAACAGCCGCATACTGCTCATTTGTTGTGTTTTTTTTCGCTTATAGATTGTGTATGATGCCTGAGCGTGAACTATTTCACTAAGTGTACGTCTTAACACAGGTAACATATCCATTAATTCAGGAATCACTATGTTTAAAAAAATCATACTTGCTAGTTCACTACTGGTTATTTCATCTCAGACCCAGGCCCGTGGTTTTGATATTAAACTGGCAGATGAAATGGCAGAGTTCACCTACCTGACGGAATCATCTACTTTTGGATATGGTGGAGCTGATATCGGTTTCGGCGTTTTATTTACTGAAAACGATGACTATCAGCTAAATGCGGGCATTATGATTACAGGCAATCCTGCCGGTAATAACAAGGCATTTCAATTTGGCGTTGGCGGCAAGGTTATGATTGTTACTCTGGATGCTGTCGATGAAGAAGTAGGCGCATTAGCCATAGCGGGTCAGTTTCGTTATGTAATTGCTTCTGAAACCCCCGTTGCGTTCGTAGCCGGTATAGCTTATGCACCGAGTATCACGGCATTTAGTGGTGCAGATGAATACACTGAATACGAATTCTCAATTGAGCTTGAGGTAACACCCAGTGCCAGAGCTTACCTTGGTTATAGAAACATAGAATACGGTTTTGAAAATGGCGGAGAATTCGAGTTAGATGATGGCGCGCACGTTGGCGTTAAATTTGAGTTTTAATAAACCTTTTTAAACATCAAAAGCAGTTTGTCCGCAAATAAATACTAAAACCTTATTTACGTACATGCAGAGGAAGCGGCATTGTTAATACTTCTTTTTGCGGACAACCTGCTTTTATACACTCACGAAATTATTTAAAATCACCCGCTGCCTGCAAGTCAGCATGATATGAAGAACGAACCATAGGCGCACTCGCTACCTGCTCAAATCCCAACTCTTCAGCAATCACTTTATACTCATCAAACTCTGCCGGTGTTACAAAACGTTTCACAGGTAAGTGATGTAGTGTTGGCTGCAGGTATTGCCCCAGTGTTAACATGGTAACACCGTGATCGCGTAAATCTTTTAACACCTCAATCACTTCTTCTTTCTCTTCACCCAGACCTAACATCAGACCAGATTTAGTTGGCACACCATCACAGGTCTCGGCAAATGATTTTAATAAATCTAATGAACCCTGATAATCTGCACCTGGACGGCACTCTTTATATAACCGAGGCACAGTTTCTAAATTATGATTCAATACATCAGGCGGCGATTTTTTTAGAATATCCATTGCTAACTCTACACGCCCACGAAAATCTGGTATTAAAGTTTCAATTTTTATTTGTGGATTTAATTCTCGAGTTCTATCAATACATTCAACAAAGTGCGCAGCCCCGCCATCACGTAAATCATCTCTATCAACCGAAGTAATTACCACATACTTTAATTGCATAGCGCTAATCGTATCTGCCATGTTTTGTGGTTCTTCCGCATCTAATGCTAAAGGCCGACCATGGCCAACATCGCAAAACGGGCAACGACGCGTACAGATTTCACCCATAATCATAAACGTGGCTGTTCCATGACCAAAACACTCACCCAGGTTAGGGCAGGAAGCTTCTTCACACACCGTAAATAATTTTTGCTCACGCAGCACTTTTTTCAAACGTTTAACATTGGGGTGTGTTGGCGCTTTCGCACGAATCCATTCAGGTTTGCGTGGCATTTTTTCAGTTTTTTCTATCTTCACAGGTATCCGCGCTACTTTCTCAGCACCGGTTTGTTTTACACCTGCAACAACTTTATTTTTACTCATGCGTTTTACTTGCCCATGTTTATATTGAATTCGGCCTGTTTTACCCGATTCATTCTATGCGTTTTATATGTCGGCTTTTTGTTCACTAATATTCACTATATTGAGCTGCATACATAATTCGTTCATTAATTTCCAGGTTACCTGTTGTAACCCTGTATGCACACCCAGCTTATTCATACTGGTAACATGCAGTCCAGGATAACCACAGGGGTTTATTCTATCAAAGCCGGCTAAATCCATATCCACATTCAAACTAAGCCCATGATAACAGCCTCCCTGCTTTACCCTTAAGCCAAGCGCGGCTATTTTTGCCCCGTTGACATATACACCGGGGGCTTTCGGGTCAGCCGTGGCCTCAATGCCATGTTTTGCCAGTAGTTTAATAACCGCCGTTTCTAATGCGCTGACCAGCTTACGCACACCCATTTTTTTTCGTTTAACATCTATTAACACATAGGCAATTAACTGACCGGGAGCATGGTGCGTGACCTGGCCACCTCTATCAGACTGTACTACGGGTATATTGCCGGGGTTAAGTAAATGCTCAGGTTTGCTATTTGTGCCTAGTGTAAACACAGGGGGATGTTCTACAAACCAGATTTCATCCGCCGTATTTTCATCACGCTGTAGATTGAATTTCTGCATTAAAGACTGCGTTTCAGCATAGTCTTTAACACCGAGGTATTTAATGATAGCGAACTGGTCTAGTTGCCGTGACATTGTAATTGAAAAGAAAAAGAAAACGCGAATGAACGCAAATGAACGCAAATAACCGCGATATATTTGTTTATATGTTTGTGTATCTTTGCGATAACATGCATGAATGCACTAATGTTGCGGTTATATGGATATATTTGAGTGACCATTTTCGTTAATCTTCTAAAACATATTGTAAGAAACTTACAAACAATATAAAACGTGTTCGCACGCTGTCAGCTCAATATACAAATTATCAAGATGATCTTTGCTGTGTGCCGTAAATGTAATGGTTATGCTGGTAAATTTACCTTTGCTGCTTTGATTAAACTTAACCGCACCTTCTGGCAGGTCAGTCACATGTCGATTTATGATCTTCAGTACAGCGACTTCAAGCTCATCACCTGTTCTTCCCATGGCTTTAATAGGAAACTCACAGGGAAACTCAAAACAGGTTTCCTGCTCTTCGTCATAATACACATCTTTGGGATCTATCTTTTTGCGACTCATCACTCTAATTACCGTTAACTCGTTTCACCCGACCTGAGTTTGGCTTTACAGGCCTGATAAATATCTATCATCTTCTCCCATATGGGGCCAGATTGACCATTTGCAACGGGTTTTCCATTAAGCTCGACAACCGGCAAGATTTCTTTGGTTGAGCTGCTAAACCATATTTCTGACGCTGTAAGCAGCTCCTGCTCGGTAAAATCTCGCTCTTCATAATTTATATTATTTTCAGCGGCCAGTTCGAGAATTAAATCACGGGTAATGCCCGGTAATAAGCGGTTACCCATCGGCGCGGTTACTAACACATCATCAATTACTGCAAACACATTGCTTGCGGCACCTTCAGTAACCAGGCCTTCATTGATTAAGATAGCTTCCGCTGCACCATTATCATGCGCTTGCTGGCGCAAAAGAATGTTACCTAATAAAGAAATTGATTTTACGTGACAGGCTTTCCAGCGAATGTCGTCGAGGGTTATTGCAGATACCCCCTGACGTAATTCTTCTTTATTAACCGGTGCCATTTCATTAACCATCATAAATACGGTCTGATTTACTTCATCCGGGAAACCATGATTACGTTTTGCTGCAACACCCCGTGTAACCTGCAGGTAAACATACTTATCGTCACCTGGGCCAGAATTAGGATTATCTAACAATAACTTTTCGGCAATTTCAAGCCATTGTGTATTTGTTAATGGATTTTCTAGTCGAATAGCATCCAGACTATTCTGTAAACGCTGCATATGTTCACGCATGCGTAATAAACGCCCACCATAGACCGGAATTACTTCATATACACCATCCGCAAACAGAAACCCTCTGTCCAATACAGAAATTTTTGCCTGATCTAGCGGTAAATATTCACCATTTAAATAAACATTAGACATTCTGATGTACTCGAATTTTTAATAGTTACTGAAACAACTTAATAATATGGTCTTTTCCACGCTGCCATAAACTACCTTCATCTATAGACTGTAATGCAATTAATGGCTGTGAAACAATTTCTTTATCATCAAGTTTAATACTAACCACACCCAGTTTCTGACCTTTTGTTACAGGCGCTTCAATACTTTGATTAATATCGATCACCGCATCTAGCTTTTTATACTGACCTCTAGGTATAGTTACAATCAGATCTTCACTTAAACCTAAATTCAAGCTGGCACTTGCACCCATCCATACTCTTGCAGTATTAAGTGATTCACCGGCACTGTATAACTTGTTGCTTTCATAAAAACGGAAGCCATAACTGATTAAAGACTGGCTAACATTTTCTCTGGTTTTTTCACTTTTTGTACCTAATACAATAGAAATCAAACGCATATCATCACGTTTGGCTGAAGCAACCAGACAGTAACCCGCAGATTCGGTGTGTCCGGTTTTAAATCCATCAACACTTTTATCACGCCATAACAATTTATTTCGATTATATTGTTTAATGCCGTTATAGGTGAATTCTTTCACTTTATATCGCGTGTAATGCTCTGGAAATTCTTTAATAATAGCTGTTGCCAGTTTTGCCAGATCTGCCGCTGTGGTGACGTGATTTTTATTTGGCCAACCGGTCGCATTTACAAAGTTGGTATCGCGCATTCCCAGTTCTTTGGCATACTGGTTCATATAATCGGCAAAAGTCGACTCACTTCCCGCAATGTGCTCAGCAAGTGCAACCGTGGCATCATTCCCAGATTGTATAATCAGGCCTTTTAACAAATCTTCTACGCTAACTTTTTTACCCACTTCAACAAACATTTTTGAGCCTTTCATTTTCCAGGCTTTTTTGCTGATAGTCACATCCTCATCAAGACTCAAACGAGCTGATTCTATCTCTTTATATATAACATAAGCGGTCATCAATTTAGTGATGCTAGCGGGTTCAACTTTTTTATTGATATTTTTTTCAGCTAAAATTCGTCCGCTATTAAAATCAATTAATAGAAAGCTTTTTGCTGCCAGCTTGGGTGGCGATGGCACAGGTGTTGCTTGCACAACCATTAATATTGAAATTAAAACTAACGTAATACTTAGAACAGTTTTTTTCATCATATTTTTTTTCATCTTAATAAAATTAACCTGCATGATTAAATGCAGGGCATTTAATCAACAATAACTCGAGCTGAATTTAAGCCCATCTCATTTAACTCACTAATAACCTGATATGCCAGATCAACATTGGGAATGGGGCCTATACGAACCCGGTATAACTTCTTACCGTCATTTTCAATCACATGCACTCGCACACTGGGTATTTTTTTGTCTCGTAAATTGCCTGCCATTTTTTCAGCGGCTGACTCACTACCCATAGCGGCTACCTGCACAAGAATATTACCATCATCGTTTATTGCTTCAGGTAACACTACTTCACTTGTTTTCAAATCAAGGGCAGAGGTATTAATTGTGCGCAAGCTAACCGGGCCAGTGCCGGTAGCTGAAATACCTAGTTTACGGGCTGCGGCATAAGACAAATCAATTACCCGACCTTCATGAAAAGGCCCGCGATCATTTACCTTTAGAATAACTTTACGACCATTTCCTTTGTGGGTTACTTCAACATAGGTTGGTAATGGCAGGGTTTTATGTGCGGCTGTCATTGCATACATATTGTATGGCTCACCACTCGAGGTTTTTCTGCCATGAAATTTTGTGCCATACCAGGACGCAATACCTTCCTGTGAAAAACCATTTGAGCTTTTTAAAACATTATAGGTTTTACCACGCACCGTATAGCTAGGCATATTTCCATAACGACTTAATGGCTCATTTGCAGGTATCGCATCGGGCGTATCATTTCTAGAAAAATCATCTGGAGCACTATCACCGCTGCTAACACAGCCTGATAAATTTAGTATTAAGCTGCTTAGAGACAGGCTAAAAACAACAATTTTATATAAACGTTTATTTTTGTGCATTTATCTGAGCATTGTACTTTTCTGACACAGCCTGGCTGAGCTGAAATACCGCCATTGCGTATAAAGGGCTGTGGTTATAACGGGTAATTACATAGAAATTATTAAGCGTTATCCAGTACTCGTCGCCTTCCTGTCCGCTCAACAATAATAATGTGGCTTTATCAGTTGCTTTAAAGTCGTCTGCCGGTTTAACACCCTGTTGTTTATATTCAGCCACGCTGGTATGGGGTCTCATTTTTTTACTGCCCAGCTTTCTTGAACTTTTCTCTACGGACGCGCGACTAGCAACAGGCTGGTTTTCTTTCCAGCCATGTTTTTTAAAGTAATTCGCCACACTGCCAATGGAGTCTGCCGAACCATTCCAGAAATCACGCACTCCATTACCATCAAAATCAACTGCATAATGTCTGAAGCTACTTGGTATAAATTGAGGCATACCCATGGCACCAGCATAGGAGCCTTTTAAAGATCGAGGGTCTACTTTTTCTTCCCTTGTCATTAATAGAAATTCCTTCAGTTCTTTTCTAAAAAACTTTTCCCGTGCATCTCTTCTTTTTTGCGTTGTGTTTTCTAATGGGTAATCAAAACCCAAAGTGGTTAAGGCATCCAGCACACGATAACTGCCTGCACGTTTTCCGTAATATGTCTCAACACCAATAATAGCCACCAGAAACTCAGCAGGCACACCAAATTCTTTTTCTGCGCGGCTCAAAAGCTGTACATTTTCTTTCCAGAATTTAACGCCTTTATTTATACGGCTATCCGTGATAAATATTTTTCTATATTTTGCCCATGTAAGAACACCTTCTGCCGGGCGTGATATGGCTTCTATAGCCGTTTTTTGCTGTTCAACACCTTCCATCCAGGACGTCATCAGTTCTGTATCAAAGCCGTGCTCTTTATGCATTTCAGCAATGAATTTCTGCACGTCTTTACGCTGACTATAGTTAGCGCTAGCAGTAACGGGCAATACACACAAAATAAGTGCTGAGATGCTAATGTTTTTAAAAATGGACATTTTTTTCATATTTTTAATTTTCTATATACGTGTACGTTAATTGAAATATCATTACTTGGACCATAATTTTCTATGAGAGTTTATCGACATTAACATTCCAAAAGCCGCCATTAGGGTAACCATTGATGTACCGCCATAACTGATTAGGGGCAATGGTACCCCAACCACTGGTAAAATACCTGAAACCATTCCCACATTTACAAATAAATAAACAAAAAAAGTAAGACTTAAACTTCCACCCAGTAAACGTGCGAATGTATCTTGCCCCTGAACTGCAATCATCAAACCTCGAATAATAATAAAGCCATATAATATCAGCAATAACAAGCCCCCGATCAAGCCGAACTCTTCTGCAAATACCGCAAAAATAAAATCTGTAGACTGTTCTGGCAGGAAGTTAAGGTGAGACTGGCTTCCGTTTAACCAGCCACGGCCATAGACACCACCGGAACCTATGGCTATTTGTGATTGAATAATATGATAACCGGCGCCCAGAGGATCTCGCCCGGGATCCAGTAATGTCATTACCCTTCCACGCTGATAGTCGTGCATAAAATGCCACAACACAGGTAACATGGATGCAGCCAGCACGCACATCCCAAACATCAGCCGCCAGCTCAAACCACCTAGAAAAATAACAAAAAAACCGGCAGCAAATATAAGCAATGAAGTCCCCAGATCAGGCTGTCTGGCGATCAGGAATGTGGGCACGAGTATTAATACTGCGGCGACCAATAAAGTACGCCAGGAAGGTGGTAAGGGTTTTTCAGCAAAGTACCACGCCACCATCATAGGGGTCACCAGTTTCATCATTTCAGATGGCTGAAAACGTATAAAACCGAGGTCTAACCAGCGCTGCGCGCCTTTACCGACATCTCCCATTAAGAGTACCAGCACAAGTAATATCACTCCCACGATATACATCCAGGGTGACCAGGAACGCAGTGTGCTCGAAGGTATCTGCGCAATGATTAACATAACCACCACTGCCAGAGCTATTCGGGTAAGTTGCCGATGAATCAGCGCCGACGATTCATCACCTGCGCTATACAATACTATCAAACCGACTAACAAAAGCGCGCCAATACCTAACATAAGGGCATGATCCAGGTGCAGCACACGCATCAGACGTAGACTAAAGCTCGGGAAATATTGCTTGCCCTGAATTTTACTCACTTAGCGTTTTTCCCTTTATTATTCTTAATCCACTCATCTATAATCTTACGTGAAATTGGTGCCGCGACGCTACTACCATGACTACCATTTTCCGCAATTACTGCGACAACGATTTTAGGGTCTTTATAAGGCGCGAAACTAATAAACAGGGCGTGATCACGTAATTTTTTTGCGATGGTTTCTTCGTCATATTCCGCATCCTGGGCTATTCCAAACACTTGTGCTGTGCCAGTTTTGCCTGCCATTTTAAAATCCAGACCATAACCGGTATTTCTAGCTGTGCCCCTTAGACCATGAAGCACACTCACCATGCCCTGAATAGAGTGCCCCCAGTTTGCTTCACGTTTAAGCTTTACAGGCTCTCTTGGCGGCCAGACAATGTTTACTTTTTCTTCATCGCCCGGCACCTCAATTGCCGATAATAAATGAGGTGAGTACACCTTGCCGCGCATACTGAGTATTGACGTTGCACTGGCCAGCTGCAATGGTGTGGCTAACATATAACCCTGGCCAATTCCTGTAATGAGCGTTTCACCTGGGAACCAGATTTTATTTCTGGTGCGTTTTTTCCATTCTCTTGAAGGCAATAAACCGGCACGCTCGCCTAATAAATCAACCCCTGTTTTCTCACCGAAACCAAACTGATGTAAGAACTCATGAATGCGATTAATCCCCATACGATAAGCTAACTCGTAATAATAAACATCACAGGACTCTGCTATCGACTTATCAAGATCAACCATACCATGGCCGGTTTTTTTCCAGTCGCGGTATTTTCGCTCTTCATTAGGCAACAGATAATGCCCGGTACAGTTGATTTGCTCTTTATGACCAATAGACTTAGTCTCCAGCCCACCTAAAGCCACAAAGGGTTTGACTGTTGAGCCTGGAGGATACTGACCCTTAATTGAACGATTAAACAAAGGTCGATCAGGTGAGTCTCGCAGACGTTTATAATTTTTATGACTGATACCGTGCACAAACAAGTTTGGGTCAAACGAAGGCAGGCTCACCATGGCCAGTATTTCACCTGTATGGGGTTTCATCACAACAACCGAACCGGTGTAACCTTGCAGTGCTTTTTCTGCTACCTGCTGAAGTCGTGCATCAAGCGTTAACCAGATATTATTTCCCGGTACCGGAGGAATTTTATCCAGTACACGCAACTCTCTACCCTGAACGTTAACTTCATTATTTTGATAACCGACCAGACCATGCAGCTGATCTTCATAATATCGCTCAAGCCCGTTCTTGCCGATATGCGTTGTGCCTTTATAATTTGTTTCGTCTATCCGTTTTAATTCTTTTTCATCAATTCGGCCAACATAACCCACCACATGCGCCATGCTTTTAGCCAGCGGATAAAATCTGCCAAGTCGTGCTTTAACTTCTACACCCGGAAATCGATGGCGATTAACCGCAAGTTTTGCGACTTCTTCTTCAGACAATTTAGTGCGTAAAGGAATCCCTTCAAACTTATTACTACGTTTTAACAATCGATCAAATCGCTTAAGGGTATCTTCATCCAAATCGACAATTTCACCTAAATCATGCAATGTGTCCGGCATATTTTTTATTTGTTCGGGAGTCAGCTCTAACTGATAAGAGGGACGATTCTCTGCGAGAACAACGCCATTTCTGTCATAAATCAAGCCGCGATTTGGAGCCAGAGGGCTTAGGTGAACCCGGTTGTTTTCAGACAATGTGGAGAAGTGACTAAACTCAAAAAACTGTAAATAGACAAGACGAGACAGCAACACAAGTAGTATAAGGACACAGAAAATCGCCGCCACAAGTGCCCGCCGCTTAAATAGTTGCGCCTCTAATGCATGGTTTTTAATTACCGCACGATGTAACATTTAATCTGTAACCGCGCCTTGTATATTCACTTTTTTACACTTAAGTAGATTTGCGATTATAACGCCCGATACTCCCGGGTAATTCTTCATGTGGCGATTAACGCCAGGCCTGTTTTCAACTTTTGCCCACTTGCCTGTTTCCAGTGTTTTATATTGCTCAAAGAAATGAGTAATTCGACTCAGCATATCATTATATAACTTGTTTAACTTACTTACCGACACTGCCAGTACTTTGTAATCACCACCCGCTTCGTTTGCCATCTCTAACATTTCCAGCGGGTGACAACGATTAACCGAAGCAGAGATCATAGGACCCTCGGTTACCGATACGTCAACCGGGTAACTATCTTTAAAAAGCCTGTCTGGCAAAACACCATAATTACAGGGGCAAAATACCGCGGTATCCGTGAAACGATCCTGCATCAGGGTGCCGTTGTCATTTTCTACTTCATATTTTACGCGTGAGCCGTGCAAGGGACTTTCAATCACCACACCAATAACGCGTGGCGCATCATCTCCTGAGGGGAGATTATTAAGACTCATATACTTCTTACCTTATAATTGTGGCTCATGTGAACTATTTTCTATTAATATAGAATTATATCAAGAAGCCACAGCAGAGAATACTCGACTTATTCTGTGCATTGATTACAATCCGTTGATATTGCCAATAATAATCCTGAAAAACCTGTAACAGGGGGGGAGAAAAGGATATGAGACTCGTACTTTTAGGGGCACCCGGCTCCGGTAAAGGCACACAAGCCAAGTTATTAGTTGATAAATTAAATATTCCACAAATTTCTACTGGTGACCTATTGCGCGCAGCCGTAGAAGCGCAAACACCATTAGGCCGACAGGCAAAGACCATTATGGACGCTGGACAGCTGGTGCCTAATGACCTGGTTCTGGGCATGATCCGTGAACGTCTGAGCAGCCCTGATGCTCTAAATGGCTTTATTCTAGACGGTTTTCCTCGCAATGTAGAACAGGCGAAGGCATTAGATGAATTGCTTGGCGGGCTATCTATGCCTATACAGAAATCTGTATTAATTGATGTTGACTTTGATATCCTGATGCAACGTCTAACCGGCAGGTTAACCTGTGAAGATTGCGGAGAAGTATTCAATATATTCACAAACCCACCGGCACTTGGTGAAGAATGCGATAAATGCGGTGGACAACTACATCATCGCTCGGATGACAATGAAGAAACCATTAGCAGACGTTTGCGTGTATATGAAACTCAAACTCAACCTGTGGCTGACTTTTATAAAAACCAGGGCAAGTTATCTGTTGTTGAAGGCAAAGGAGATATAAAAGATATTTTCTCTGCTCTGCAAATAGCATTAAAGAGCGCTCGTCCGGCAACCAGCATGAATATAGCGGCAGCAAAGCCAGCAGCAAAAGTTAAGCAAACCACGAATGTACAACCAGATACAAAGCCTGAAACCACGTCAACTCCGGCACCGACTCCTGCTCCTCCGGCACCCCTACCAGTTAAAACATCACCTAAGCCAGTTACTGAAATACAAACGACCGAGACAGTACCCCCGGTGAAAACCAGTACCCAGAAAACACCTGTTGAAAAAACAGCTAACAAACCAGTAGCCGCTACACCGAAAACGAGTCCAGACAGAAAACCGGCCATAAAAAAAGCCGCTGCTAAAAAATCACCTGTTAAAAAACCATCTGTTAAAAAGAAAAACACTGAAAAAGCTGTCGCCTCAAAAGCATCACCTAAAAAGAAGGCGATTACAAAAAAAGCTAAACCTGCGACAAAGGCCGCGCCCAGGAAAAAACCTGTTGCTAAAAAGAAAGCAGTTAAACCTGTTGATGCTCGAGATGAACTTAAACAACTAAAAGCAGAGCTTAAATTGCTTAATGATGAAATTATTCAAATCGAAAAACGAAATAGCGCTCTTATTAAAATAGAGCTAGGTAAGGATCTACTTCGCAAACAGTTTTCTGCAAAGTTGCAAAGTGATTTGGAAAAAGCGCTGAAGAAAATTAAGTAATGACAAATCAGCGTACTGGTTAATGACCGGACTGGGCTACTACATCTTCTGGTAGCTCGGGTTAGAGTGACAGAGCGCCCATGCCCATTAAAAGTGGGCGGCTGCCTTTACCCGATGAGGGGGTGCCATAGCGAGATAAATAAGCTACAGGTTAGAAATGGTCTTTTCTAATTATGTAAATATATTCGACAGCTCTTTTTTCATATCTCCTTGTTTTTAAATAAAAAGACAACCCCGGCTTTTTAAAAACAACAAGTGTAAATTAATTCGTCACTTTAGGTTGTAAGCATAACCTGTTGTTTTTAAAGCCATAAAACTACTAAAAGCAATTAAATCACAGGTTTAATTTACACTTTATAATTTTAAATTTTATTCTATTTTTATAAGTCACTGTTTCATATGCACTTATTAAAACTGGAACACTCTATGCTTTCAACAACCCCTACCTGCTATAAATACATGACATTCGTTCGGGTTAGCAGAATAAATGATTAAAGACACGGAAGAGGCGATCTGGAGACAATACTCTGGACGGCTTACACGAAAGGAGACGTGCAAATTATTTATAACCTTGTTAATGGATGTTTATTATGTGTTCAAATGCCAAGATGGCTTCAGTTGTAACTCTGAGCCTTATAATCGCCCTGCTTCATATCAAAGCAAGCGCTGAAACAACAATTCAATCGGCAAAATTAAATTCCACGGTTACCAATAACCAGTCCAGCCCTCAAGAGTTGTATCAGCAAGCCTTAAATCACCTGTTAGGTCGAAATAACACGGAAAAATCGGCCGAAAAAGCAGCTAGCCTCTTTAAAACGCTAGCCGAGCAAAACTGGAGCTCCGCGCAACATATGCTTGGAAATATGTACTTACGGGGAAAGGGCGTAGAAAAAAACGACTTACTCGCCTACAAATGGCTAAGCCTGGCATCTAAGAATAATATGCAACTCGCCGCAGCTATTCACAATAAACGCCGCCAGTTATACGAAAATCTACAAAGCAACCTGTCTATTAAATCACTTAATAAAGTTGAGTTATGGATTGCAGAATGGAAACCAAGTCAGAGTCAGAGTCAGCCCCAGACCCAGACCCATGTACAATTAAACTAGTACAATTCGACTGCGCCATGCCCGGTTACCCATCGGGCCGACTATTGCAGATCCTTTTAAAAATAACCTGTTATGATTGCTGCTCAGCTTCAGCCTGGGATGCTTCTATTTCGGCTTTTACCTTTTCCATATCCAGCTCTTTAACCTGCTCAATAACCTGCTCAAGACCCGCCGCAGGTAACATGCCGGCCTCTGAAAATAGAACAACCTGCTCTCGAAAAATCATTAATGTAGGAATTGATCGAATTTGAAAGTGTGCCGCTATCGCCTGCTCATCTTCGGTATTAACCTTAGCAAATACAATATCGGGATGCTTTTCTGAAACTTCTTCATAAATCGGCCCAAATGACTTACAGGGACCACACCAGGGCGCCCAGAAATCAATAATTACGATATCATTTTCAACTACGGTTTTTTCAAGCGTTGCTTCGGTTAATTCAACAGTTGCCACAGATTTATCTCCAAATAGATAGTGAGGGGAGGATGAAACCTGGAACTGCAACCACCAAAGAAGCAATCCCTCAAACTGTTCACCCGAATCCAGTTACATAATATTAACATTAACTTATATTTCGGTCGAGCAGCATTATTCAGGCTATTTTTAAGATTTTTAAGGCAAAGTAACCTTTAATTACAATTAATACAGCAGAAAGTGATTTCACATGCCAGAAAGCAAGCCGAACTTAACACTAGTTATCGATCAGGGATCCCATGCGAGCCGGTTAGCACTGTTTACAGAAACCGGCGAGATAAATTATCTGAAGTCCTGCAGCATCTCAACCAGCAATCCTGAAGAGTTATTTTATGAACAAGATGCAAATGAAATTCTAAAATCACTTGAAACCCTGTTAAACGATATCCCGAATGAACTGATACAAACCATCAAAAATGCGGGTTTATGTACCCAACGCTCAAGTATCGTTGCCTGGAACAAAACCACTGGCAAGCCATTATCTCCAGTTATTAGCTGGCGTGACACGCGTTCACAACCACTGATAAATCAGCTCTCAGACTCAGCGCCAATCATCAGACAAACAACCGGCCTTCCCCTTTCTGCTCATTACTCCGCTGGAAAGATACGCTGGTTATTGGATAATAATAGCACTGTAAAACGGGCAAATAAAAAAGGCGAGTTATGCATATCACCGCTTGCCAGTTATTTAATATTTCATTTATTAAAAAACAAAAGCTGTGTTATTGATCATAGTAACGCCCAACGTTGCCAGTTATTTGATATTCATAAACTAGACTGGTCAGATAACCTTTTACAGCTTTTTCAAATCGAAAAAGACATATTACCCAACTGTACGCCGGTTATTCATCATTATGGGGTCATCAAAAATAGCGACATTCAATTAACCGCCGTCTGTGGTGATCAAAATGGCCTTTTATACGCTTATCCCTCTCTTGCAAAGAACAGCGCCCTTATAAATATTGGTACCGGTGCATTTATTTTATCAAATACTAAAGAGCGTCAAAGCGACAACCCCAGGCTGCTCCACACGCTTACCAGCAGTCAAGACGATACAGCGGCATTTGTCACAGAAGGCACCGTTAATGGCGCGGGTGCAGCATTAAGCTGGGCACAGAATAAAGAGCCTTGTGATGAGCTTTATACTAAATTACCGATATGGCTGAAACAGATTAAGTCACCCCCTGTTTTTATTAACAGCGTCGTTCGATTAGGATCCCCATGGTGGTGCAATGCGGGAAAACCCGAATTTCTGCCGCATAAAACACCAGCAAACACGCCTTACACTCAAGGTGAACGGTACACCGCTATCATAGAAAGCATTGTTTTTTTAATCTTTAAAAATATTTTACAACTAGACGCACCACCCGATACCCTTTTCGTTAGCGGCGGCCTATCTCAATTAGATGCCTTATGTCAGAAACTGGCCGATTTATCTAACGCCAAAGTATTACGATTCACAGAAAGTGAGGCAACCGCTAGAGGTTGTGCCCGACTTGCAAATCAGGCATTAGAAAAGAATAACTTGAAGTGGAAAGCCCTGGAAGTATCCCAGGAATTTATAAGCTTAAATAAAACAGGCCAGCAGACAACACTTAGTGATCGATATCAACAGTTTGTCGGAGAGTTAAACAAGCGCTGCAACAATGACTAAACTTAAGTTGAAGAGTGATGTCTCTATTTAGTAATAGAAACACCTTGAACAACCGTTAATAATTTGAGTTAAATAATGGCTATACCACACCTTGTTGCACATCGCGGGCTTATGGAAACCTTCCCGGAAAACACGCTGATTTCACTGGAGTCTGCTTTATTATGTGGCGCTGATTATATTGAGTTTGATGTTCAATGTACCGCTGATGGACAGCTGGTTGTATTTCACGACACAGAACTAATGCGTACCACGGGAATAGAAGGCAAGTTATTTGAAATGAGTTATGATGAGCTCAAAAATATTCGCGCACACGAACCTGACAGGTTCTCTCTTGCTTTTTTCAATCAGCACATCCCCCTGTTAAGCGAAGTAGTGCAACTATTGCAAAAATACCCTCGAGCCACTGCTTTTGTAGAGATTAAAGAGGAGACTTTAGAACACTATGGCACCAGACAAATTATGCCAGATGTATTAAAAATACTGGATATTATTCACGCACAATGTGTAATTATTTCATACGATGAGAGTGCAATTGAATTCACTAAAAACAACAGCGATTTTCTAACGGGCTGGGTACTGCATAAATACGATGACGCCAGTCACCAGATAGCAAAAAAACTCAAACCCGATTATTTAATTGTTAATCATCGTAAGTTACCCAAAAATTCTGACCCATGGCCCGGCAACTGGCACTGGATGGTTTACGATATAACTGACCCTGAACTAGCTTTGCACTATGCCAGCCATAATATTCCACTTATTGAAACAAGAGATGTATGTAGCATGCTTGACCACCCGATACTTGCACTAAATATATCACCTAACTCAATATAAATGTTTAATCATCACCTATGACACAAATTTTCATTGCTAACTTACTCACATTGAATAAACAATGCCTGAATCAACCTACGATATAGTCGTTATAGGCGCAGGCATTCAAGGAGCTGGTGTTGCACAGGCCGCCGCAGCCTGCGGATATAAAACACTCGTAATTGAAAAGTTTCCAGAAGCTGGTCTTGGCACCTCCTGTAAATCGAGTAAATTAATTCATGGCGGCCTGAGATACCTGGAGAGCGGACAGTTTAAACTTGTTTATGAATGCCTTCGTGAAAGAAAACGCCTCGTAAAAAATGCTCCGCAGCTCGTTAAATTAATTCCATTTTATATACCGGTATACTCAAATAGCATGCGCTCTTCCTGGATGATCTGGCTGGGTTTATCAATTTACTCCCTTTTCAGTTTTAAGAAATTTTCAATTGTTAATAAAAGCGAATGGGAATCCCTGGACGGCCTGAATTTAAAAAATTTAAAATGCATCTATAAATATTTCGACGCTCAAACCGATGACAAAAAACTGACTCAGGCTGTGATTAAATCGGCCGAAAAACAGGGCGCAGACATTTTATATAACAGCGATTTCAAAAAATCAGATATCCAGGAAAGTAAACATATTGTAACTTATATAAAAGACAATAAAGAATACTCTACAACATGCCTCTGCATTGTGAACTGCACAGGCCCCTGGGTTACTCCAACACAGGAAAAAATAAAGCCTTTGCTAAAAACACCCGCTATTGACCTTATAGCTGGCACACACATTATCGTTGACCGCCCTATAACAGGAGGCGTTTACTATATAGAAGCAGCAGATAGACGAGCAGTTTTTGTTATGCCGTGGAAAGCGCAACAAACACTCATAGGAACAACCGAAAGACATTACTCGGGAAATGCCGACAATCTCAAACCAGACGAAACTGAAAAACGATATCTACTGGAAACTTATAACAGTTACTTTAGTTATCAGCTAACAACAGATAATATAATCGAATCATTCGCAGGCCTGAGAGTATTACCTCAAAACAATCAGTCAACATTTAATAAATCAAGAGAGAGCCTGATTATCACAAACGCAAAACTACCTGGCTTAATTACTATTATTGGTGGAAAACTGACAGCTTATAGAGCCAGCTCTGAGGATGTGTTAATGAAATTAAAAGATATAATGGGCCCGCCTGAACAGCAAAAAAACTGCGACACGCGGAATATTAAACTGTAAAGCAAACTCAATAAACGTCTTTGTACTGCGATCTAATATCAAAAAATTGATCCAGGTTATCAAAAAATATTGCTACCAGACCAGGATCAAAATGCTTTCCTGATTGCTCTTTCAATAACTCAAAAATCTTTTCATCTTCCCAGGCCTGTTTATAACACCTGTCTGATCCTAGCGCATCAAAGACATCTGCCAATGCCGTTATACGGCCATATATATGAATATCATTCTTACTACTGGCTTTAGGATACCCACTACCATCCCATTTTTCATGATGTTCTAGTGCTATGATAGCCGCAGTGCGCATAAGGGGGCGCTCACTATGCTTTAACATTTCATAACCAATAACAGCATGCGTTTTCATTACTTCAAACTCGTCTACCGTTAATCGACCTTTTTTATTTAATATTGAATCAGGAATTCCAACTTTACCAATATCATGCATTGGTGATGCCATAGCAACCATATCTGCCTCTATATCATTCAGGCCAGACAGACTCGCCAGTAATCTTGAATATTCTGCCACCCGTTTAACATGCAACCCCGTTTCTTTCGAACGAGTCTCGCCAATAGACCCCATGGTAAAAATAACTTCTTTCTGAGTTTCAATGATCTCCTTATTAAGAATTTTCAGTTCTGCCAATGCATTATCAATAACCACTTGCTGCGAATCTTCAAATTCTTTTAGTTTTAAATGGGTTTTAATTCTAGCCATCAACTCAGGGGCCTTAAACGGCTTGGTTACATAATCTTGACCGCCAGCATCAAATGCTTCTAATAAACTTTCTTCATCTGTTTTTGCGGTAATAAAAATAATAGGAAATTCATTATAAAACTGTCTTTTTCTCATTTCCCTACATACCTCATAACCATCCATTTCAGGCATCATCACATCTAGCAAAACAAGATCAAAATCAGTTTTATCCGTCTGTTCTAACGCATGATTTCCATTGGTAGCGTAGGATATATCGTACTCTTCATCACCCAACAAATTAGCAATGATCTGAATATTTTTTGGCACATCATCAACAATTAAAATTTTAAATCGCTTAGCCATGAATTGTTTCCTCTAATGCGAACTCAGCTTATCTATACCTGTTAGAATTTTACCTATTATTTTTTGTGTTTTTTCAATATCAAATGACTGATTGGCATACATTAACTCTTTTACCATCTCATTAAGCCCCGCCAGCTTAAATCGAGCAGCCAGGCTCTTAAGTTCTTCTAGTAACTTATCAAGGCCAGTAAAATTACCACCTATTCTAGCCATTTCTAAAGATTGCTGATACTTCAGTAATTCTTTAACCAAAAGATCGTCAGCCGACTTTATTTCTTCATCATACAAAGAACCAGAGATAACTTCTTCGTCTATTTCTTTGTTAACAACTTCAGATTCAATAAATTTGGCTAGCGAACTGATTAATGTTTTTCTATTTAGGGGTTTGTACAACACCATATCAAATAGAGATCTTTTCTTCTCTGACTTTTTATCCTCTACCGCAGACGCTGTGATTGCTATCACTTTTGTACGGCTGATTTGCGGATCATTTTTTATAATTTCTGTCGCCTGAATTCCATTCATAACCGGCATTCTTATATCCATTAACACGACATCTGGCTTTTCTTTTTTCACCAGATCTATTGCCGTCTGACCATCTTCTGCTGTAATTAACTGAAAAGGCTGATTAGCTAAATATTCACAAATCAACTCACGATTTAATTCAATATCATCTACCACTAGTATTTTTGCAGATTTAAATTTTATTTTATCCTGTCGATTTAATACATTTTCAGGCGTCTTTTCATCTATAACTTCAGGGCTATCTATCACCAGTTCAAAAACACTACCCTTACCAGGTTCGCTATCCAGTTTTATAATAGCCCCTAGTTTTTCAGCAAGTCGAGCACTAATGGCCAGACCTAAGCCAGCCCCTCCAAACTCCCTTGTGCTTTGATTGTCCTGCTGTTCAAATATATTAAATATATTCTCATGCTCGCTCGGGCGCACTCCTATCCCGGTATCTTCAACCTTTATAATTAAGCTATAAAAAACATCATCCTTAGATTTTCTCTTATAATTTGCATATATATTAACTTCACCTTTATGGGTGAATTTTATAGCGTTATTCAAGAGATTGAACAAGATCTGCCTTAACCTTATTTCATCAGACATAATGCCCTGGGGGACTGAATCATCAATATACAGATTCAGCTCTAAACCCTTCTCTTTTGCAGACATAGAAAAAACCTGATATATATCTTTTAACATTTGTTTAATATAAACACGATCAAAATTGATACTCATTTTACCAGCTTCAATCTTTGATAAATCGAGTATGTCATTTATTAAACTTAAAAGATTTCGACTACCTGATTTTATAGATTCAACATATTCGACTTGTTTTTTATTTAAATCACTCGTCGCCAACAAATCGGTAAAGCCTATTACAGCATTCATTGGGGTTCGTATTTCATGACTCATATTTGCCAGAAACAAACTCTTTGAATAGTTAGCAGCTTCTGCTTTTTCTTTTGACGCCTCAAGCGCTTCATTAATTTCTTTCAGCTCTTTAGTTCTTTCATTAACTTTTGCCTCAAGAAAATCATTTGCCTGCTGCAAACTTTTTTGCGCCTGTTTTCGATCTGTTATATCACGAGCTGACGCGAGTATTAATTCATTGCCTTCAATATTTACATAACCAAAACTTATCTCGACCGGGAATGAATCATTGTTCTTTTTATAATGCACGCTTTCCACTATTATGTGCCGTTCTTTTTTAAGCCGCGTCAAAACCTTATCAATATTTTTTTTATCACGATAACTACTGTCAACCTGAGTAATCGCCATATTTAACAATTCGTTTCTTTTATAACCCAATGAACTACAAGCAGCGTTATTAACATCAATAAATTTTAAATCTTCTCCGATAATATAAAGTGCATCAGTCGATTGCTCCACCACTTCTCTAAACTTATTTTCACTTTCAATTAACTTACTATTTCTTTTTTGTAACTGCACCAGCATTTCATTAAAGCCATCTGTCAGTATGCCTATTTCATCATTACTTTCTTTTTCCGCTCGTAAATTATAATCTTGCTGTTTTGTTATTTTTAGTGCTGTTAGAGTGAGATGCTCAATAGGCTCTGAAATTATTTTCTGTAATTTTGAAGCCAGCATATATGCAATTAGACCTCCAATAATAATGATAAAAATAAGACCAGATACTGAATCAATTACAAACTCTTTAATTAGTGAATCATCTGACTCGAGATAGAGATACCCGACCCGCTCATCATCTACAACAATATCTTTAAGCACACTAAATATGCCAGTTGTGTTTTTTTCTTTTTTTATCTGTTTATATTCCACATCACCGACAACGCCATCCCTTGAGTACACCTCAAAAACATGATTGTTTTTATCATACAACACGGCTCTAATAATTTGCTTTTTAGATTTTAATGCGGCAAGTGATATCGATGCGCCTTCTTCATCATTAAACACCAGATAAACAGATGATGTTTCTGCAACAATATCAGCCAAAACCTGTAAATCTATTTCTTGCATTTTATTTAGATTTATAAATTCGTTTAATATAATGCTTGAACCAACTGTACCAAGACCGATCAGGCTTACAGCCATAATGATTGCCATTAGTTTCTGCTTAATGGTTCTCGGCTTAAACAATTGCTTTATGAAGGTTATTAAGTTTGGCATATTCTCTGATAATGAGACTGTATATGTGTATAAAATGGTGTATTAACCATGTAAGTATAGGCTATTAATTAATTACCGCATCATCTACAATCCACTAAATTTTTATATAGGTGTTAAATATGTCTTCACTTCAAGCTCTAATATTTGATGTAGATGGAACGCTCTCAGATACTGAACGCGACGGTCATCGAGTAGCATTCAACCAGGCATTTGAACAAGCCGGACTGGACTGGAACTGGTCAGTAGAACTCTATGGTCAGTTACTCTCTGTTACCGGCGGTAAAGAGCGTATGGCTTACTATCTACAGAAATTTAATACCGATTTTCCTACCGATAGCTCAACCCCGCAATTGATTAAAGAGCTTCATGCTTCTAAAACCAGACATTACACGGAATTGCTATCTACCGGTGCCATACCGCTAAGACCAGGTGTGAAACGCCTTATTCACGAAGCACGAGAGAATAATTTACGTATTGCCATATCAACCACTACGACACCTGCCAATGTTACCGCGCTGCTTGAGCACGCTCTGGAGAAAGGCTCTACTGAATGGTTTGAGGTCATTGCCGCAGGTGATATCGTTCCGGCAAAAAAACCCGCTCCAGACATTTATAACTGGGCACTTAATCAGCTTAATTTAGAAGCGAAAGACTGCCTTGCATTTGAAGACTCCTTTAATGGAATAAAGTCCTCCCTTGGAGCTGGCCTGAAAACCATTATTACTATAAATGACTATACGAAAGCTCATGATTTCAGCGGGGCATCACTCGTATTAGATCAAATGGGCGAAGCCGATAGCCCTTTCACGACTCTTGCGGGAAATAATCACGGTGCCAGCTTTTTAAACCTTGATTTACTTTATAAAATACACGCTTCGTAAACGGTAAAATACTATGTGGGCACAATACGAGCTTCGCTTATCCGCTAAAAAAAGAGGTTTTCATCTAGTTACCAATGAAATTTTATTACAATTACCTGTACTAAAATCGCTTGAAATCGGCCTGCTGCATCTGTTTATACAACATACGTCCGCCTCATTGGCTATTAATGAAAATGCAGACCCTTCTGTTAGGCATGACCTGGAAAGCCATTTCAATCATTTTGTGCCTGAAGGGGCGGCTTACTATCAGCACACAGACGAAGGTAATGATGATATGCCCGCGCATATTAAAAGCTGCATTCTTGGCTCTAGCCTGAGTATACCTATTTCAAATGGCACAATTAATATGGGCATCTGGCAGGGTATATATTTATGTGAACACAGAAATCATGCAGCTGGTAGAAACCTGGTAGCTACAGTGCAAGGACAGACACACCCGGGATAACATTAAAAAAACCTCATAATGCCCTCCTGTATGCTTCTATTCTGATTAAAAAGCTTACACTCATTCGGTGATTAAAGCCTTCTACTGCTATACTTAACTGGTTACAACCAATAATGGGAGCTGGTTAATGATTGACAATACACCACAAGTTAAAACAGATGAGCTGTATCGCCTTTTAAGGGAAGGCAAAATTGCTGAGTTTAATTCTCGTAGAGAAAATGGCGAAAGTTGTGATTTAAAAGCGGCTGATTTTCGTAATGTAGATTTAAA
Organism: Gammaproteobacteria bacterium; assembly: GCA_026195255.1. Classification (GTDB taxonomy): domain Bacteria; phylum Pseudomonadota; class Gammaproteobacteria; order SZUA-229; family SZUA-229; genus SZUA-229. Next base: position 43,346 of record JAPHSS010000019.1, on the reverse strand, counting down.
AGGCCTAAACGCAGAGGGACTGGATTTAAGCGACTGTTACTTTAGAATGAGTAATTTACGAGGAATTGATTTTTCAAAAACCATTCTTCAAGGCTCAAGTATTCACGGCGCACAAATTTCAGGTGTATACTTTCCTGTGGAACTTAGTGCAGAAGAAATATTACTCTCACTTGAGCATGGTACTCGTATGAGATACAAGGCATAAAACAAAAAAATGACCCCTTCGAATTCAGACAAAACTGCATTTTTTAAAATGTTAAACCAGCCTGATGATGATATCAGTTTGGCAAAAGCCGCGCTTATGGTTGCTAAACTCGAATACCCCGATTTAAACATTGATAGCTATTTGTTAAAAATTCAAAATATTGCCGAAGAGATAAATAACCGCCTTTCAGCAACGGCTAATGCTGCTGAAATATTAAAACAGCTGAACCATGTGTTATTTGTTGAGAAGGCTTATGAGGGCAATACCAACTCATATTACGATCCTCGAAACAGTTTTTTAAATGATGTTATCGATAGAAAACTAGGGATACCGATCAGCCTGTCTATTCTTTATATAGAGTTAGGGCACGCTTTAGGCCTCCCTCTAAGCGGAATAGCATTTCCTGGCCACTTTCTGGTCAAACTTGAAATAAGTGACGGGGCTATTGTCCTGGACCCTTATTTTGGCGGCATTTCATTAAACGAAGAAGATATAGAAGAACGATTACGGGAATACTATGGTGCCAAGTTAAATAAGTCTCGAGCCCAGGGCGTACTATCTAGCAGTTCGAACAAGGAAATTGTTCTCCGTGTAATGCGTAATTTACGTAACCTGTATATGCAGGATGAAAACTGGATAAAAGCCTTACCCCTTGCCGACATCATGGTAGAAATGGATGACGACAAACCAGATGCACTTAAAGCTCGTGCAGCCATTTACGACCAGCAGGAATGTCATATTCCCGCACTGGCCGACTACAGTTCATACCTGAAATTATCGCCAAATACAGATACACCGGGTAACCAGTTTATTCGTGCCCGGGTAATTGATCTTGCAAAATCTGCACGTAAGGTTTGCTAAGCCAGTATTTTTTGACAGCCATCCCGCTTAAATCTAAAATGCCGCCTGGCTTAAAAAAACCGTCATACAACCTTGTGTGTATAACAATTTTGTATTACAGCCATTATTTCTATTAGAGACAAAATGAAACAACAAAAACCACCTGTCGTACTTTGTTTTTCCGGATTAGACCCAACAGGCGGCGCAGGTATACAGGCTGATATTGAAGCCATCGCTAAACATGGCTGCCATGCTGCCCCTATCATTACTGCCAATACAGTACAGGACACGACTAATGTCATTAGCTTTAAACCGGTTGATGCAGCCTTAATACTTAAACAGGCACGTACTGTATTAAAAGATATGCCTGTTAGTGCAATAAAAATTGGCATGTTAGGCTCCGGTGAAACAGCAGAAGCCATATATACACTATTCAGGCAATATAGTGATATTCCCGTTATTCTCGACCCTGTTTTAGCTGCAGGTGGAGGCACATCACTGGCACAAAAAAACCTCATTGACGCCATTAATACATTAATTATTCCCCGTACTTATATTCTGACGCCAAATGTCCCGGAAGCGCTGCTACTGACAAACTCAAAAGCACAAGCAGAATCAGCAGCTCAGCTTTTGAATAAAATGGGCGCAAAATATGTTTTGTTAACCGGAACACATACGAAAAACCCCGATGTCATACATAAACTGTATTTTAAATCTAAAAATCAAAAGTCATTTACCTATAAACGACTGCAGAATGAATATCACGGTTCAGGCTGTACCCTTGCCGCCAGTCTGGCTGCCTTAATTGCACAAAAAATGGACCCTGTAAACGCCTGCCAGAATGCGCTTGATTTTACATATAAGGCATTAATAAATGCTAATAACTTAGGCAATGGACAACTAATTCCAAATCGAAACATATGACAAAACAACTATCTGGCCTTTATGTTATTACTAATGAAGACTTAATGCCTGAAACGGAATTTTTAAGCATGGCTGAAGCGGCAATAACATCAGGCGCCTCGGTTTTACAATACAGAGACAAAAGTTCAAATAAACCCAAACGACTTCATCAGGCAAAATCGCTAAAGAAATTATGCGACAGGCACCATGTTTATTTTATTATCAATGATGATATTGAACTGGCAAAGCAGGTTAATGCGGACGGCATACATATAGGCAAAAATGATGTGTCTATTAATGAAACTCGAAAAAGAATCGGTGCCAATAAAATCATTGGCGTAAGTTGTTATAACCAGCAAACACTGGCACTAGATGCCATTAAAAACGGTGCGGATTATATCGCTTTTGGGAGTTTTTTTGGTTCATCCATAAAACCAGATGCCCCGCGTGCTAACGTCGAGTTAATTTCCGCCTTAAAGCTTATACACAGCACCCCCATATGTTGCATAGGTGGCGTTACATTAGAAAATCAATCTCCACTGCTTGAGGCGGGTAGCGATATGTTAGCTGTGATTAGCGATATTTTCTCACAAGCTGACAACGAAAAAATTTCTCATCGATGCCAACAGTATAAAAAGGCATTTGATGCCAGAAACGCTTAACTTAAGTTAACTACATTTTATGATCTTAATCACATTTTGATGTAAAATACCCGGTCTTATAATATTCGGCTTCAGGAAACCCAACATGTCTCAAAAAAACACCCAGACTGATCTTTTTAACCAGGCACAACTGGTTATTCCCGGTGGCGTAAACTCCCCTGTAAGGGCGTTTAAGGGTGTTGGCGGCAACCCGGTTTTTATTGATAGAGCGAATGGTGCCTATATCTGGGATGCAGATGACAAGCGTTATATTGACTATGTTGGCTCCTGGGGACCCATGATTTTAGGTCATGCCCACCCTGAAGTAATAAATACAGTAAAAAAGAGCGCCGAGAGAGGCCTTAGTTTTGGTGCGCCTACAGCAATAGAAACCGAAATGGCAGAACGCATTTGCCAGCTTGTACCTTCAATTGAATCTGTGCGAATGGTTAGTTCTGGTACTGAAGCCACCATGAGCGCCATTCGTCTGGCTCGAGGTTTTACTAATCGAGATAGCATTGTTAAATTTGAAGGCTGTTACCATGGCCACTCTGACTCGCTTTTAGTAAAAGCGGGTTCTGGCGCTCTTACCCTTGGCGTGCCCAGCTCACCCGGTGTTCCCGCCTGTCTGGCTGAGCACACCATTACTCTGACTTATAACGATATTGAACAGGTCAAGGAAACATTTAAAACATCCGCTGATAAAATTGCCTGCATTATTGTTGAGCCTGTCGCTGGTAATATGAACTGCATTCCCCCTGTTGAGGGTTTTCTTGAAGGCTTACGAGAAGTTTGCGATGAACACGGCACAATATTAATTTTTGATGAAGTAATGACTGGTTTTCGCACCGCATTAGGTGGCGCGCAATCTATCTATAATATAAAACCCGACTTAACCACCTTAGGAAAGGTCGTTGGTGGTGGCATGCCTGTGGGTGCGTTCGGTGGCCGCAAAGACATCATGCAGTTTATCGCGCCGACAGGGCCTGTTTATCAGGCAGGCACATTATCAGGCAATCCAATTGCTATGGCTGCTGGCCTTAAAACCCTGGAATTAATTTCAGCTGACAATTTCTTTGAAGATTTAAATGCTAAAGTAAATACACTGGTCAATGGTATTATTGAAAAAGCAGCAAAGCATAATATTCCCATGGCCGGCAATATCGTTGGCGGTATGTTTGGTCTGTTCTTTACTGATGCTGAAAATGTAACTAACTTCACCCAGGCAACTCAATGCAATAGTGAACATTTTCAAAAATTTTTCCATGGCATGTTACAACAAGGCATATATCTAGCACCATCGGCTTATGAAGCCGGTTTTGTTAGCTGTAAACACAGCGATGAAGATATCCAGGCGACAATTGATGCTGCTGACAAAGTTTTAGGCACGTTATAATGTCCACTAACTGTTACATTTATCGCTGCGCTGCAAAACAGGATATGTATATTTATCTTGCTGAAGAAAATGATTTTGACTGTATCGATGAGAAACTAAAACGATCTCTCGGTGAGTTAACTTTTGCAATGACTTTAGAGTTAAATAAAAACACCAGACTTGTGAAAGAAAACCCCGTGAAAGTTATGGAAAATTTACAATCTCAAAAATTTCATTTGCAATTACCTGCAGAGACATCAATAGAAAAACTGATGTCAAAACTAACCAGATAACATCTGTTTGCCACTGGTAGGTTAATATTTTTTTATTATAATAAGACCACTTTTTAATATTCGATTTTTTTAAACCACACACGGTTATATTTTTAAATTATTTATTTTCAATACCGTGAATTTCGTTAGCATTAGGAAACTTTACATATGAACACTGCTTTTTTTCGCATTTTTACAATTAGTTTAATAACATCAGCTGTCGCAACTGGCATTTCTACACAACTATTAACCCAGGAGAATTTTTCCACAACAAGCGGCCTGATAACACTGTCAGCCTTAATTTTCGCATCAACATTAATAGCTGCATTAGTAGCGTCTAATAAAGACACAAAAAAACCAGCAAAAAGTGTGCAAAAAGACGCAAATTCAGATAATTCCCGTGAATCGGGTACTGTAAAGTGGTTTAATACCAGTAAGGGCTTTGGCTTTATTACTCGGGATGCGGGTGATGATGTCTTTGTTCACTTCCGCTCAATTCGTGGCCAGGGTCACAAAACCCTGTTTGAAGGGCAACGCGTTGAGTTTAATATCACCGAAGGTGATAAGGGGCTACAGGCAGAGGATGTTGCCATTGCTTCATGACGTTGTGTCTTTGATATGTTCAGGAAGAACATATTAAGTAAAATGATAACTAAAAAGGTAAAAGTAAATGTCTGATCGTGAGATAGGAACTGTAAAGTGGTTCAACAATTCAAAAGGATATGGTTTCATAGAACGTGATACCGGTGATGATGTTTTTGTACACTTCAGAGCAATTAGAGGTGATGGATTCAGAACACTTAAAGATGGTCAAAAGGTTGAGTTCAACCTGATTGATAGTCAAAAAGGTTTACAGGCCGAAGACGTTAGCAATACTGAAGCTGAAGCATAAATAAAAAAGGCTGGTTTTTATAACCAGCCTTTTTTATGAGTCACTCTTTCAGTGTTACTTTATGGCAAATCGATAACTTGTTAGTTTATTTAGCTGGATTATAAAGCAGAATAATCACACATGTTCCGGCACTACCATATAACCTGCAAGAGTACACTTAGCACAACAGTTACTCACCCCACTTAGGTTGCAACTCCTGCTTTATACCTAGGTGATCGAGTACGCGCGCCACCATAAAATCCACAATATCATCGACACTTTGCGGTTGATTATAAAAACCCGGATTTGCCGCTAACATTACAACACCCATTCGTGAAAGCTTGAGCATATTTTCTAAATGAATATCTGAAAAAGGAGTTTCTCTTGGCACCATTACAAGTTTTTTGCGCTCTTTCAAAATAACATCAGCCGCTCGCTCTAACAAATTGGTACTCGCCCCAATCGCAATAGATGATAATGTGCTCATAGAACATGGGCACACCACCATAGCATCAACAGAAGAAGAGCCGCTGGCAATAGGTGAGGTCCATTCTGACTCACCACAAACTTTTAGCTGATTTCCATCGACCCCATATCGCTTACATAGTTGATCGTGCAATTCATGATTATTAGCCGGCCATGCTAATTCTGTTTCCATACTAATCACCACATGTGCCGCACGGGTAACCAGCAGGTAAACCTTGTGATTATGGGTCAGTAATTGCTCCAGTAACCGAATACCATACTGCACTCCAGAAGCACCAGTGATAGCAAGAATAACTGTTTTCTTCTCTGAATTCATATTGAAGCCTTTACAGAATAGATCGTAAATCAAGTGTTGGACACAGTATTAAACTAATCAGGCACGGAGCATCTACTTTACGCCCAGAACACCTAAACTTTATTTACGTTTTTATTTTTTATTTAGTGCATCCAGTATTTTTTGGTGTACACCACCAAACGCGCCGTTGCTCATAACCAGTATATGATCTCCCTGTTTACTTTGCTCGGCTAACAGACCAACGACACCCTCTATAGATCGTTTTAATTTTGCAGGTGCTTTCACCTTATCAACAACAGACTGCATATCCCAGTCGACACCTTCTGGCTGGAACAGTATTACCTCATCTGCTAGTTCTAATGAGGGAGCCAGTTGTTGTTTAAACACACCCATACGCATGGTATTTGAACGTGGCTCTAATATTGCCCATATTTTTGCATCCCCAACCGCATCTCTCAGGCCCTGCAAGGTTTCAGTAATAGCCGTTGGATGATGTGCAAAATCATCATAAACAGTAATGCCATTCACTTCGCCTGTGACTTCCATACGACGTTTTATGCCTTTAAACTCTTTTAATGCTTCTATAGCTTGCTCGACTGGCACACCGACATGTTGTGCTGCAATAATAGCCGCCAGTGCATTCATCCGATTATGAGGTCCAAGCAGGTTACTTTTTACTGTGCCTGCTTTTTCATGCTTATATAAAACATCAAAGCTTCGTCCATCCGGCGAAACGTTATCAATCATCCACAGACTATCACCATTATTCGCAAAGTCAGCCCGCTCACTCCAGCAACCTTTTTGTAAAACATCCTGCACATTTTTGTCATCATTGTTATGCACGATTAAGCCTTCACCAGGCACGGTTCTGACTAAATGATGAAACTGTTTTTTTATTGCATTCAGGTCTTCAAATATATCCGCATGATCAAACTCAATATTATTCAGAATAACTGTTCGAGGGTGATAGTGAACAAACTTGGAACGCTTATCAAAAAAAGCAGTGTCATACTCGTCTGCTTCTACAACAAAAAATGAACCTCCACCTAAACGTGCGGAAATACCGAAATTAGCGGGGACTCCACCAATTAAAAATCCGGGATCCAGGCCCGCGTATTCCAGAATCCACGCAAGGATTGAACTGGTGGTTGTTTTACCATGAGTGCCTGCCACAGCTAGCACCCATTTATCTTTTAATACATTTTCTGCCAGCCATTGTGGCCCCGAGTTATAACTTAAGTTTTTATTTAAAACATGCTCAATGGCTTCATTACCCCGGGACATAACATTACCCACGACCACCTGATCCTGATCAACCAGATGCTCAGCTTTATAACCCTGCATTAAACCTATCCCCTGAGATTCAAGTTGGGTGCTCATTGGTGGATAAACATTAAGATCTGAGCCGGTTACCTTATGCCCTGCCTGCCTGGCAAGCACCGCAACGCCCCCCATAAACGTGCCGCAAATACCCAGTATATGAATATGCAAATTTAACTCCCTTATATGTCTATATTTATATTTTTATTAAATTAGGAAAGCTCTGGAAAAACTATTTTTCTCGCCAGTAATGAGATCACGATATAACAAATGGTCAAAATCATGGCCACGGGTAAGCGCACGCTAAATGACTCTCTGAATACGTGTGCATAAACAGCCAGATTCCAGCTAACAAACATTAACAACAACAATGACAGACTTAACATTGATTCTGCTGCTTTAGGGTCTGCGTTAAAGTTATATAACATAGGCAAAACAGCGATTTGAAAAACAACACCAATGCTTGCCAGAGCAATAACACTTTGCACAAACCTCTCTAACCTGGAAAATGCATGTAAACACAAATACACAAAGAGCAACAAAACAAGCACATCCAGGGCCATGGCGAATACGGCATATTGAAAGTCTGTATTAATAACCAGACCGGGTATCCCTGTTACAAAGTAAACGACTAAACAAAGCCGCATTAATACGTTGGAGTAAGGTAAATCCTGCGGCCCTTTATTTAAAAGTAGAACCCCTAATAAGGGCTTAAAAAAACTATTCATATTTAATTTGGCAATCTCTGTTTAATACTCGATAATTATACCCTTAACAACCGATAATATTCTGACATTTATGAAACTCACTATTACACGACCTGATGACTGGCATTTACATGTGCGAGATGGCGAAGCGCTTAAGTACACCGTGCCTTTCACGGCGCGACAGTTTTCACGTGCGATTATTATGCCGAACCTGTCTCCTCCTAATATCACCACTGAACAGGCTTTGGCTTATCGTGACCGCATTCTTGCCGTTACACCATCAAACTTGAATTTTCAGCCATTAATGACGCTTTACCTGACGGACAATACATCCCCGAATGAAATAGCTATCGCTAAAAAAAGCGCTCATGTGGTAGCAGTAAAGTTATACCCGGCTGGCGCCACAACCAACTCCGATGCGGGTGTAACTGATATTCGTAAATGTTATAAAACACTTGAAGCCCTACAAAAGTATAATATGCCGTTATTAGTACACGGCGAAGTAACCAGCCCTGAGGTCGATGTTTTTGACCGGGAAAAGCAGTTTATTGATAAAGTTCTGATACCTGCACGTAAGGCCTTTCCTGAACTTAAAATTGTCTTTGAACATATAACAACCAGAGATGCTGTTGATTTTGTTCTGGCTGAAGACCAGTTCACCGGCGCTACAATCACACCCCAGCATTTACTTTATAATAGAAACGCTATTTTTAAAGGTGGTATACGCCCACATTATTACTGTTTGCCCGTATTAAAAAGAGAAGAACACAGGCTCGCACTCAACAGTGCAGCCATTTCTGGTAATAAGAAATTTTTTCTGGGAACAGATAGCGCGCCTCACTCGCAGGACAATAAAGAAAATGCCTGCGGTTGTGCTGGCATCTTTTCCGCGCCACTGGCTATTGAGTTATATACACGTGCATTTGATGACAATAACGCTTTAGACCAACTGGAAGGTTTTGCGAGTTTTCACGGGGCTGATTTTTATGGCCTGAAAAGAAATACCGAGACCATTACTTTACAGAAAGCAGAGTGGACAGTCCCTGAAAGTTACCCGTTTGCAGATGGCAACATTGTGCCATTACATGCAGGTGAAACTGAGACCTGGCAGCTGTTATGACATTAGCTGTCGGTAAAGGGTTAGACAAATAGAGGTTTGCCTTCAATAAACAGAAGTCACCCTGTATCCCTGCTGCTCTAACAGGTGTAATACACCTGATTCACCTGGTAAATGTAATGCACCAATCGCTATAAAAGCCTGACCAGTCTCTAATATTGGCGTCATGCGTTTCACCATTCGAACATTGCGCACATCCAGTAACTGATACATAAACTGGTCATCAATATCAGAATCGTCATACATAAGTGACTCTTGAATTTGCACTAGTCTGGCTAGATCCCGACTAACATAAGCATCCAGCATCTCTGGCATTTGTGCATCAGTTGTTTCAATTTCTTCAACTGAGCGATTCAACATCCAGAGTTGCTCTTTAATACTCATTGAGTCGAATACAGATACCTGTTCATGAGCTGTTTCCAGGCCGGTTAATTTCATATTTCGCTGGCTTGCTCGACGATAAAGCACCATATCTAACGCACTCGAGCCCTGTGCCTGTTGATCTACAGGCATCATTAACAACATTAATACGGCCCAGGGTTTCATATTATTAATAACATCTTCAGATAAAAAAATGCGCTTATTGATTAAACTGGTCAGACGTTTGTATTCAATGTGCCCCATTACCCCTTTTAATGTTCGTCCATCATTAAAAAAACTTGCGCTGGTAATGATACCCATAGCCTGAAAGTTCATTAACACTTCCATAACAAAATGATCCGCCTGTTTAAAGGCCTTTTCGACCTCTGTAGACAAGTTTGTCACTCTTGGGTCACCCACATGCATCGTGCCATAAAGATAACTATTACTTATTCCCTGCTTTTCAATTTTCCATAACAGGCCTTTGGGGTGTAGAATGCCCGACTTATCCCCTGACTCGGCATAACTATTTTGCCAAACACTCGAAAGCAGCAAAGTCAGAACTAACAATGTTTTTATATTTTTCATATTTAAAATATACTACAGCCTACTAAAAGAATTATCACCCGCATGAGTATAGACACAAATAAACCGACGCCTATGTCACGCCGCTTCAGAGGTTTTATGCCCGTTGTAATAGACGTGGAAACCGGCGGTTTTAATGCCAAAAAAGACGCATTATTAGAAGTTGCTGCCGCCACATTAAAAATTAACGATAACGGGATTATAGAGATAGATGAACAGATTTGCCGTCATATTGTGCCTTTTGAAGGGTCAAATATGGAACCAAAATCGTTAGAGATAACCGGCATTGACCCTTATCACCCTTTTAGAATGGCGATTGCAGAGTCTCAGGCATTAGGTGAAATTTTTTCGTTTATTCGTAAAAGCCTGAAAAAAAATCAGTGTAACCGCGCCATAATGGTAGGCCACAATACGGTAATGGATTTAAATTTTATAAATGCGGCGGCAGAACGCTGCAATATAAACCGCAATCCGTTTCACCCATTTAGCACATTTGATACCGTTTCATTCGCGGGTCTGGCCTATGGCCAGACCGTTCTTTCCAGAGCAGTTAAAGCCGCCGGCATTGAATGGGACAGTGATCAGGCTCACTCGGCCAGTTATGACACACTAAAAACAGCCGAATTATTTTGTACCATTATCAATCGCTGGCGCAGATCAACTGGTTTAGTTTGGACTGCACAAGTTGATGATTAATGATAATATAACCCCGATTACCCGGTAGTTGCCTTAAATTTAGGCGTTAGATATGGCTTTCAGGGTGAATAAGTCCAGTTTCAAATGGACAACAGGGAATAACTGTAAGTCTTTTGGGGAAAAGGACGGCTTAAATTTTTATTTGAACCACAGTTAAAAAAATAGCTATACTCCACTAAGGCAACTATCATGGAACCAGCGTACGCTCGTCTATCTTATTTAGACAGCTATTATAAAAACAGGGCTCGCAGTAAAGCACAGATGTCGAACAAAGACGTATCCATAATTATCGTAGATGACATGCAATTTAGCCGTGTGGTCATTCAGGCAGCCCTTAAAAAAGCAGGGTTTAGTAACATTCGTGTTGCATCAAGAGCGCAGGAAGCCCTGAATATGATGGCTGATATGCACGCCGATGTCGTTCTCGCCGACTGGGTCATGCCCGAAATGGACGGACTGGAACTCACCGATATTATTCGCCAGAATGATGAAGAACTGGGTGTTTATACCGCCATCATTCTATTTACCGCGCAAGAAGGCATCGAACCCCTGGTTGAAGCCTTTGATCGTGGTGTAGATGATTACATCTGCAAACCACCTAATCCTCATGAGCTAGCAGCGCGCGTTAATGCCTCAGCAAGAATGGCGTCTTTGCAGAACGACCTGCTGGAAACATCTCAACAGCTTGAAGACACTGTCAAACATCTTGAAGAAATGGCCCTTACCGACCCATTAACGGGTGTTGGTAATCGCAGATTACTTACTCGACAGCTTGAATATCATTTGCTTGATGCTTCAGCCCGGCATGGTGGCGTATGTTTTGTGATGTTAGATATTGACCATTTTAAAAAGATTAATGATACACACGGTCATGATATCGGTGATGAAGTTTTAATTGGCTTTACTCGGCGGGTGCGGCGCACGGTTCGCCCGACCGACCTGGTGGCACGAATGGGCGGTGAAGAATTCGGAATTATTATGCATTACACACGTGCTGAAAACTTCCGCCACTCAACTCTTGAGCGCATGCTTGCCAGCATAAACCAGCGGCCGTTCAAAACATCTGTTGGTGATTTAACAGTAACAGCATCTATCGGCGTCTGTTTCTATAAAGGCGAAGGCGAGCAGCCTTCAGTGCAGGGTTTAATTAAATGCGCCGATGAAAAGTTATATAAAGCCAAAGCAAATGGCAGAAACCAGATTGTTTTCTAAATAGCCCGATTATCCGCTTTATCTATCTTTAACAGACATAAAAAAACACGCTTTAGGCGTGTTTTTTTATGTCTGTTATTGAATGACAGGGCTTAAGCAACAGCTTCATCAATCATCTTTTTAAGCTCACCCTTTTCAAACATTTCAAGGGTAATATCACAGCCACCAATCAGCTCACCATTAATGTAAACCTGTGGGAATGTTGGCCAGTCAGCATAACGAGGCAAGTTCTGAAAAACTTCCGGGTCTGCTAATACGTTGCAGTAACCAAATTCTTTCTCACATTTTTTTAATGCATCAACTGTACGGCTAGAAAAGCCACAAGATGGGAACTGTGGAGTGCCTTTCATAAATAAAAATACTGAATGGCCTTTAACTGCTTCGTCTATACGATCCATTACATCCATAAATCACCTCAAAAATCTGTTAAAAATTATCTAATAGTATATTGGGACTATTTTACGGGATTCAAGTGGGTTATATACATGCTTCTTGAAGGGGAATTGGACATGACGGCCATTACATTATTCCGGACTTTTTTGACTAACTTCAGACATCAGACAAGATATCAACTCACAGTATCGACATTTCTCTGTAACCACATTTCCAGCAAAGCCAGATGCCAAAGTTTACTGCCCTGTAATCGGGTATGGTAATCTTCAGGTTTTGCGAGTAATTTTTCTACATAGTCAGCTTGAAACAAACCGCGTTGCCTTGCAGCGTCACTATGCAAAATTTCTTTCATAAAACCAAGAAAATCTCCTCGCACATATTTTAAGGCGGGCACCGGAAAGTAGGCTTTTGGTCGATCAATTATTGGATCTGGCACAATCCCCCGGGCAATGTTTTTCAAAACATGTTTACCCTGACTCTGCAATTTCATCTCTGGCGGCATACTGGCAGCCAGTTCAACTAACTCATGATCAAGAAACGGGACCCTTGCCTCAAGCCCCCATGCCATTGTCATATTATCAACCCTTTTAACCGGATCATCTACAATAAGTGTGGTTACATCGAGCTTTAAAACCTTATCTAAATATTCATCCGCATTACCTTTAGCAAGCAAACTGCTAATTAGTTTGCCTGTATGGTCATCACCATGATACTGCTTACTAACAGTCTGCAAATACTCTTCATGGTCACGGTCAAAATATCGAGATGAGAATCGCTGTAGATCATCTTCACCCTCTGCTTCATGCATTTGTGGATACCAGAAATAACCACCAAAAACTTCATCAGCACCCTGCCCACTCTGCACCACTTTGACTTCTTTGGAGACCTGTTCAGATAACATATAAAATGCCACCGCATCCTGCCCTACCATTGGTTCCGCCATCACATCAACGGCATCTGGCAGGTAGTCCAGCACTTTATCATTACGTATAAAAAACTTGTGATGTTCGGTATTATATCTATCGACAATCAGGTCTGAGAACTCAAACTCATTACCTTTCTCTTCTGGCTGATCTTCAAACCCAACGGTAAATGTTTTTATATTACCCACACCCGCTTCTGCTAACAAAGCAACCAGCAGGCAAGAATCCAGCCCACCTGATAACAAGACACCTACCGGCACATCGGATATGGTTTTTCGTTTTTCAACAGCTGATTTTAATGATATATGAATCGCTTCTGTCCATTCCTGTTCATCCATTTTTTCTTTGGGACGACAGGCATTTAGAAGCCAGTACTCACGTTCACTAAGGCCTCCATCAATACTAAAACACATACAATGCGCCGGACGCATTTTTTTAATGCCATTTAATATCGTATGAGGTGCAGGAATAACCGCATGCAGTGTTAACTGATGATGCAAACCGACTGAATCAATCGAGGTATCGATATCACCTGTTGCCAACAATGCCTGTGCATTTGAGGCAAATAAAAGTCGTTTGTTATTAAAACTGAAATAGAGGGGTTTGATTCCTAAACGATCACGACCTAGAAATAAACGTTGCTTACGCATGTCCCAGATAGCAAAAGCAAACATGCCGTGAAGCCGCTCTACACATGCCTCACCCCATTCAGCATATGCCTTAAGAATAACCTCGGAATCACCGCTAGAAAAAAAATGGTAACCTTTATCCTGTAATTCGGAACGCAGCGCAGGAAAATTATAAATAGTGCCGTTAAAAACAAGCGCCAGGCCCAGTTGTTGATCTACCAGTGGTTGATTGGCATGTTCAGACAAATCGATAATCGCCAGCCGTCTATGACCAAGCGCTATAGGCCCATCAGAATACGAGCCGCCATGATCCGGTCCCCTTCGTTCAAGACGCGTCATCATTTTATTGGTTCGAGCTAAATCAGGCGCTGAACCATCAAATCTAAATTCTCCGCAAATGCCACACATAATTTATCTCGTTAGTTATATTTTTAAATACAAAATTTAGTAAAAAGCGCTAACAGACACTTATTATTTCAAAACGGGCTATCATTTGCTTGCTTTGCTCGGAGATGGAGCACCGTGACGCTCCGTCCCCTGACGTTATTCTGATCTGACTCGCCATACAAAAAGTTAAAACAACTGCTCGGGAATATCACCCTTATTATCCGTATTAGCCGGTAAAGAGTCTGTCCGTTCTTCTTTAGGTGCCAGTTCAGACCTGAAAATTTCAAAAATTGCATTTTTATCTGAAGCATCCGCAGGCTCACCGGTTTCCGCATTAATTTTCACATTCACCAGTCCTTCTGGACGCTGCATTTTTGTTTCAGGCACCCCCTTTAAGGCGGTTTGCATGAATTCAATCCACATAGGCAATGCGGCTTTAGATCCTGTCTCATAATTTCCTAATGACAATTGCTGTTGATCAAAACCAACCCAGGCGGTTGCTACCAACTTATCATTAAATCCATTAAACCAGGCATCTTTCTGATCATTCGTTGTACCTGTTTTACCATGCAAATCGTTTCGACCTAAAGCACGAGCCCGCCTGCCTGTTCCTCGATTTATAACATCCTGCAATATGGTATTCATAATGTAGATAATGCGTTCATCAACTGCTCTTTCAGCCTGCTTAGGTAACTTAAATCCGAGATTAGCTTCTTGCAGGCCAGTCTCCTCAAGCGAACTTGCCGCTTCATTGTCCGCCTCATTGACTTCGCCAGCCACCTTTTGCATATTCTGTTGCTGCTGTAAAGACTGACTAAGCAATTGCTCCTGCCTTAACATTTCAGCGCCTGTTTCATCTGATAGCGCATCTTGTGGCTGCGGCGGCAACACAATACCTCTGGATTTTAATTCACAACTGACACAGGCCACCTCGGGGTCAGCCTCAAACAGCACATTGCCATCAATATCCTCTATTCTTTGAATAAAATAAGGCTTTACTCTATATCCACCATTAGAGAACACAGAGAACCCGGTGGATAACTGCAAAGGACTCACTTCACCACTACCTAAAGCCAGTGATAAATCGTGAGGCAGTAAATTCGAATCAAAACCAAACTTTTGGGCAAAATTAGTTGCATACTGAATACCAATAGAGCGCAATATGCGGATGGAGACCAGATTGCGTGATTTAAATAACGCCACACGCAATCTTGTTGGCCCAAAGAATTTCCCGCTGTAATTTTCAGGGCGCCATGTTCCCTCTAAAACCGGATCGTGAAACACCACCGGGGCATCATTAATCAAGGTTGCAGCAGTGTAATCACGGCTTAATGCAGCGCTATAAATGAAGGGCTTAAAACTAGACCCGGCCTGTCTTTTGGCCTGAACTGCCCGATTAAACTTACTATGGTGAAAGTCATATCCTCCGACCAGTGCCAGTAAGGCACCGTCATTTGAACGAACCGCTGTTAAGGCACCCTGAACTTCTGGAATTTGCCCCAATACCCAACGCCCCCCATCTTTATAAATACGAATCACATCACCGGGCTTTAATACATCACTAGCTAACTTTGGCTCCTCTCCCTGTGTGTTTCTATCAACAAACTTTCTGGCCCACTTTAAACCATCCCATTCCAGGTTAATAAGGCGCCCACCTCTAAGGTAAACGCGTGCACTTTGCTCAGCCACTTCAAGCACCAGTGCTGAATGTAAACCACCGACAACATCCAGGTCTTCAACAGCCTCACGCCATAAAATTTCTGACTCTTCTTTACTTAGCTCTACACCATCTGGTTTCAATTCTATAGTTTGCTGTGCACCACGATAACCATGACGAATATCATAAGCTCTTAAGGCATTCCTAAGGCTCTCGTTGGCGGCCCTTTGAAGACGCCCGTCAATGGTAGTAAAAACATTTAAGCCCTTGATATAAGCATCATCACCAAACTGCTTAGTTATTTCATGGCGCACCATTTCGGACACGTACGAGGCAGATACATCAACAGGCGAATCATGAAGGCCGGCAGTAACAGGCTGCGCCTTAGCAAAGCGCATATCAGCTTCACTAATAAATCCAAGTGCCAACATACGATTTAAAACATAGTTTCTACGCAATAAAGCACGTTCAGGGTTTACAATAGGGTTATATCTGGATGGCGCCTTCGGTAAACCGGCAATCATTGCTATCTGAGAGAGAGTCAATTCTTCAAGCTCTTTACCGTAATAAACTCTAGCAGCAGCGGCCACACCATAAGCTCGATTACCTAAATAAATTTTATTTAAGTAAAGTTCCAGCACCTGATCTTTGCTTAATTGTTGCTCAATTTTCAATGCCAGAAAGATTTCATTTAACTTACGTGCAAAGGTTTTTTCGCTACTTAGATAAAAATTTCGAGCAAGCTGCATAGTAATAGTGCTTCCTCCCTGCCCGCGTTTCCCGGTAGTGGCCAATACGGCCGCAGCTCGGAGAATACCTTGATAATCAACCCCCGGGTGTTCATAAAACCGATCATCTTCTGCCGCCAGAAAAGCCTGCCTCAACGGCAGAGGTATATCATTAATTGCTTTTGGCGTACGACGCTTTTCACCATATTCAGCAATTAACCCACCCTCAGAACTATAAACTCGTAGTGGAACCTGTAGCTGAATATCGCTTAAACCTTCAATAGAAGGGAGTTTGGGCTCTAAATAGAGATAAAGGCCAAGTAAACAGGTAACGCCTAAGACCATCATAGCGATGAAAATTTTAGAACTAACTCTAAGAATTTTTAAAAATTTTTGCATATTATTCAACTGACCCTTTAGTAATCATTTAATGATCGCAAATCCTGTTTTAGCTCTGTACATATAAATTGATAATTCATCCGAAAACTGATTTATCCCATGAAATTGACTTATTTTTCAGACACCTAACTACAGTCTGAACTCATTTAAGCGAATAAGTTGCTTTTATTTTCGACTCAGAAAGAAGATAAAGAAGTTTCTTACCGTGCTTGAATTATAGTCTTAGAATACAATTCAAGCGACAGTATTTTTAAAATAGACTAGTATTATTCGATACTTGCAGCTAATATTTAATGCAAATACACACAAAAGAGCTATAACTACTTATACTCAAAGTGGATTAAGGGGATTGAGTCGTGTTTCAAATGAAACGCAAAAAACCATCATTACTGGGAATAGACATAAGTTCGACTTCTGTCAAGATCGTCGAGTTGTCTAAAACTGACACTGGCTATCGCGTAGAAAGCCTGGCAGTTGAGCCATTACCAGCTAATGCTGTTGCTGAAAAAAATATTCAGGATGTCGATGCCGTGGGGGAATCCCTGATTAAGGCTTTAAAAAAATCAGGTTCCAAGTGTAAATTAACCGCACTCGCCGTTCCTGGTTCATCTGTTATTACTAAAGTAATCACCATGCCATCCAGTTTAACTGACGCGGAAATGGAAACTCAGATTGAGCTAGAAGCTGATCAGTACATTCCATACCCGTTGGAAGAGATTAATCTTGATTTTCAGGTATTAGGCGAGACTGAAGGCAACCCGGATACTGTTGACGTTTTACTTGCCGCTTCACGCAGCGAAAATGTAGAAATGCGCACCGCTGTTGCAGAAATAGCCGGCCTGACAGCAAAAATCGTTGATGTTGAAGCTTACACAATAGAAAAAGCAACCAGTTTAATAACAGGCAGACCTGTTAATACTGATGAAGATAACGACGAGCCCGAAACATTTGTTATAGCTGTGCTGGATGTAGGCGCCACTATGACCAGCCTTAATGTTATTGAAAATAACGAATTAATTTATACCCGCGAGCAAGCTTTTGGTGGCAAACAGCTAACTGAAGAAATTATGCGTCGTTATGGTCTTGCTTATGAAGAAGCCGGCCGATTAAAGAAAGTAGGCGGTTTGCCAGACAACTACATACCTGAAGTGTTAGAGCCTTTTAAAGAAAATATGGCGCAACAGGTCAGTCGTTTTTTACAGTTTTTCTATACTGCCGGCCAACATGAATCAGTTAACATGATTGCACTTGCCGGTGGCTGTGCGTCAATCCCCGGAATAGACGAGTTAATTGCCTCACAACTGGGAATTGAAACCATTATTGCAAATCCGTTTGCCGAGATGGATTTATCAAGCAAGGTAAACTCCCAGGCATTAAGTAATGATGCTCCCGCATTAATGATTGCCTGTGGACTGGCCATGAGGAGTTTCGACTAATGGCGCATATTAACCTCTTACCCTGGCGCGAAGAACTTCGTAAAGAAAAAACCAAGCAATTCTGGACAATGACAGGTTTAGCGCTAATGCTAACCGGCTCCATTATTGTTCTGATTCATATGAATATATCTCGCATGATTGATCATCAGAAAAACAGGAATTCTATTTTAACAACTGAAATTAAAAAGCTAGATGTGCAATTGTTAAAAATAAAAGGCCTGGAAGACACTAAAGCAAAACTTTTATCTCGAATGGAAATTATTCAATCCTTACAACAAAAACGCCCTCAAATTGTTCACCTGTTTGATGAAATAGTTAAAACCATGCCGGAAGGCTTACATATAACTGAAATTAAACAATCATCCAACAATATCACTATAAATGGTATCGCGGAATCTAATGGCCGTGTTTCTGCATATATGCGCAATATAGACGCTTCAGAATGGATGACAAAACCAAAACTACAGGTAATTGAAAGCACTCGTAAAGATGGCCGTGGCAGTAAATTTATTCTAGTCGCACAACAGTCAGCTCCGAAAACTGATGAAGACAAGGCTGAGGGATTATAAAAATGGATCTATCAAAACTAAACGAAATTGATCTTAGTGATATTGATCTTAATGACATTAAAAAAATCGGCAGTGCATCCACACCGGTTAAAGTCATCATTATCGTTTTACTATGCGTGCTAGCGGCTGGTGCCGGAATATTTTTTGATACCAAGGAGCAACTTAAAGTTCTTGAAAAGTCTGAACAGGAAGAGCAGTCTCTTAGAGCCACTTTCGATAAAAAGCAAAGTAAGGCCGCCAACCTTGAAGCTTACGCTCAACAACTGGAAGACATGAAACAGTCTTTTGGTGCATTACTTAGACAGCTACCTAATAAAACTGAAATCGAATCTCTACTCACAGACATTTCACAAACTGGCATTGCCAGTGGTCTTGAAATTGAATATTTCAAACCCGAAGGTTTATCGCCTAAAGAGTTCTACGCAGAATTCCCAATTAAACTAAGAGTTACGGGTCGTTATCATCAGTTTGGAAAATTCGTTAGCGGGGTAGCCGCTTTGCCACGTATCGTTACAATGCGTAATATCAGCATACAAAAACCAAAAGACACAACGGGTGTTTTACTTCAAATGGAAGTAACAGCTGTGACCTATCAATATTTAGACGAACAAGAGGATGTTTAATAATGTCCTTAAAGTTTAAAATCTCACTTTTAATATTAAGCATTACGATAAGTGCATGTTCTCAAAACAATGACGACCTCACTGCTTATATTGAAGAAACAAAATCAAAACACCTGGGAAGTGTAAAACCTTTACCTACGTTTGAGCCATATAAAAATTTCACATACTCTGCAGCTGAACTGAGAGACCCTTTCGAAGCCGCATTTGAAGCAGAAATTGGTCAGGACAATGCCACAAACGCAAATGGTTTACGGCCGAGTGCAAACCGCCCGAAAGAACCATTAGAAACCTACCCATTAGACACCTTAAGAATGGTTGGCATTCTGGTACAAAATGAGAACACCTGGGGGTTAGTGAAAGACCCTAACAACGTTGTTCACAGGGTACAAACAGGTAATTACGCTGGACAGAATGAAGGTCAAATCATATCTGTTACAGAAAAACAGATAGATATCATTGAAATAATCCCGGATGGACTTGGAGGCTATATTGAACGCACAGCCTCTCTAGCCATCGGCACAAAATAAAAAAGTATGGAGCAATCATGAACAGCCTAATAACACGCATTAAAAGCTCAATGCATAGAAAAATATTTTTTAATTTCATACTTGTGATGCTAACGGGGTTTACCTTACAAACAGCCCATGCAGAGACAAACAACATTGAAGAAATAAGTTACTCTTCATTACCTGGCAATCGCCTGCAGATAAATATTCGCCTTTCTAAACTGAGCGAAAAACCATTAAGTTTCAATATAGATAACCCTGCACGTATTGCTTTTGATTTTAAAAACACCAAGAGCAAACTACCTAAAAGAAAACAACAAATAGGTATAGGTGTTGCCCAGTCTTTAACTGCCGTTACCGTTAAAGACAAAACACGTGTTATTTTAAACTTATCTGAAACTGTGCCTTATGATGTTTCAATAAATAGAAACACTGTTTCAATTACACTTGAAAGCGAATCATCTAATGCTTCTGAGTCGAATAAGTCTGGTGGTATTGCCGCAGCAAGCAGCTCAGGCCAAAGTAGTGGCAGAGCTGTTACAAAAATAGATTTTCGCCGTGGCGACAAGGGTGAAGGCCGGGTATTACTATCTTTATCTGAAGCCAGTATTCCAATGGATATCAGTGAAGAGTTTGGAAAAGTCGTCATTAGCTTTTCAAACACAAACCTGCCAAAGAACCTTCATCAACGTTTAGACGTTCTGGATTTTGCTACACCGGTTAAAACTATTGATAGTTTCCAGATTGATGGCAACTCTCGCATCCTGATAGAGCCAAGTCATAAAAACTATACACATCTGGCATATCAGACAGATAAATTATTTACCATTGAGTTTATACCTATTTCTAAAGATGACTTAGAAGAACAGAAAAAAGCCAAGTTTGGTTACACCGGTGAACGTCTGTCATTAAATTTCCAGGATATTCCGGTACGCGCTGTTCTACAGCTTATTGCCGACTTTACCGGGCTTAATGTTGTTGTTAGTGACTCGGTTGATGGCAACCTGACATTACGACTTAAAAATGTTCCCTGGGACCAGGCTCTTGATATTATCTTAAAAGCCAAGGGTTTATCGAAGCGCGAATCTGGCAATGTCATGTTAATTGCGCCTAGTGAAGAAATTGCCGCTCAGGAAAAAATTGATCTGGAAGCACAGGCACAGGTTACAGAGCTTGCGCCGATTCGTAGCGCTTTCTTTGAAATCAACTTCGCCAAGGTAACTGACCTGGCCCAACTATTTGAGGGCACGGGAGAAGAAGGCAACTTAAACCTATTATCACCCCGTGGCAGCGTCATTATGGATGAACGTACAAATACGTTAATTGTAAAAGACACTGATACTGTGATCTCTGAAATTAGACGAACGCTTGCCAAACTTGATATTCCTGTTAGACAGGTATTAATCGAGTCAAGAATTGTTATTGCTGTTGACGACTTCAAGAAAGAGCTCGGTGTTCGATTTGGTGCTACCGGTGTTCAGGAAAGTGGTACCGATGGTCTGAATGCAACAACGGGTACTTTTGGTGGTACCAACACAATATCAAACAGCGCTCTTAGTAATCTAGAGGACGGTGGTACGATTTTTCCTGTTGATACTCCTTCAGGTGCAGACAGGTTAAACGTAAATATGCCGGTAATCGGTGCCACGGGTAGCGTTGCATTTACTATACTTAGTGGTGGCAACTTGTTAGATCTTGAACTCTCTGCCCTACAGTCGGAAAGTGATGGTGAAATCATCTCAAGCCCACGAGTAGTTACTTCTGATCGACACGAAGCGTTTATTGAACAGGGTGTTGAGATACCTTACCTATCTGCCACTTCAAGTGGCGCTACGCAGGTTGAGTTTAAAAAGGCCGTATTAAGTATCAAGGTAACACCTCAGATTACACCTGATGACAGAATCATTATGGATCTGTCAGTAAACAAAGATGCTGTAGGTCAGGTGTTTGCGAATATTCCAAGCATAGATACTCGACAGGTCACAACTCAGGTTCTGGTCGATAATGGAGACACTATCGTGCTTGGTGGCATCTATGAAACCGAAACACGTAACGATCTAGATAAGGTTCCCGTTTTAGGCGACCTACCACTCATTGGCAGCCTGTTCAGACATACACTTGAAAGTATTGAGAAACAGGAGTTACTAATATTTGTAACACCGAAAATATTAAAAGACTCACTTAGTCTGTAATTGGGGTAAGTCACAGGATACAGAATATGAATCATAAATTATTATTTCTACCGATAACACTATCAGCATTAATTTTTGCTGGTTGCTCAGGGGACTCAAGCCCATTTATAACAGGTGGTGGAGGCTCAGGCAATCCAGTCAGCGATAAGAACTTTGAGTTAGTCTTTGACCCCGTACAACCTGATGTTATAGATGACGATGGGTTTCATAGCAATGTTGAAGTTGTGGTAACTGCCTTAGCTGGAGATAAGTTTAATTCAGCCACTAGTGGTGCAACAGTGCACTTTGTAACACAATGGGGAGTATTAGATAAAAATTCATGTCAGATCGCTAATGGATCATGTTCCGTAACTTGGAGAAGCAACTCTGATTTTGGTTTTCTCCCAGGTGATTATTTTAATACATTTACAGCTTATACCGTTGGTGAAGAGTCCTATAGGGACCTTAATGGTAGCGGTAATTATGACGATGCCGATAACGTATATATTCGTGATCTAGATGAGCCATATTTAGACATCAATCATGATGGTGTATATACGGCTAACATAGATGAAATCATTGATATCGATTTTAGTGGTGATCATACATTAGGTGACGACCTTTTTAATGGTGCAGATTGTATTCACTCAACTTTATGCTCTGCCACACCCAGCATAATGATATCTGAAATCTCGTATATAAACCTGGACCAAAGAGGATCAGCGACACTCACTGTTACCATTTCTTCACCGACGCCATTATCAAGAATCGCTATTGGCAGCAGTGTTACGTTCACTGCCTCAGCTATTGATCCGGAAGACGGTGAAATATTTGGGCAAGATAATCCGCTTGTTGGTAACAATATTACCTGGTCATCAAGCCTCGACGGCAATATAGGTGCGCTAAGTAATACCTTTGCCATCACAAGCTTGTCGGCTGGTGATCATACAGTTACAGTTACAGCTATTGATAGCTTGGGTAATACTGCGACAGATACTGTTGATTTTACTATAACAGATGATAGCCCAGTAGTAGTAATTACTGCACCAACAGCTGGAGACAATATACCGAATACAACCAATACTAACTTTACAGCAACCATCACAGACACTGAAGACGGTACAATAACAACAGGTATTACCTGGTCATCGGATGTAGATGGCGTTCTTACTGGAACAACTAATAGTATTACGTCGAACGAATTAGTTACTCCTGGTGCGCATGTTATTACAGCGTCTGTTACCGATAGCGATGGCAATACAACCACCAACACGGTAAGCGTGACTGTACTATAACTTGTAAGTAACATTCCTATTTACACCTGCAAAAAAATCTTTTTTTGCAGGTGTAAATATATATTCCTCTTTAACTAAAATACTATTGTTTGCTTATCAATAAGTTCTCAAACCTTTTATACATTTAAAATGATAAACTCAGTTTTCTATGATGAACAAACATAACATCTTTCTAATCGGCCCAATGGGTGCAGGCAAAACCACAATGGGGCGGCAAATTGCCAAACGCCTGAATATGGATTTTGAAGATAGCGATCACGCTATAGAAGAGCATACCGGTGTTGATATTCCGTTAATTTTTGAGAAAGAAGGTGAAGCGGGTTTCCGTAAGCGAGAAGCGGCCATTATTGATGAATTAACCCAAAGATCTCAACTGGTATTAGCAACCGGTGGTGGCGCAATACTGGATAAGGAAAATCGCCAGCATTTGAAAAACCGGGGCACCGTAATATACCTACATAGCGACATCAAACACTTACTTGATCGAGTAGGACATGATAAAAATAGACCCCTTCTGCAAACACCTGACCCGGCTGCAACGCTTAGAGAGATTATGAAAATTCGTGAGCCATTGTATAGAGAGACTGCTGATATTATTATAAATACAGGGCAACAGTCGATTAGAGCCGTAATAAACGTTATGCTAGACAAAATAAAAAAATTCAATAACACATCAGGTTTAAGATGATATCGTTAAAAGTTAATCTGGGTGAGCGCAGTTATCCAATTTGTATTGGACATAATCTGTTAGAGCAAAGTGAGCTGCTTACCCAACATATACCCGGTAACAGCGCACTCATTGTTAGCAATGAAACCGTCGCCCCTTTATATATGGATGCGGTTGAAAAATCATTAAGTGATATTCGATTTAAAACATTAATATTACCTGATGGTGAAGAGCATAAAAACCTGAATGTACTTAACTCTATTTACGACACGCTTTTAGAGAACCACCTCGATAGAAATACCACACTAATTGCACTAGGCGGCGGTGTTATTGGTGATATAACCGGATTTGCTGCTGCAACCTATCAACGTGGTGTGCATTTAGTACAAATTCCAACCACCCTGTTGTCACAGGTTGATTCATCTGTTGGGGGAAAAACAGCGGTTAACCACCCTATCGGTAAAAATATGATTGGTGCATTTTATCAACCCAGAGCAGTTATTGCTGACACCAACACATTAAATACACTAGAAGAACGCCAGCTTAGTTCTGGTTTAGCTGAAGTAATTAAGTATGGCCTGATTAGAGATATCAATTTTCTTGAGTGGCTTGAAAGTAACATAGGCAAGTTACTTGATCGAGACCCTGCCGCACTGGCTTATGCTATTGAGCGCTCCTGTCGTAATAAAGCCGAAGTCGTAGCGGCAGATGAAAGGGAAAGCGGTCAACGTGCCCTTTTGAATTTAGGTCACACTTTTGGCCATGCAATAGAAACCGGCATGGGTTATGGCGTATGGTTACATGGTGAAGCCATTGCCAGCGGTATGGTAATGGCCGCACGCTTATCCAATAAACTTGGCTGGATTTCCGAAAATGACGTTAGTCGCGTAATTGATATACTTGAGCGTGCAAACTTACCTATAACCGCTCCAGAGCAAATGAGTGCAGACAAATTTATCGAACTTATGTCATTAGATAAAAAAGTTTCTGATGGTGTTTTAAAGCTCGTTTTATATAAATCGATGGGCAATGCGGTTATATCTAAAGATTATACTGACGCTATTTTAAGAGAAACCATTGCAGAAAGTTACTCCGCTTAAAGAGATTATAAAACATGCATAAAGGATATGATTTACGCAACCTCGCCCCCTATGCATGTAGTGAAGCAACATCCAGAGGCCGATTGCACCCCGAACCTGACCCGGTTCATAGAACTCAATATCAACGAGACCGCGACAGAATAATACACTCTGCTGCGTTCCGTCGTCTTGAATATAAAACCCAGGTTTTTGTAAACCACGAAGGCGACCTGTTTCGAACCCGTTTAACCCATTCCCTTGAAGTCTCACAAATTGGTCGCTCTATCGCCAGAGAATTACATTTACATGAAGATCTGGCAGAAACCATTGCCATAGCCCATGACCTGGGGCACGCACCTTTTGGCCATGCAGGTCAGGATGCATTAAACCGCTGCATGAAGGCTTATGGCGGCTTTGAGCACAATTTACAATCTCTACGTGTGGTTGATGAGTTAGAAGAAAAATACGCTGAATTTCCCGGCCTTAATCTAAGTTTTGAATCCCGTGAAGGCATACTCAAACACTGTTCAACAAAAGATGCACGCAATCTGGGTGAGTTAGGCCAACGTTTTTTAGATAAAAACCAGCCTAGCCTTGAAGCTCAGGTTTGTGATAAGGCTGATGAAATAGCCTACAATAATCATGATATTGACGACGGTGTTAGATACGGCTTAATAACAATAGAACAATTATTGCAATCCCAGTTATTCAGAGACCAGCATGAAATTGTGATGAAAAAATACCCGAAAATCAGTCATACCTGTTTAATTCACGAAGTTATTCGCCGTATGATTAGTCGTATGGTTGTTGACCTGATCGACACTTCTAAAAATGAAATAGAAAGATTAAATATAAATCACCCGGATGATGCTCGAAACCAGCAAAAAAATATCGTCGGTTTTAGTGAAGACATGCAAAAACAAACACTCGAATTAAAACGATTCTTGATGACAAATCTGTACCGCCATTATCGTGTTCAGCGCATGACGACTAAAGCGGAAAGAGTCTTAAGCTCGCTATTCGAGGCTTTTATAAATGACCTTCGTATACTTCCGCCCGACGCCTTACAGCATTGCTACAATTTAAAAGATAAAATTGGCGACAATGGAATTGCCAGAGGCGTTTCCGATTATATTGCTGGCATGACGGACAGGTATGCCATTGTAGAATATGAACGTATTTTTAACCCCAGACAATTATCATTTGCTAACCTGATACCTTAAAGCATTATTTATGGCTAAAAAAAACAAAGACAATAAAACTAACGGCGAATTAAATGCTCAAAGTCTGAATTTTTTAGGCTTAAGTAAACAACCATTCGCAAATGAAATTCTGACAGAAAAAAGTTTTTTTAATACACAATCTCTCACTAAAATATCTGACAGTCTAATTCACCAGATACAATTCAGCGACCTCTTGTTGCTAGTTGAGGGCGAACATGGCTCTGGAAAAACATCTCTGTTTCGAAAGTTCATACAAACCGAAATAGCCAACACTAAATCACTATCCATGCAGGCTGAAGCCACTGATACGCTGATGCAAATCCAGCAAAAAATGTCTATTCACCTGCAGGACCTGGGTGACGCAAATCATCTGGATGAAAACCTCAAAAACTTACAAATGTTTGATCAAACTCCATTGATAATAATGGACAATAGCCATGTTTTGAGTGATACAACATTACAGGAACTATTTCGATACCAGCACCAGCTAAAACAGGAACATGACGTAACTTTAAAAATATTATTGCTTGCCAATTCTGGCATGTCAGACACACTACAAAAAATAACCGATATACAGGCTGACCAGATATACGTGCAGGTTATGCCAAAACTTTCACCAAAACAGGTTGATAATTTTATAACTCACCGCTTACGCAGCGCGGGTTATACCGACGAACCATTACTCACAAACAACGACATTCAACAACTGTTGAAAAAAACCAACGGCACACCTCTAGAGATAATGAATCAAGCGGCACAACTTATTGACAAAATAATACAACACCGTTTAAACCCACCTACACCCACCTGGATAAAAACACTCAGCATAATTTTTATATTATTAATAATTATTGCAGGTGCTTATTTTTATTTCTTATTTGATAAAACAGAAAGCGAACCATCAGAGCAAATGCCATTAACCACTAGCTCTATAGAAGAAACTAGCATCAATGACGTAACAGATGTGATTAACGTTCTGGAAAGTGACCAGACAACGGCAGACACAGTAGAAGTAGAATCAGAAAATGAAGCAGTAGACACTATACCTGTAGCAGAAACCATAACAGAACCAGCTGCAACTGAGCTTAAAGAACCTGAAAATATAACTTCTATCAATACCAAAACACAGAGCATTGAAAAGGTTATTGCTGATGTAGCACCTCCACCTCAAGTGAGCAAGCCAGCAGAACTTAAATCTACACCTGATATACAACAGAAAACCGAGCAAAAAGCTGCACAGGTAGAAGTAAAGACTAAAGCAAATATTAAAGCCGCAGTAAATCCTGCAGTACCGGTGAACCCGGTATTACTGGAACTTGAGAAAATGGGTTTACGAGATGCGAATTGGCTCAACTCACAAAACAGTCAAAACTGGACATTACAATTATTGGGCGCACGGGATCCGGAAACACTTTTAAAATTTGCTCAGCGCAACCAGTTATCAACAAATGCGGCGTGGTATAAAACCTGGCTAACTTCAAAACCGTATTACGTAATGGTATATGGTAGTTATAACAGCCGTGAAAATGCCCGTAACGCCATTGCCGGTTTACCTCCACAACTACGCTCCCTTAAACCCTGGGTCAAGAGCATGAAATCTGTTCAAAATGCATTAAAGTAATTTTTCTTACCCTGTTAAGAAACCTCTTGCTCGGGGAAAGGTCTCGTTTTTTGAGCCCTGTCCCCTTAACCCATACCACCAAGAGTTGACAGTGCAATTTACCGACTCCGTAAAACTCTTGATGGCATCACCACAGGGAACAGAGCGCAAAAAGCGCGTTCTATCCCCGATGGAGATGTGCCCCAACCACATCCACTTTCAGACTAAATTAGACTAAAAAACACACGCCCACGAACAGTTAAAATAAAATCTAACCCTTTGAATACCCTCCACCCCCCGGGGTTTTAATAGTTAACCTGTCACCTGCCTTAACAATC
Organism: Gammaproteobacteria bacterium; assembly: GCA_026195255.1. GTDB lineage: Bacteria > Pseudomonadota > Gammaproteobacteria > SZUA-229 > SZUA-229 > SZUA-229. The sequence goes on along the minus strand of JAPHSS010000019.1, from coordinate 14,838 downwards.
TGTGAAAATTTCGAGCCCCGGGGTTTATCATTTATTAAATTTTCACCGGGCGCACCATCACCCGCATTAATTCCCCACGGTTTATGTCGCCTTCTTTCAGTTAAAAGTGTGATATGTGTATCTTGTAAAAACGTATAAGAGCGAAGCAAACCTTCACCACCGGAGTGCTGCCCTTTACCAGCGGAATTTTTACGCAGTGAATATTCATTTACTCTGAGCGGATAGTTCATTTCCAGCACTTCAACCGGTGTATTTAAGGTATTAGTCATATGTGTTTGTACACCGCTCAAACCATCATATAAATAACTTGCCCCCATGCCGCCACCGATCGTTTCATAATAATCCCAGGCATCTGTTTTAATATCATTATCATAATTTTCTGATGCGCCCATCGCCAGATTATTCATACTGCCATGACTGGCAGCCGGCAGCTTTTCCGGTAGCGCTTTTACAAGCGCACCAATGATGACATCGACAATACGCGTGCTGGTTTCAACATTTCCTGCAGCTACTGCAGCAGGCCTTTGCGCATTAAGCAAACAACCTTCTGCTGCCGATAAGCTAATATGACGAAAACTGCCGGCACAGGCAGGGGTATTCACTGGCATTAAACAACGAAAAACATAATAAACTGCGGCTGCAGCAACAGATAAGGGACAGTTTATATTGCCGGTTACCTGATTTGCCGAGCCCGCAAAATCTACCTCGATTGATGTATCTGAAATCGTAATGCTTGCCTTAATTTTAATATCCGTATTGCCCTGCCCGTCATCGTCCATCACATCTGTAAAATCATAAACTCCCGGGGTGATTGTTTTCATTGCATCCTCAGCAATTCGCGCAGCATAGTCATTTAGAGAAACTAACGCCAACTGATATTGCTTTACGCCCATCCCTGTAATTAACTCTTCCAAACGCTGTATACCCCGTCTATTTGCACTAATTTGTGCAGAAAAATCACCATGCGACTGTTTCGGGTTTTGTAAAACAGACAATAAATTATTCATTACCTCTTTGTCTTCCTGATTATTCCTCAATAGATGTGTGGGCGGAATAATCACCCCTTCATCACTTAATTTCGATGATACCGGCATTGAACCTGGGCTGGATGCACCAATATCCGCATGATGCGCACGATTAGCTACAAACCCTGTTAACTGCTGTTGAATAAACACCGGGGCAATCAGAGTAATATCAGGCAGGTGGGTTCCCCCTAGATAAGGGTCATTTAAAACCACCATATCTCCCGGCTGCCAGTTGAATTTACTTACAATATCCCGGGCTGCATAAGCCATACTGCCCAGATGCACTGGTATATGAGCTGCCTGAGCGCATAACTCGCCTTGAACATCAAATACAGCGCAGGAATAATCCAGACGATCTTTAATATTGGGCGAAAACGCAACACGCTGTAAAACAGCACCCATTTCATCACATACCGCTTCAATACGGCTTGAAAATATACTTAAAGCAATAACATCCATGGAAATCCTTAAAAACAATGATATAAGTCAAATAATACCTTGAAATACGAGTGCTTCTAACTTATCTTAATGCCCAACTAAAACACTCAGTATCTTAACTGAAAAATAAACAGGAAATTAATATGAATCCTCTAATGTCAATCAAAGGCACAATAGCCGTTGGTTTTATTCTCGCTCTTATCGTAGCGTTTGGTATGGGTACTCTAGAATCGTTCAAAGGTATAGCAACGGTCTGGTTACATATTGTTGCGGGTATTACCTGGATCGGTTTACTGTACTACTTTAACTTTGTTCAGGTACCCGGCGTAGGTAAAGCCCTTGCCGAAAAAGACAACGGAGGCCCAGGCCCAGCTGCTATTAACAAATATATAGCCCCAAGTGCATTACTATGGTTTCGCATGGCAGCAGCCGTAACCTGGTTAGCTGGTATGGCATTATTAGCACAGCCTAAATTTACTGCATTGGGCGGTGTTGTAGGTGCTTTCACATTCCAGGAAGGTTTACAAGTTATTGGTCTTGGCGCATGGTTAGGCACCATTATGTTATTCAATGTATGGGTACTTATCTGGCCAAATCAGAAGAAAATTCTTGGTCTAGATGGCTTAGAGCATAGTGCAGACGTAATTGCAGGTGCTAAGAAAATTGCCCTTCTAGCATCTCGTACTAACACTGTATTATCTCTACCAATGTTATTATGCATGGTAGGTTCAGCTCACGGACTATAAAATATATATGCACGACTTACCTGCATAACTTATTAGTCTATCTGTTCAGGCACTTTTCCCTCGGGGACAGACCGGTGATTTTCCGTTCTGTCCCCTTTTAGTACATACCTTCAAGAGTTTTACGAAGTCAGCTATACACTATCAACTCCTGGTGGCATCGATAAAGACAGGAAACGCAAAAAACGCGGTCCATCTCCGAGGGGGATGTAGCATTGCCAATCTATACACTTCATTTCCGTTTCAATTATAGTATTTGAAAAAGCTGAAAAGGCTAGTATACTTACCTGTTTCGCGGCAGCTTTAACTGCCGTTTTTGCATTTTAGGAGCTTGAAAATATTCATTGGAGATAACCATTGAAAATATTTGAGGGCTTTAGCAGCAGGAACAAACATGAGCGGATCTGACCACCTAATGAAAACCTATGCACCACTTGATGTCTGTTTTGACAAAGGTGAAGGCGTCTACCTGTACGATAACAAAGGCGCAAAATATCTGGATGCTCTTTCAGGTATAGCCGTTTGCGGCCTGGGGCATGCCCATCCAACGGTAACCAGAGCCATCCAGAATCAGGCTGAGAAACTCCTGCACACATCTAATCTTTATTGCATTCAAAACCAGCAACAACTAGCAGACAGATTATGTAACGTATCTAAAATGGACCGGGTGTTTTTCTCAAATTCCGGTGCTGAGGCCAATGAAGCCGCAATTAAACTGGCCAGGCTTCATGGCCACAATAAAAACATAGATAACCCCTCAATTATCGTTACAGAAAGTAGCTTTCATGGACGCACCCTGGCGACTTTAACCGCTACAGGTAATCGTAAAGTGCAGGCTGGCTTTGAACCACTGGTACAAGGTTTCACCCGCGCCCCTTATAATGATATTGAAGCTATAAAATCTATTGCTAAAAACAGTAATAATACAGTTGCTATTCTGGTTGAACCGATTCAGGGCGAAGGTGGCATTCGTTTACCGGATGATAATTATCTAACTGAATTACGCGCTATTTGTGATGAAAACGACTGGTTATTAATGCTTGATGAAATTCAAACTGGTATGGGTCGTACAGGTGCCTGGTTTGCTTTTCAGCATAACAATATCATTCCTGATGTTATGACACTGGCCAAGGGTCTGGGTAACGGCGTTCCCATTGGTGCATGTGTAGCTCATGGTAAAGCTGCCGAGCTGTTTCAACCAGGTAACCATGGCTCAACATTTGGTGGCAATCCGTTGATGTGTGCTGCAGCTATAGCTGTTATTGATACCATCATTGAAGACAATCTATGTCAACGAGCAGATCAACTCGGCAAGAGAATACGTGAAGGTTTTGCAACACAACTTTCGGAGCTCTCTGCTGTTAAGTCTATTCGCGGCAAAGGTTTAATGCTGGGGATTGAGCTTGATAGAGACTGCCCTGAACTGGTCGGTCTGGCACTACAGCAAAATTGCCTGATTAATGTAACCGCGGGTAATGTTGTGCGTTTATTACCACCTCTCATTCTATCTGACCAGCAGGCTGACAACATTGTAGATATCGTCAGCAAGCTCATTATAGATTTTTGCAACTAATTTAAGCGGAGACGCCCAATGGCGACGCGTCATTTTTTAAGCCTACTCGACCTTAGCTCTACTGAACTCAAGCAATTACTTAAGCGCGCAAGTGAACTTAAGAAAATGCAGCATGCGGGTGAGATATACGAACCACTAAAAAACAAGGTGCTGGCGATGATTTTCGAAAAATCATCTACCCGCACCCGTGTATCATTTGAAGCCGGCATGGTTCAACTGGGGGGGCATGCTATGTTTTTATCTCCCAGAGACACCCAGCTAGGCCGTGGCGAACCAATAGAAGATACAGCACGTGTACTGTCCAGCATGGTTGATATCATTATGGTGAGAACCTTTGAGCATGAAAAAATAACAACTCTTGCAAAGCACTCATCAGTACCCGTTATCAACGGTCTAACTGACTGGGTACACCCGTGCCAGCTGCTAGCGGATATGCAGGCCTGGACTGAACATCGGGGTGATGTACAGGGTAAAACAGCTACCTACGTTGGTGATGGAAACAATATGTGCCACTCATATATTAATGCAGCACGACAGCTTGATTTTAAGTTACATATTGCCTGCCCTGAAGGTTATGACCCTGATCCTGAGTTAGTTAAAGCCGCAGGGGATAGAGTAAAAATTTTTAGAGAGCCTAAAGAAGCTTGCACCAATGTGGATATGGTTGTTACAGATGTCTGGGCGAGCATGGGCCAGGAAGAAGAGCAAAAAGAGCGCGAAAATGCATTTGCCAATTTTCAGGTTAATGACGAAGTTATGGCGCTTGCCAACAAAGACGCTCTCTTTATGCACTGCCTGCCTGCACACCGGGGTGAAGAGGTTAGCGCCAGCGTCATTGACGGTAAACAAAGCGTGGTCTGGGATGAAGCTGAAAATCGCCTACATGCCCAGAAAGCCCTGCTTGAATTTTTATTGACCTGATAACATCAGGCCACATAGCTGTTACGCTATGTGGCCTGCAACTTACGCAATTTCATATATTTCTCTAAAATTTTATCCGTCTCATTAACAAACTCTGTATACACAAAAGCCAGTCCATACAAACTCCGACTGCCAAGCACAACTGAGCGAACCACCCTTGCTTTAACGAAAACCTTTTTAAAGTCATTTGTTAAGGGTAAATCAAAAGCCAGATCAAAGACTTTGCCCACATCCGCAGAGGCAGCATACTCAATATAAATTCCGCCCATAGAAATATCCACAGCCTGAGCCTGTACGATGCTGCCATCTGATAAACGAATAAACACCTTAAAATTTATTCTAAAGCGCTCGTCTAAGCGCTTATTCATAGTTGATTCATATTTTTGTGTGAGCGCTTCTATTACTTGTACACCATCCTTATCTATTACTTTCTTCTGCAAGGGATAATCCTTCTACTATTCAGGTCTAATCAGCTACAATACGCCATTAAATTACACTGCCTATCTCATTAAACTGTCGAATAACAATGACTTTTAAGCGTTTCTTTTTATATAGCACTCTATTGGTAACCTCGCCAACACTGTTATCGGCGGCAGATCAGCGTAATTATGCAGGGTCACTCCACTCTTGCCCTGCAGATAGTTACACTTCTATAAAATATAACACCCCGCCTAAATTTACTGGCGAATCACTTAATACAATCGATGTCAGTGCTGAGCAAGTGCAAAATACAGGTAATGCTATCAGTATATTTTCCGGCAATGTCCTTATTGAGCGCCACGGTCTCAGGTTACAGGCTGATAAGGTTACTCACGATAGAATAGCGCAGAAGCTTGAGCTCGATGGCAATATTCATGCAGACACTGAGAATATGGCCCTCAATGCCAGTAGTGGCTGGATGAACATGCTTACAAATGAGGGTGAATTCATAGACAGTTTTTACTACATGCCCGACACAGGCCTAATGGGCAACACGCCATTATTTAGTATTGCTGCTGATCAGAAAATAACGTTACAGGAGACCCAGTTTTCTACCTGTCCTGAAAATAAACTTGACTGGCACCTTAATTCCAGCTGGTTAGAGTTAGATAAAAGTACCGCTACCGGTACAGCTAAACACACTGTTTTCTGGATTGGCGAAGTACCCGTATTTTACTTACCGTGGATACAGTTCCCTCTTGGCGACGAGCGCCGTAGCGGTTTTATGATGCCTGGCATGGGAACATCCACTTCAGGCGGTTTTGAATTTAGTGCTCCCTGGTACTGGAATATTGCGCCTAACCAGGATGCACTTATTACACCCTCATTTATAAGTAAACGTGGAGAGATGTTAGCAACTGAATACAGATATCTTACTCACAGCAGCAACGGAAATTTAGAGTTTGAATACTTAAACAAAGACAAAGAATTCAATGATGAAGAGCGCTATCTGATTCATTTCGACAACCAAAGCGGATTAACAAACCATTTAAATTTAAGCCTGCTACTTAACGATGCATCTGATAATGATTATTTAAAAGATCTGGGCAGTAGTATTAGCATTACCAATACAACACATTTAGAAAGAAACGCGAAATTAAATTATGTTAATGGCCCATGGCAAGCCGGGTTGATGGCTCAGTCTTACCAAACAATTGATGACGACATCGCATTGTCCAATAGACCTTATAAACGTTTGCCCCAGGTCACCCTAAAAGGCCAGGGCGAACTATTTGCTAGCAACAGTAGTTATTTACTGGGCTCACTAGACAGTGAATGGGTCGAGTTTGACCATGAAACCACAACCATAGAACAAGGTTCTCGATTTCACATCTACCCAAAACTGAGTTTACCTATAGAAGGTAATGCCTGGTATGTGAAACCCAGTGCTGGTTATATGTTTACACAATATGACACAACAGATATTGCAGGTAATGACAGCAATCTTGATGACCGGGGTTTAAGCGTACTCAGCCTTGATAGCGGTTTATTTTTTGAACGTGATTTGTCTGATAGCTCTTTTTTACAGACTTTAGAACCCAGATTGTTTTATTTAAATATTCCCTATGAAGACCAGTCATTAAATCCGGTATTTGATACTACTGAACAGGATTTTAGTTTCGCATCCCTGTTTCGAGAAAACCGCTTTAATGGCATTGATAGAATTGGCGATGCGAACCAGTTAACCCTGGCTTTAAGCTCGCGTATCATTAATAAAAACACAGGACGTGAACTTTTTAACATGAGTATTGGTCAAATTTATTATTTTGAAGACCAGCAGGTTTCTTTAAATAACACGATAAACACCTCCGACAGTTCAGACATTGTCACTGAGATCGGTGGCAACCTGAACAAATGGCGGGCTCGAGCAACTTTTCAATGGAATACCGAGACTGATACGTCAGACAAACGTAGTGCCCTGTTAAGTTATGCTGCAGCCGATGATGCTGTTTTTAATATTGGTTACCGATTTCATCGCGACGCGCTTGATGAAGCTGATAATCTTGAGCAATCAGATTTATCATTTGCCTGGCCATTTACGAACAATTACTCATTGTTAAGTCGCTGGAATTACTCCCTGACTGATGAACGAAATATTCAAACACTATTTGGTCTGCAATATGAGTCCTGTTGCTGGGCCCTACGTTTGATATCGCAACGTTATATTAAAGATGACACAAATGACCCATATGACACATCAATAATGTTACAGTTTGTCTTAAAAGGCTTTGGCAGCATTACAGACAAAGACACTACCAACACCCTTAAACATGCTATCCTTGGCTATCAACCGGATTACTAAAATGCAGTACAGCAGAATGAATTTTCTCTCTTTATTATTACTTACAGGCATCACATTTTTTTCTAGTCAACTAATCGCGATAGAAGAAATAGACTCGGTTGCAATTATTGTAAATGAAAACATTATCAGCAATCAGGAAATTAATAATCGCCTCGAGGATTTCAAAGGCCAGATACTGCTACAGGGCAAAAAACCACCACCTGAAAAGTTACTAAAGAAACAGGTTATCGAACGAATTATTCTTGACAGCATTCAATTGCAACTCGCAAAGGCTCAGGGCATCCGTATTGATGATCTCAGCCTAAATAAAGCACTTGAATCTATTGCCAAAAAAAATCGAACTACATTAGATCAAATGCATCGTATGTTAGAAGATAAAGGCATTAGTTATGACAACTTTCGAGAACAGACTCGCAAAGATATGATCATTCGCCAAATTCAACAACGTATGATTTATAGTCGCGTAAAAGTTTCCCAACAGGAAATTGATATTTTTCTTGAACAACAAAAAATATCTGGTGACGCTGCCAATGACAAATACCACCTTGCACATATCTTAATTGCCACACCCGAAGCAGCATCTCCAGAAGAAGTAACAAAAGCGCTAGAAAAAGCCAACCAAGTGGTTACGCACCTGAATGACGGCGAATCTTTTAATGATGTTGCACTTCGTTTTTCTGATGGGCGTCACGCACTGAAGGGCGGTGATCTTGGTCTACGTAGCGCAGCTGAACTACCTTCATTATTTTTAGATGCGGCTCGACATTTAAATACAGGCCACGTCACTGAACCTCTGCGCAGTGCAGGTGGTTTTCATATAATCAAACTTATCGATAAAAAAACCAGACAACATTTAGTTAAACAAACTCATGCTCGGCACATACTGATTAAAGCAGATGAAATAACCAGCAATGAAGAGGCAAGAATAAAACTCACTGAAGTAAAAGCTAAACTTGATGCAGGTGGTGATTTTGCAAAGCTTGCGGCTGAATTTTCTCAGGATCCAGGCTCCAAAAATAATGGTGGAGATCTGGGCTGGACAACTGAAGGCACTTTTGTTCCTCGTTTCACAAAGGTTATGAATAGCCTTACTGAAGGCCAGATTTCAGAACCATTTCGCAGCCAATTTGGCTGGCACATTATTCAAGTTTTAGAACGTCGCCAGCAGGATGAGACTGAACAACTCATTCGACAGAAAGCAGAAATGGCCATTCAAAATCGTAAAGCTGACGAAGAACTTCAACTCTGGTTACGTCGTGCTCGTGATGAAGCTTATGTCGAATATAGAATAGAGATTGACAGTTAACAATGAGACCTGTAATTGCCATTACACCTGGCGAACCTGCGGGCATAGGCCCGGACCTGGCAATCCTTACCGCAGAGGAAAATTTTGACTGTAATAGAGTTTATTTTGCAGACCCTGAGTTACTCGAAACTCGTGCGCGTATTTTAAACTCTAAGATTAAAATTCTCTCGCTTGCTTCTCTCGATAATATTCCAGAACCCGTTGATAACACCATGTTTGTGTGGCCGGTCAAAACGGCTAACACTGTTAAAGCAGGTAAACTGGATCCTGAAAATGCAAGTTATGTATTAGAGTGCATACGATTAGCTGTTCAATCACAGCAAAACAAACAAACCCAGGCATTAATGACAGGCCCAATTCACAAGGGCATTATAAATGAAGCGGGTATAAATTTTTCAGGACATACTGAATATCTGGCAGAATTAAGTTCTGGCACACCCGTTATGATGCTGGCAGCTGAAGCAGAAAAGTTACGCGTCGCACTGGTTACCACTCATTTACCACTAAGTCAGGTCAGTACTGCTATAAATAAAACTAATTTAAATCAGGTACTGACTATTTTAAATACCGATTTAAAACAAAAATACGGCATAGAAAAACCACACATATTAGTTTGCGGATTGAACCCCCATGCTGGTGAAAATGGTCACATGGGAATGGAGGAGATCGAAATAATTTCCCCCGTTTTAGAAAATCTGCGTAAACAAGGTTTTAATTTAACAGGGCCGTTACCCGCTGACACATTATTTACACCAAAGTATCTCAAAAGTGCAGATGCGGTGTTAGCGATGTATCATGATCAGGGCCTACCCGTATTAAAACATGTGGGTTTTGGGCATGCTATAAATATTACATTAGGTTTATCTATTATCAGAACATCAGTTGATCACGGCACCGCCCTTGATCTTGCAGCGACATCTGATGTTGATACGGGCAGTTATATTGCTGCCTTAAAGACGGCAATTCATCTGGCAAATAATAAAGCCATTACAACGGCAATTTAATTATGGCGATACAACACCGTGCAAGAAAACGCTTTGGCCAGAATTTTTTATCTGATCCTGGAATTATTCATCGAATTATTCTAAGCATTAATCCAAAACCGGGCCAGCGACTTATTGAAATAGGCCCCGGTTTAGGCGCTCTGACCTGTCCTATTTTAAAAATTGTTGGTGAGATGGATGTAATTGAACTGGATCGTGATATTGTCCCCAAGCTTCAGCTCAATTGCGGGCTTGATGCTGTACAGAATAATCAACTGCGTATTCACAATACTGATGTACTTAAATTTAATTTTGCTGATCTGGATTACCATGAGCCTTTACGGATTATTGGTAATCTGCCATACAATATATCAACCCCCATTATATTTCACCTGGTTGAACACAGCAAAATCATTCAGGACATGTATTTCATGTTGCAGAAGGAAGTTGTACTGCGCCTGTCAGCTAAACCTGATACAAGTAATTACAGCCGTTTATCTGTTATGGCACAATATTACTTTGATGTTACTGCATTATTCATGGTACCAGCAGAGTCATTCACCCCCATCCCCAAGGTAGAATCGGCAATCGTTCGTCTGGTGCCGCACACAGAAAAACCAGTAAAAATTGATAATGAGCAGGCTTTCCGTAAGCTTGTAACACTGGCCTTTTCACAGCGTCGTAAGACATTACGTAACGTTCTTAAAGACGTTGTTAGCGCTCAACAGCTAGAATCAATTGGCATCAATCCCACGAGCCGCGCCCAGTCTCTCACCTTACAACAATTCGCCGATATCTATCAATTGACCACTTAACAATACCCCAATAAAAACACCTGAATTATTGTCTATATTTTGTTAGAATGTAATCAAATTAATCGGTGATATTTTATGAATAATGACTCTTATAAGATTAGTGTTGACGTAACACCTAACTACATAGAAGACCAGTCTCACCCAGAGCAGAGTCATTATGTGTTTTCTTACACAGTGACAATTATAAATGACGGTGACAAACCCGCACGACTGCTAACTCGACACTGGGTCATAACAGACGCCATGGGTGAGACACAGGAAGTTAAAGGTGATGGTGTCGTTGGTGAACAGCCTTATCTGAAACCAGGCGAAGGTTTTCAATACACTAGTGGCACAATGATGAAAACACCAAACGGCTCAATGACGGGTAGTTACCAAATGATTTCTGATGATGGCTTTCATTTTGATGCAGACATTCCCGAATTTTTCCTGCTTTCACCAAGTACCTTACATTAAGTATTTTATAGAACAAAAGGTCTAACAATATGGGGCTAAAATTCAGCTACACGTTGTTAGCGCCTATCTATGACTCTATAGTTGGCTCACCTACCCAGGAAATGCGTTCAGAAGGCCTTAAACGTATCGTAACAGCAACACCTCAACATGTGTTAATCAATGGAATAGGTACAGGCCTCGATTTACCTTTTCTACCTGAAAATCATCGATATACTGCAACCGATCTGACCCCGGCGATGCTTGCTAAATGCAAAGTGAGGTTATCACAACATAATTTGAATATGCAGTTACACACGGCAGATGTTATGCGTCTACCATTTGAAGATAATTCTTTTGATATTGTTTTAATGAATTTGATACTGGCTGTCGTTCCACAACCAATACAGGCATTAAAGGAAGCCAGTCGTGTTTTAAAGCCCGGTGGCAAAATTTATATAATGGACAAATTTATTCGTCCTGGTCAATTTGCACCTACACGTCGTTTACTTAATTTCTTTATTCGACATATCGCCACACGCACAGATGTTGTATTTGAGCATTTGTTAGAATCGTGCCCTGAACTTATACTAATAAATGACAAACCAGCACTAATGAATGGCTGGTTTCGTTACCTGGATCTTGAGAAAGTTGAGAACTAAATGGCCACCTACGCAATCGGTGACGTTCAAGGATGTTACAAACAACTTAAAGAGTTATTAGTTAAATTAGAGTTCAGTTCTGATAAAGATAAATTATGGTTTGCCGGAGATATTGTTAATCGCGGACCAGATTCCTTAAAAACAATTCGCTTCATTAAAGCACTTGAAGACAATGCTGTCACAGTTTTGGGCAATCATGACCTTCATTTACTAGCCGTAGCTAATGGCCAGAAAAAGCTGAACAAAAAAGATACCATACAACCGATTCTTGACGCCAGTGACTCGGATAGTTTACTAGACTGGTTACTTCATCGACCACTTGTACATTATCAGAAAAAAAATCATATTTGCCTTGTACATGCTGGTGTTTATCCTGACTGGTCTTTAGAACAGATTCTAAGCCACTCAAAAGAAATAGAAACAATGTTACAGGGCCCCAGCTCACATGAATTTTTTCATCACATGTATGGGGACAAACCTTCAAAATGGTCTGATAATCTTAGCGGCTGGGATAGATTACGATTTATCACAAACTGTTTTACTCGAATGCGTTATATCAACAATGACTTGAAACTTCGACTTAAAGAAAAAGGCGCGCCAGAAAAGAAAAGCGTTCATATTCATCCCTGGTTTGAATTTGATATGCGAGAAAAAGATTTAAATATTGTCTTCGGTCATTGGTCTACGTTAACTGATCCAAAAATCAATCACTTATATCCTCTAGATACAGGGTGTATATGGGGAGGAAAACTTACCGCACTTAAAATAAATAGTAAACTAAAGAAAAGAACGTCTATTAAGTGCCCTAAATCTCAATCAATTATATAACTAATAATATGTTTTTTATCTTTTTCGCTCATAGGAAATAATATTAAAATCGAAATTATTTTTTTCATCCTTTCTCACAAATAACTCATTAATTATATTCCAATCATCTTTTTGAAAGTCAGGAAACCAGGCATCGCCATTACATTCTGCGTCAACATGCGTTAAATATAATCGATCCGCTTTATCTATCATTTGCTGATATATTTTAGCGCCGCCAATAATCATTACTTCTTTTTCATTACTCACTAACTGAAGAGCACTATCAATACTATCAGCTGAAGTAACCCCATCAGCTACAAAACCCTTACGACTAATAACAATATTTTGTCTTCCGGGTAGTGGCCTACCAATAGACTCAAATGTTTTACGCCCCATAATCACAGGTTTACCCATGGTAATTTCTTTAAAGTGTTTAAAATCAGCAGGTAGGTGCCAGGGCATGCCATTATCTGTACCTATCAATCTGTTTTTATCAAGCGCAGCTATAAGAGAAATAATCATATAGATATAGGGGCTTTGATATGTGGGTGCGCCTCATAATCAGTTAATACAAAATCTTCAAACTTAAACTCAAATATATTTTTTACATCTGATTTAATTTTTAAAGTTGGCAACTTATAAGGTGTTCTAGATAATTGCTCATCAACCTGCTGTAGGTGGTTATTATACAAATGCGCATCACCCAGAGTATGTATAAAGTCACCTACTTCCAAGTCACAGACCTGTGCAATCATCATGGTGAGTAATGCATAAGATGCAATATTAAAAGGTACACCTAGAAATATGTCCGCACTACGCTGATATAACTGACAGGAGAGTTTACCATCTGCCACATAAAACTGAAAAAATGCATGGCAAGGTGCTAATGCCATTTTCCCTGTTTTTACATTTTCCTGTGGTGAGATAGATTCGTCTGGCAAGTCAGCAACATTCCATGCTGATACAATGATACGTCGACTATTGGGTGTTGTTTTTAACAACTGTATAATTTCAGATATCTGATCAATTGTGCCTTTATCTGGTGAAGGCCAGTTACGCCACTGGTAACCATAAACAGGCCCTAAATCGCCAGTTTCATCTGCCCAGGCATCCCAGATTTTTACGCCATTATCTGACAGGTACTTTATATTTGTTTCACCTTTTAAAAACCATAAAAGTTCATGGATAATCGATTTCAAGTGGCATTTTTTTGTAGTAACTAAAGGAAAGCCTTCTGATAGGTCAAAACGCATTTGATAACCAAACACCGATATTGTGCCGGTGCCCGTTCTATCTCCCTTTTGCGAACCATTTTCTTTAACATGGCGCATTAAGTCTAAATATTGTTTCATAATTAATTAACTGCTTTTTTTCTATATGCCCAGATCAATACGCCTAAACCTATTAATATCATGGGTATTGAAAGTTGTTGTCCCTTTGTCATCCAGCCAAACATAACAAAATTTAAATGCGCATCAGGTATTCTAAAAAATTCAGTTATGAAACGAAAAACTCCATAACATAAAACAAACATGGCGCTCACAGCCATGCGTGGTTTAGCTGTACGCGAGTATAAAAACAAAATAATAAAGAGAATCAAGCCTTCTGATAATGCCTGGTATAAAGAAGAAGGATGACGAGCTATATGATCACCATAATCCATTGCCCATGGTAGTGATGATTCAACTGGACGGCCCCAGAGTTCTTTATTTATAAAATTACCTATGCGACCAAATCCTAGACCAAGAGGAACCATGGGTGCAATAAAATCATTTACTTCAAAATAGGTTTTACCTGATTTACGGGCAAATAAATACACGCCACAAATAACGCCTATTAACCCTCCATGAAAAGACATACCGCCTTCCCATATTCGAATCAGTATTAACGGATTATCAATAAACTTATCAAAGTTATAAAAAATTATATAACCAATTCGTCCACCAAGTATGACACCTAATGCACCATAGAATAAAACATCTGAAACCTGGTCTTTATTCCAGCCTGAATTAGCTTGTTTGGCTCGATAATTACCTAAAGCCCAGGCGGATAAAAAGGCAAGCAGGTAAGTTAAACCATACCAGTGTACTTGTGCGAAGCCTAAATCCAGGGCAACCGGGTCTATTGTGGGGTATAAAATCATGAGGGGAATATTATCAGATTTAAGATTTTATTTTTATGTATGTTTTGTTTTTATTTTTAAATTATGTAACCGGTAGAGTTAATGCGTAAAGAATGTTTCATCACTAACTCATTCCTTCTCTCGGGGAAAGGTCAGTGCTTTTCTGCCCTGTCCCCTTAACCCATACCACCGAGAGTTTGGCGGAGTAGGCTCGCTACACTGTCAGCTG
>JAPHSS010000065.1 GCA_026195255.1 Gammaproteobacteria bacterium | reverse complement strand
TTTTGATGAGAACTAGCGACTAAAGGGCGGCTATTTTTTGCTTACTATTTTGCAGCTGCAGGCAAAAAAGTGAGTCGCCACAAAGGCGAAACCTCAGAAATCAAATTCCCATAAAGCTATTTTTGTAGAATACAGATAATGTGTGATTAAGTTATAACATAAACTATATTTGTAAAATCAAATACGCTCTAAACTAACCAGCTTATGATCATCATCAAAAACAATTTCAAACCGACCATTAATACCATCATGCATAATAAACCGCTGTAATTTTTCAGCAGGAAACTTTAATGAACGACCATCTTCAGCCTGCACTCGCACAAATTT
Source organism: Gammaproteobacteria bacterium (assembly GCA_026195255.1). Classification (GTDB taxonomy): domain Bacteria; phylum Pseudomonadota; class Gammaproteobacteria; order SZUA-229; family SZUA-229; genus SZUA-229. The sequence continues at coordinate 35,405 of JAPHSS010000065.1, read as the reverse complement.
TGCAGCGCCCTGATAATAAGCCTGATATTGCTCTGATGAAATACTGATTGAAAAACGCATTTTTTGCATAACAGATTTAACTAATTAATTTAAAATATTTAAACTAATCCCTGAAATTAGTAAACTGCAAAGCCATATCAAGTTTATCTGAGGCTTTTAATAAACTCATTACCTGTTGCAAATCATCACGTTTTTTACCGGTGATACGCACCTGCTCACCCTGAATAGCCGCCTGCACTTTTATTTTCATTTCTTTCACCAGCTTCACTATTTTTTTGGCATCTTCTTTATCTATGCCCTGTTTTACGGTGATATCCTGATATGCGCGTCTACCGCGGGGTTCTGCTTTGCCTTTTTCAAGAGCTCGAATATCTATATCGCGTTTGCCCAGTTTTGCATAAATAATAGGCGATATTTGTTTCAACTGAAATTCATTCTCGGCTTCTACTTTAATCACAGAATCTTTTAGCTCAATTTTTGCATCAGAGCCTTTTAAATCAAATCGCGTGCTCACTTCACGAACAGCCTGGTCGATTGCATTACTTAACTCATGTGTATCTACTTCAGAAACCACATCAAATGATGGCATTAAACTCTCCTGTTATACTGTGTGTTTTAACCTATTGTAAAAAGAAATAAATGTATAAACAATTAATAATTAGCGGTGTTATCAATGCCTTTATTGCTGTGGCACTCGGCGCCTTTGCTGCACATGGTTTAAAACAGAGCCTGGGTGCCTACGAACTTGGTATTTGGCAGACAGCTGTAGATTACCAGATGGCCCATGCATTAGGTTTGATACTTATTGGGTTACTGGCTAATAACCTGAAAATCAACCTGAATAAACCTGGCTGGATAATGCTGGCGGGAATAGTTCTGTTTTCAGGCAGTTTATATATTCTGAGCCTGAGTGGTATAAAAGCTCTGGGCATGGTTACGCCACTGGGTGGAATGTGTTTTCTGATTGCCTGGTTGTGGTTAGGGGTTTCGGTTTATAGAAGTTGAGTTAAACCAGATTACGTCTGTTTGCTTTACTCAGTGATGATCCGCCGTTTACTTTCAATTGATTTGGGGCGCTTCGTCAGCTGTGATGATTCTGGTCGCGTGACAGAGTTATGAACTACTCCGTACTACTCTTGATGGCATCAATCAGGGGACAGAGCGCCAAAAGGCGGCGGTCTTTCCCCGAGGGAGATGTTCCTTTACTACACTTCAATCTTCTTTCTCGGGTGTTTGCGTTCTGCGGCCCTGTGCATAGGATAATATGCCACGTAAAATCTGTGTTTCTCTTTGTGTTGGCCTTGCTCTGCCGTATAAACACCTCAGTTTTCGCATTATGTGCTCGGGATTACGTTTTCCGAAAAAATTCATATCCGTTAACGCATCCACATAATGATTATACATTCCCTCTAACTGGTCATTAGTCGCCAGAACATCTTTTTCATCTTTTGGCTCACTTTGAGTCTCAATCGGCTCACCCTGTCGGCTTGCCATTAAAATCTCATAAGCAAGCACCTGAACCGCCTGCCCCAGATTTAATGAACTATACGCTTCACCCGTGGTGATATTCACTAATGTCTGGCACAGCTCAAGCTCATCATTTGATAAACCGGAGCGCTCTCGACCAAATACCAGGGCAACTTCATGCTGTTCACTTTCTGCATGAATAATTTCACCACACTCACGACCATCTACCTGTGGCCATTTAACTGAACGCAAACGCGCCGTGGTTCCGCACACTAAACTACAACCTGTTAGTGCTTCGGCCAATGTATCAACCACCACGGCATTTGTAAGCACATCACTGGCAGATGAGGCTCGCTGAGATGCCTCAAAAGAGGGAAAGTTCTTGGGATCGACTAAATATAAACGGGTAATTCCCATGTTTTTCATGGCTCTTGCAGCTGAGCCTATATTGCCGGGATGGTGTGTATTAACCAGAACGATACGAATATTATCTAACATTGAGTGCTATCATTATGAAAAGCCGACATCATACCGCCTTAAATATTAGATGGGAATGTAATTTCGGGCAGAAATCATGCTTAATTTCTGCTATCATCTGCGCCCTCCAATCTGCTGTGAAGACCGTCAACTATGCACCCCATGTTAAATACCGCCATAGCCGCTGCCCGAGACGCGGGCAATATCATTCTGCGTAATATTGATAAACTCGATCGCATTAAGATTGAACTGAAAGCACAAAACGATTTTGTAACCCAGGTTGACCGCAAAGCCGAAGAAGTCATTATAGAGGCACTTCTTAAAGCCTATCCCGATCACGGCATTTTAGGCGAAGAAACCGGCACACTTAACGAAAATAGTGAATATAAGTGGATAATTGACCCTTTAGACGGCACCACTAACTATCTGCATGGTTTTCCACAATACGCTGTATCCATTGGCCTTCAATATAAAGGCCGCATTGAAGTTGGCGTTGTATTTGACCCAATTAAAAACGAACTATTTACCGCGGCTCGTGGTGATGGCGCCCAGTTAAATGGCAAACGCATTCGTGTAACTGATCATAAAGGCATTAGAGGTTCTTTATTAGGCACCGGTTTCCCGTTTAAACAGCCGCAGCACCTTGATACTTACCTGGAAACATTTAAAGCGGTTCACCCTCAGGCAGCTGGTATTCGCCGTGCAGGCTCGGCAGCACTGGACCTGGCTTATGTTGCAGCAGGACGCCTTGATGGTTTCTGGGAAATTGGACTTAATTCCTGGGATATGGCCGCGGGCGTACTCTTAATTCGTGAAGCAGGTGGTATCGTGACAGACTTTAGTGGTGAAGGTGACTACCTGAACACAGGTAATGTTATTGCCGCTGCGAGCAAGGTTTACCCGGCTTTGTATGAGGCAATTAAACCTCACCTTACGGATGACCTGAAATAATTAATTAAAAGCGTAAACCGCTACAGGTTTACGGTTTTAATGTTACTTCTGTTCCTGTTCTGCCCATTCAGCTTTTGTATAGGCTTTTATGCCCAGAGCATGCAGCTCACCGGTCTGAATTAGGTGATTCACAGTGGCATATACCATTTTTTGCTCGGCTAACATGCTTTTACCTTCAAAAACATCACTGATTACAACCGCTTCCAGATTACAGCCTTCACCGGTTATAATCGCCTGCGCGCCTTCTACGCCGTCTTCAATTAACTTTTTTACATCTTCAGCAGACATTTTAAAACTCGTAATATTGTTTGGATGGTGGATATTACACCGCCTCTGCAATAATTCAACCAGTCTCGAAAGGTGGGATTAACAGGCATAAGCCTATATTATTGACAATTTATTCACTACAGACATAACTTTTACACCGTTATTCTAACCACCACCCTTAATTAACCTGGTTATTTACACCTTATGAAACCTGTTTGCTGCCTGTTATATTGTCGCCCTGGATTTGAAAAAGAATCAGCTTCTGAAATTATGCACCTCACTCAAAGCCATAATATTCAAGGTTATATAAAAGCCAAGGCAGATAGCGGTTATCTTGGTTTTTATCCGGCCTCGCCTGTTGAGCTAACTGAGTTCAATGAGGCGGTTAAATATAATCAAATGATTTTTTCCAGGCAGTCTCTATTTGTAAGCCAGATTCTAGACGATTTACCTTCCGAAGATAGAATCACACCCTTGTTGGCGGCTATTCAAGATATGAAGCTGTCTTTTAATGATGTGTTTTTAGAAACTCCCGACACAAATGAAGGCAAGGAGTTAAGCAGTTTCTGTAAAAAGTTTTCTACGCCTCTTACTATAAAACTGGAGCGAAAAAATTTAATACATAAAAAAAGTGAGTGGCGCTTACATCTTTTCTTCTTAAATTCCAGTGTTGTTTATATTGCTGTCAGCCATATAAATAATAGCTCGCCAGACGTGATGGGCATTAAACGTTTACGCTTTCCTAAAGAAGCGCCGAGTCGCTCTACTTTAAAACTAGAAGAAGCATTTAAAACCATGCTCACCGAGAATGAACAGGCGTTATATTTAAAAAACGGCATGATGGCGGTAGACCTTGGGGCATGTCCCGGTGGCTGGACATGGCAATTAGTTAACCGGGGAATTAGAGTTAGTGCGATTGATAATGGCGCTATGGATAAAAAATTAATGGACACCGGACTGGTAAAAGAAATTAAAGCCGATGGATTTAAATATCTGCCCGAAAAACCAGTTGACTGGTTAGTCTGTGACATGGTCGAACGCCCCATGCACATTACACGTTTAATGACTCGCTGGCTTACGGGTGGGCACTGTAAATATGCAGTATTTAATTTAAAACTGCCCATGAAAAAACGTTATGACATGGTAATGGAATGTAAAGAATATATAAGTGCTGAATTAGATAAATTGAATTATTCTTATAAAATAAAAATTAAACATTTATACCATGACCGTGAAGAGGTCACCTGCATTGTGTTATTAAACTAATATGGCGCTTAATAAAACATAAGGTTAATAAAAACCGTATGTGACAAGCCACTACAGAATAAACAGAATATTAACTACCCTGAATAATATAATGAAAGTAGGTGAAACGCTGTTCTTTACCAGCTGGTGTAATATGAGTTTCACTTTTAGACTCAAGCAAGCTAAAATCTTTTCCCAGGGCCGCAGACATCTTGCCTTCATCATACTGCACAATATCTAAACCACTGCACTTTTCCGGGCCACCGACTGAAAATGCCGCGATAATCAGGTGACCACCGGGTTTAAGTGTGTTCTTTAAAACATCAACGTATTTTTCTCTGTCCCGCTTATCTGTTAAAAAATGAAACACAGCTCGATCATGCCAGAGCGAAAAAGGTTGTGGGCTATTAAACTGCGTGATATCAGCTTCATACCAGTTTATTTTATCAGCTTTATCACCCAGTCTGTTTTTTGCACCCAGCAGTGCATTGTTAGAAATATCTAATACCGCCAGATTGATAAAACCTTTCTCCTGCAGTTTATCAACAAGAACAGAGACCCCGCCACCTACATCTAAAATAGCATCATCTAAAGTGAGTTTACTCTTGTTGATTAAATCTAACGACAACAAAGGCTCTTTCTGATACCAGCTAACATCATTAGATGACTTTTCTTTATAAACGTTTTCCCAATGTTCTTTATTAGACATGATCTTATTTTCTACTTAAACTTTATACGGGCAATCAAAAACCGTACCACCGCTAAAATTTAGTAACAAGATAAGATAGAAATATACATAAGATTTATGATAGATAGCTGATCAAGATCAATTAGCTATGGCTTATTCTCAGTTATCCAGTCAATAGCCTGTTCACGTAATACAAACGTTTTAGTTTTGTAAATATAGTTTTTTACATAGGCCTGCCATACACCGGTAAGGCTAAACTGCAAACTTTCGGATTCAATAACAGCAATTATGATGTTCGGGTTAATTTTTGAGGCTTTTTTATCCAGCTCAGCAATAATTTCAATATCATTTGCGGTGACATCATATTCAGTACATTTTGATTTATCAATAATATGGTACTTTTGCTTTCTTAAATGTTTTTCATCATATATTTTCTGGTGTGACTGTATAATGTCACGCCCATAAACGATGCCGCTGGCCAATATTTCAATGCCCTCTCCATTATCTAAAATATTTACTTCTATACTCATAACGACTTAATCTTATTTTTATTTTTATTTTACGTAATTTAAAATTACTGACTGTTTCTCATTTCATCTAACTCAGCATGAATCATTGCTGGCGTTTCCAGACTAATTTCACCAATTAGTTTTGCTCGAAATTCATTTAATAAAATTTCAGAAGTTTTATGTAAGTTCACTTTACCGCCTGCCTGTAAAAAACCTCGTTTTTTGCCAATGGTTTCTAAGACTACCATTTCATCGGTTGATAACTCGGTTAACTTATATCGCTTAAGCAGTAACGCCGGGTAAGCTGTCGCTAAATAAGCCGCCGCAAATAATGCCACATCCTCATATTCCATAGCGGTACTTTTTATCGCACCGGTCATCGCTAGTCGATAACCACTATTAACATTGTGGATTTTAGGCCACAAAAACCCCGGGGTATCCATTAACTCAATTCCATTATCCAGAATTATCTTTTGTTGACGTTTTGTAATAGCCGGCTCGTCACCGACCTTTGCAATAAATCTGCCGGCAAGTGTATTGATGACACTGGATTTACCCACATTAGGTATACCCATAATAAGAACACGCACAGGTTTCACAGCAAGATTTCTATCTGGAAAAAACTGTTTACATAAATTTAAGGTCTGCTTAATTTTTGCAGGCTGATCCTGGGTTACGGCGAGCGCTTTAATATTTCGCGATTCCTGAAAGTGCTCTATCCACATCTGAGTCACCTTCGGATCAGCCAGGTCAGACTTGTTCAATAATTTTATACAGGGTTTATCACCCCGTAACTCAGCCACCAGCGGATTTTCTGAACTATAGGGAATGCGCGCGTCTAACACCTCAATAATAAGATCAATCTTAGGCATAACCTTTTTGATCTCTTTACGAGCTTTGTGCATATGACCTGGAAACCACTGAATTGCCATAAAATTGTTCACTGTATATTTGAATAAGTGTTATTTTAACCTAAAATGCTCATCTGGACTTCAGTGACTCAACTGAATTTTTTATGTTTAACCCAAAAGACTCGCAAACTAAGCTAAAATTTCACTTAAATATTCATACATACCTATTCTCGGGAAATTTAATGTCTAACCAGTACGACCTGTTAATTATTGGCGCCGGTGTTTCCGGTAGCGCGCTACTCTATCTCACCACTAAATACACTGATATTCAGAATATCGGTGTTATTGAGAAGTATTCGGCACCGGCAAGGGTCAATTCGTTATCCAGCAATAACAGTCAGACATTGCATTGTGGTGATATAGAAACCAATTACACACTCGAAAAAGCATTAAAAGTACAACGTGCTGCCAGTATGTTACGCAACTATGCGACTGCCCAGGCCGATGCCCATCACATTATATTTAAGTATTCGAAAATGGTTTTAGGGGTTGGCAACAAGGAGTGTGAGTTACTTAGAGAGCGTTTTAAGATTTTCAGCCCACATTACCCTCACCTGAAACTACTCGATAAAAAGGCTATTGCGCGCATTGAACCTAATGTAGCCATGCTTAACGATAAATTTCGCAAAGATGAAATTATTGCTATGGGCTCTACCGATGAGTATACCGCTGTAAACTTTGAAGCCTTATCACGTTCATTTGTGCGCCAGGCAGAAATTGAAGCCGCAGCACATCCTGAGAAGACCATTGATATTCATTACAATGAATATGTAAATCACATCAGAGTTGATAAAAACGGCTTTATTGTAGAAACCAACGGCGTTTGTTACCGTGCAAAATCACTGGTTGTGTGTGCCGGTGGCCATAGCCTTAAGTTAGCTCATGATATGGGTTACGGGCATCACTATTCAGTATTACCTATTGCAGGTAGTTATTATTTCACACCCCATGTTCTTAATGGCAAAGTATATACGGTGCAAAACGATGCATTACCGTTTGCGGCTATTCATGGTGACCCGGACGTGCTGGTACCTGGTGCAACACGTTTTGGCCCCACAGCATTAGTTTTACCCATATTAGAAAGATATAACTTAAAAACCCTGCCTGATTTTTTACAGGTGTTTCGTTTTGATGGTCGGGTAGCAAAAGTATTATGGGATTTATTAAAAGTTGCCGACATAAGAAATTATATGTTTAAAAATATGCTTTTTGAGATACCGATAATACGCAAGGTACTTTTCTTAAAAGATGTAAGAAAAATTATTCCTTCTTTAAAATTAGGTGATTTAAAATTTGCAAATAAAGTGGGGGGTATACGCCCTCAACTGATTGATAAAGATCACAGCAAATTACTAATGGGGGAAGCTAAAATCGATACAGGCATTGGTGCTATTTTTAATATGACCCCTTCACCCGGCGGTACATCCTGTATAGAAAATGCTGAAATCGATATGCGCACAATTGTTAAACATCTGGGGGCGACAATTGATGAGGTCGCATTACAGAAAGACTTATTAGGTGATGATGTACAACATAGTGCAGATGATTTTTCCGGTGTTGTTATTTCTGGTAATGATGCGAACTAGTTTATTACATAAATATTAAGTTTGATAGAAACACTACCAGGTAAGGCTCATATTTTTCAAACCTAAACACTCTCTATAATTTCATTTATAAAATTGTGCACAGGCTGTGAAAGATCCTGATTTACCAAATCCAGCATACCTGTAAGTAATGTTTTGATTGTATTATCTGCCCGTTCAAACATCTGATTATCTTGTTGCTGCTCTATTAATTTTTCTAACTGAGATAATAAATCAATAGCCGCTGCCGGGCCGGGTGCTGGCAGCCTCTTAGTAGAGTCGCTAAATTGCTCTGTTCTTTGATAGGTTTGAGTGACTTCAATATATGTGCTTTGTTGAAAATCAAGCGCAAAACTTTTTAATTCTTCACTATCAAAACCTAACTGCATTGCAGAATTAAATGCAGCCTGTACATCTCCATTAAAAAACTGACTCGCCAAATCTCCGACTTTATTTAACAGCTCATTTATTGCCTGTTGTTCACCTTCATCAATCTCACCTTGCACACTAAACTGAAAAGCCGCCGAGGAAACACTTGAGTACTCATAAGATGCAGATGAGCCCTGTTGATTACGCGAATAACTTTGACTTGACGCCGACTCAATAAAAGCTGAATAACTTACCTCAATTTTATCTCCATCCTGTGTGACTATTTCAATTGAGGCTTCTTTACTTTGTTCAAAGCGGCTTGATAACGAAGCGCTCTCAGAAATTAACTCACCAGCTCTCTGCTGCAGCGGTTTATCATTTAAATTATTGGCTATATTATCCAGGCCCTGAAAGATCAGTGTTTCAGTTTTTGCAATCTGCGTTTCAATGCTTTCTGACATCTGAGGCATTTCACTTAATATCTCTCTGGCTTCTGCAAAACCCTGACTAATACCTTGCTTTGCCTGTTGCAACATACTCTGCGCTTCTAACTCACTACCCGCTCTTTGTCTGATGGCTGTTTCGACATAACCAAGAACTCGATCAGCGACCGCCTGCGGGGAAAAATCGCCGGTATTCTGCTGGCTGACTGAGGATAATTCAGGTATTTTTTTTGATATCTGATTTTCTAATAACTGTACTGGACTCTGCTCGGGCTTAAAAGCCGAGTTATAAGCCTTATTCGAATCGGCCTGTTTTAAAGACTGTGAATTAAAAGCCGGTGAATTAAATGCATTACCCAGACTATTTCCAGGCGCATATCCCTGGTTATTAAATAGAGTGTTCATGGTGTTGTCCTTCTGAATCACTTACTGCAGACCAGGCTGCCAAAAAAGCTTTCAGGTTTTACTAAAAAAATACATTTCTATGTGTATTGTTCTATATCGGCAAACTATAAAATTTCTTAAGCGCTATCTGCACATTCATGACGAATAGAAAAAAATAACCATTATTCAAGTACTAAACAGCACTTTAGATGTGCCCCACCGGATGGCGTAATAGCGCCATGAATAAACGATATCGCCAAATCTTTGAAACCTGAAGAGAGTTTTATTAACGAGCAGCCTTACTGTGCAGCTGCAGGCGCCAAAATTGATATATTTTTCGCTGCTTATGGCTAACAGTTACCAATATGACTTAAAGGCCCTACCGGTTGTGGCAAAACACGCCTTATGGAGCATATGACCTGATATTTAAAGAAACCCCTGCTCACTATTTAACGTCATGATGATTTAACTGCCTCAGACCTGGCTGGACGTTTTCTTATATTAGGTGGCGAATATGCCATTGAAGATACACCTGTCGCATTACTTGCTTCTCGCCGGAAGGGAATATTTAAAAATCATGTGCGGCAATGCCAGTTATATTGTGATTGATGATGCTAAACAGCTGCCTCTTAAAGTTTCCGATATATATCTGAATATAACTAGCTGAAAAACTGAAATAACTAGTCTATATTCCTACTAGAGGTGAGCTCATTCATCAGGTTTAAGTTTTTGATTTTAAATGGTCTAAATATTTTGGAGCAAGTTTTGAGGTTTCGTAATGAATTTATTTAACAGGCTCTCCCTTCGCAAGCAGATCTGGCTTGGTTTTATCAGCATAATGTTACTCATTATACTGGTGAGCGCCATTGGTTTTTTCAGGTTATTACAGGTTCAGAATCAGGCGACCAGTATCGCAGACTATTCTCAGCCTGCCATGTTATCTGCCCTTACGCTAAAAGAACGCATTCAGTCAACTACCAGCCTGATGGGTTTATATATTATAAATAAAACACCTGAATATTCAGAAAAATTCACCCTGAGCGTGAACAACCTGCAAGATGCATTACGTAAATACAATGAATTACCTGCGGTAAAACAAGATAAAAAAATGCAGGAAAACACTCAATTGTTAGAAGAGCTGGTAAACCGGTTTATTGACCATCAGGAAGAAATCGATTATTTAAACAAAAACTTTATTGAAAATTATCCAGGTCTGAAAATTGCTAATGCAGAGATAAACCCAAGACATCAGGAAACATTACAGATATTCACAGAAATGATTAATTCTGAGTTTGGTGAAACGCCAACCGCTGAGAGACGCGCCTATTTACAGCAAATAAACGATCTTAGACAAAACTGGATGAGCATTGTTGCTTTATTGCGCACTTTCCTTTCAAACCCTACTGTTGATCGAATATCCCAGCTTAATATATATATTGATCAACATGAACTATTAACCACTAGAATAAATAAAAATTCAGATTTATTCACTTTTGAGCAGGAGGAAGGATTCCCCAGATTAAGTGAAATATCTAAAAAATATTTTAAATATATAAATGATATTTTCGATTTATTAAAAACCAATAAATGGCGAAAAGATGTGACGCTAATTAATAAGGAAATAAGCCCATTAATTAATGAAATTGGCTCACAAATTGACTCGATGATAACTTATCAAAAACGTCAGGTAGAAGCCGGAAATAAAGAATTAATCACAAATACTCGCAATACGTTAGGTCAGATAGTCGTAGTATTACTGATAGCGCTTATAGTCGGCATTGTTTCTGCCATGATGACCTGTAAGCAGATTAATGTGGTTGTTGTCGAAATAAATACAATTTTAAAAAATATACTTAACGGTAATTTTTCTTCACGCATGGATGAAGAACGAGCAGGCGATATTGGGTTACTCGGTAAAACCGTTAATAAATTTAGTCAGCAACTTGAATCAATCATAAATGAAATTCGCTCATCCGTTACTGAGTTACAGACTACATCTACAAATCTAATGTCAATTACTCATGAAACAAGCACAAATATTACTAAGCAAAACCAGGAGACTGAACTCGTATCAACCGCTGCAGAAGAAATGTCTTTAACATCTGAAGAAGTTGCTAGAAACACCTCCGCGGCATCAGACTCTGCGCAGAGTGCAGACAGTAGCGCGCAGATAGGTTCTGATAAATCAAATGCCGCTTTAAAAGGCATGCAGCACTTAATACAAAACCTGGATAATTCTGCCAATGTGATTCAATCATTACAGGTTGATACTAATAATATCAGTGTTGTTCTAGATGTAATTCGTGATATTTCAGATCAAACAAATCTGCTTGCGCTGAATGCTGCAATTGAGGCAGCAAGGGCCGGTGAACAGGGGCGTGGTTTTGCTGTGGTGGCTGATGAAGTACGCACACTTGCCAGCCGTACCCAGGACTCCACAGATCAGATTAAAGAGTTAATAGATCGTTTACAAATCGGCGCTGCTAATGCCGTAAAAGTGATGGCGTCTTCTATTGAAGAAGCTAACAGCAATAGCGAACAGGTAAGTGATGTTGCGAGCTCACTTAATGAAATTAAAGATGAAATTATTAATATAAATAGTGTATTAAGCCAGGTTGCCACCTCAAGTTCGCAACAAAGCGCAACCTCCCATGAAATTGCCAGCAATATAGCCTCTATCAGTATTATTGCAGAAAAGACATCGAGCAGTACCGAGTCACTAAATTTGGCTGAGTCAGAGCTAAGCCAGGTCACTAATCGACTCAATAAGGTGATTTCTGTATTTGAGCCTGAAAAAGAGGTTTGACATATAAACTCTTGACTCATATCAATGTGCCCATCTCGGCATATTATATATTTGACTCCCAGATAAACATCTAACCAGAGACTTAAATTTAGCTATATCTGGTTGAATATAATGGAGCATGAGCAAAGATGTCAGATACTATGTTACAAACATTTCAACGTATATTTCGAGTTAATATGTTAATTGGCCTCAGTGTTACAGTGGTGGCAATTTACATGATCATAACCGGTTCTTACGAAGGCCTTGAAGCCAGGCGTTCAACAGAGGCTATTCTAAGCTGGACAGCAATAGCAGGTGTTATATATACAGTCGGTTTCTGGTTCGCCTGCATGTTCAGAAAGCAGTTCTTTCAGCGTTCACCCGTAGACTCTTAAACAAGTTAAACAGCCGGCATAAAGATCACACCGGCCGCGCTGTTTCTATTACCTTGCCCCCCAACAATCAATAATGTTACCTTTCAATTCTATTTGACACATTAAATACTTCGATTCAAACTTGCTTCTTTATTTAGCCCAAAAGACAAATCATGCAAACACCTAGTTTCTACTGGTATGACTACGAAACCTTTGGCACTGACCCGGGAACCGATAGAATAGCCCAGTTTGCCGGCATTCGTACTGATATGGATTTTAATATTATTGATGAACCCATCGATATATATTGCAAAGCAACGGATGACATATTGCCTAACCCTGAGGCCTGTTTAATTACCGGCATTACCCCGCAAAAAACATTAGAAACAGGCTTGATTGAAACCGATTTTATTGAGCTTATTGAAAAAGAATTTTCCCGCCCCAATACCTGTGTTGTCGGTTTTAATAACATCCGCTTTGACGACGAATTTACGCGATATAGCCTATATCGAAATTTTTTAGATCCATATGCCAGAGAATGGCAAAATGGCTGTTCGCGCTGGGATATTATCGATTTAGTTAGAATCACCCGTGCCCTGCGACCAGAAGGCATAGAATGGCCAGTTGATGAAAACGGCATCGCCACTAATCGCCTGGAACTGATTACAAAAGCTAATGGCATTAGCCATGAAGCTGCACATGATGCATTGTCTGATGTTTATGCAACTATTGCTGTTGCAAAATTAATTAAAGATAAACAGCCCAAATTATTTAATTACGTATTTGAGCATAAAAGCAAACAGAAAATTTCCAGCATACTTAACCTGTATAAACCTGAAGTTGTTTTACACACATCGGGCATGTACCCGGGCACAATTTGTAATACCACTGTTGTATACCCTCTGGCTCAACACCCTAATAATAAAAATGGCATTATCGTTTTTGATTTACGTTTTTCCCCTGATGACCTGAAAAACCTCTCTGCTGATGAAATAATAGAACGTTTATACACACCTCGAGACCAGTTACCGGAGGGTGTTGAACGTATCCCACTTAAAACCATTCACATTAATAAATGCCCTGTCGTCGCTCCGCTTAAAACACTCGATGAAGCTTCAGCAAAAAGAACAGAAATAGACCAAAAAGTATATATGGAACACCTTAACAGGCTGCTGCTCATACCCGATTTAGACAGTAAATTAAATAAAATATATAAACATAACCCTTTCACTAAAGAAACTGATCCTGACAAAAGTTTATATGGAGGCGGTTTTTTCAGCCCTGACGATAAAAACCGTATGCTTGATTTACGCCAGCTTGATGAAAATGCACTTAAAACTGCAGACTTCAACTTTAAGGATGAACGTATCCCTGAAATGTTATTCAGGTATCGTGCGCGTAACTACCCGCATAGCCTGAACGCATCAGAAAAAGAAAAATGGGATAACTACAGAATCAGCAAGTTTAATAATGAAAATGAAAAATTAAACATTGAAAAATTTAATAATATACTTGAAACTCATTTAAATAATAATGAATTAGATGAAGATAAAAGAAAGATATTACTTGAGTTAGAAAGCTGGAGAGACCAGATAACCGAAGGTTTAAATATAAGTTAATCACATGAAACTATTTTTTCTCATAATTTTTATTTCACAAATTATTTTTAGCAGCCATATAACACATGCTGAGACGATTAATTTAAAGCAGGCACCTGCCTCTTTAGCTAAATGGTACAAGCCGGACAACAAGCGTCAGGTTTGGTTACACACCATGTTTAAACTACGTCGTGAACTGCAGGCCTTGAGACAATACGCTGAACAGGAAGATAAAGACAGTATGCGTAAATGGCTGATAAACTTTAATAAACATTATAATAGCCTTTCTGACATGATTCCTGAATGGAAAGATAAAATCAAGCCTGATTTGACAGCCCAGTTAGTTAAATTTACTAATGATGAAAATTTTTATCAGGTTGCCTTAACGCTTAACAAAATTTCGGATAGCTGTGATAGCTGTCATAAAGACTATCAGGCACAGGTAGCAGCTATTTATCGTTCACCTGATTACAGTAATATTCGAATTAAGGACAATGATGGTAATCCACAGAATATTGAAAATACAATGCAGGAATTATCCACATATATTAACCAGATATTAATTGCCCTGTCTGACGGTAAAAACAAACAAGCCCTAACTGCCAGCAATGACCTTAACTTACAGTTAAAAAATATGGGTGAAAGCTGTTCTACATGCCATAAAGACGATGCCTACCCTAAAGAGCGCATATTAGGCAGTATGACAGCAAACAATATTGATAAATTACAAATGAACATTCGCGAGGGCAATACTAAAACCAGTCAGAAAATTATGGGGGAGATCGCTGTAACGGTATGTGCTCGTTGTCATAACACACATAAAATTGTTTCAAATTTACGCACAATGTTAATAAATAAAGAAGCCACGAATATTAAACAGAAACATTAAACACTAAACAGATATTACGACTTATTGAATTAGATTAACTATCAATAATGTCGTTCACAATCTCGCTTAATGTATAAAACCTGGCATTTCGCATAAACCCTGCAATTACTTCATTTTTTAAGGTTAACGCCTTACCCTGGGCATCCTTTTCTTTCACCCAGTATTGCGGTAAGCCATCAAATAAATGCATTACAGATAATTCGCCATTCTGATCAACAGAGAGATGTATTTGCTGATCTTTTAAGTTTTTAAATGCCGGCATAAATCCAAAGCTGATATCGCTAAAAACCACACCATTAAACTGATGATATACACCCTGCTGTTTTACAGCCTGATGATGAGTCATATACATATGAATACCCTGCCTGAGCATTACCAGATCATACAAAAAAGATGGACTTATACATGTTGTTCATAAGACTTTTAAGTACATGTCACTTAATATTAGTCATATATGTACATAAGTAGTATCGGCAGGAAGATGAGATACTTTAGCTTGAATTAAAAAGAATTAACTGCTTACTTTTTGTTCAACAGGTCATTAACTAACAACGTCGATATCTCCTTGAAGGCCTCTCCAAAGGCCTCTGCAGAGGCATGCATATCTGTTGAGTCTAGTGTTTTACTGACCTTATAACGTTTAGTCCATGTTAAGCCAGCTGTGTGGCCGCTACGCACTGAAATATCTAATGCAAGCTGAATATTAACAGCAGAATTATCGATATAACGTTCAAACTGAATAATTCGTGTATCAATTATGTAATCTGGCCTTAGCTCAGATAAACCTCTGCTAACATGAGTCACTATGCCGCTTGATCGCAAGCCTTCATATAAGGCATTATGAGTTAATTCTGCGGGTGTAGAAGACCAGAAACTATAATGATAACGCTGCAGTTCTAACGGTTTATGACTTTCAATAAATAAAATAGCCCGTTCATGGTATAAACCCGTGGCTTTCACAGGTTTAATCACAATATTTTTATAACTAACCTGACTAGACTCACTCAGGCCATCTAATTTAACCTCTGGTAATCGATAAAAATGATCCTGTGGTGCCGGGCCACCACCCAGACTACAGGAAACAATATTATTTATTATTAACAGCAATATAACGATTCGTAACATTAATATTCCTTTTTACTTATCAACTGGTGGTTTACTACCCAGTATTACACCCGGGTTGTTGCGTAACTCTCGACTGAACTCATTCATATTCTGACTTGTTGCATCCAGGTTATACATAACTGACTCTATACGCCCGGAAACAACATCAATTGATTTTTTAAGTTCTATTACGGTGTAACGTATGTCTTCACTATTATCGTTTAAAATCAGATCTGTTCGGCTGAGGATACTATCAAGCTGTTTATTAATTCGTGTAAACCCCAACGCCAGCTCAGATAAACTTTTACCTGAAGAATCAGCATGTTTGAATATATTATTCATGTGTCGAATATTTTCGTCACTTAATAAAATTGAAACTTTATTGGCAGAATGATTTAACTTTGCAATAAGCGCGTTTACATTTTTTGTTGACTGGGGAATAAACTCATTAAGCTGCGAAGCAATTGAATCAACAAGCTCCATAATATCCACAGCTTCTGCACTTTTCAGGGTATCTCCAGGTGATAAATACTCGGTGGAAGTGCCTTGTGATATTTCTATTTGTTTATCAGAGATAATTGCAGGCATAACAATTTGAGCTGTACTGTCATCAGGTATTTTCCAGTTTGATTTAACCCGTAGCGATAATTTGTAAACAGTCTTAGCAGAATTAAACACGGGCTCAACACCATTAACTGCACCAATAGCATAACCACCATAGGTGACAACGATGCCATCTTTAATTCCGGTTACATTATCAAACTCTACAAAATATTCGTCAGAGTTTGACTGCCCCCCGGTTATTTTAAATAACATAATTAAGAATAACGCCAGGCCTGCCAGTACGAAAATTCCAACCATAAAATAATTTGTATTTTCTTTTTTCATATGTAATTAATATCTTGAATTATCTGGATTATGAATATTGGATTTTTCAGGTACTGAGTCGAGGCTTTTACCGGTTAATCTTTGTAAGTATTCATCGACATCGACTACGTCACGTCTCGGTTTTCTGTGTAATAAATTATAGATACGATGGTTATCACTATTTCTGACTTCATCAACGCTACCACACATCAAAATATCTCCTCTATCCAGTATAGTTATTCTATCGGCGATTTTAAATGCACTTTCCAGCTCATGAGTAACCACCACTATAGTCATACCCATTGCATCTCTCAAACGCAAGATCAATTCATCTAATTCGGCCGATACCACAGGGTCTAGCCCAGCGGAGGGCTCATCAAAAAACAGTAATTTCGGATCAAGAATAATCGCCCTGGCTAAAGCTGCGCGTTTGATCATGCCACCGGACAATTGCGATGGCATCAAGTCTTCAAAACCTGCCATATTGACAACTTCCAGTTTCATCTGACTCATTATTTTCATTGTATTGATATCGAGATTAGCGTGCTCCGTTAAAGGCAGCTGAATGTTTTCAGAGACCGTCATTGATCCAAACAATGCGCCACCCTGAAATGACACACCAATTTCTTTTTTCATTTGATGAAGCTCATTGGCTGACATTTTTGTAATGTCCTGGCCTAACAATTTAATGCAACCAGAGGTAGGTTTATTTAAACCCAGCATATAACGAAGCAATGTGCTCTTACCTGAACCACTGCCCCCCATAATCACCATTATTTCGCCTTTTTTGACATCGAGGTTTATACCATTAAGTATTTTCTTATCAGCATAATGTGTGACCAGGTTGTCTACATGAATTAAAGACTCGTTGTGAGGATCTGTCATGATTAAACTCTTGTTAGAAAGAAAGTGAATATCATATCGGCTATAACAATGGCGCTTATAGACATAACAACTGAACGTGTTGTTGCGAGACCAACACCTTCAGCTCCTCCCTTCACCTGAAAGCCATTTAATACACTTACAATAACTATTAATACGGCGAAAATAATACTTTTATATACACCCTGCATTATATCGAAGACATTTATGGCTTCAAAACTACGCCCCATGTATATTTCAAGCGGCATTCCTAATTCATATAACGTATATACACCGCCACCTAACATACCCATTAGGTCACCAAATATAGTGAGCACTGGCATTACAATAATCATTGCCAGTAACGCAGGTGCCGCAAGATAACGCACGGGGTTAATACCAATCACCTGCAATGCATCTACTTCCTGCGATTCTTTCATCGTACCGATACGCGCGGTAATTGCTGAGCCTGATCGGCCCGCAACAATAATGCCTGTTATTAATGCAGAAAATTCTCGAGTAACCGAAACCGCAATACCGCTAACAACTTGTGCCTGCGCCCCATACGGTTTGAGAGTTTCCAGCCCCTGTATAGCCAGCATCATACCGACTGAAAAACATAAGATAACGACAATCGGGGTAGCGAGCACACCTATCTGCATTGCCTGTGTGAAAATCAAAGCTAATGAAACCGGTTGTTTATTAAAGCGCCCTGAAATTAGCCAGTATATTGACTCAACAAAAAGCATTATCCCGTAACCAAGCTCTTCAACAGCTCCGGTTGCAATTCTGCCTATTTTTTCAATTTGTTGTTTCATTATACTTTTTGACTAAGCCTGTTCTACTTCTTCAAGAGAATTGTAAATTGTAAAAACAGTATCTAGTCGTGCTAACTGTAAAACCTGTAATGCCGACTCACTCACACCTAGCAGTGCAAAATTTAACTTTTTTGTACGCGATGTCTGTAAACCCTCAACCAGACTAGCAACACCTGAACTATCTATATATTCAACGTTTGATAAATCAATTAATAAGCTGTTATTATTATTTATAATATTCAGGATTTGTTTTCTCACATTAGGTGATTCATTTAAATCTATTTCACCTGACAAAGTAATTATAGAATAATTTAAATGTTTAGATACCGGGTATTTCATACATAACCTTAATTATTAGTAGGACAGTCAATCGACTCGCCCAAGTTTTTCCGCATTTCCAGGACATTGCCTTTTTCATTTGAAATATGTTTATATTCTACGCAATCCATAGACTGATTAATAAAATGTACACCTAATCCACCTGGCCTTATATCTTCCAGGTCTCTGGATTTAATCTTTTCAATTTCAACTTCTTCGGCAAAATCAAATATTTTTATCACTAAATCTTCATTATCCTTCCAGAACTCGATTATTATTTCCTCATCCTGCCTGTTGTTATATGCATGTTGCATTACGTTCATGCAAGCTTCATTAATTGCAATTACCAGACATTCTAAACTTTCATCACAGCAATTCAGCTTTTTAGCAAGTTCACGAACGAATTTACGCAGCGGTTTCAGCATGTCAGGTCGAGACAATAAATGTATTCGTTCTAGTTTAAACATTTTTTTAATTATCTGGTTTTTCAAGTAACAACATCGTAACATCATCTCTCAAAGGCAGCTCGGTATGTGTAAACTTATCAGTTATTATCTTCAACCTTTCAGTGGCTGTCAGGTCATCATCCATTTTAGCTATTAGTTTAAACAAACCACCCAGCTCAAGCATCGACTTTTCATTTACATAACCTTCTGTCACACCATCAGAATAAATATATAAACTTCCATTATTTAAATTAATTGTGTACTTTGAATAAATAGTGTCTGGCATTACGCCTAACGGTGGTGCCGTAGCTTCAAACTCCTGACAGAGTCCATTTTCCAGGAACAATAAGGCGGGTGGATTGCCGGCATTAACTAACTGAATTTCACCCGTTTGCGGGCAATATAAGCCTGCAACCATAGTCACAAACATGCCATGTATTGATGTTTCACATAACTCATTGTTAATTTCATGCATTAACTCACCGGGGTCATCTATACGTTTACCAAGGCAACGAAATAAACTACTTGTTTTAGCCATTAATAACGCTGCATTGACGCCTTTACCTGACACATCACCCAAATTGAAATATATATTTCCATTGTCTAATTCAAAAAAGTCATAAAAATCACCCGATAAAATTTTAGCTGATAGATTTATACCATTTACCGGATAATTATCACCCTGACTTTCAGGCAACAAGCTTTGTTGAATTTCTCTTGCTAAATTCAATTCCCTGTTAATCTCTTTGGCTAATTGATCACGTTCATCTAATGCCTGCTCTAGACGTAAAGTCAGTTCCTGGAAATTTACATTATCTTCATTAAGTCTGATATTTGCTTTATATAATATTTGAGAAAAAGCAGCATGCTCTTTCACTTGAATACCCATAACTAAAGCGGTGAGGTCAACCTCATCAGGTATAGCCTCAAGTAATTCCTCCGCTCTATAAGGCTGCATATGAAATTTTTCTGAAAGAATTTTTCGACATCTGTTTATTACCTGGCTTTTATCATCAGCGGTAAAAACAGCTGCCATCCAGTCTGCACAATACAAAACTTCACAGAGCTGTTTGTCTAACTCAGACATGCCTGATTTATCAAGTTCTGTTTTGCTAGTGTCATGATGTGAGTTTAACGGTAAGCGTATTTCAGGAAATATATTCCAGGATTCCATGAATTTTGCTAACTGAGTGTTATGTTGTTGCTTAAATACATTTTGCTCCATACTTAACCTGGCTTCAGGTTCACGCTTATGAAACTCGCCAAAAAGTGCAGCTTTATCAGGTTGATCGAGAAAAAGTAACAGAAACCCAATATCCTGAGTAAACCCGGCAGTAAAACATGTACTGGCGTCAAGACCGATTAATTCACCCGTCATTCTTGCGCTTACAGCGCGTCTTAATGAATCTTGCCAGAAAACCTGCATATCAAAACCAAATATTTTATACTGGTTTAATGTTTGATAAATAACCTGAGTAATAGCCAGTTGAGAAAAACGCTCTATACCCGACATACTGATTGCCTGATAGATATTTTTGACTTTGCTTGTTAAATTAAAATGATCAGAATTAATAATGTTTAATAATCTTTTGAAAAATTTTGGGTATTTTTCTATTAAATCATCAACAGCTTGCTGCAAGTCATCTTCATGATTTGTCAAATCAAGAAGCTCAAGAGCAATAACAGGTACATCAGGCATACCGGGGGCGTTGATTTTAGCTGTATTATGGGCAGGCACTGGTTTTTAGCATATTATTTTTATAATTAAATTCATTAGAGTATAGCTGTTGTTTTTGACTAAAGTGATAAAAAACAGTGATTTAATCAGTTACTATAAATATTAGTAAACACTAATAAAAAACAGAAGAGGATGATTAAATAATGTGAATACCTGCCAGCTACTATTCAGACTAACAACTGATTTTACTCTTCTGTACTTCTATACTATTAACATTGAACCACGCTCTATAAGCAATGTCTCAGAATAATCAAACAGAGAAATATATGTCAACACAAGCCCTTTTTACGATAGAGCAGTCACAGCATTTGCTCGCACAAACATCAGAATCAATTTCTTCGATCATTCTAGGCAAAGACAAACAGATACAACTTGCCTTAAGTTGTTTATTAGCTGACGGCCACCTTTTGATTGAAGACCTGCCCGGCGTAGGTAAAACCACTCTGTCACTTACCCTGGCAAAAGTTTTTGGACTTGATTTTCAACGCATTCAATTTACCAGTGACCTGTTACCTTCAGATGTGCTGGGGGTTTCAATATTTGATACCAGCACACAATTATTTACATTCCATAAAGGGCCGGTGTTTACCCAGGTATTACTTGCCGATGAAATAAATCGTTCAACACCTAAAACTCAAAGCTCACTACTTGAAGCAATGGAGGAGAAACAGGTAACACAAGATGGGGCGACACGTGCTCTACCAAAACCTTTTTTTGTTATTGCTACTCAGAACCCGATGGAACAGGTTGGAACTTTTCCACTACCAGAATCACAACTAGATCGATTCCTCATGCGTATAAACATTGGTTACCCTGACCAGCAGGCTGAAATGGAGTTATTAAAAGGTAATAATAGACATGAAATGATTCAACAGCTAGATGTCTCGATTACACCTGAACAGCTCATCAAGTTACAGCTAACCGCAAGTAACACGCATATGTCACAGGCTATACTCGATTATGTATTATCTCTCGTACGTAGCAGTCGCTTATCGCCCTGGTTTATTAGTGGACTTTCCCCGCGTGCAGGTCTGGCTTTACAACGTTGCGCCCGGTCATGGGCATTTTTACAGGGGCGCGACCATGTTTTACCTGAAGATGTTCAACAGGTATTACCAGGTGTTGCTGCCCATAGATTACAAATTCACCCTGAGCATCAGGATAAAAATATTGATGATTTAATCATGTTGTTAATTCAACAGGTACCTGTTTAATGGCATCATCACTCCCCCTGATACCACAGTTTTTCGAAAAATTCATACAGAACTGGTCTGACAAACGTCAGCCGGATATCAATAATCAAATTACGCTCAGTCGACATCAATTATATATATTACCTACTCGCCATGGTGTCATCTACTTTTTTGTATTACTGCTCATTTTATTCGGCTCAATAAATTATGAAATAAGCCTTGGTTACATGCTTACTTTTTTACTTGGCTCACTAGGTTTGCCAGGCATGATCTATGCACATCAAAATTTGAACCGGCTGAATATAAAAATTGGCCGCGCAGAACCCGTATTTGCTCAACAGGACATACTTTTCCCATTACAACTCTCCCAGTGCACAGCTACATCACACGCTAATATAGAACTTCTTTCTGAAACCGGACAGACTGTTGCAGCGCACCTTATTAATAAGTCGTCAACTGAATGTAAACTTCCAGTCACAACAACTCATAGAGGTTATATTTCTCCTGGACGTATTAAAATTTATACTGAATATCCGCTTGGGTTATTTCATGCCTGGAGCTGGTTAAAATTTGATACTCAATGCCTTGTTTATCCTGCGCCATCTCTGCAACATCAGCCTCTCATGTTTGTAGACGAGCAAAATACCGGGCAGACTAGTAGTGAATTACAGGGTGTTGATGATTTTTTAGGCATTCGTCAATACCATTCGGGCGATTTGCCGAACCATATGGCCTGGAAAGCCATAGCAAAAACAGGCGAGTTACAAACAAAGTTATTCAATACTGATACAGCCAGGAAGGTGAGCATAAACTGGAATCAAACCAGAGAAACACTCGATATAGAACATCGCTTATCTATTTTATGTCGAATGATATTAGATGCTAGTGAAAAAAGCATTATCTATGGATTAGAAATCCCAGGTGTTTCAATAGCCCCTTCCAGTGGTTTACAACATAAACACCGTTGTTTAAAAGCACTCGCATTATTTGGTCACATCTAATGAGTTATGCAGGCTTTAAAATATTAAATGTATTTAATAATTCACCTGTATTCTGGGTGGTTCTATCACTTTTTATTGTCAGTTTGCCACATCTTAGTAGATTTCCTGCATGGTCTGTAGTGCTTATTATAATATTGTTTTTATGGCGCCTTATTTGCATTAAACATAAAAACTGGCTACCACCTCGCTGGATTCTTGTAGTAATTAGTTTATCAACATTTGCCGCAATTTTTATCTCTTTTGGTACTCTAATTGGAAAAACAGCAGGATCAGTTCTTCTAGTCATACTGCTTGCTGTTAAGTTACACGAAAGTCAGTCTAAACGGGATTATATGTTAATAATATCCCTGAGTTTTTTCGTTATTATAACTAATTTTTTATTTTCACAAAGTATACCAGTCGTTTTATTCATGTTGTTTGCTGTAATAATTCTAGTTATAAGTATGTTAAGTATTAATCAGGGTGACGCACAACTGAGTCTTAATTATAAATTTAAATTTTCTCTTAAATTATTATTTCAAGCACTGCCGTTAATGCTGGTAATGTTTATATTGTTTCCAAGAATTTCCGGGCCTTTATGGCAGCTACCAGAAGACAGTCAGTCAGCCATTACCGGTTTAAGTGACACAATGTCACCAGGTAATATATCGAACCTGATTCAGTCTAATGCTGTGGCTTTTAGAGTTAAATTTGATGATACGGTTCCTCAGCAAAACAAGTTGTACTGGCGAGCCCTGGTGCTCTGGTATTTTGATGGTAGAACATGGGAGCAAGGTAAACATAACCCCACACCTCTGGCTACATTACAGACAACTACAAATGAGAACATTCATTACACCGTAACATTAGAGGCTCACCATAGAAAATGGTTATATGCACTAGATATACCGTCAAATGTTCCAGCGGATATAATTTATACCAGTAACTATAATTTACGTTCCCAGCAGACTATCAACAACCTTTATCAGTATAAAATTTCATCTGTGCTTGAATATTTTAATACCTCTGAGATTAGCCCATGGGAAAAGAGTGCCGGCCTTAAAATACCTCTTAATTCTAACCCTGAAACATTACGCATGGGTAAGAACCTGGCGTTACAATTTCAGAATAAAGAAGACATAGTAAACTATGTACTGCAATATTTTAATCAAGAAGACTTCCATTACACATTACGTCCACCGCTTACCCCCGGTTTTAATTCAGTTGATCAATTTTTATTTGAAACAAAACGCGGATTTTGTGAGCACTATGCGAGCAGCTTTACTTTATTAATGCGAGCAGCTGGTATACCTGCACGTATTGTCCTCGGTTTTCAAGGCGGCACGAATAACCCTTTAAATAATATAATGACAGTGTCAAATAGCGATGCACACGCCTGGTCAGAAGTATGGTTTAAAAACAGGGGCTGGGTAAGAATAGACCCTACAGCCGCAGTTGCACCTCAGAGAATTGAACAAAACCTTAATGCGGCATTAGACCAGGCTGAAACAAGACCTTTGCATATGCAGATTAATAGTAGTTTCCTTAAAGACGTTTTATTCTACTGGGACGCAATGGACAACCAGTGGAACTTATGGGTAATTGGTTATGATGAAAAGTTTCAACAGAAACTTTTAGAAAATATATTTAATAAAAAATTCGAACTATCTGAAATAATCATCATAATGATATGTTGTCTTGCTGTATTGCTACTGGTTTTGGCTATGTTTATTTTAAAACCCTGGCAAAAACAAAAATTAGAACCCGAGGTAAAAATCTATAATGACTTTTGTAATAAGTTAGCCTCAAGAGGTCTAATTCGCGCCCCTCATGAAGGCCCACTGGACTTTGCTAACAGGGCAAAAATGGCATTACCAGAAAAAGCACAAACTATTGAGCAGATAACCCGGCTATTTACCGCATTACGTTTTGAAAAATCACATCATAAACAGCAGTACAACGAATTAAGGGATCAAGTTAGAAGATTTAAGATTGCTAAAAGGTGAAACAGAATGTGTTAACCAAGCAGAATCGATATCATTAGATTCTGCTTATTTTTTAATGAAGTTAATTTATAGCTTTCGCCATCAGGGCAAAACACTTAACAAATGCAGTTGATAAACGTGGGTCTTTAATCATCACTGCGTAGTCACCCTTCTTAAACTTTAACTTACGTGACGTATACGCTAAACCTAGTTTCATTAGCCCCGGTGGTTTCGCAACCAGAGCCCCCCACTCATCAATTGACGCTCTTAGGTCCCAGTTGAGTGACTCTCCTCTGGGACTGCCCGCTGAAACAATCTGGCCATTAGATATGGTTAATACTACACGGGGATCATCTTCACCATCTACACCAAATGCGACAACCGAGCTGAAGTTAGATTGCCCTAATTCCCTGGCAATACCTTCATTACTATTCCATATATCTTTGTAATTTGTAGCCCAGTCATCTGAAAATAATTCAGGCATAAGTCATTGACCCCAATATAAATTTATTTTTAACATATCTGATGAAATTACCAAAAAACGCCAATTGAATCCAGTAAATTCATACTGCAGGTAAAATTTAACAGCTATTCGGCTATTAAAACAACAAAAAACTCATTTTTCGCCGAACTATTAGCGAATATCAACGCATATCCGGAATAAACAATAAAAGACACTATTAAGTGTCTGCATATACTTCATTTATGCTACAAAACTAGTAATTAAATAACCCAAACAAGCAGGTAATGACTACGATACACTCACAACGAAAATACAAAATGCCTTCAAATGCACTCTGCACAAAAAATGCCAGCGCATATTAGCATAGACATCTCTATAACTGAGATGTAATTTAACAATACTAATTAAGAAATTAAGAAATTCTAATATTCTATGGGTTTATCTTCACTCAGCTGATTTAAAGTTCGGAATACCGCTAAACAACTCAAGTAATAACTTATTCAGTCTCTTTTGACGGCCCTGCTGTGTGTTTTCAACCCCTGTAAACACCTCAACCGCACCACGCCATACAACCTTATTTAATTCTGGCTCAATTATATCCACCACCAGGGTACCTCTTTCATGTTCTTTTGCGCTTAGACTGTTTGCTCTTAAACCTGGAGACAAACCATACTTCAAGGTTAATGCTGTATCGTTTAACTCCGATGCAAGGGAGACATGATACTGAATCAGTAAGCTTCCTTTTATGTCGTTTAAAAATGGATATGATTTTTGCTTTATTGCATGCTGTATTGCTTCATCAATTAATGCTGATATAGAAAAATCAGGCTTTTTAAGCCCCGCAGAAATGTCTGCATGATCAGCAGCCCATGAAAATGACTTCAACTTAGCAGACTTAAATTCGGGATGTTTGACCACCACCGCTGAAGACCTCAATAACTCTGGCTCAATCTCGGCATAAACAGTGAATGGAATAGTTAAAATAGTAACAATAAAGACATTAAGTTTGATCATGATTTTTAATAATTTCATAACAATCCTTCAAGTTGTATTATGCTTCTATTAATTGAGAATTCTGCTATTATGCCTAAAAACGGGATCAAGCTGTACAATTAATTGTAATGGAACTCTTTACACAACATGAGTGTAAATGCACAACTGGATTTCAACAACACTGTAAATAAAAAAGAGCAAAAGGTTAACCAGGTGACCATGAAAAGCCAGTACTATAAACACCACTTGCCTCAAATTTGAATTAACTTTGCCGTAAAGTAAATGTTAAGGTCTGCATATTTGCGAACCATTTATTTTTTTAATAATTTAATAAATCGACAACATTCCATTCGCATTTACTATCAAGACATCTAACAATTAGAACTATCGTCCAATCGGTTGATGGCTCATTTAATGAATAACACCCATTAACTCACTTAAGTAAATCCCTGTTTGCGAACGTTTTCGTTTACATATATCAGCAGGTTTACCCTGAGCTATAAGTTTACCGCCATATTTACCGCCTTCTGGCCCCATATCGAGCACCCAGTCAGCTTCTGCTATTACATCCAGGTTATGCTCAATGACAATCACTGAGTTACCCGCATCAACCAGGCGGTGTAAAACCCGCAGTAGTTTCTCTACATCGGCCATATGTAACCCAACCGTCGGTTCATCTAATACGTAAAGACTATGTTGTTGTGTTTTTGATATTGAGCCGGAATTTGCTTTAGCCAGTTCCGCCACCAGTTTAATACGCTGCGCTTCGCCACCACTTAAAGTAGGGCTTTGTTGGCCTAAGGTTAAATAACCCAGGCCTACATCCTGTAACAGCTGCAAGGCATGATGCACTTTTGGAATAGCTGAAAAATATTCAGTAGCCGATTTAACATTCATGCTCAGCACTTCACCTATATGTTTGTCTTTATAACGTACCGAAAGCGTTTCATCATTAAAACGCCAGCCATGACAAACTTCACACTCAACCCGCACATCTGGTAAAAAATTCATTTCGATTTTTCTCATACCATGACCACCACAGGCATCACAACGTCCATCACCCGCGTTAAATGAAAAACGCCCTGGCTTAAAACCCTTTAAACGTGCGTCGACCGTGTCCGAGAATAACTTTCTAATAGTGTCCCAGATACCAATATAAGTAGCCGGGCAAGAACGTGGGGTTTTACCAATAGGTGTTTGATCAACTTCTAAAATTCGTTGAATAGAATCCCAGCCTTTAATGTTTTTACAGCCAGACCAGGTGATTTTTTTATTGCGCCCTGCCTTACTACGTTGATTATTTATAGATGTTTTCAGGTTGCTATATAAAACAGAGCGAATAAGTGTGCTTTTACCACTGCCACTTACACCCGACACCGCAACCAGTTTTCGAAGCGGTATTGTTACATCTATATTTGCTAAATTATTTTCACTTGCAGCTGTTATTTTTATATCTTGCGCTTTCCACTGTAAGCGTTTTTCAGAATCACGTAAGTTTTTCATCGGGTGACGTAATGGGCTTTTTATAAACTGGCCAGTTAATGATTTTTTATTTTTCATCATCTGCTTCAGGGTTCCATGGGCAACCACTTCTCCACCTTCAACACCTGCACCCGGCCCCATATCAATCAGGTAATCAGCTTCACGAATAGTGTCTTCATCATGCTCTACGACCAGTACCGTATTACCCTGCTTTTGAATTTCACGCAGTGTTTCTATTAATTGTCTATTGTCACGTGTATGCAAACCGATTGTAGGTTCATCCAGTATGTAACATACCCCCTGTAAATTAGAGCCTAATTGTGAGGCTAAACGAATCCGCTGTGCTTCACCACCGCTTAAAGTAGGCGCAGATCTATCAAGGGTTAAATAATTTAAACCAACCCGTTTAAGAAAACTTAATCGAGCGGTCATCTCTTTTAGTAAATCACGCGCAATAAACTGCTCATTATTTTTTAATTTAAGTTTTGCAAACCATTTCTCAGAATCATCAACTGACATAGCCGCCAGTTGTGCAATAGACTTATCTCGAAAGCGAACAGAAAGTGCTGTATTGTTTAAACGCTGACCCTCGCAAACATTACATTTTATTAAACTATTATCTTCATCTTCCAGCCAAACCCCTTCCTCACCTGATTGCTCTTCATCAAAACCTTTAATCATTTCTCCAGTGCCATAACATGACTCACACCAGCCATGTTTGGAATTATAAGAAAACAACCTGGGGTCAAGCTCATCAAACCCCTGACCACAGCAAGGGCATGCTCGCTCGGTAGAATATAAAACTTCGCCTTTCTGCTTGCTGGTGACTTTTTTAAGTGGTTCTACAATAACAACCCCATTACCCATATCTAACGCCTGCTTGAGTAATACGGATAATTCATGCTCGTTATTAACCCCAACTTTCAATTCGCCTAGCGGTAACTCAATATCGTGTTCTTTATATCGTGCCAGTTTTGGCCATGGCTCAGTCGACACATACTCGCCATCTACACGTAATTGCTGATAACCTTTAGAAGCCGCCCATTTTGCAAGCTCATTGTAAATACCCTTTCGTGCTACCACTAAAGGTGCAAGTAAAGTTACCTGGCGATTTTTATATTCTTTTTGCAGTAATGCAAGAATGGCATCAGGCGTTTGCGGTTCAATAGCAACCTCACAATCGGGGCAGTATTGTGTACCCAGCTTTACATACAGCAAGCGCAGGTAATGATAAATTTCAGTAAGTGTTGCTACTGTACTTTTACGACCACCTCGACTAGTTCTCTGCTCGATAGCTACCGTAGGCGGAATACCATGAATTGCATCCACATCTGGTCTCGATGCGGGTTGCACAAATTGCCTTGCATAGGCATTTAAAGATTCAAGGTAACGTCGCTGACCTTCAGCAAAAATAATATCAAAAGCAACCGTACTTTTTCCGCTGCCACTCACCCCTGATATAACCGTAAATTTATTTCGAGGTATTTCAATGTCGACATTTTTTAAATTATGCTCTCGCGCATTATGCACCTGAATTGATTTATTTGTTTTAACAGCAGACGATTTGGCTGGCAAAATATTCATCGCTTCCGATATAGACGAGTCAAACGATTTTTCATATTCACGCAAGGCAATTGCCGTATAACTATTATTGCTTTCTGCATATAAGCGCGGTGGCCCCTGACCAAGCAGTTCTCCACCAAGCTCTCCGCCATCCGGGCCAATATCTATAATCCAGTCTGCACAACGGATAACATCAAGATTATGTTCAATTACCAGTAAAGAGTTACCGGCATTAATTAACTGGCGAAAAGCCTGCATTAAGGTTGCAATGTCATCAAAGTGCAACCCCGTTGTAGGTTCATCAAATAAAAATAATGTTCCCTTGTTATCTTTTTCAGTTTTTGAATTTTTACTCTTTATATTTCTGGCCAGATGACCCGCCAACTTCAGACGCTGCGCCTCGCCCCCACTCAATGTAGGCACAGCCTGACCCAATTGAAGATAAGGCAGGCCTACATCAACCAGGGGTTGTAATACTTTAACAACGTCGGCCTCATTAGCGAAAAACACCAGCGCTTCTGAGACTGTCATTTGTAAAACATCGGCAATCGACTTTGCTTCTAAGTGGTTTTCTTTAGCACTCAGGGCTACATCACCTAATACTTTAACCTGTAAAATTTCATCCCGATATCGTTTACCATCACAATCAGGGCAGCGTACATACACATCACTAAGAAACTGCATTTCAATCATTTCAAAACCATTGCCCGAACAGGTAGGGCAACGCCCATTACCCGAGTTAAAACTAAATGTACCCGGGGTATAGTTACGCTCTTTTGATAAAGGCTGCTTAATAAATAATTTACGAATAACATCAAACGCACCTACATAGGTAGCGGGGATAGAGCGAGTGGTTTTTCCTATAGGGCTCTGGTCTACTAGAACAACATCATCGATATAATGATGACCTGTGACTTTTTTACATAAGCCGGGTGTTTCAACTGATTTACCTTTGTGTTTACATATCCATGGATATAAAACATCTCTCATTAACGTAGATTTACCTGAACCACTCACCCCGGTTATGCAAACCAGCTGATGTAACGGAAAACTTACATCAATATTTTTTAAGTTATGCTCTGTTGCGCCAATTATTTGAATTAATTTTGTTTTTAATTTATCAGCTGTTTGATAATCTTCACTGACTTCCGAAAATTCACTTCGTGCAGGGCTTACACTTTTCTTACCCGATAAATAAGCAGCTGTAAGTGATTTCTTATCCCGCAACAACTGTTTGGGTGTGCCGTAAAAACAAATTTCACCACCCTGTTTTCCTGGCCCCGGGCCAATATCTAAAACTCTATCGGCGGCTAACATGACCTGTGGATCATGTTCAACAACAAGCAACGAGTTACCCGCATCTCTTAATCGATGTAATACCCTGACCAGGCGATTTATATCACGTGGGTGCAGGCCAATGCTCGGTTCATCAAGCACGAACAAGGTATTAACTAATGATGTGCCCAGCGCTGTTGTTAAATTAATACGCTGCACCTCGCCACCACTTAACGTTCGTGACTGACGATCAAGTGTAAGGTAACCCAGACCTACCTCTAATAAGTAATTTAAACGTGAACGAATTTCACTGAGCAGTAACTGAGCGGCTTCATCAAATGCCTCTGGCAATTTTAATAATTTAAAAAACTCTGCACATTGACTCAAGGGTAATTGCATTACATCACGGATGGTCAAACCTGGCAGTTGCCTGATAACATCGGCTGGTAAATTTAAACCTTTGGGTACATATCGTTGTTCAACTTGAATCACTTTATTTGATAATTCAAGACTACCCACGCGCCACCATAATGCGGGTGCTTTTAACCTGGTGCCGTCACAGGTGCCACAGGGTGTATACGAGCGGTATTTTGATAATAAAACACGAATGTGCATTTTATAAGATTTACTTTCCAGCCATTTAAAAAATCGCTGCAAGCCAAACCATACACCGTCATCCCAGTCACCTTCGCCTTCAATAACCCAACGTTGCTGTTTCTTTGTGAGTTTATTCCAGGCTTTATTTACCGGGATTTTTTTCTTTTTCGCAAAACTAATGAGTTCTTCCTGAACATCAATATAACTCGGGGTTTGTATGGGTTTTATAACGCCCTCTTCAAGTGTTTTAGATTCATCAGGTATAACCAGACCATAATCAACACCAATAATACGCCCAAAGCCCTTACAGCTTTCGCAGGCCCCAACAGGCGAATTAAATGAAAACAAACTCGGGCTGGGCTCACTAAATTCAATATCACAGTCGGGGCAGTGATGATGATTTGAAAAACGTATAGCCTTACCTGCTTTTTTATTCTCATCTAAAGGGAATACATGTAAACGACCATTTGCATGTTTTAATGAAGCTTCTACGGCTTCTGTTAACCTGTCCCTGTTATCTTCGTTTAACTTAAACCGGTCCTGTATAACTTCCAGCAAATCACCATGACGTTGATGTATACGTGTGTAACCCTGCTGATTTAATAACTTAACTATTTCTTCTTCAGTAAAGTTATGAGGTATTTTTACAGGTAAACAGAGCATCACTCTCTGGTTGTCTGCAAACTGTTTATAAAGTGAATCAACAATGCTTTGTGCTGAATCACTTATCACTTCACGACCGCAACCGGTACAGTACAACTGAGCCATACGCGCAAATAACAGTTTTAAATAGTCATTTAACTCGGTCATGGTGCCCACAGTTGAGCGAGAAGTACGCACCTGACTGGTCTGATCAATGGCGATTGCCGGCGGTATGCCCTGAATACTGTCTACCGCCGGTTTATCCATCCGATCAAGAAACTGTCGCGCATAGGCTGAAAAGGTTTCCACATAACGCCGCTGGCCTTCCGCATATATTGTATCGAAAGCCAGTGTCGACTTACCTGAGCCACTAACCCCGGTGACCACGATCAACTCATTAGTGGGTAGCTCTATATCCAGGTTTTTTAAATTGTTCTGCCGAGCGCCTTTGACGATGATTGATTCTTTGCTCATATTCACTCAATTACTGGGGGATGATGGAGCTGGATAATATACGGGAGATTGGGGTGTTTTTATATATGAAAAATTTGAATGGTTTGGTGTTTTATGCAGTTGGTTTAGCCTGAAGTATTAGTCATGGGCTGATTATTTAACTAATCAGTTAAACAATAAGCAAATAAAACAACTCTGGCACCTGTTTTGACCCATGCTCAATGTCAGCTTTCGCCAATAGCGGAAGTTCACAAGCATAAAAAAGACGACTAAAAAGCCGTCTTTCGATGAAACAGTATTAGTTTAGTTATTATGCTTTCTTACGCCTGGCAAATCCTGCTAAGCCAATTAAGCCTGAACCAAAGAGCCAAACTGCTGCTGGTACTGGTACAGTGCTTACAGAAGTAACATGCATGCTATTACCACTACCTATATCCATATGTATTTTAAAACCTGGAAATGGCCCATCCAATAAACCCAAGGTTCCATCAGTTACTGCCATAGGCGCTGGCCCTTGATTTAATGCGGAAATACTACCGTATGGATCATTTATTATGTAATTATCTGATAGGGGTGTAGCACTCCCCACATTGCCTAATAGGGTTTCTGCATATCCATCACCGTCAAAATCACGGTATAAGTTAGTACCACTAATACGATCACCCGCTTGTAATCCATAATCAATGGAATTAAAAAGCCCAGCTGCATCCCACATAATATGCATAGACATATCAGTTGAGCCGTTCCAGTCAGTTAACATGTTTCCTTCAATTAATTTAGTACCTTCAATGAAATTAAGATCGATATCATGGATAAGTAACGCTTCATTCCAAAACTCGCCTTCGAAAGCTAAATCTGTTGAACCTATTCCTAGATTTGTATCATATGTTAGGTTTGCTGCAATAGCCGTTTGATAGCCATCATTAATAGAATAATCTGATGAATTAACCAAGATTGAACCATTGGGGTCTTCTACCGTTAATCGACCTGTAAAACTGAAAGTAATTAGGTCTGCCATCGCCACATTAGCAGACAAACAAAGACAACCTGTAGGAACAGTCCTTCTGAATGTTTTTTTCATCCTGATATCCTTTATAAATTAATCATTTAAATTCGGCATAACAACCAAGCAATAATCATGCCCTTGACAGTCTAATGTATTTATTTCAAAAAGATATACTGTTGATACTCATCATATAAACAGCTTTACATGAGCTATATGTAAACTTGTTCGACGTATTAAGTATAGGAAGCTAAACACCCATTTCATCAACATCAAACCTTACATACCGACCCTTTCAATCTGAATAACACCCCAAATCAAATCAGACAATACAGGCTGCAACGTCTACTTTGAGACATACTATTATCAATTTATAGCTTATTTTCATTATCTAAATTAATCCAATTAATTCTTTAACTTTGTCTAACTGCACATTAGTTACTATATACAGCAAGCGTAAACAGTTGAATAAACAACTACAAATGAAAAACTTATACCGTTAATTCTAAATTTTAAAAACCGCAAACATTATCAAATCCGTATGGTTATCATCAACACACTGAATTTGGAGATAATTGATGAAAAAGACTACCAATGATAATTACCGACTGAGGTTAACATCCGTCTTAGATCACATACATGACAATATTAATGGTGATTTAGATGTTAATACCCTGGCCAACATTGCATGTATGTCACCCTATCATTTTCATCGAATTTACCGGGAGTTAATGCAGGAAACGGTTAATGCAACGGTAAGACGTTTTCGACTTCAGAAAGCAGCAACTGATCTGATTCGTACAGATCAGTCCATTCAAAGCATTGCTAAAGGGCTTGCATATGGCAGCGTCGAAGCATTTACCCGTGCATTTACAAAGCAGTTTAATACTTCACCCGGTGATTACCGCAGTAGCAAAAAATATAATTGTGCTAGCAATGCCCCCTTTATTGCAATGTTACCACCCGAGAAAAAGAGGAATAACAACATGTTTAAGATTGAAGAAATAAATCTGCATAAAATTAATTTAGCCGGTTACCCACATAAAGGTGATTATATGGAAATAGGCAGTACATTTGATAAATTATTCATGGCAGCAGGCAGTCAAAACTTACTTAACGAGAAAACCCGCTCATTTGGTTTATATTATGACGATCCTAAGTCAGTCCCTTCAGATGATCTTCGTTCTATGGCATGTTTAACCGTTGATGAAGCTCAGTTATTAGATGATACATTTGAGCAGCTGACTATACCGGCAGGTAAATGCATTTCTATCTTATTCAAGGGGCCACATCCAGAGCTTGAAAAACCATACGACTGGTTATTTGGGCACTGGATACCTAATAGTGATCTCGAAATTGCTGACTTCCCTGCATTTGAAGAGTATTTGAATGACCCGAAAGAAACACCACCTACTGAGTTATTAACAAGAATTTACTGTTTATTAGCATAAAGAACCATCTGAAAGGGTGTGCTTTCGGGCGTACGCTCTGGATGGGGGGAAATATAATTGAGATTATTGATCTTATGTTATTAGCCTAAGGTAAGGTCAAAACCCAACAGGGCTTACTGTCGCTATACGCTGGTAGAGGGATTGATGATGCACATCCATGTGCATCACCCTTCGGGCGCGTAAAAGCATCGCGTCAAAAAATGCTTTCCTGTTTTTATTCGGGCTATCCCTGC
>JAPHSS010000040.1 GCA_026195255.1 Gammaproteobacteria bacterium | reverse complement strand
TTTAAGGGTTCAGGGTTAAAGTTAGCCGATAAAATACCTCCAGATTAAAAAGTAAAACAAACTCTAGCACACAGTTTGTTTAGATGGCCAAGGATATTTTTGGGTTATTTTTAGGTAATTTATGGGCTGGTTTTGTAGGAAAAATTCCTATAATCGTTAATCTGAACTCAGTTTTTTGGTTGTGTGTTTGTATAAGTAAAGCTGAATGAAGAAATAGAATCACATATTAAGTTATTATATTTATACATTTATTTAATGGAATGAAAATGGAACAATTTAAACTACTCACGGATTTAAGAGATTATATAAAGGACCTTGAAAAACTAAAAGGTAAAGTACTTGCAAGGCCTATTCCTGAAGGTGGGAGTCCTGTTTTTTATCGTGAATGTGATGTTGCCAAAGGCACTGAACTCGTACAGGGTATACAAATAGGTGACTATTGTTTTTCACATTGTAAGAAATGGATAGAACCACATAGTCAAATGGGGCTTAGCTTCTCAGCTAACTGGAAGCATTTAAAAAGCATACACAAACTAAAGTCTATAAAAAATCCTGGTAAGTCTGTAGATGTATACTGGATTCTTGAAAAAGCTGATATACCACCAGACTTAAAGTTTGTTGCCGATAATAAGAATGATAGGCATTATTTTTTGACAGTAACAAAAAAGATGACTGTTGATACATTGGTTAAAAAGTTAAAACAAATAGCAGATCGAATGTCCATTATAAAGGATGGAACGAGGGCTTTATCATGATTCCATATTCTCATTCAGATGAAAAAAATACAATTCTGGCTTATGCAGAATTATTTAATGACAAAACAACACAGAAAATAATTGAAAATGATTCAATACAAAGCAATGAAGAGGCTATTCATCTTGCTTATTTTTTCTGGGATATGGCTAGAGAGTCAAATAAGCTTGATAAAGAGAAAAATACAAATAGTGAATTTATATTAGAAAAGATAATTAATACTCTTATGGCTTATTATAGAACTTCTGGTTACGAGCAGCAGTGGGAAGAGGTTGCTGATAAGCAGTGATTAATACAAGGGGAGGAGTCAAACTAAGTAAGTTTTGTTGTGTAATATAGCGAAGCTGAGTTTATATTAATTATATCGTGTAGCTAGAATCCGGCGCGGATATTCGACCCCGGATATTCTAATCGTGAGCATGTATGTTTGAAAATTGCAGAAAGGGTCCTGGCCCTAAGTGTGTTATCTTATGTATTACATATTACCCCCCCCCCTTTAGACCTGACTCATTTATCCTATGAAAAATAAACTGTCCCGGAAAACGCCCCCAACCGTGTTGATGCTAGATGACCTCGCAAAGTTAGCAAACTACTCGTTCATGGATACACTCAATTGTGATCCTGATGCGAAAGCAAACGGTGTTGACCACGCACCACGACAAGTTTTTTCTGGGCATTATGTGCCTGTTAAACCCACGGCAATTCTTGATGCCGAGTATGTCGCGCATAGCAAAACCTTTTTTCACGAACTTGGCTTTGCCGACAGCATGGCGGAATCAGCCGATTTCAAACGTGTGTTCAGCGGTGACATCTCGCAGGTTCCTGTGCCGATGCGCAAGGCGGGTTGGGCCACTGGTTACGCACTTTCTATCTTTGGCACCGAATACACCCAGCAGTGCCCGTTTCAAACCGGCAACGGATATGGCGACGGTCGTGCAGTTTCCATACTTGAGGCTGTTATCAATGGTCAACGTTGGGAGATGCAGCTTAAAGGTGCTGGTAGGACGCCATATTGTCGCGGCGCGGATGGTAGAGCCGTTCTGCGGTCGAGTGTTCGAGAGTTTCTGGCACAGGAGCACATGCACGCGCTCGGCATTCCAACATCACGGTCTTTGAGTTTGTACGTTTCGAAAACAGAGAAGGTTCAGCGACCGTGGTATTCGGAGGGGTCGCGATCGAAGGACCCGGACATGATGATATCGGAATCCGCCGCAATCTCGACACGTGTTGCACCGTCGTTCATCAGGGTTGGCCAAATCGAACTCTTCGCCCGCCGTGCCCGAAAGAATGAACACCCGGATGCCATGCAGGAGCTTGAGAAGATTGTGTTACACCTGATTGATCGTGAGTACGCTGACGTTATCGATAATAAATTAAGCACTGCCGAGAAAGTGGTGTTGCTCTCGCAGGCGTTCCGCAGCCGCCTTACCTCGCTGGTGGCGAACTGGATCCGTGTCGGTTATTGTCAGGGCAACTTCAACAGCGATAACTGTGCGGCCGGTGGCTTCACGCTCGACTACGGTCCATTCGGATTCTGTGATGATTTTAACCCTCACTACCAGCCATGGACGGGGGGTGGGCAACACTTCTCGTTTTTCAACCAGGCCGAGGCAGCGGCGCGCAACTTCGAGATGTTTTGTTCGGCGCTGCAGGTATTACTGGAGACTGATTCAGGTTCCGATTCAGGTTCTGACTCTGGCGCGGGTGCCATGCAACAGCTCGACGAGATTCGGGCTGGCTTTGCAGAAGTGATGCAAGCAGAAATGCAAAAGATGTTTGCGGCTAAACTTGGGCTTGAAAGTTTTAACGCAGTGTTGTTCAGTGAGCTTGTAACGCTCATGCAGCAAACACCTGTCGATTACACACTCTTCTTCCGCGAGCTCTCGATGTTACCTGGTGACATTGGCCCACT
This sequence comes from Gammaproteobacteria bacterium, assembly GCA_026195255.1. Classification (GTDB taxonomy): domain Bacteria; phylum Pseudomonadota; class Gammaproteobacteria; order SZUA-229; family SZUA-229; genus SZUA-229. The sequence goes on along the minus strand of JAPHSS010000040.1, from coordinate 4,212 downwards.
CAAAAAAAGCTTCTACAATAAATTGAATGAAGAGATGGATAAGCCCTGGTCAGAGTGGCTCACAAAATGGCATTTACTTATCGCTAACACGAGTAATGCGAATGCAGCTTCAGGCCGTTCATCTGAGGAAATCTCCAGGCAAATGAAACTCGTTAACCCAAAATACACTTTGCGAGAGTGGTTTGTTGCGCCAGCGTATCAGCAAGCGGAAACAGGGGACTACACTTTAATTCGAGAGCTGCAGGAAGTTATGACGCAGCCTTATGCCGAGCAGTCGAAAGACGTGGAGGCGAAATACTACAGGTTGAAGCCGTCTGAATTTAACGAGATCGCCGGTGTGTCGCATTTAAGCTGTTCTTCATAATTGTAAATAAAAAGTGAACGTCGAAATATCGGGCTAAGATTACTGTAACTCTTTTAGCTGACCCCGCTTGCTGAACTCGTTAATTTAAAAAAACAATTCATATTCAGCGATCTTATATAATAGGAAAAATTCCTTTTATAATCATATCTACTTTCTAATAGATGCATTTCATATTTTTTTATTTTTATATATTTTATAGTGATTTTTAATCAACAAGGTCGTGCTTATTTTACTTGTGATTATTTTGTAATTTTAGTCTCGAAAAATATACATTCACAATAATGAAAAATTATAAAAGGGGTATCTATGAAACGTAATAATAAAATCACATTGGTTGGAGTTACAGCCTGCCTTATCTTTAGTATGGTTGGAACAGCTAACGCACTTACAGCAAAAGAGGCGTTAGGTAAAAAACTCTATTTTGATGAAAATCTTTCAGAACCAAATGGACAGGCCTGCGCTAGTTGTCATTTGCCGAGCGCAGGTTTTGCAGATCCAGATCAGAATCTCCCGGTGTCAGAGGGTGTTATCCCGGGTCGTTTTGGTGGGCGTAATTCACCGACTGCTTCTTATGCTGTCTTTTTTCCTGAATTTACACTTAAAGGTGGTGTGCGCGGTGGGCAATTCTGGGATGGTCGTGCGGCCAATTTAGTAGAGCAGGCTAAAGGGCCTTTTCTTAATCCTGTTGAAATGAATAATCCAGATAAAGCTACTGTAATTTCAGATGTAGCGGCGTCAACTTATGCTGCTGAATTTGAAGCGGTTTATGGTGCTGGCTCACTTAATAATATTGAGCAGGCCTATGACAACGTCGCAGATGCCATTGCAAGTTATGAGTCATCTTCTGAGTTGAGTCCGTTTACTTCAAAGTATGATGAAGTAAAAGCCGGGCGTGCTAGTTTTACAGCTCAGGAGCAAACAGGTTTTGATTTGTTTACCGGTCGTGGTAAGTGTGCCCATTGTCATGGTTTAGGCGGAGGCAAGCGACCTGATGTGTTTTCTGACTTTAGCTATCACAATATTGGTATACCAGGAAACACAGAGTACCCTTATAGCTTAATCGAAAATCCTGTCGCTGATTTAGGGCTTGGTGGTGTATTGAACAATACCAAATATAACGGACAGTTCAAAACATCTCATCTACGTAATATTTCTGCAACAGCACCCTATATGCACAATGGTATTCTAAAAACATTAAAAGAAGTTGTGCATTTTTATAATACACGAGATGTGCCAGGTGCTTGGCCTGCACCAGAAGTGACTGAAAATATAAACAGTAATTTTGTAGGTGATCTAGGTTTAAGCGATGCTGAAGAAGATGCAATCGTTTCATTTATGGAAACACTAACCGATGGCTATGTGGTTGCACCATAACTGAAATAATTTATGGATAAATCAGAATTAAAGGAGGTGTGATAATTGAGTCAATTCTGGGCCAGGTCATAGTTTTTAGCTTTGTGTAACTTATTGAGCAAAAGACAGGACCTGGCCTGGTGACGCACAGGCTACTACGACGAATCATTAGAGAAACATGGGCGAAGCGGGCGTTCTTTGGGTTCTGAACAGTTTGTAGAAAGGGCGGAGTTGATTTTACAACGGCAGTTAAAAAAGAAAAAATCAGGTCCAAAAAGTGCTGACGGTTCTAATTAAGTATCGTGTCCCCATAATTACCTTTACTCGGGCCCTGAATCTTTTAGCGTTAATGACTAATCTTTCAATTCCCATAAATAAGCTTTGCTAGCTTTAGGGAAGTAACATTTATCTGAACAATTCACGCCATCCCATATAGTTGCGTGGCCTGTTGCGTCTTGCCAGTTAACATCAAATATCAGTATGCCTTTCTTGTTTTTGAAATCTAGAGGTTTTGGTGTTGTTACACTGACATCAGCTTCTCCGAACGTGTCTATAAGATGTTGTTTAAGGGTTTCTACAGTATAGATGTACCAGTTGCCGTTTTTACCTGAAACTGTTTTACCTCGTATAAAGGGTACTTTGCTTCCGGCTTTATTAAGTGCATAGCTCATGCGAATGGCACAGGCGTTTTCAAATTTACCCTCTGCTGGTGTGAGGTTATTAATGTTGTGGTTAACATTACCGCCTATGAATGTGCCAACAGCAGGTACGTCCTTTACAGTTGTGTTGTATACCTCTTTGAAGGCTTTAAGAGTTAAATTAAGTTTTGGTCTATCTGACATGCTACATTCCTGATTTATGTTTAATCCTAATTAATTTTTATTTCGTCCAGCTTGTCGTAATCGTGGCTGATTTCTATTTTAATATTTCCGGCCTTATCTATAGCGCCCCATTTGCCACCTTTCATTTCTTTATGCTCATCAACTTTTACGACTTTACAGCCGTAACAAACTTTGGATATACCATTGTTGAAAGGGTAGGCGAAATCATATTTTGCTGGTATAACAACTTCTAGCTTTTTATTTACGAAACCAAACTTATCGTTTTGAATGATTCGTGAGAGACCTTCTTTAAAATAATCGGCTCCATTGTCAAATTTATGTGAGCGTACAAGTTTGCCCTGCTTATTCAAATAATAGATACCATCATGCACTCTTATTTCAGCAAGTTCCGCTTCATCAAACCATATCTGTTTCATGTGTTTTTCAGTAATGACAATATTGTTATTGCTATCTAGTTGTGCGCAATCTTCATACTGTGTTATTTCTGGGTATTGGTTTGTCTCAGTTATCTGAGGTATATAAGCGCAAGGGATAGTTTGGGTAGAGTTGCAGCCGTGGATATTAAATAGTAAAACTGATAAAAAGGCATAAAGAATAACTTTCATAAATTAATCCATTAGTTTTGACTCAGGGTAATATTCTAATCGAATGCTTATATAAAGTATCGATCGATTTAAATAATTCAAATTATATATCAAGTTAACCTGGGTAACATCCTTCACCGCAAACATTTAAGGAGTTTTGGGGACACGATACTTAATTATGGAGTTTTGGGGACACGATACTTAATTATTTATTTTAAAATTCTGTTATCCTTATCAAAGCTTATTAACATGGAAGGTTAATTATTATGGCAAGACTAGCCAGAGTGGTACTACCCGGTTATCCACATCATATAACCCAGCGCGGCAATCGCCGACAACCCGTATTTTTTAAAGAAAGCGATTATGTCTATTACCTTGAGCTGTTAAAGGAATGGTGTGCGGTAGAGGGTATTGAAGTCTGGGCATATTGTTTAATGACAAATCATGTGCATCTTATTGTAATGCCGCATAAGCGCTCAAATCTTAGTAGAGCGATAGGCGAAACGCACCGTCGTTATACTCGAATGATCAATTTTCGACAGGACTGGCGGGGGTATCTTTGGCAAGGCCGATTTGCTTCCTTTCCTATGGATGAGAGCTGGTTGTTAAAAGCAGCGGCTTATGTTGAATTAAATCCTGTTAAAGCAGGTATGGTGAAGCAAGCATGGGACTATCGCTGGAGCAGTGTGCATGCACATTTGACGGGTTATGACGTAGCTGGACTGGTGAAACCGGAAAAGCTTCTCTCACTAACAGGTGATTGGAAAATGTATTTAAATGAAGCACGGGCTCCTGCTGACGAATCATTAGAGAAACATGTGCGAAGCGGGCGTCCTTTGGGTTCTGAACAGTTTGTAGAAAGGGCGGAGTTGATTTTACAACGGCAGTTAAAAAAGAAAAAACCAGGTCCAAAAAGTGCTGACGGTGCTAATTAAGTATCGTGTCCCCATAATTCCTAAATTAAGTATCGTGTCCCGAATGGCACTAAGTTAAGCCCTTTCAGCACGGTATCTACTCCGGTGTTTTATCTCTTCCATTATCGCTCTAGGTCTGTTTAATAATTGATACT